>WSYB01000040.1 GCA_009773645.1 Geobacteraceae bacterium
CCCCTTCATAGATAAAGAACCTTCCCGCCTTGACCTGTCCGTTGGCCTTGGGTAAGCGGTAGAGGAGGTAGCCGTAGGTGAGGTTGCCGTCGGTGGTTCTCTCGTCGGTGCTCCTGTCGGCCAGGTCCACCCGCCCCCAGCCGAAGAGATGCAAGGAAAGGTTGCCGCCGCCGATCTTGTCCACGTCCACCCCCACAAACTGGGTGGCGGGAACCGCTTTCTGCTTCTCAAAGCCCGGGACGCTCCGCTCTTCAAACCTCAGGATGGTGGTCCCCGTCGCCTCCGTATCTACCGCATACGCAAGTGCCGGCAGCAGCAGCAGGAAAACA
Source organism: Geobacteraceae bacterium (assembly GCA_009773645.1). Classification (GTDB taxonomy): domain Bacteria; phylum Desulfobacterota; class Desulfuromonadia; order Geobacterales; family Geobacteraceae; genus WSYB01. Next base: position 330 of record WSYB01000040.1, read on the forward strand.
ATATTGCCTGCAAGACTCTTCATGATGTACACTCCGGATTGCAGAGAATCAAATGGGACGAATTCAAACCAGCTTACGTTAGGACACTGAACTCGTCCGGGAACAGATTTCCTGCTAAAAGCAAATTTTGCGCCATATCGCGGCGCGATGTGCATTTAATTAATGTTCAAATTTACATTTTTCCGACAAAATTACATTACACGTGGTTTATGGTTTGGCTCCATGCCCGATTTATGTTGACTGAAAACGGCCGGGCCGTGTAAATAAGTGCCTGCGTAACAAAGAACTTATCGGCACATCTGCAAATATGATTAAGTAAATTTCCAATCTGGCAACAAATTAACGATCAGGCTTCAGTTCATGAAGCCGGGAAAAACCGTCGTCATGGGATATCGTAATCTTATCGAATGCGTCAGAGCCCTGGAGGTGCGTGGAGATCTGCTCCGTATCGACCGGGAGGTCGACCCGAATCTGGAGGTGGGTGCCATTCAGCGCAGGGTCTACCAGGCAGGGGGGCCGGCCCTCCTTTTCACCAATGTGAAAGGGTGTCGTTTCCCCATGCTCGCCAATCTGTTCGGCACTCTGGAGCGGACCAGATACATATTCCGCGACGCACTGACGAATATCAGGCGCCTAGTGGAAATGAAAGTCAATCCGGTCGCTATCTTCAGGGAGCCGTTCGGTTATCTGGGAACGGCGCCGGCCGCCCTCCATCTGTTGCCGAAGAGCGTGAGGAACGGTCCGATCCTTGCGTGTAAGACCACCATCGACCAGCTCCCCCAGCTAAAATCGTGGTCAGACGATGGCGGTGCATTCATTACCCTGCCACAGGTTTATTCCGAGAGTGCGGTGCAACCGGGTTTCCGTCACTCCAATCTGGGGATGTACCGGGTGCAGCTTTCCGGCGGAAAGTACGAGCCCAACAGAGAGATCGGCATCCATTACCAGATTCACCGTGGGATCGGCGTGCACCATGCCGAGGCGCTTGAGCGCGGCCTCCCTTTCAAGGTCAATATCTTTGTCGGTGGCCCGCCGGCCCTGACCGTTGCGGCGGTCATGCCGCTGCCGGAGGGGATGCCGGAACTTTCCTTTGCCGGACTTTTAGGTGGTCGGCGAGTGGCAATGGTTTCCCCTCATGGCGAGCTGCCAATTCCTGCCGAGGCCGATTTTTGCATCACCGGTACCATCGACCCGGACAAGACCCTCCCTGAGGGGCCTTTCGGCGACCACTTCGGCTACTACAGCCTGACCCATGATTTCCCGGTGCTTCAGGTGGGTAACGTCTATCATCGCCCCGGTGCGATCTGGCCTTTTACCACGGTCGGCCGCCCTCCCCAGGAGGATACCACCTTCGGGGCGTTCATTCACGAGTTGACCGGTCCCCTCATCCCGACGGTCCTCTCCGGCGTCCATGCTGTGCATGCGGTGGACGCAGCCGGCGTCCATCCTCTTTTACTTGCCATAGGAAGCGAACGTTACGTGCCGTACGCTGAGGAGAGGGCGCCGCAGGAACTCCTGACCATTGCCAACGCCATTCTGGGGCAGGGTCAGCTGTCGCTCGCCAAGTATCTTTGGATATGTGCCGGCGAGGACAACCCCGGACTCGACATCCACAACATTCCAGACTTCTTCCGCCACATGCTGGAACGGGTCGACTGGCGGCGCGACCTCCACTTCCACACCCGCACCACCATCGACACTCTCGACTATTCGGGAAGCGGATTCAATCAAGGGTCGAAGGTGGTGGTTGCGGCTGCCGGCGCCAAGTGCCGCGACTTGCCGACGGAATTGCCTGCCGGCTTGCGCCTCCCTGACGGCTTCAGCAACCCATGCGTCTGCCTGCCAGGGGTGCTTGCCATCCAAGGACCCCCATGCAATACGTACCGGGAATGCATGACAACGGACATGGCCGGCTTCTGCGCAGCATATCAGGTTTCCGACTCTATCGGTACTTTCCCGCTGGTTGTCATCGTCGATGACAGCGAGTTTGTCGCCCGCACCCTTAATAATTTCCTCTGGATCACCTTTACCCGCTCCAACCCTGCCGCCGACATTTACGGCATTGGCGCCTTTATCAGGTGCAAGCACTGGGGATGCGAGGGGCCGCTCGTCATTGACGCCCGCGCCAAGCCCCACCACGCTCCCCCCCTTGTGGAAGACCCGAAGGTGGAGAAGCGCGTCGATGCTCTGGGTGCCCCTGGCGGGCCACTCTATGGAATAATCTGAAGTATGGTATAATCGTATGGGGGCGAGCCCGATAAAGGATCGAGCTTGCGACAATGGTCGCTTGAGCTCATTCGTACAATCAATTCCAAAGGAGGTTTCCCATGAAAGTAAGCGCACGGAACGTATTTCTCGGAACGGTGGCGGGTATCAGGAAAGGGGCGGTGAATGCCGAGGTGTCCCTCGCCCTAAAGGGGGGGACCACGGTTACGGCCACCATCACAAACGGCAGCGTCGATACCCTCGGTCTCGCTGCCGGGAAGGAGGCCTATGCCATCGTCAAGGCGAGCTCCGTCATTGTCGGCACCGACCTTCACGACGCCAGGGTGAGCGCCCGCAACATCATGTGTGGCACTGTTTCCAAGGTGATCGAGGGGCAGGTCAACACCGAGATCGACATCGAGGTCGGAGCCGGCAATACCATCAGCGCCGTCATCACTCATGAGAGCGCCAGGAACCTGGGGCTCAAGGAGGGGGGGCATGCCTGCGCCCTCTTCAAGGCATCGAGCGTGATCCTCGGGGTGAGCTGAGTTGTTCCGGGCGGGGCGAATACCCCGCTCTTTTTTGCTTGCAATTGACACTATTATGGCATACGCTCCATCAATATGTCGAAAGAAGATATGCCTCTCCATAACCACATAAGGCAATTCCGTGAAGAGCGGGGTTGGTCCCAGCAGGAGCTGTCCGAGCGAGCTGGGCTGTCGCGTGCCGGCGTTAGCGCCATTGAGATGGGAAAACTGGTCCCCTCCACCGTGGCTGCTCTGGCATTAGCCAAGGTCTTCGGGTGCAAGGTCGAGGAACTTTTTCACCTCGGTGGCCATGATGAAATCCACTGGGCGTGGTCTCCGGCAAAGGAGCCCTGTCGCTACTGGCGGGCAGTGATCGGTGGCAAGCTGCTGCTCTTCCCTGTGGAGGCTTCGCCGCTCGGCATGCTGCCTCACGACGGCGTCTATCGGGATGGAAGGCTGTTTGACAACCCGTTCGCCGACCCGTTCCGGACGCTCGTGATGGCGAGTTGTGACCCTGCGGTCGGACTCCTGGCGGCGGAATACGCCCGGATCACCCCATTCCGGATGCTGGTCCTGTCCCGCTCCAGCCGCCAGTCCCTCCAGCTTCTGCGGGACGGTCTGGTCCACGTGGCCGGTCTGCATCTGGCGGAAAGCAGCAATCCGGCGGCAAACGCCAGGGTAGCCAAAGAGATTCTCAAAGCACCTTTCAGGTTGCTGCGGATGGCGAACTGGCAGGAGGGACTTACCCTGGCTCCCGGACTGGGGCTGGATACCGTTAATAAGGTGCTGAAATCAAATGTGCGCTGGATAGGCCGGGAACCGGGCTCCGGCGCCCGGCAGGTTCTTGACGAATTATTGCAGGGGGTTGCCGCCCCCACCCTCGTGGCCAGGGACCACCGTGGCGTAGTGGAGGCCGTGCGCGCCGGATGGGCCGGTGCGGGGGTTTCCGTTCGGCTGGTGTCCGAGGAGGCGGGTCTGGATTTCATCAGCGTGCGCGAGGAAGCGTACGACCTCTGTGTCCCGGCGTCACACGCGGATGATCCTCGTGTGCGGGCACTGGTAGAGGTAGTCCGCTCCACTTCCTTGCGAAACATGCTGAGAGAACTGCCCGGATACGATGTCAGCGCAACCGGCGAACTGTCCTGAGGTACCAAATGCGCTATATTCCGCTGAAACTTCGGCATATTGCGCCATATAATTGCATCGATCAACCACAGGAGGCAGATTTCGATGAAACGTTTCGTCACATCCCTCGCCATGGCACTCTGCATTACGCTCCTCGCCGTTTCGGCTCCCCTTGCCGGAGAGCTCAACCTTTCGGTGGCGGCGAGCCTCAGGGAGACCATGAACGAACTCGCGGACGCCTTTGCCAAAAAGCATCCCGATGTGAATATCCTCAAGAACTACGGCGCCTCCGGCGCCCTTGCCAAGCAGATAGAGAGCGGCGCACCGACCGACTTGTTCCTCTCGGCCAACGTGGAGTGGATGGATTACCTCAAGGAGCGCAGGCTCGTGGAACCTTCCTCCATCGGCACCTTCGCCTACAATACGCTTGTCTTCGCCGGAACGACCACCCAAAAGATTGCCGGGTTGAAGGACCTCGTGAAGCTCCAGCGGATTGCCATCGGCAGCCCCAAGAGCGTCCCGGCCGGCGAGTACGCCTTGGAGGGGTTCAGGAAAGCGGGGGTGGAAAAGGAACTCTCCGGTAAACTAGTAATGGCGAAGGACGTGCGGGAGGCGATGAAGTACGCCGAGCTGGGTGAGGTGGACGGAGCCTTCGTCTACCGGACCGATGCGCTCCTCTTAGGCCGCCAGACGAAAATTCTCTTCACCGTCCCCGAGGGGCTCCACGACCGGGTTACTTATCCCATGGCCCTCACCATAACCGGGGCGAAGAAGGGCGAGGCCCAGGAGTTCCTTCGTTTCCTTCGGTCTGCTGAAGCGAAAAATGTCCTTGCCAAGTACGGCTTTCCGACGAAATAATCCATCTGAGACTCTTTCAATCCCCCCCCTTCTGCACGAGGGGGATTGCCTTAACGCTCGACTATCTGGTGCTCCATGATTTCGTTCACTCCCGCTGACATAGATGCCATTCGACTATCTGCCAAGGTGGCAGTGGCGGCAACGCTCGTGTCGCTGCCGTTCGGCTTCGCCGCGGCCTATGTCATGAGTTACTACTCCTTCCGTGGAAAGGTGCTGCTGGAGGTGCTTCTCAACCTGCCACTGACGCTTCCGCCGGTGTTGATCGGCTACCTTCTCCTCCTCTCCCTCGGGAAGAAGGGATGGCTGGGACAGTACCTCGATGCGGCCGGGATCAGGATAATCTTCACCTGGTATGCGGCGATGATCGCCTCGGCAGTGGTGGGGTTTCCACTCCTGGTCCGTTCCATCCGGATCGGGATGGAGTCGATCGACGAGCGGCTGATCCAGGCTTCCCGCACCCTCGGGGCCAGGTGGTATGATACGCTTTTCACCGTGATTCTCCCCCTCTCTTTTCGGGGGGTGATAGCCGGTTCCTCCCTCATGTTCGGCCGCAGCCTCGGCGAGTTCGGTGCAACCATCATTGTGGCCGGCAACATACCGGGGGTGACCCAGACCATGCCGCTCGCCATATACGAGTACGCCAGCTCCCCAGGCGGCGAGCGGATGGCGCTGGCGCTCTGTCTTGTTGCCATCGTTCTCTCCCTGGCGGTCCTCTTCCTCCACGAGTTCCTTGGGAGCAGGCTGGGGAGGAGGGACTGAGATGGAGTTGCGGGTAAGAGCCACAAAATCATACGGGGAGTTCAGGCTTTCGGCCGACTTCGAGGCTACTGGAAGCCGGCTCGGGATCTTCGGCGAGTCGGGGAGCGGCAAATCGACCCTGGTAAACATGCTGGCGGGGCTCGTACGGCCCGACGGAGGGGAGATCCTCCTGGACGGCGAGCCGCTTTTCGACAGTACCCGGCGGGTAAACATCCCCCCCGAGCGGAGGAGGATCGCCCTCGTATTCCAGCATCCCCACCTCTTTCCCCACCTTTCGGTGCGGAAAAACCTCCTTTACGGTTACCATCGCTGTGCCTCCGGACACCGGCGGATAAGCCTCGACGACTTGGTGGAGGTGCTCAGGATCGGCCATCTGCTGGAACGGGGTGTAAACAACCTCTCCGGCGGAGAGAAGCAAAGGGTGGCGCTGGGCCGGGCGGTCTTGTCGAACCCGCGACTGCTGCTGATGGACGAGCCGCTCTCTGCCCTCGATGACACCCTCCGTTTCCAGATCATCCCGTATCTGCGCGGGGTATGCGAGCGCTTCGGCATCCCCTATCTCTTCATTTCCCACTCTCTTGTGGAGATGCGCCTCATGACCGACCGGGTAATCGTCTTCGAGCAGGGGCGCCAGACGGCTGAAACCGATGCCGATAAACTGGCCCGGCTTCGGATGGGGACGAACCCTGTAGGCTACATAAACCTTATGCGGCTCACCGATCCGCAACCCCATGGCTCCCTCTGGTCCTATGAGTGGGGCGGGATGCGCCTTTACCTTACAGCTTCGCCGGGGGAGGGGGGACTCCTCTTTGAACTCTCTTCCAAGGATATGATCCTCTTCAAGAAGCACCCCGAGGCGATCAGCGCCCGTAACCTCCTCCACTGCACGGTAGCCGACCTCTTTACCGTCGGAAACAAGGCCGGTCTGGAACTCGTCTGTCAAGGTAATCGCCTCGTTGCCGAGATCGCCGGCGAGGCGGCCCGTGAGCTGGAGATCAGGGAGGGGAGCGAGGTATTCGCCGCTGTCAAGGCTTCCGCTTTCAGAAGATTGTACTGAGACTGTTGCATAAAAAATAATCACAATAAAGGGCTGAGACATCTTCTCAGCCTTTTTTTTGGTGCATTGTCAATTTGTCGTTTCTGTTAAGAATTTGAAAATATTGGGAAAACATTTTTATTAGAATGTGTGGCACAGCTTATGCTTTGATGAATCGCAAAAGTTAATGCACAACGTTGTGCGTGCAGGAAAACGATTCAGGCAAGGGCGCCTCTACACCGAACGGTTAGGGGCGCTTTTTATTTAATTTCAGTGAAAGGAGGGGGCTGGGTTGTCGCGCAAGAAAAAGTTGTTATGGTTGTTTTGTGGTGCTTATTAAAAATCACTATTACAAAGGAGTATTAAATGATGAAGACGATGAAGATTTTCTCTCTGGCAATGATGCTCGTGGTAACCGCTGCAGGCGCCGCCCTGGCGACCCCCTCCACCCAGATATGGATCCCCTCCACCGACATTCAGGCTTACAAGACCCTGCACCTGGGGATCGACAACTATTTCCGCGCTTCCGGCAATCCCAAATCTCCTCCTACCCTCGTATCAACTAGAGACGCCAATGTGTTGGATATCGGCTTGACGGCCGGGGTCCTCCCTTTTGAGAAGCTGCAGATGGAAGTCGGGGTTGACTACCTGGTCATCGCCAACGATCCGAACGACAACCATCCCGCGATGGGCAATTTCAAGATCGGTACCCCGGAAGAGTCACTGTTCAAGTTCTCTCCGGCACTTGCCGTCGGCATGTACAACATCGGCTCGACCCAGCCGGCAGGCAACGCACCTTTCGTGGTCTCAGGGCAGAACATCATTTACGCCCTAACTGCCAAGACTGTTCCGGTCGTTGGAAGGCTCTCCGCCGGTTACTATCGTGGCAGCAAGAACGCCTTCCAGGATACACGGCTGGATCCGAGCAAGTCGCAGAATGATGGCGTGCTCCTCTCCTGGGATCGGACCATGAGCGAGATTTCCGACAAGCTCTGGCTTGCGGTGGACTACATGGGCGGCAACAACGTCATGGGCGCTCTCAATATTGGGGCTTCCTGGGCTTTTGCCAAGAACGTGTCTGTCATCTTCGCCTATGACATCTATAAAGAGAAAGCCCTGGCCGGTAACAACACCTTCACCACCCAGCTCGACATCAATTTCCCCTAGGACTTCCTTCATTGGGGTTGGGGGGAGCTTTCCCCCCTTTTTTTAATAAATAAAGAAATTAAAGACAGCCTTGCGGCTGATGAAACCAGGCAATAAAACAGGAACAAGAACTTCGGCAGGTCACGGGTTCCCGTGCCGGAGCCTTAATCAGGAACCCGGCAGAATAATCGGAGGTAAGCGATGAAGCTTATAGAAGCAATAATAAAGCCGTTCAAGTTGGACGAGGTGAAGGATGCCCTCAACGAAATAGGGATCGAGGGGATTACCGTCAGTGAGGTGAAGGGGTTTGGCCGGCAGAAGGGGCACACCGAACTCTATCGTGGCGCAGAATATGTGGTGGACTTTATCCCCAAGGTGAAGCTGGAAATCGCGGTGGCTGATGAATTGGTGTCCAAGGTGGTGGAAACCATTCAGAACACCGCCAAGACCGGCCGCATCGGCGACGGCAAGATATTCATCATACCGCTGGAAGAGGCGGTGAGGATCAGGACCGGTGAAAAGGGGAGCGAAGCCATTTAGACGGAGACAGGGGACCGGGACTGGTAAAATCCGGATGAAGAGTCTTTCAACCAGGCACGGGTCACGGGTCATTAAGTTGCTGTGCGGTCAGATCAAGAGATTAAAGTTAAAACACAACGATTGTGGAGGTTAATATGAAGTTCAAACTTTCTTTCATCAAGCTGCTTTTCGTGGCAGCGACAGTCCTGGCACCTGTTGCGGTGCCGGCTGAAGAGGCTAAAGCTCCTGCCGCGGCTGCAACTTCTGCAGCGCCGGTCGCAGCTGCGGCAGCTCCGGCTGAAACCCCGGCAGCTCCGGCGGCTGCGGCGCCGGCTGCCGAACCTGAGAAACCGAAGAACGTCGATCCGGTGCTGAACACCGGCGACACCGCCTGGATGCTGGTTTCCAGCGCCCTCGTCCTGCTGATGATCCCAGGCCTCGCCCTCTTCTACGGCGGCATGGTCCGGCAGAAAAACGTCCTTTCCACCATGATGCATTCCTTCGTCGCCATGGGGATCGTCGGGGTCCAGTGGGCGGTTATCGGCTACTCCCTCGCCTTCGGCCCGGACGCTTTCATGGGCCTCTTGGGTAACACAAGCAAGGCGATGCTCAACGGCCTGATCACCTTCAAGGACGGGAACCCGGTCTATACCTTGTTCCAGAACGTCCCCACCGAGCCGGGCTCGATACCCGAGTACGTTTTCGCCATGTACCAGGCTATGTTCGCCATGATCACTGTTGCTCTTATTTCCGGCGCACTGGCGGAACGGATCAAGTTCTCCGCTTACTGTCTGTTTGTCCTTCTCTGGACCACCCTCGTTTACGATCCGCTTGCCCACTGGGTCTGGATGGTTGACGGATGGCTCTTCAAGAAGGGCGCCCTAGACTTCGCCGGCGGCACCGTAGTTCACCTCTCCTCCGGTATTTCCGCGCTTGCCGCTCTCATCTTTCTCGGCAAGCGGCACGGCTTCCCGACCGAGCGGATGGCGCCCCACAGCCTCCCTCTCACCATGCTGGGCGTAGGCCTCCTCTGGTTCGGCTGGTTCGGCTTCAATGCAGGGAGCGCCATCGTCGGGGTCAACACCTCCGATGCGGCGGGCGGCCTGGCCGGCCTCGCCTTCGCTACCACGACCATCGCTCCGGCGGCTGCCGGCCTTTCCTGGATGATCGCAGAATGGATCCATGGCGGCAAGCCCTCCGCCCTCGGCTTCGGTTCCGGTGTAGTGGCGGGTCTCGTCGTGATCACCCCGGCAGCCGGTTTCGTTCAGCCGGGCGCCGCCCTCATCCTGGGTCTCGTGGCGGGTGTCGTCTGTTATCTTGGCGTGCTGATGAAGGCCAAGCTGAAGTATGACGACTCCCTTGACGCCTTCGGTGTACACGGGATCGGCGGTACCACCGGTGCCCTGTTAACCGGTGTGTTCGCCACCGTCGGTGCCACCGGGCTCTTGTCCGGCAACGTCAAGCAGTTCGTGACCCAGGTGATTGCCGTAGTGGCGGCCGGCGCGTATGCCTTCATCGTCACCCTGATCATCGCCTTCATCCTCGACAAAACCATCGGTCTTCGGGTGGAGAAAGAGGAAGAGATCATGGGCCTTGACCAGACCCAGCATTCCGAGAGTGCCTATAACTGATTTGTATGATGTCTTAACTGATGCAGGTTATAAAAAAGCCGCCCGTTGAAGGCGGCTTTTTTATATATGCTGAATTGATAGGCAGAATATGCCTTGGTTTTCAGCAGAGGGATGTCTGCTCTTTGGATAACCATGCGGAATATAAAGTAGATACGTTACCATATAAATATGGCATGGCTTATGCCAGTATAGAAACGGGTAATTCGATTTATTTCGGAGACATATGAACAATCCGCTTGCCAAATTTATGACTGCCAACGGCCGAATCAAGGAGGATTTCCTCGATCAGCTCGCTTTCAACGAAAAGATGGCGGAGCTTGGCCGGTTGTCGGCAGGGGTAATCCACGAGCTGAACACGCCGCTTTCGGTGATAGTGTCGGCCGCGCAGATGATTCTGCGGGAGGAGGATCTCCCGGATTTTGTCAAAGAGATGGTGGAACGGATAAATCTGGAGGCTCAGCGGCTTTCCCAATATACCAGGGGGGTACTGTCGTTTGCCCGCATTGAAGGTGAAGGGGCTGCAGAAGCCGATGTGAACCAGGTGTTGCGAGAGGTTATGGCGTTCCTCAACTACGAAGCGCAAAAACGTTCCATAACCGTGATCGAGAAGATGGATTACCACCTACCGTCGGTTGTCGCTGACGGTAACCGTCTCAAGCAGATATTTATCAATCTGATTATGAACGCATTGCAGGCGATGGAAAACGGGGGCACTTTGACGCTGAGAACATTGGCGCTAGACGACCGCGCTGTTGAAGTCCTGATAACCGATACCGGACCCGGTATTCCCAGTGAGACGATAGCGCATATATTTGATCCCTTTTACACTACCAAGGAACCGGGGGAGGGTACGGGGCTCGGGCTTTTCGTAACCAGGAACCTCGTTGAGCTGCTTGGCGGCCGGATAGAGGTGGAAAGCGCGGCGGGGAAAGGAACCACGTTTACCATTATTTTTCCTTTATCCTGAGACGCCCGGTTTTTCATGACGGTTGTACTCACATATTAAAATCAGGTCTCATTCCCCATCCTTCATTCCCCATCCCCCCGGGCCGTCAGGCCGCAGAAATTCATGTTTGATGCTCTCGCAAATTCTCAAAAATAGTTCCCTCCCCCCTGGCGGGGGAGGGTCAGGGTGGGGGGGGCACCCCCTGACCCCCTCCCGTCGAGGGAGTGGGAAAAGACTTTTTGCGAATGAATCTGTTCAACCATCAACAATTTGCTTCATAAAGATTTTCTTCTCCCCAGCCGATAAGGAGTTTAGTAGTTTCCATCCGGAAACTCCGGATGAGAAACTATTGGTTTCCAGATTGGAAACGAGGATTTTTTTGTCCTGGCAAGGAAATCAAGAGATTGCGCGGAGGCGTACATCGGTACGCCGCACAAGCAAGACCGCAGATTGACACCGCCAGGGCGAAAAAAGACCGTTTCCGGATGGAAACTAAGTACGATCTTATCTTTGTTGTATCCTGTGTTCCAATTTTAGGAATTACGATGAACAGGGACAAAAAAATTCCATTAATGATAGCATCCACCTATTTGTTCATAGGAGCAGGCTGGATCTATTGTTCGGATAAGTGGGTCTCCATGATTGCCCCTACTCCCGCTTTGATTACGTGGATGGGGACTGTCAAGGGGTGGTGCTACGTCGCTGTTACCGCCCTCATGCTCTATGGGCTTATGTGGGTGCATTTCCGCAAACTCTATGCTGCCCGGGATGAATTGGAACGGCAGAAACAAGAGTTGGAAGCCATGCTGCAAGAGCAGCGGAAAGCGGTAGCCAGAATCGTCGAAGAAAAGTCTAAATCCGAGGCGATCATTGCCGGCATCGGGGATGGCATAACCATTCAGGATACCGACTTCAAAATCATTTACCAGAACCAGATCTGCAAGGATATTCTCGGGGACCATGTCGGAGAATACTGTTACAGCGGATATCGGGAGATGGAGGAAATTTGCGACGGATGTCCCATGCGGCTGTCCTTCATGGATGGAAACATTCACAAGGCCGAACGTAGCATCGTTGCCGACGATGCACCCAGGCACCTGGAAATTACCGTTTCGCCGATGAGGGATGCAGAAGGAAAAATCGTTTCGGGTCTTTCACTGGTCAGGGACATCACGGAACGGAAATACTGGGAGGAAGAAATCCGCACGACCCAGGAGTTCCTTGCCAACCTGATGGACCTGGCGCCGATGCCGATTTATGCCGTCCAGAGCAACGGTTGCTATCAACTTGTAAACCGGGCATGGGAGAAGTATACGGGCATATCGAGGGATGTTGCGATAGGCACACCCATCGATCAGCTCTTTCCCGAAGAAACGACAAGGCTGTTCAACCAGACCAGCCGGCGGGTAATAGACGAGGCCGCCCCTCTGACGATTGAAGAAAACCTGGATTTGCCTGGTGGGAGGCACTATTTCCATACGCTTTTATTCCCTTTGCGCGACATTACAGGCACGGTCGCTGCCGTGGGCGGCATTTCGATCGACATTACGGAGCGCAAGTGCTTTGAAGAACAGCTTGCTTACCAGGCGACCCATGATTTTCTTACGGGCCTGCCGAATCGCAACCAGCTTCACGACCATCTGGAACAGGCACTTGCCTATGAATACCACCATAAGGGTTCATTGGCAGTCCTTCTCCTTGACCTGGACAACTTCAAGGTAATCAACGATACCTTCGGACATCCGTCAGGTGATCTTTTGCTTAAGGACGTCGCTGAAAAGCTGAAACATGAATTACGCCAATACGACACCGTGTCCCGGCTGGGGGGCGATGAATTCGTGATCCTCATAAGCGACACCGACAGAAATCTCGATATCGGCAGGATTGCCGCAAGGATACTCGATATTTTCAATACTCCCATTGAGATCAAGGAACAGGAGGTATTTGTAACGGCAAGTATCGGGATTTCCATCTACCCTGCCGACGGAGAAAATGCGGACATCCTGCTTAAAAATGCCGACGCCGCCATGTTCCATGCGAAAAAGAAGGGGAAGAACAATTACCAGTTTTTCACCGAAGCGATCAATACGGATGTCCATGAAAGGCTGGCAATGGAAACCAGGCTGCGCAGGGCGTTGGAGCGAGAGGAGTTCTTCCTCCATTACCAGCCACGGGTCGAGATGTCTTCCGGCAGGATCATCGGCATGGAAGCATTGCTCCGTTGGCAGCCCGAAGCGGGAAGAATAGTTCCCCCTGCGGAATTCATTCCACTGCTCGAAGACACGGGACTCATTGTGCCGGTGGAGGAGTGGGTAATGCGAACTGCGTGTACGCAGAACAAAATCTGGCAGGAGGCGGGGTTACCTGCTTTGCGTGTGGCGACAAACATCTCCACCCGGCATTTTTCCCAGGAAAACCTGCCGGATAAGGTCGCGCAAATCCTCTATGAAACTGCCCTTGAACCTCAATATTTGGAGATCGAACTCACCGAAAGCATCATCATGAAGGATATTGCCGAGTCCATCAGAAAACTGGACTGTCTGAAGGAAATGGGCGTGACCCTCTCGATAGACGACTTCGGCACCGGTTACTCTTCCTTGAGCTACTTGAAACGTTTTCCCATTGATGTGCTGAAAATCGACCGTTCTTTCATCGATGGGATACCCGGCGACTCAAACGACGCGACAATTTCCACCACCATAATTGCCATGGCCCACAATTTGAGGATGACGGTAGTCGCCGAAGGAGTTGAGACGGAGGATCAATTATTATTTCTGACGCAAAATCGATGTGATGAGTTTCAGGGCTTTTATTTCTCCAAGCCTCTCAGCGTAGAAGATTTTACCAGCCTCATTCAAAAAGAAGAGAAAGCTCCCTTACGCTCAGGCAAAATATCCTCCATGCGATAACGCCTGCCGCCCATCTGTCCCGAAGTTTCCCCCCTTATCCGACAATTTGTCCTTGAGCGCCGAGCAGAAAGCTTTGGCCCCAGCTGGAAACCGGCAGCTCTTTCCACCGCCTCAAGCGCGCCACTTTTTTAATATAGGTAAACAGTTTTCACTTTTGCAAAATACCGCTCCATTTTGCATTTCTGCAAAACCCTTTTGCGGGCAGGTTAATACTAATTCAACATGTTAATATTACAATTGATATTCTGTTCTATGCCCAATTCTGCCCGTTCAAACGTTTTTGCATTATTGCAAATCATTATTCCGAGACCTTACTCCCTCCCTCGATCAACCCAGTTGTAACTATACGATATCACATGATATTTTTTGTTTTACAAAATTTTAAAACATTGGTATGTAAGTTGCTCTTAACTGATATATCAAATGCTAACAAATAAACACGGAGGTGAGACACATGTCACAAACATCAACTAACAAGGGTTGGCAGGTCACCATGGCCGGCCTCGGCATCAACCTGGCGCTCGGGGTGCTGTATGCATGGAGTATCTTCAAGGGGGCAATCAAGACGTCCATCGAAAAGGGGGGGCCTGACGCCTTCCAGTGGAGCCTCACTTCCATCAACGACCCATACGCTCTCTGCTGTCTTGTGTTTGCATTTGCCATGATTGTAGCCGGCAAGTGCCAGGACAAGATCGGCCCGGCGCGTACCGCCCTGATCGGCGGGCTTTTTGTCGGCAGCGGCTTCACCCTGATGTCATTCTCCAACAGCTATGTTGCCTGGTTAATCGGCTTCGGTGTGCTGGCCGGCTCCGGCTTCGGCTTTGGTTACGCCGCTGCCACTCCTCCTGCCCTTAAATGGTTTTCTTCGACCAAGACAGGGGTCATCGCAGGGACGGTCGTTGCCGGTTTCGGTCTTGCTCCGGTCTACATCGCCCCGCTTGCAAGCTACCTCCTGGGCGCCTACGGCATGCAGAAAACGACGCTGTTCCTGGCGATCGGCTTTACGGTCGCGGTATGCGGTCTCTCCTTCCTGCTGGTCAATCCTCCGCAGGGGTATGTGCCTGCTGAGCCGGCCAAAAAGAAGGAAGAAGAGTCCAAGCCCGCTGCCAAGCCGGTTTACAACGCAAATGTCAGCGAGATGATTCGCTCGCCGAAGTTCTATCTTCTCTGGACAAACTTCTTTATCGGTGCAGGCGCCGGCCTCATGGTTATCGGCAGCGTGGCAGGCCTGGCCAAGAAGAGCATGGGGCCCATGGCTTTTGTTGCCGTTGCCATCATGGCGGTTGGTAATGCCGGTGGTCGCGTCGTTGCCGGTATCCTCTCCGATAAGATCGGCCGCAAGGCCACCCTCACCATCATGCTTGCCTTACAGGCACTCCTGATGTTTGCCGCCATCCCGGTCATCGGGTCCGGCAGCGCACCACTCCTGGTGCTTCTGGCTACTTTTATCGGCTTCAACTACGGTTCCAACCTCTGTCTCTTTCCCTCGTTCGCCAAGGATTACTGGGGCTTCAAGAACTATGGCCTCAATTACGGCACTCTCTTCACGGCATGGGGGGTGGGGGGATTCGTCATGGGCCGTGTTTCTGAAATGCTCAATGCGCAGCCCGGCGGCCTGAACAAGTCCTTCATTCTTGCCGGCACCTTGCTTGCCACCGGTACGATCCTCACCTTCTTCCTCCGCGAGAAGAAAGCTGTTGAAGTCAAAGCACCTGTTCTTGTCGGGGAACCGGCTGTCGTGATGGAAGAAATAAATCCTTCCCGATAGAAAGGTTACCGGTTGGAATTGGCACTCGACGTTCACCGATAAAAAATGAAAGGGTCATGCAGAAATGCATGACCCTTCTTTTGTTAAAAATGGTAATATGCTAAAATCAACCGGAACAAGTTTAAGGTAGAGAGGGAGCAGAAATGGATACCACCTATGCTGGCATTATGCTGGTTGTCTTTCTTGTTTTAGCGGGTCTGGCAATCGATGTGGGATATATGTATATCGGCGAGGAAGAGTTGCAGAGTGCGGCTGAAACCTCTGCCCTTGCAGGAGCCCAGGCAATCAAACAGCGGATTCTGACTCAAATCCAAACCGATCCAAAAAATATAAGAGGTGTCGTTAACGATCCGGTGCAATCGTCCGCAAGGGCCGCTGCTATTGATCTGGTTTCGGGGAAACACGCAGCAGCGGCTTTAGTGGGGGTTGCCAGCGATAGCTCCAATGCGTTGAACGATAAAAATGACGTGACGGTTGGATTCTGGAACGTAAGTACCCATACTTATACTCCAGGCGGAGCTCCGGTCAATGCAATACAGGTCAGGACAAAGCGCACTGCCGAAAGCGAATCTGTAGGCATGGGGTCTTTGGGGAGCTTTATAGCCAAAATTTCAGGCATTGAAACGTTCAATTATACCCCTGTCGCAGTCGCTGCCATTCCTGCAAGAACACACGCAAATATTGCGATGAGTGTTGATGCATGTGGCAGTGACTGTATATATCCCAATATCTGTTCTATCCCCGAAAGAAAAATGATCCGTGATTACTGGGATACTAAAAAGGATCCCCCCGCAATTGACCGTTATGCATTTACGTCGCTATTGCATCCGGTAACAGGCACGATTACATTGTCTGATATGATTTGTAAAGAAATGCCCGCTCAGGAAGTGTGCGGCAAGGCGATTTTTACAACCCAAGGTGCGAATAACGATGCTCTCCGTGATATGGAATCAATGATGTATGATCCGCATGTCGACAAGTCAAACAAAGAATATGACAAGGCCACCGGTAAGTTATCGGGATGGTGGGTTATCGTCCCTGTCACCGATCGTCCGCCTGCGAAACAGGGAGACAGTTATGAACTTCACAGCGTAGCCAGATATGCCTTGATCAGAATAAGCAGGATATGTGTGAGCGGTACAACCGGATGCATACAAGTTGGTGGTCCGTATGATGCGCCTTCATCAATATGCGGTGGAGATGGAAATGACGGGCTTTACATAGACCGTATTTCTTGTGTTGGTTGTGGAAGTCAGTCAATGCTTCATCTGCCGGGTTTGCAGCCGGTTCTGGTTAAATAGTATCCATCCTGCGTTTTTACGGACGTATGCACTTGCATCAGCTCCCTTTTCTGGTATGTTTTTCGTAAGTTCTAAACCAGTGGTAACAAAAAGAGGAGAAAGGTATGAACGTTTTTGATTTCGCATTGAAAATGGAGTTGGACGGTAAGGCATATTACGAAAAACTGGCAGCGGAGACCACCCTCACAGGGCTGAAAACCATATTCGGCCGGTTGGCGGCCGATGAGCAAAAGCACTTTGATACCATAAAGGCCATGGAGGCGGGTGCGGCCGGGGCCATGGCCGATACCGGGGTCCTGGAGGAGGCGAAAAACGTATTTCAGGGCCTGATGGGGGATAAAGACATCCTTGGCGGCCTGAAAAAGCAGCTGGACGCCTACCGGTACGCCATGAAAATAGAGGCGGACAGCGTCAGGCTTTATGAGGACATGGCCAAAAGAGAAAAGACGGCCGGGACAGCGCAACTCCTGCTGAAGATCGCCGAGGAAGAGAAGAAGCACTACAACATAATGGAAAACCTCTATGATTTCGTGCTTGCGCCGCAAAACTACCTTGCCTGGGGGGAGTTCAGCAACCTCAAGGAGTTTTAACAGTAAATGAGGAAAAAACTCCCGTAGGCGCACCGATCTTCAGGTGATACGGAAACCGCTCATCATCATATGGTGGGCGGTTTTTTGTTTGCTTGATTTATGGGGTCAAACCGTTTAGCATGGGCTGCTCAACCTCGCAGGTTTTTAAAAACCGGCGAGGTTTCCCCTTCCCGTAAGTAATCAAGCGCAGAGAGAGAATTAACGTTGAAAGCCCTGTTTATCCATCCACACGGCAGGAACTGGATGGGGTCGATGAAGGATATCAGTTCCGTCTTCAACCTGATGCCCCCCCTGGGAATGATGAGCATAGCGGCGTTCCTGGAGGCACAAGGGGTTGAGGTGGAGCTCATGGACTGCTATGCCCATCCCGCACCCCTTGAAGGGATCGTTGCCGCCATTACGGGGAAATCTCCCGACGTGGTCGGCTTTTCCTGCACCACCTCTTCTTTCCTGGAGGGGTACCAGATCGCCGAACGGCTAAAAGAACTGGCGCCGGAAATAAAGGTGGTGTTTGGCGGCGCCCACGCCTGTTCCGTGGGGGTGTCGCTCCTGGACGGCTTCCCCGCCATTGATTACCTGGTCATCGGTGAGGGGGAGAACACCTTTTACGAGCTTGTCTCCTCCGGATTCAGGGGAGTTGAGACGATTCCGGGGGTCGGTTTCCGAAAGGACGGCAGGGGAGCCCTCTCCTGCGTGAGGGATACCATTCCGGACCTCGATTCGCTCCCTTTCCCCGCCTATCACCGGTTGCCGGATTTCCCTAGGCGGTACAACCTGCCGCTCTTCAGCTATCCCACGGCTCCCAATACCAGCATCATCTCCAGTCGCGGCTGCCCTTATCACTGCACCTACTGTGACAGGTCGGTGTTCAACCGGGGATTCCGCTTCAATTCGCCCGCCTATATTGTCGAACACCTCAATTACTTGCACCGGGATTTCGGCATCCGCCACGTCTTTTTCTATGACGACCTGTTCACCTTCGACCGCAGCAGGGTGGAGGAGTTTTGCCGCCTCATGGTGGACAAAAAAGTGCCGGTAACCTATAACTGCATCGCCCGGCTGGAGCATGTGGACCGGGAACTGGTCGATCTCCTCACGAGATCGGGGTGCTGGCAGGTGAATTTCGGGATTGAATCCGGCGATCCCGAGGTACTGAAGAAGCACCGCAAGTTCATGGATCTGGATGATATGCAGAAAAAGCTCGGGATGATCAAAGAGTCGGGGATGCGGGTCAAGGGGCTCTTCATGCTTGGGTTGCCGGGGGAGGATGATGTGGCGATCCGGCACACCATCGACTACGCCCTTTCCCTTCCTTTAGATGAGATCAACGTGACCAAGTTCACTCCGTTTCCGGGCGCTCCCATTTTTAAGAAGATCCGCGAACACGGGGAGTTCACCGAGGAGTGGCCGGCCATGAACTGCCTGAACTTTGTTTTTGTGCCCCATGGAATGACGAAAGAGCGGCTGGAAGAGCTCTACGATGAGTTTATCCGCCGTTTTTTCCGCCGGCCGCAGATTTATTACGGATATGCCAGGATGCTCTGGCGGTCGCCTCACAGCATCGCCCTGTTTCTCAGGAACCTGCCGGAGATACTGAAGTTCGCGCTGAAGCAGGGGTGGTGAAACAGGCTCGAGGAGTGAGGAGTGAGGAGTGAGGTTTTGAATCCTCGAACCTCGTATCTCGGACCTCGTTCCGTTATTCAGGAGAACTGCATGGAATTGAAAGGATATCTCGACACTGCCGTCCGGGCCGCCAGGGCTGCCGGGGAACTACAGCGGGAGAGGCTCTGGAAAGAGCATGACATCGAGTTCAAGGGGGAGGTCAACCTGGTCACCGAGGTGGACAGGAAGTGTGAAGAGCTGATCGTCCGTGCTATCCGGTACAACTTTCCCGATCACGACATCCTGGCGGAGGAGAGCGACTACGGAGCGCTTCGTTCTTCTTTCAAGTGGATCATCGATCCTTTGGACGGCACCACCAATTATGCCCACGGCTTCCCCTGGTTCGCCGTCTCCATAGCGCTTGAAATTGAGGGGGAGGTAATGCTCGGCGTGATCCATCATCCGATGATGGGTGAGCTCTTCACTGCGGTGAGGGGGGAGGGGGCGCTGCTGAACGGAAAACCGATACAGGTCTCCCGGCGGGAGCCGCTCAAAGGCTGCCTCCTCGCCACCGGCTTCCCATACGACCGGACCTGGGACAATGAGAACAATTTCGACAACTTCTTGAATTTCCAGATGGCCGCCCGTGCCGTGCGCCGCGCAGGCGCGGCGGCGCTGGACCTGGCCTATGTGGCGGCCGGGAGGCTTGACGGCTACTGGGAGTGCAAGCTTAAACCTTGGGACGTGGCGGCCGGCCAGCTCATGGTTATCGAAGCGGGGGGAAGGGTGACCAACCATGCCGGCGAGCCTTTTTCGATTTACGATCACCGGATCCTGGCCAGTAACGGCCTCATACACGAGGAAATGGCGGCGGTGCTGCAAGTATCGGTGATCGAAAACCGAGGATCGAGGTAAAGACTCACACTTCGAATGTTTGATCCTAGTTCCTCGTGCCTCGAACCTCGATCCTTTTCCTCATGGATACAATCCCCGCAGCTGCAGCGCCTCAACCACCCGGCCGATCCCCAGGACCTGCGCGGCGGTACGGTTATCTATGTTCTTCTCTTCGGCGATGGAAATCACTTTCTTGAAAGCGGCGGTCATTATCTGCCGCAGCCGGTTGTTGATCTCCGCCTCGTTCCAGAAGTAGTTCTGCAGGTCCTGGACCCATTCGAAGTAGGAAACTGTCACGCCGCCGGCATTGGCTAGGATGTCGGGGATGACGAATATCCCCTTTTCCTTCAGGATCTCGTCGGCGATGGGGGTGACCGGGCCGTTGGCCCCCTCGGCAAGGATGCGGGCCTGCACCCGGTCGGCATTCCCCTTGTGGATGACGTTTTCCAGGGCGGCCGGCACCAGGATGTCGCACGGAAGGGCGAAGATATCCTCGTTGGTTATTTCGTCACAGCCGGGAAAGCCTTTCAATGTTCCGTTTGCCACGAAGTGCCGCTGCAGCTCGAACGGGTTGATGCCGCTTGCGCAGTAATAACCGCCGGTTTTATCGCTGATGGCGATGACCTTTACACCTTCCCGGAACAGGCTCCGGGCGGCGGAGCTCCCCACGTTGCCGAACCCCTGGACTACTGCCGTCGCCCCTTCCAGCTTGAGGCCGAGCTTTTTCGACGCCTCGATTACCATGAAGACCACGCCGAGCCCGGTTGCTTCACTCCTTCCCTCGGAGCCGCCGATGGCGATCGGCTTGCCGGTCACCACGCCGGGGACCGTGTGCCCCACCTGCATGGAGTAGGTATCCATCATCCAGGCCATTACCTGTGCATTGGTGTTGACGTCGGGGGCGGGGATGTCCCGGTCGGGGCCGATGAAACTGAAGATCTCGGCCGTGTAGCGGCGTGTCAGGCGCTCCAGCTCCCCCATGGAGAGCTCGGATGGTTCACACTGGATGCCCCCCTTGGCCCCGCCGAAGGGAATGTTCATGACCGCGCACTTCCAGGTCATCCAGGCGGCCAGCGCCGTCACCTCGTCCAGGTCCACGTCCGGGTGGTAGCGGATTCCTCCCTTGGCCGGACCGCGGATGGTGCTGTGCTGCACCCGGAACCCCTTGAAGACCTTTATCCGGCCGTCGTCCATTCGTACCGGCACCGACACGAGGAGGGAGCGTTCCGGATAGCGGAGCTTCTCGATCATGTTCGGGTCGCATTCCAGGCGTTTTTCCGCCTTGTCGATCTGGGCGAGCACCATTTCCCATGGGTTTATCTTCTGCTTACGGTCGGGGACCATAGCTCCTCCTTTTGCGGAATGCGTTGAACGGATGTCTTTCTAGAATAGTATCGGATTTTGTTGCATTATCTAGAGAATGTATTGATAACTTTGTTGCACATGGCGCAAAGCGCGCGGCATTTGAAACGATCACGGTTCCAGGCGTACCCTGCAGACCTTCCAATGGCCCAAACCAGGACAGCTGTACGGAAAGATATTTGTCCGTCATGCTTCTTCCTGCCCCATGCCGGGGAAAATGCAAACTCCCGGTAATTCATCCATTGAAATTCCTTCATAAAGCCCGTATTATTCCCACTAATCAAATGGCAACGGGGATATATTATTAAAAACAAAGGGAGCTTTCCATGTTTATCCAAGGTGCGTTAACAAATATACATAAATCGGTATCGACCGATGAATTTTTGAGATTCTTGGCCGCACATGTTCCGGGGAATTACTTTATGGTTCAACCGCCACCGGGAATTAACATGACAGCCGCAATTGATTGGCGGGTTGTCTTACAAGACGTTACGGACATTACACCATTTGCATCCGCATTGTGGAGTGGCTATGAGACATTTATAACGCCCCTGCACAATAAAGATTCAAAATCATCTGCGGGGATATTTGTTCAAATGAAAAACGAAAAAGGCGAATTTGATCAATTCATGATAGGGAAAGACATACTGGATAAAGAAGCCCTTAATCACCGTATGGAAGAAAGTACGAAAATATTGTGTCTGAAGAATAAAGCGGGAGTGCTTCAAGAAGCACTCGAAGAAACAAAAAGATCCGGTTATTGGATAATGGCAACATGAGCTTTAAAAGAAATTCTCCGCAAGAACAAAAGAAAAGTCGAGATGAGCGGCGTGACACCGATGGATATCTTGTTTACGCCGGCATACGCCGAACTTGAGTTTTGCAGAAATGCAAAAAAACTCTGGTATTTTTTAGGGTGTTTACATAATATCCAAGAAGATCGGAAACTATCAAAGGCCTTCCATGCACAGGTATTTCTTCGGTTTCATTAATAATCTGAAGCTCAGGTGGAAGATGCTGGCGCTGGTACTTCCGCTGGTCATCATCCCCATACTCGTGGTCGGCGTGGTCATCGGCAATATATCGACCCGGCAGGCCCATCGGGGGGTAACCCAGACCAGTAAGGACGACCTGCAGCACATGGCCGACTTTACCCTCGACCTGTTGAATTCCCACTACCAGCAGTTTCAGGTCTATAAGCAGGATAAGCAAAAAAGCTTTAATCTGGAATTGGCGACCCTCACCAACCTGGCTTACAACCTGGTCGAAGCAGAGCACCGTCAGTACAAAAGCGGCCGGATATCCCTGGAAACGGCCAAGCTTGAGGCCAAAAAAGCCTTTAAAAAGGTGAATGTAGGCGAAACCGGCTATATCTACGCCATGACCAGCAAAGGAGACCTGAAGGTACACGTCGCCAGGGAAGGGCAGAATGTTTACAATGAAAAGGACGAGAACGGTCGCTATTTCATCCGGGTGATGTGTGAGGCCGCCCTGAAATCGAAGCCTGATGAGGTCCTTTTTATTATCTATCCCTGGCGCAATGAGGTTTTGGGGGACAAGTATCCCCGGAAAAAGGTGGTGGCGTACCGTTATTTCAAGGAGTGGGACTGGATAATCGCCGCCGGCGGCTACCTGGAAGAGACCTACGAGGATGTTGCATTCGAAAGACGTTCCTTTGAAGAGCTGAGGGCAAAGATCAAGGGGAAGAAGGTGGGGGAAACCGGCTACATCTTCTGCATGGACAGCAAAGGGAATTTTACCATCCATCCCGGCGGGGAAGGGAATTATTATTACGACGCCAAGGACCTCGACGGAAATTATTTCATCAAGGAGATGTGCCAGAAAAAAAGGGGGTGGATCCGTTATCCCTGGAAGAACGCAGGTGATACGCATCCTCGGATGAAGATCGTTCGCTATGAGTACTTCAGGCCCTGGGACTGGATCGTTGCCGTGGGCTCCTACGAAGATGAGTTTTACCGGGAGGCCAACAAGATCAAGGGTCGTATAACCACAAGCATTGTGATGCTGGTCGTGGTCATCGGTGCGGCGTCGGCGGCGCTGGTTTTCCTGGCGTCCAAGATCCTTACGGACCCCATCAATCACATGATGGAGGTGATCCGCAAGGTCAAAAGGGGGCGGTTTGAAGAGCGGATGGAGGTGAATGCCAATGACGAGCTGGGGGAGTTGGCCGGCGCCTTCAACCGGATGACCGCCATCATAAAACAGAACAAAGAAATGGAGGCGACCCTGGCGCAGCAGGGGAAAATGGCATCCCTCGGCGTCCTTTCTTCCGGGGTGGCCCATGAGATCAATAACCCGCTCGGCGTGATTCTGGGGTATGCCAGCTACATTGAAGGAAAGCTCCCCCCGGATGACCCCAACTACAGATATGTCCATGAGATCAAGCGGGAGAGCAAACGCTGCAGGAAGATAGTCCAGGACCTCCTCTCCTATGCGCGGACGCCGAAGCCTTCCATGGAAGAGACCGATATCAATGCGCTGCTGGATCAGATCGTCGATTTTGCTGCAAACCATACCGACATGCATCACGTGGCCGTTGTCAAGGACTTCACCGAAGGGCTCCCCAGAATAATGGCGGACGGCGACCAGATGCGGCAGGTGGCCATCAACCTCATTCTGAATGCCGGCGCAGCCATGCAGAGCGGCGGTAGACTGGTGGTGAAAACCGGACTTGATAACGAAGGGCACGTCACCATGGCATTCAGCGACAACGGCGCCGGAATCCCCAAGGAGAACCTGGAGAAGATATTCGAGCCGTTCTTTACCACCAAGACCAAGGGGACCGGTCTGGGACTCGCCATTACAAAGCAGATCGTGGAGCAGCACTATGGAGCACTATGGAAAAATCGTGATTGAGAGCGAGACGGGGAAGGGGACGACGGTAATAGTGAAGCTTCCCGTGGAGCGGGAAGAGTTGTAGGAAGTGCAGGACTGCCGGTAAGGCAGGACGAATTGTAAAGAGTGAATTGCGAAAGGTGATAAGGTGAGCGACAAGAAACGGGTCATGTTGATAGACAATGAGGAAGGGCTCTGCCGGATGATGGAGGCGGTCCTTTTGGACAATGGTTATGCGGTCAGGGCCTATACCAGGTCTTTCGAGGCGGCGGAGGATTTCAAGGCCGGCCTGTGGGATCTGGTCGTCAGCGATATAAAGATGCCGGGGATGGACGGCCTTGAATTGCTGCAAAAGGTGAAGGCCAAGGACCCCGGCATTCCGGTGATCATGATCACCGCCTATGCTACCGTCGAGATGTCCATCCAGGCCCTGCGCAGGGGAGCCTATGATATGCTGACCAAGCCCTTTGAGCCGGAGGAACTCCTTTACCGGGTGAAAAACGCCCTGCACCATACACGGCTTCTGGAGGAAAACAGGGAACTCAGGGAAGAGCTGGTCGGCAAGTTCCGCTTCGACAATATCATCGGCGCATCCGAAGGGCTTAAGTCGGTGCTGGAACGGGTGGAAAAAATCGCGATTCGCGACACTTCCGTGCTGATTACCGGCGAGTCCGGGACAGGCAAGGAGCTCATCGCCCAGGCAATTCACTATAATTCTCTCCGCAAGGATAATAAGTTTGTTGCCATCAACTGCGGCGCGCTGCCGGAATCGCTTCTGGAGAGCGAGTTGTTCGGTTACAAGAAAGGGGCTTTTACCGGCGCCGTGGAAAACCGGCATGGGCTTCTGGAGGCGGCCGATGGCGGCACCCTGTTCCTTGACGAGGTGGGGAATCTCCCCATGAATGTGCAAAAGACCCTGCTCCGCTTTTTACAGGAACAGGAATTTCACAGAATAGGGGAGACCACACCGACCAGGGTCGACGTGCGGATTCTTTCCGCTACCAATTCAGACCTGAAGGCAACCGTAAAGAGCGGGGCATTCCGGGAAGATCTCTACTACCGGCTGAATGTGGTCAATCTCCATTTGCCGCCGCTCAGGGAGCGAAAACCCGACATCCCGCTGCTGGCTGCCCATTTCATCACCCTGCAGAATAAAAAGTTCGGCACCCGGATCAAGGGGCTTTCCCCTGACGCCCTGGAGGCTGCCTGCGGGTATGCCTGGCCCGGCAATATTCGCCAGTTAAAAAATGTCATCGAGGCCTCCATGGCCATGGAAAATGGAGATTATATCAGCCTGCCGGTGCTTGTCCAGTTCATAGAGGTGCCGCTGGATCAGGCCGGTCCCGACTTCGATGTGGATGAGGGAGAATACGCACGGGCGCTTTCCCGCTTTGAAATGGACTATCTGAAGGGGCTTCTGCGCAAGAACCGCGGCAATATCGAAGCCGCCGCCCGCGAGGCAGGGATGAACATGACCACCATTTACCGGAAGATCAAGAAGTACAACATCCGGAAGGAGGATTGCTCTTAAAGACCTTACCCCCTACCCCTCACATAGTTTGATTCGCATATTTGCAAATTCGTTTGCATCAGCTTTGCATTTCTGCAAACGGACTGTCCCCGTGCCGATACCTCGTAACTCACTGAAATCTCTGATATAATCTTTTAATGGTTTTCTCTGTGCGGGTTTTCCCCCATGAATATCGGAAAATCAACGGTGTGACGGTTTTTGCATAAATGCAAAATTACCTTCCCGATAGTTCCCCCCGGTTTTCTCCTCATTGGTGTATCTATATGAAATTACAACACAAAGAACGTAAAAATAAATTGCTTAAAACATTGGTATACAGGTTGCTTATATCAAATACAGTTACTCCTTGTTACATGGGTTGAAGTCAGGGGAGTTGGTGACGACCCTCCCCACCGGCTTCTTCCCCATGTGTAAATCAAGCCTTACGGTTTTAACATATGAGGTCTTTATGACGGATAAAACGGTCTGCCCCTTTTACGGTAAAAGCGATGATTTCTGTGACGTCGGTTGCGGGTATATATCCCCCCATGATGTCAATCTGATCATCAGGTATTGCAGCTGCCGCTATAAGGAATGTCTCAAGTATCAGGAACTGGCGGACCGGCTCCCCAACGAGATTTTGGAAATGGTAAACATTTAACACGAGGAGGAAGCCATGCTTTACAACATTAGTCTGCACCTGCACGGAATATTCTTAGCATCTGCTTTAGCCGTGGCAACCGTGTTCGTACTAATTTCAATAGTAAAGGAGAAACACGATGAGCGAAAAAGAGCTTGAATTGCTTGAGCGAATCGAAGAACTGGAGCGGCACACGTGGCGTAACAGTGCAATCCTTCGTGCCGTTGCCATGGTTGCCTTTACTGCCATGATCGGCATCGTGATTGCTTCCGGGGTCGTCGGTGGCGGCAGGGGAAGTCACTGGTCCGGTCCGGCGTGGAACACCATGTGGCTGTATGGGCTGTTTGCAGCCAATGCAGTGTCCATGTTCTGGACTACCCACAAGGAATAAACCCCGGTAAAGGTATCCGTTCGCTGCGCTCACTTACCTTTTCCTCTACCTTAATTAACAAGGGGGACACGACAATGCCAATGAGTATAAAGAATGCCATCCTGCTGCTGGTAGTGGTCACAATTTGCGCCACGTTTTCCATGCGGATTTTTCAGGGACTGGATGAAATGATGGGAGAACAGTACTGGGTCCTTGATACCACCCAGGGTGACCATGGCTGGTATGCCATGGGGCTTCTCCCCCATGTGAAGAAGATGCCCAAGGATGCTGTGAAGGCGGCCAACACCGATCCGACCGTCAAAGAAAAGTATGTTATTTACGCCCAGAGCGGCGACTTTGCCGGCAACTCCGTTTACGGCATCTGTTTCGGGATTCCTTTCATCATGTACCTGATCTGGTTCGCCTTTATCCTTGGATTTCCTGACCGGGTCGATCCCTACCTGCTCCCCAGGAGGATATTTACCATTGCCGTCATCATTGCCTGCTCCGTTGTTGTTAATCTCTTCCTGATGAGGATCGCTGCTGACTTCGCCCGTGATCCGATGGCCCGAATCGCCAATGTGGCAGGCAACCACTCCTCACTCCTGTTCCACAACGCCGGTATCTGGTTTGCCATCCTCTTTTCGGCCCTGGGCACCCACAATCATTCCAGCCAGGAGGCCTCAGCTCCCGACAGCCGCAACTGGCAGACCCAGGCCAATGAGAAATTCTCATGGATGTTTACACTGCTGGCGGCCGTCACCATCCTGGAAGTGGTGCTTGTAAAGAGCAAGCTTGCCCTTCCCGACGCCGCAGTTGATTACTCCGTCTGGATCATCTGGGTGGTCATCTTCATGCGGATGTTCGGCTTCTCCCCCAAATACTGGATAAAGCGCGGCCGCGGGATCGCTATCATGGTAATCGGCACCGCCCTGACCCTGCCGGTCTTTTATATGCTGGAAAGGGTTACCGGTACCCTCGGCGCGGGCTTTGCCTCACCCATCCTGGCCAAGGCCCTCGGACCGGATAATCAGAATATAGGCCTCTCTCTGATGATCTCCATCTACCTGATCTTCTGGATGGAGTTCGCCGCAGCCATCAGGATGAACGGCCCGGTAAAAAAGGTGACTGAGAAATACTGATTTTATCTCCCAGTTGGTTGAAAACTCATGTGATGTAATGGCAAGGGGCAGCGGATATCCGCTGCCCCTATTTTATTTGCCCATTTCCGTCACTTAAACTACTGCTGGCAGGCCTGCGGGTTCTTGCAGATGGCGATGAGCGCTTCGAGGATGTTGGTGGTGGTCAGTATCCCCACCAGGTCACCCTTGACGTCCACCACGCAGAGTCCGTACAGCTTGTTGTCGTGGATGAGCTGGGCGGCGTCGATCAGGTCCCTGTCGGGGGTGACGGTGTACGGTTTCGGGTTCATGGCCTCTTTGACCGGCGTTTTGGAAAGGATGTAGTGAACTTCCCAGGTATCTAGGGAGGTCGCCTTGCTCGGGGTGTACTCCTTGATCATCCGGTCGGTGATGAGACCGACGAACTTCCCTTTACGCATCACGGGGAGGCGTCTGACCTTCTTTTCCTTCATCAGGTGAATCGCCTCAATGATCGTGGCGTCTTCTTCGATGGTTACCGGGCTTTTCGTCATCCATCGTTCTACCTTTGTCATGGGTGTGTCTCCTTGTCCATTGCAGATGTAGGGACGCATCCATGTGTGCGTCCTTGGCATTTGGGCAGACACACGGGTCTGCCCCTACAAAATCTTTACATCCCCAGAAAAGCCTTTTTCACATGTTCATCGTTTAAGAGGGCTTCACCGGTGCCGGTCAGCACCACCCGGCCGGTCTCAAGCACGTAAGCCCGGTGGGCGATGCGGAGCGACTGGTAGACGTTCTGTTCCACGAGGAGGATGGTAACCCCCTGGCGGTTGATTTCAGCAATGATGTCGAAGATGTTCTTTACGAGAAGGGGCGAGAGGCCGAGGGACGGTTCGTCCATGAGGAGGAGCCTCGGATTGGCCATGAGCCCTCGTGCGATGGCGAGCATCTGCTGCTCTCCCCCCGACATGGTGCCGCCGAGCTGTTTTTCCCGCTCCTTCAGGCGGGGGAAGAGCTTGAACACCCGCTCCATGTTCGCGTCCCGGTCCTTCCTCGCGCTCTGGATGAACGATCCCATGCGCAGATTTTCCCGCACGGTCATTTCAGGAAAAATCTTCCGCCCTTCCGGCACCTGGACGATCCCCTGTTCCACCACCTGGTGGGATTCCAGCTTCGTCAGGTCGGCGCCGTTGAAGGAGATGGCACCGGAATCGGGTTTCACGAGCCGCGAGATGTTCTTCAAAGCGGTGGACTTGCCGGCGCCGTTCGCTCCCACCACGGTGACGATTTCCCCCTCGTTTACCTCCAGGTCAATGTCCCACAGGACCTTCAGGTCGCCGTAACTGAAGTTGAGTTTGTCGATGTTAAGCATGGTACTCCCCTAGATATGCGGTCACCACATCCCGGTTGTTCACGATCTCTTCCGGCGTTCCCTCGGCGAGCTTCTCGCCTGAGTTAAGGACGACGATCCGGTCGGAGATGCGCATGATCGCCTTCATGTCGTGCTCGATCACCATCTGGGTTATGCCCCGCCGCTTGATATCGAGGATGAGCCGGATAATCTCCTCGCTCTCCGCCGGGTTGAGCCCCCCCATCACCTCGTCGAGGAGAAGGAGCTGCGGCTGGGTCGCCAGGACCCGCGCCACCTCCAGCTTCTTCCGCTCGCCGATGGGAAGCCCTCCCGCCGGGAAATTGATCCTGAGGTCTAATCTCACGACCCTGATCTGTTCCATGGCCATCTCCCGTGCCACCTTTAGGGAGTTTGTCCGGCAGAGCGCTCCCACCATGACGTTGTCGAGAACGGTCATTTTGGCCAGGGGCCGGACCTTCTGCCAGGTGCGGGCCATTCCCAGCTTGCATACCCTGTCCGGCTGAAGGCCGTTCATCCTTTCCCCCTTGAACAGGATCTCCCCCCGGGAAGGGGGGTAGTAGCCGGTGATGCAGTTGAAGAGGGTGGTCTTCCCCGCCCCGTTCGGTCCGATCAGCCCCATGATCATCCCTTCCCCCATCTCGAAGGAGACGTCGGAATTGGCGGCCAGACCGCCGAAGAACTTGCTGACGTGCTTTATTTCCAGTATCGCCATTTTAATTACTCCGTAACTGTAAGCCGGTCACCGGTCACCGCCTTTTTTGCCGTCAGCTTCTTGATGAACCCGAGAACACCGTCTGGCATGAAGAGGATGACGATGACCACGAGAATCCCGTAAATGAGGGCGTGGGCGTGGGCCAGGTGATCCTTGAGGAAAACGCCGATCCCCGATTCCTCCGATACCATTCCGGTTTTAAAGATGGCCTGGGCGATCAGGTTGCTCCTGAGCGCCTCCGAGAGGGGAACAAGCACGAGTGACCCGACCACGGGCCCGTAGATGGTGCCGATGCCGCCGATGATGCAGATGAGAACGATCTGCACCGAGATGTCGAGGGCGAGGACGGTGGGAGGATCGATGAAGCCGATATATACGGCATAGAAGCTCCCGGCCAGGGAGGTAAAGACCGCCGAAATGATGAGGGCGATGTTCTTGTAGATTGTCAGGTTTATCCCGAGGGAATGGGCGGCATCCTGGTCCTCGCGGATGGCCTGGAAGCAGTAGCCGAGCTTGGAGTTCTGGACCAGCCAGGTGACGATGATGGTAAGGATGGCCAGAACGAGGCCGATGTAATAGAACGGCACCTTGGTGAGGAAATCGGTGATGACCGTCCCCCCCATCGTGAAGGGGGGGATTTCGGTGGCGAGGATCCCCTCGGCGCCGTTGGTGAGGTCCTTCAGGTTCATTGCTGTGAGGCGCATGATTTCCGCAACCGCTATGGATGCGAGGACGAAGTAGGGGCCGCGGAGACGGAAACAGATGGAGCCGATGAAGAGCGCCACCACCACGACGATCGCGATCCCTCCCCAGATACCATACCACGGAGGAACCTGTTTGTACTGCATGAGTATCATGGTCGTGTAGGCCCCCGCCCCGAAATAGGCGGCGTGCCCCACCGAATACTGGCCGGTGTACCCGCCGAGGATGTTCCAGCTCCCCCCCATGATGGTGCTGAGGAAGAAGAGAATCATGATATGTAGGGTATAGGGGCTTTCCACGAAGCGCGGAAAGAGAAAGAGCGCCACCAGGATGAGCAGGGCCGTGACGGCGGCAACGGTTGAAAACCCATTATTATTCGCACATGGTGTTCTGAAGGTTCGCATCACGGTTAATCCCCGTTACATTCTTGATTTGCCCATCAGGCCCGAGGGCTTGAAGAGGAGGACGAGCAGGAAGAGGACGAAGACCACCACGTCCTTCCAGCCGGACGAGATATAGACCGCACTGACGGACTCGGCTATGCCGATGACGACCCCGCCGAGGGTGGCTCCGACAATGCTCCCCATCCCCCCGAGCACCGTGATGACAAACGCCTTCAGGGTGAAGGTGCTGCCGATCTGGGGAAAGATGTAGTACGTAGGGGAGATGAGCGCCCCCGCGGTCCCTGCCAGGGAGGCGCCGAGCCCGAAGGCGATGATCGACATCCGTTTTACGTTGATCCCCATGAGCTGTGCCGCCTCCCGGTCCTGGGCGGTGGCCCGGATGGCCTGCCCGGTGTCGGTCTTGATGAGAAACCAGTAGAGCATGGCGGTAATGGCGGCCGTGATGATAAACGATATGGCAAGGGGCTCCGACACGGAAATCCCGGCAACGGAGATGCTGCTGGAAGAGTAGGAAGTGGAAATTATCTTATAGTCCGATGTATAGATGAGCATCATGGTATTGCTCATGATGAGACCGAGCCCTATGGTGAGCAGTATCTGGTTCTGGGGGAGGGCGCCCAGCACACGGTTGATGAACAGCTTCTGGAGGAAGCCCCCGAACAGGAACATGAGGGGGATGGTGACCAGGATCGACACGAAGGGATCGATGCCGGCAAGGGTGAACAGGTTGTATGTCAGATACATGCCGATCATCATGATGTCGCCATGGGCGAAGTTGATGACCCGCATGACTCCGAAGATAATAGTAAGGCCGATTCCTATCAGGGCGTAGACGCCGCCGATGAGGATGCCGCTGATCAGGGATTGCAGGAAGACGGTCATGTCGAACTCCAGGATCGAGGATCGAGGTTTGAGGTTCGGGGAACGAGGTGTGAGGTTTTGTCTGTTGCCTCGCTCCTCGATCCCCGGGCCTCGTACCTGTTTACTTCCACTTCGGGAACGGGTAAATTGCCTTTTTGGTGGCGAACTGCTTAGGGAATACGGTTTCGTACTTGCCATCCTGAATCTGCTGGACGAGCATCTGGTGATTGTTCTGGTTGGTGAATCCCGCATAATCGGAGAATTTGACTTCACCCATGATGCCGTTCCATTTGCCCGCCTTCAGGGCCGCCCGGGTCTTTTCCCGGTCTCCGGCAGCCTTGGCTGCAGTCTCGGCCATGATCATCATCGACTCATAGGCGCAGGCTGCGTGGTAGGTGGGTTCCTTGCCGAACTTGGCCTTGTAGCGCGTACCGAAGTCCTTTGCTCCCGGCCAGTTTACGTCATCCGTCCACTGGGTGCAGGAGAGGACATAGTTGGAAATCTCCTTTTCCTTGGCGAACTGGACCGTTGTAAAGCCTGCGCCCCCGCCCAGGAAAGCCTGGGGCTGGAGCCCCATCTCCCTTGCCTGGCGCATGAGGAGGATGGCGTCGGCCACATAGGAAACCATGAAGACCAGGTCGGGGTTGGTCGCCTTGATCTTGGAAAGTGTCGAGCGGTAATCGGGAGACCCCTTGGAATAGGATTCGTCGGCAACGATCCGGATACCCTTTTTCGCCACATACTCCTTGGCGGATTTAGTGGTGGATGTGCCGAAGTCCGTGTTTTCATAGATAAAGGCTATGGACTTCGGCTTCCCGAGGGTCAGTGCTGCGTCAATGAGCGAGGACGCGTAGACGTCGGCCGGTGCGTTCATTCTGAAGACCCATTTGAACCCCTGACGGGTTATCTCTTCCTTGGCAGCCGCGGGGACCAGGAGCGGCACCTTGTACTTCTCGGCCAGCTTTGCAACGGCGTTGGCGCAGGCCGAGGTATAGGGGCCGACCACGCCGGCGATGTTGTCGCGGGTGGCCAGCTTTTCCATTGCGCTCATGGAAATCTGCGGCTTCCCTGTGTCGTCTTCCTTGATCAATTCAACCTTGATCCCCTTTTTTGCAAGGTCTTCCAGGGCAAGCGTGACGCCGTTGGTGAGGTTTTCGCCGATCGGGGCCTCAGGGCCGGTTATGGAGTTGATGAACCCGACCTTTACATTGGCGGCCAGTGACAGGTTCGGGATGGCCAGGCTAAGTGCGAGAAAAAATGAAAATAGTTTTTTTACCATGGTCGTGCCTCCTCTTAAAAGGTTAACTGATGCTAATTATAGCACTGATAAACTGTTTTGCAGATCACCCGGATTCATTATGAAGATTTATAGTGAAATGTTGTTTTAATTTAATAGCAACATGAATGCCAGTTGTGTATACGGATGGTAACATGTTAAAAATAAAGGAAATAAGTGGATGGAGTGATGAGGGTGGACGGAGTTTCAGGAGAAAAGAGGCGGAAATCAGCCACCGGTAATGGCGGAAATCAGCCACCTGTTTAAAAACCGGTTATTATAATAAGGTGCAGAGGAGGGATGCAGACCCTAAAGACCGTATTTCTCCATTTTGTAGCGGAGCGTGCCTCGCGGGACTTTTAAAAGGGACGCGGCCTGGAGAACGTTCCCGTCGGTTTCCCGCAGGGCGGCTTCGATGAGGCTTCTTTCAAGGCGGTCGGTTGATTCTTCAAGCCCCAGTCCGCTTTGCAGGAATTCAGCTGCCGGCGCGAGATTTCTGCCACCCTTGAAGAGGGTGATTTCCGCCGGGAGGTGCTCCTGGAGGAGGATCGGGCCATTGTGCATGATGCAGATGCGTTCCATTACGTTTTTCATCTCGCGGATGTTCCCCGGCCAGCGGTACTTTTCCATGAACTTCAGCGCTTCCTGCGATATCTCCCGGAAATTCTTTGAAAAGGCCCGATTGTACTTTTCCAGGTAGAACATGGCTAGAACCGGGATGTCTTCACTTCGTTCACGCAGGGGGGGGATATGGATCGGGAACACGTTGAGCCGGTAATAGAGGTCTTCCCTGAACCTCTTTCCCCTGATCTCCTCCTGGAGGTCCCTGTTGGTGGCGGCTATCACCCGCACGTCGATGTCGATGCTCTTGGTTCCCCCAACGCGCCTGATCCTGCGTTCTTCCAGCACCCGCAGAAGCTTGGCCTGCATGGCCGGCTCCATCTCTCCCACCTCGTCGAGAAAGATGGTACCCTTGTCCGCTTCCTCAAAAAGCCCTATCTTGCGCTGAGCGGCGTCGGTAAAGGCCCCCTTCTCATGGCCGAACAGCTCGCTTTCCAGGAGGAGGACGGGCAGGGAGGCGCAGTTTATACCCACAAACGGGGCTTCCCTTCGCTCTGAGAGGTTGTGTATCCCCCTTGCCACCAGCTCCTTCCCTGTCCCCGACTCTCCGGTTATGAGAACAGTGGATGCCGGATGACGCGCAATCTCCCTGACCTGGCGGATGATCTCCTTGAGCGACGGCCCGGCGCCGATGAGGGGGACCTTTTCGAAGAACTCCATGTCCCCCTTGCGCAGGTTGCGGACCTCCCGTTTCAGGGTCTGCGTCTGGAGCGCGAGCCTGACGATGACCCGCAGGGCATCCGCCTTGAACGGCTTTTTCATGAAGTCGAAGGCCCCGAGCTTCAGGGACTCCACCGCGCTCTCCACCGAACCGAAGCCGGTGATGATGATCACGAGGAGCTCCGGATCAACCTTTTTCAGCGATTTCAGTAATTCGATGCCGTCTTCCCGCCCGAGATTCAGGTCGAGAAGGACCAGATCCACGTCCTCTTCGTTAACCAGCTCCAGGGCCTGTTTCCCGCCGGATGCCCCGAGGACGCTGTAGCCGTCCTCTGCCAATATCCGCTCCACATTTTCCCTGATGAACGCTTCGTCGTCGATGATCAGGATCTTTTCCATGATAATCCGTAAGTTTCAGCTTTTCTTGGGTTTGATTTCAGTCTTGCAGTGCATACCAAGTTTTAAGCAACTCCCGTGACAAGTCAATAAAAAAGGAGAGAAGCTTTGCTTCTCCCCTTCACTACCGGATTACGCCCAGTGGTGGATTATTCCACTTTGATCTGTTTTTCCACGCCCTTCCCTTCGACTTTCGGGATCCGTACTTCGAGTACGCCGTCTTTGTAGTTGGCCTTGATATGATCGAAGTCACATCCCTCGGGGAGGCTTATCGTCCGGTTGAATGTACCGTGCGACCTTTCGACTCTCAGATAATCCTTACGCTCGACCTTTTCTTCCGTCTTTTTCTCACCGGAGATGATGAGGTTGTTGTCAACTACTTTCAGGTTGACATCTTCCCGTTTAATGCCGGGAATTTCGCTTTTGACCACCACTTCATTACCCTGCTCGAAAACGTCGATAGTCGGTGTAACTTCACCGAAGCTGCCGAATTCATGGAGCAGGTGCCTGAACGGAGTCATGCTGAAGAACGGCCGATGGAAAGTTTCTTCCATCATTCTCTCCATGTCGTGAAGCGTGGACAGGATATTCCTTTCAAAGGTCGTTGCTGGTAACGTTTCACGGGTACCGGACGGGGCAGATTTCACTGACGTTCTTTCCGGGGTTTCCCGAATTGTTCTCAGTTCTGCCTGTCTTCTCATGAATTGCACACCTCCTTCTTCTTTCTATCTTTTGCTTTTGATTTCATTATACTAAAATGAAAATGAATGTCAAGATTGTTTTTGGCTGATGATCGCTTCCGGGAAATAAACCGCACTTTTCCAACACCTTCCTTTTGCCCAATGCAGCCGCTGTCAGCTCTTCATCGGCAGCGCTATGGTGAAGGTCGTCACTTCGCCTTTGCTGCTCGTCACTGAAATTTTTCCGCGATGCTCCTCGACGATCCGTTGTGTGATGGAAAGCCCGAGGCCGGTACCGGCCCCTTTGCGGGTGAAGAACGGTTCGAAGATGAGGGGGAGGTCTTCGGGAACGATCCCGGGGCCGTTATCGTTGACGGTAATGATGGCCGTTCCTTCGGCTGCCGTTGTGGCGACCTCGATTCTCCCCCCCTGCGGCAGGGCCTGGAGGGCGTTTTTAACCAGGTTCAGGAGGGCCTGCTTGATCTTTTCGATGTCAAACCGAAACGGCGCAAGCTCACATGGTGCGAAGTGGAGCGCAACTCCCCGCCTTTCGCATTCCCGCCGCAGCAGGAGCAGGGTGTCCTGCACTGTCCGGTTCAGGTCCCCTTCGCGGAAATCGGCCTTTGTTGGGGAGGAGAAGTTGAGGAGGGCGGCGATGAGCCGCTCGACCCGCTCGATCTCCTCCAGGGCCTTGCGCATCATGGCCTGGCTATCCGGGTCATGGGGCGCCCGGTCGTGGAGGTCGTCCAGCAGGAGCGAGATCCCGGTGAGGGGGTTCCTTACCTCGTGGGCGATCCCGGCGGAGAGTTTCCCCAGGGAGGCGAGCCGGTCCATCCTGACCATCTCCTCGCGGAGCTTCTCCTTCTCCGTTTCATCACGAATGGTGACCGTGATTCCATCCACCCCATCCTTCCCGATGGGAAACACCCCCACGTCGAAAAAACTGCTCCCGCTGCCGGTATCGATGATGATCGGCCGGCGGCCGTAGCAGCTCCTCTCTGCCAGGGCGGTCGCGATCCGGTTCGGGAGATCGCTCCAGTTGTCGAGGAACTCCGTGTAATGGGCTTCCGTGGTTGCGCGTTTTCCCAGGAGGAGGCGGCCGGTGGTGTTGATGGAGGTGAGCCGGCCGTCGGGGGAGAGGGTGAGGATGCCGCTGGAGATACTCTCCAGGACGCTCGCCTTGAAGTTCCGCTCTGCCATGATTTCCCGGCGGGAGGAACGGAGCTCTTCGAGGGTGTTCATCAGGCGGTTTTTGCGCTGGTCCAGCTCTTCAGCCATTTTATTGAAGTCGGCGGCCAGTTCTCCCAGTTCGTCGTTGCTCATGACCTCCACCCGATTGCCGCTGCTCCCTTCAGCCAACCGCCTGGCCCCGATGGTCAGAAGCGCGATGGGGCTGGTGATCCCCCTGGAGAGGAACCAGGCGCAGAGCCCCACCATGAGGGAAGTGAGTGCGACGATGAGGGCGCTCGTCGTCACGTGCTCCTTCAGTTGCCGGTTCATGAGGGCAACGCCGGTCCTGGCCAGTTCGTGGAACTGGTCCACCTGAAAGCCGATGGTGACGGCGCCGAAAACGCCGTGCCTTTTGTAGTCGCCGGTGTAGTAGAGGATCGGGGCAAAGGCCATGACTTTCTTTGCCCCACCCACGTTGGTGACGTCCATATAGCCGCTTTTCTTTTCCCTGACCAGTGCGGCGACCCTGGGGTAGTTGGGGTGGACGAAGCCTGCATGGTCCAGATTGTATGGGATCCGGCCGGCTTCGATATCCCCTTTCGAGGCGGTGGCCGTGTACGGAGGGACCGGCCGGCCG
Organism: Geobacteraceae bacterium; assembly: GCA_009773645.1. GTDB lineage: Bacteria > Desulfobacterota > Desulfuromonadia > Geobacterales > Geobacteraceae > WSYB01. The sequence continues at coordinate 37,478 of WSYB01000040.1, forward strand.
TCAGCATCCACGCCGCGGATGTCCCAGAATTTCGGATGGGTGATGATCCACCCCTCGTCGTCGAAGATGAAGGCGTAATTGCCGCTCTTATACGAGGGAAATACGGTGAGGGCGTTCCTGCCGGGAAGAACATGCTGGGAGAATTCCATCAGATGGCGGTGGTCGAGGGATAGGACGACGATGCCGCTGAACCTCCCTTCCGCGTCATGGAGCGGGGTGGCGAAACGTACCACACCCCGGTATTCCCTGCCGTTGTAAGCGTCTTCAGGGTCCGCTGCGCCGGCAAGCTGCTCTTCCTTTGACAGGTGGAAGCCGGTCAGTCGGGAAACATAGATCTCTCCCTTTTTCAGCCCCTTTGTCCGTTTGAAGTACTCTTCGCTTTTGTAGTCAGTATTTGCTGGAATCGACACATCGCGCAATTCGGACTTCTGCAGCATTCTCCCCTCCTTGATGGAGAAGGTTTCCCGGCCGTTCTTGTCAATGACCGCAAGCGAGCTGTATCGAGGGATCCATTCATGGAGCTCCCGCGGGCCCGCGGGGGTGCCGATGCGGTGCCAGACATCGCCTTTGCGGCTGTCATAAAAGTCCTTGAGGATCTGCGGTGTATGGGGAAGGACGGCAATGAGTCTCAGGTCGGCCTCACACTCATCCAGGTAATTGGTGATATTTTCCGCTATCTGCCCGGCGCGCAGCTTCAGGCTTTCCGAGGCCTGCAGGTCGGCGGCACCGGCTATTTCATCGGCAAGCTTTTCCCGGATGTTCCCCAGGTTGAGGGAGAGGATGAGTGATGAGACCAGGAGCGGGACGAGGGAAAGGAGGAGCATTGCCAGGAGGATTTTCTTGAATAGTGTCATTACCAGTCTCTCGCAGTCGGTCACTTTTAAAAGCAGACAATGATGTTACACGATCGATGAACGTGGTCGGTGAGGGTGCTGAGGATGACCCCTGAGGCGATGTAGCCCAACTGGTAGATGGAGAAAATGGTTCCCGCCATGGTGTTGTTCATTCCCCCTTCCTGCTTGAGGAGGGGGAGAACGGCGGAATAGTTGATGAACACCAGCATGATGAAGATCTGCGCCAGACAGAGGACGAAAAGCCAGCGGTTTTTGTCGGACATGGGGGTACCTTCTTCACGGCGCAGGTGTGTGGAGCGGTCGCGCGATCAAATGCTCATCAAATTACATTAAATTATATCGGTTTTCAGAAGGCAGGACAACGGATTTGAAAAAGCGGCCACTTTAAATTAATTTATTCCTGTTTTACCGGATGGAAGTAAAATAGACGCAGACTTCGTAAAAATGCCGCTTCCTGTAAATTGATCCGACAACCAGTCGCCATTTCTTACGTTTGATAAAGATTTCGCAACATGTTGTAAGCACTATTGAAATGTATTGTCCGGGGCTCTCCGGGGGATGACCCCGGTTGCCGGGCTGTCGGATTTGCATACGTTTCAGAGAGAATTGAAAAACAAGAGTCGTGTAAAATAAGGTAGTTATGGTGCTGGCACTTATTATGCTTGAAAATCATCAATGGTAAATGCTCTTTGGAAATTGCTCTGAGGTGCGCGTAATATATCGATTTAGTACCTGACTTTCATTGTTAAAGGATATATTTTTTGAGCCCGAATGCGGTGTGCACGCTCTCTCAGGAGGGAAGCCTGAAGCGTTTTCTCAAGGAATAATTAAAACAGGTCAGTCACCAAACGTTTATACGGCATCCCGGAGCAACAAAAGACTAATTGGTTTTCATCCGGAAACTCCGGATGAGAAACCATATTGGTTTCCAATTTGGAAACGAGGATTTTTTCGTCATGGCAAGGAAATCAAGGGATTGTGCGGAGGCGTACATCGGTACGCCGCACAAGCAAGACCGCAGATTGACACCGCCAGGGCGGAAAAAGACCGTTTCCGGATGGAAACTAATTGGTGCTGTGGGAGACAACGCGGAAAGCGACGTGTCTCATCCGCCAGGCGGTGTGATAGCCGCTAGAAAAAGGGGAAAAACTGAAAGGCCGAACCTTGTTGCATGACTGTGAAGGCCGATGGAACGAGGTGCCAAGTAAAATTTCCACCGACGGATCAGGATAAAGAGTCTCTCCACAGCACCGATTAGCGAAGGGAAAGCCCCGGGAGATGCCCCCCGGGGCTTTTCTTTTGTGCGCCCGGCAGTGTGACCATGCGGGATTGCACCTTCGTATTACCCGATCTCCGCGTATTCCCGTTCGCGGAATTCCACGCCCAGGGTTTCGGCGACCTTCCTGACCGCATCGATATCCAGCCCCGGCACGGTCACGGCCGAGGCAATCACTTGCGGGATGTGCTTTTTCGCTTCCCTCAAAAATTTGCAGACGGCGTGGAATCCCGCTTCCCCGAACGGGGTGTTGCAGAGCCCCAAGTAGGTTTGGGCATCCGGGGCGTTGAGGCTCACGGAAATGCAGTCGATGAGCCCCGCCAGCTCCGGCAGGATGTTTCTCCCGTAAACCATGTTGGCCTGGCCGTCGGTGTTGATCCTGATCCGGCACCCCTTTTTCTTCAGCTCCGCGGCCACCTCCCTGATCAGATCGAGCCGAAGCAGCGGCTCGCCGTAGCCGCAAAAAACCACCTCGTCGTATCCGGCGGGATCACCCGTCGCCGCCATGACTTCCGCAAAGGAGGGCTCGTGGTCCAGCCTCAGGAAGTGCCCCTTGACCGTGAAGTCCTCAAACTTGGCGCAGAACGAGCAGCGGTTGGAGCAGCGGTTGGTGATGTTGAGATAGAGGGAATTCCTGATCCGGTAGGCGATCTTCGCGCTCTGGTCTTCGCGGCCGATGCCGAACAGCCGCTTTACATTGAGAGAGGTGATTCGTCCCACGTCCGCAAGCGACAGCCCCTTCAGCTCTGCAACCTTTTCGGCGGTTATTCTGACAAAGGCAGGTTCATTGCGCTTTCCCCGATGGGGAACCGGCGAGAGGTACGGACAATCGGTCTCCAGCAGGAGGTGTTCGATCTTTATCCCCCGCACCACGTCCCGCAATCCTTCATTGGCCGGGTAGGTGACGGTGCCGGGGATGGAGATGTAGAACCCCATCTCCACACATTCCCTGGCCATCGTCAGATCTCCGGAAAAGCAGTGGAGGACGCCGCCGACCTCCGAGGCTTTCTCTTCCCTGAGAATCGACATGATCCGGCCGTGCGCATCCCTGTCGTGGACGATAACCGGCAGGGAGAGTTCCCTGGCCAGCCGGATGAGGCGGCGAAAGACCTTCTCCTGGTCATTCCGCGGCGACAGGTCGCGATAAAAGTCGAGCCCGATCTCGCCGATGGCGACCACCTTGGGGTTATCCCTGGCCAGTGAGCGGATCAATTCATAACATCTGTCCGTCACCCGTGCGGCGTCATGGGGATGGATACCGACCGAACAATGGATATGATCGTACTTCAGGGCCAGCTCGACGGCAGCGTTGCTCGACTCCACGTCGGCTCCGACCACGATGATGTGGGAGAGTCCGGCATGTGCCGCGCGTGTGAGCACGGCGTCGAGGTCAGCAAGAAATTCCTTGCCGTAGATATGGGCGTGGGAGTCGATGAGGAAAGGTTGTGCTTCCATCTTTTTGCTTCCTTTGCGTTCATTTATGTTGAGGCTCCATTGCCTTGGCGTCCGGTTTGACGGGCAGAGGGGCAGGGGGCAAGAAACAAGATAGCATTAACGGGCACATGTGGCAAGGCAGTTAGGCGGATGTGTTCGCGGTCAATCGCTCAAGCTTTTGATTTTTCTCTGTGTTCTCCGTGGCTCCGTGGCGAAATGCGTTTATCGGGATTATTGACGTTGGCTTTTTAATCATTTTTATGGCATAATCGCTAAAAATTTTTAGTCTTACTAAAAGGGAGCTGTCGGCAGGCGCGGCTCCCATTATGCATGCAGAGGACCATGGAAAACGCAAACGCAAACTTCGTACATCTCCATCTCCACACCCAGTATTCCCTCCTTGACGGGGCAATCCGGCTCGGGGACCTCGTCAAGAAGGTCAAGGGATTCCAGATGCCGGCAGTGGCCATAACCGACCACGGCAACATGTTCGGCGCCATCGAATTTTACCTGAAGTGCCAGTCCTCCGGCGTAAAGCCGATCATCGGGAGCGAGGTGTATCTGGCTCCCGGCTCCCGCTTGAGCAAGGAGGCGGGGAAAGTTTCCGAGGGGGGCTCCAGTTACCATCTCATCCTCCTCTGTGAAAACCTCCAGGGGTACAGGAATCTCTCAAAGCTTGTCTCCATCGGCTACAAAGAAGGTTTCTACTATAAACCGCGGATTGACAAGGAAGTGCTGGCTGAACACTCCGAAGGGCTGATTGCCCTCTCCGCCTGCCTCAAGGGAGAGCTGGCCCACCTCTGCGGCCGCAACCGCATGGAAGATGCCCTGGACGTGGCCCGTGACTTCAGCCGGATGTTTCCCGACCGTTACTACATCGAGCTCCAGGAAAACACCCTGCCGGAGCAGGATGCGGCCAACAAGCGGCTCCTTGATATCTCCCGGGAGCTTGGGCTTCCGCTCGTTGCCACCAACGACTGTCATTACCTGAACCGGTCGGACGCCAGGGCCCACGAGGTTCTCCTCTGCATCCAGACCGGCAAGACCATGAACGACCCGTCGCGGATGCGTTTTTCCGCCGAAGAATTCTATGTCAAATCCCCCGAAGAGATGGCGGCCGCCTTCCACTACGCACCGGAGGCGGTGGCGAACACGGTAAGGATTGCCGAACGCTGCAACCTGGAGCTGGATTTCAAGACCTATCATTTTCCCCAGTACATCAAACCGGCCGACAAGACTCTCGACGATGTCCTGGAAGAGCAGGCCTACTCAGGACTCAAAGAGCGGCTGGTGGCGGTTCGGGCCAAGTACCCGGACCTCACGCCGGAGCAGGAGCAGGCTTATCATGACCGGCTCGGTATCGAACTCGACTGCATCAAGCAGATGGGGTTTCCCGGCTATTTCCTCATAGTGGCCGATTTCATCAACTGGGCGAAGGACCAGGGAATCCCGGTCGGCCCCGGCCGGGGGTCGGCGGCCGGGTCACTCGTCGCCTATTCCGTCAGGATCACCGACATCGATCCGATCCCCTATAACCTCCTCTTCGAGCGTTTCCTCAACCCTGAACGGATATCCATGCCTGATATCGACGTGGACTTCTGCCAGGACCGCCGCGAGGAAGTGATCCAGTATGTTGCCGATAAGTACGGGCGTGACAAGGTCTGTCAGATCATCACCTTCGGCACCATGGCGGCTCGCGGCGTGATCCGCGATGTGGGGCGTGCCCTGGACATGCCCTACGGCGAAGTGGACAAGATCGCCAAGCTGGTTCCCGAGGTGCTCGGCATCACCCTGGAAAAGGCGATCAAGCAGGAGCCGAAGCTGGGTGAACTGGCCGAGGCAGACCCGCACATCAAGGAACTGCTCGATACGGCCCTCTGTCTGGAAGGGCTGACCCGTCACGCCTCCACCCACGCGGCCGGGGTGGTAGTAGCTCCCGATGTCATGGAGGAGTTCTGCCCGGTCTACAAGGACCAGAAGAACGGTTCCATAACCACCCAGTACTCCATGAAGTACGTGGAAAAGATAGGCCTGGTGAAGTTCGACTTTTTGGGGCTCAAGAACCTGACGGTCATCCACAATGCGGTCAAGCTGATTCGGGCGGGGAAGGATCCCGACTTCGACATTGCGCGCCTCAGGGACGACGACCAAGAGAGCTACCGGCTCCTCCAGTCCGGCAATACCACCGGCGTCTTCCAGTTGGAGTCCTCCGGCATGCAGGGGCTTCTCGTCAAGCTGAAACCTTCCTGCTTCGAAGACATCATCGCGGTCTGCGCTCTCTACCGCCCCGGCCCCTTAGGTTCGGGCATGGTGGACGACTTCATTGACCGCAAGCACGGCAGGAAGAAGGCGGTCTACGACCTGCCGCAGCTGGAGCCGATCCTGAAGGACACCTATGGGGTCATCGTCTACCAGGAACAGGTCATGCAGATCGCCCGGACCCTGGCCGGATATTCCCTGGGGGGGGCGGACCTTCTGCGCCGCGCCATGGGGAAGAAGGACCCGGCAGAGATGGCCAAGCAGCGGGACATTTTCCTTGAAGGGGCTAAGAAACAGGGGATTGACCCGAAGAAGGCGGAATCCATCTTTGACCTCATGGCCAAATTTGCCGAGTACGGCTTCAATAAGTCTCATTCCGCGGCTTATGCGCTGGTGGCTTACCAGACCGCCTACCTGAAGGCCCACTATCCGGTGGAGTTCATGGCTGCCCTTCTCACCGAGGACATGGGTAGCACCGAAAAGGTGATCAAGAACATCGCCGATTGCCGTGAGATGGGGATCGAGGTGCTGCCGCCGGACATCAACGCCTCGCACCTCTCTTTCCGGGTTCTGGGGAACTCCATCCGTTTCGGTCTTGGGGCGGTCAAGAACGTTGGGGAGTCGGCCATCGAGGCGATCCTGGACGCAAGAAAAGACGGTGAGTTCAGGGACATCTTCGACTTCTGCGAGCGCGTGGACCTGCGCCGGGTGAACAAGCGGGTGGTGGAATCGCTCATCAAGTGCGGCGCGTTCGACTCCACCGGAGCTAAACGCGCTCAGCTCATGACCGGCCTGGAAGACGCCGTGAATCTGGGGCAGAGGATTCAGCAGGAGCGTGAAAGCGCTCAGGTTTCCCTGTTCGGCACGGCGGAGATCGTGAAGAACAACGGCAACGGCGGCGCCAGGCTTCCCGATGTGCCGGAATGGGATGAAAAGCTCCTCCTCAATTTCGAAAAGGAGGCACTCGGTTTTTTCATTACCGGTCATCCCCTGAACCGCTACGCCCATGATATACGGCGCTTTGCAAATGCGGATGCCTCTTCCCTCCAGGAGATGCCCGACAAGAGCGAGGTGAAGCTCTGCGGCATCGTGGTGGGTTTGAAGGAGTTCATTACCAAAAAGGGTGACCGGATGGGGTTTATCACCCTGGAGGATCTGACGGGGGCGGTGGAGGTGGTGGTCCTGGCCAAGGTGTATGCCGGAGCCGTCGAGTATCTGAAGTCAGAGGACCCTCTTCTTGTGACGGGCGTGCTTGAAGTGGGGGAAAAGAACAGGAAGATCCTGGCCGGCGAGATCGTTTCCCTGCGGGAGGTTAACGAACGGAAGACCACGAAGGTTCATTTCAATCTCGATACGCCCGGCCTGGAAAGGGACCATCTGGAATCGCTGAAGGGAATCATGGAACGCTATCGGGGGACGTGCAGGGCTTTTTTGCATATCGTGATACCCGAGAAATGCAAAACGACCATTGCTCTTCCTGATTCCACCATGGTGGCGGCCAGTGAGGATTTATCACTGGAAGTGCAGAATCTGTTGGGGTATAATGCCGTTTCATTTGAGTAGGGGCACCCCCATGTGGGTGCCCACAGTTGGGCGGCCACAGGCCACAGTTGGGCGGCCACAGGCCACAGTTGGGCGGCCACGCAGGGCCGCCCCTACAAATGTGCAATATATTGCGATAAAGGAGATTTAATACATGGCGCAGCAATACTATCTGGAGTTTGAAAAGCCGCTGGCGGAGCTGGAACGGAAGATACAGGAGCTCCTGGATTTTTCCACCGACACCGTGGACCTGAAGACGGAGGTGGCAAAGCTGGAAAAGAAGGCGGATAAGATGCGGGAAGAGATATTTTCAGGCCTTACCCGCTGGCAGACGGCCCAAGTGGCCCGGCACATCAACCGTCCCTTCACCATGGACTACATTAATCTGATTTTTACCGAATTCGTGGAGCTTCACGGCGACCGCAACTTCGGCGATGACCACGCCATTGTGGGGGGGCTGGCGCGGCTGGACGGCGAGCCGGTAATGGTGATCGGCCACCAGAAGGGACGCGACACCAAGGAAAAGGTTTACCGCAACTTCGGCATGCCTAACCCCGAAGGGTACAGAAAGGCATTGCGCCTCATGGAGATGGCTGAAAGGTTCAAGCTCCCCCTTGTCACCTTTGTTGATACCCCCGGCGCTTTCCCCGGCATCGGCGCCGAGGAGCGGGGACAGGCCGAGGCCATTGCCAGAAATTTGCGGGAGATGTCACGCCTAACCGTGCCTATCATCGTGGTGGTCACCGGGGAAGGGGGGTCCGGCGGCGCTCTGGGAATTGCAGTCGGCGACCGGGTTCTGATGCTGGAACATTCCATATACGCCGTTATTTCTCCTGAAGGTTGCGCCGCCATTCTCTGGTCCGACGGGACCAAGGGTGAACAGGCGGCAGAGGCTCTTAAGCTGACGGCGAGAGACATTAAAGAACTGGACGTCATCGACGAGATTATTAAGGAACCGCCGGGAGGTGCCCACCGCGACCACAAGACCGTGGCCGAAAACCTCCATGTGGCCCTTTCCAGGAGCCTGCAGGAGTTGAAGAAGATACCGGCCGAGCAGTTGGTGGAGGAGCGGTACCAGAAGTTCAGGAAGATGTCACGGTTTGTGGAGTAGGAAGACACTATGTGACGCTGAAAGGGCGGGGAGAAATCCCCGCCCTTTTTCGTGCGTTGATTCTATGGAAATTTTCATGGTCTTGAGGGGGGATTCGTGATAGAAAAAGTTATTTTCCGGTCAGGTGGGACAACGAGCCAGACATCGGAAGAATGAGCCCGCGAGAACATCGACCGAATGTAGAACGGGGGAGTTCTTTTGGGCGTGTTCAACCTATCCCGAGTGTCGGCAGGTGGTGGCGATAGGGGGTAGTTTGTTTCAGAGAGGTCTGGCAAATTACATCATTGCATGCTTGACACGTATTGGTTTTTCAGGCTACCTCAATACGCTGGACAGATTGAAACCGGAACCCAGAGAGGTCAGACCTATGCTTTTAAAAGGAATACCCCATGCCCGAGGGTTTTATCCCGCCTCATGGCGGCTACCAAAAACTGCTCTCCTACCAGAAAGCGGAGATCGTCTACGACGCCACGGTCTATTTCTGCGATCACTTCATCGATCGGCGCAGCCGCACCCATGACCAGATGGTGCAGGCGGCCCGTTCCGGCAAGCAGAACATTGTCGAAGGGAGCATGGCCTCCGGCACCTCAAAAGAAATGGAAATCAAGTTGACCAACGTGGCCCGAGCCAGCCAGGAAGAGTTGCTGGTGGATTATCGCGACTTTCTGAGGACAAAAGGGCAGCCGATTTGGGATAAGGACAGCAAAGAGGCAAAATATGTGAGAGGCCTTGGAAAGAATAGGTCTCATAAGTCCTCTGAGTCCCATGAGACCAATAGGACAAATATGACCTATGAAACTTATGCCACCTATAAGCCTTTCATTGAGACTCGGCCACCTGAGGTCGTGGCCAATATCATCATCTGTCTGATTCATCAGACCAACTATCTGCTGGACCGGCAATTGAAACAACTGGAAGCGGCATTTCTCAAGGGGGGCGGTCTTCGTGAACGGATGACCCGCGCACGCCTGGATTCGCGGAAGAAGGGGCACCCATGAGCAACTTCACCTTCCTCAATGCCCACTGGCCCGACCTCTACGAAACCGCCCGCGAAGCCGAGCAGTGGAGGCATGGGGGACATTCTATAATCAACCTGTCAAGTGCAAATAACGCTCTTATCTATTTGTCTAAATCGGCTAATAGATAAATAGATAGAATGTCCCTCTAGGGTTCCCTCAAGTGAGAATTATTAGCACACCCCACAGAGGAATAAAATGCAAGATGTCGTCTACGGTATTATTACTCACCCAACTTTTTTCATACCAGCCGGACTTTTTGGTTACTTGCTTGGCAACTGGTTTACTATTGGGAGGGACCGAAGGAAAGAGTTCAACGAGGCGGCTGAAGCCCTTTTCAGAGAACTCACAAACGAAAGTATTAACCCCGACTTTAATACATTTAGGAGAAGGCTCTCTTGGTACGAGAAAAAACGCCTCAACAAATGTGTTACAGAATATAAAGAGGCAAGAAGCGATAAAAATAAAACTAATCGAGACTTTTTTGGTAAACAAACTTATCGTGATTTATCCTTACTTACTACCACTAGAGATGATTTAATAAAACTCACTAAACGAAAATAAATATGCGGAGGTTATAGCTATGCCTGCATTTAAGTCTGAAATAGTAGATTCACACCAACAATTATTTGATTGGTCCTGTATTCCTTCAGCGGTAGAACTTGTTTTGAAACTCACAGGTCAAGTAAGTACAAATTACTATGATCTACAAGAAGACTGGCAAAACAATATGGGTGGTACTTTCGCAAACTTTGACGGACTTGATTTGTATGGTCTGCAATTTTCACACAAGTTTAAAGCTAAAAGAGATGATTCATTTCCTCTTACAGACCTTTTTGACACTATTTCAAACGAACTCACAGAACAAAGGTATGTAATCGTTTCTTTGCCCTGTTCTGGAGTTTTTCATACTGCAATCATTTATGATAACGTTCAAGATAATGAATTTATCGCCTTTACTAAGCTCGGAAAAGGGCTTACCTGTAGTACTGCGCAACTGATCGAGGTTTGGTCCGCTATAGTCGATATTAAGGGGACCGATATTCTCGTGTATAAATAGATACATAACTAAAATCCTTATAACACACGGATTCACAACGTCTCCGCTGCCCTCCGCTGTTTATTTACAAGCTGTTATACCAACAAAACATAAGGGGAACAGAAATGCGAAAAATCGGAATCATTCTCATGCTTGCTGGTGTTGTCTGGGGCATCTTTGCTTTCAACATGAAAACTTCAATTATAACCGAAGGAAAAACTATCGGCTCTGGGCTTTACTCCATGTACATTCCTAGCCAAACAGTCCATAACCTTGACCTCGCTGACCAACGGAGAAATCATCTTATTGGTGCTGCCGTTACGCTCATAGCTGGAATATTGCTGTTAGGCTTTGGGTCTATGAGACCCAAAGAGGAGAGCGTCAGCACCTACTCTGATAAGAAATGCCCTTTCTGTGCTGAAACAATCAAAAAAGAAGCTACTGTTTGCCGTTACTGTGGCAAAGATCTCCCTGAACCTGTAAAGCCAGAAAAGAAAATTCATGAGCCTGGGAAAGTCTATGAGTTGGCATTTGATAAAGACAAATGTGTTTATTGCCCCATTTGTAATGCAAGACTCAAACTAGATGCTAAAGAAATACAAGAAAACAAATTTGGCTGTACAGACTGTAAATCAGAAATACTGTTCGCAATCACGGCATAAAGGTGAAACAAATGAATCTAGGTGACATAAAAGTCAACATCCAGAAGTTTGAAAAAACCAAAGTTCTACTAAAAGTAGCCGAGCTATCAGTTGCCCAAATTAAAGAAATGAAAGACGAAGAAATCATTTCTGTGCTCACAGGAGAAAAAGGCATTGGTGGAGTTTTGCCTTTATCGCTACAACAAGCACTGACTAATGAACTTCTGACACGAACGATCCATAAAGCAAGCAAACCACATTGGACGACATGAAAATGACCTGGAGATCGCAAAGCGATATTGGAACCAGTTCAAAGGCGCGGCAAGTGAGAGATATGGCATTCCTGATGAAAGCTTCGCTGCTTTTATGGCGAAACTTGAGCGTACTGGGCTTTATCTCAGGATCACTAGGATGTTCTACGATTATGAGGGCGACATTGGAAGAACCACGCCTTTATTTGCCAGGCTGTTAGAGTTCGTAAGTAACAACAGCACACAACCAAGCGCAACAGCGGGCGGATGAACCTCGCCGCTGTGCTCTCCCACGTTGGCAGAGAAAAAAGATTCAGGAACCCATAACAGAAAGGACATCAAGCCATGAGCAAAATGATCGGCATCCTGACTTCCGGTGGTGACAGCCCGGGACTGAATGCAGCTATCCGGGGGGTCGGCAAGGCCCTCCTGGGACGTTATGGCATGAAGGTGATAGGGTTCCGCGACGGCTTTCGCGGCATGATGGAAAACCGGACACAACTGCTGGATTCAGCGGCGCTCTCGGGCATTCTCACGTTGGGAGGCACCATTCTGGGCACGAGCCGTGACAAGCCCTACGCCATGCCCGTTGCCGGCAAGTTGATGGACATGACCGATGTCATTGTCGACAATTACCGCAAGCACCACCTGGACGCGTTAGTCTGCCTGGGGGGCGGCGGGACGCAAAAAAACGCCTATCATCTGATGAAACAGGGCCTGAACGTGATTACCCTGCCCAAGACGATCGACAATGACGTGGCCATGACCGATGTGTCCTTTGGCTACGATACCGCTCTCGGGATTGCCACGGAGGCTATCGACCGGTTGCACAGTACGGCCCATAGCCATCATCGCATCCTCGTTCTGGAGCTGATGGGCAACAAGGCCGGCTGGCTGGCCTTGGGGGCCGGCATTGCCGGCGGGGCCGATGTCATTTTGATTCCGGAAATACCATACGATGTAAAGAAGGTTGCCGCGGCAATCATGCGGCGCAGTCACAGTGGACAGGGCTTCAGCATTGTTGCCGTGGCCGAAGGGGCCATTTCCCGGGAAGTCGCCGCCACACTGGATAAGGCGGGAAAGAACAAAGACGGCAAGAAGAAAGCACAAAAACAGCAGGCCCAGGAACGGGTTGCAGACAACAGGCCGGGCAATAGCCTGCATCTGGCCCAACAACTGGAGGAACTCACCGGTCTGGAATCACGTCTCACGATTTTGGGTTATCTCCAACGCGGGGGAACACCTTCGGCGGGAGACCGTCTGTTGGCAACACGCCTGGGTACAGCCTGTGCCGACCTTATCAATAAGGGCGATTTCGGTGTTATGGTGGCTGCACGGGGTGATGGTGTCAAGCCGGTAGCGCTCAAGGACGTCGTCGGCAAACGCAGGACGGTGCCGCTGGATCATTACTGGATCGAGAGTGCCCGCAGTGTGCATACTTGTTTTGGCGATTGATCTCCCGGCGAAGAAGAGGGACGTTGCTTGCATGAACACGCCCGGCAGGTCAAGCGCAAGACCGTTCGCCCAGAAGTCCCTCCAATAAAAAACTCTTGACGCCCTGTACTTCGGTAATTACAATGTAGACACTAGGTGATCTTTTTTTCTTCGGAGGAAACAATTCGTGAAGACAAACATAATTCGTATAGGCAATTCACAGGGGATACGTATTCCCAAGATTCTCCTTGAGCAGAGCCATCTTGGAACGGAGGTGGAACTGGAAGTAGAAGACGAAAAAATCGTTATTCGTCCGGCTTCTCGCCCCCGTCAAGGGTGGGGAGATAAATTCAGGTTCATGGCCGAGAGCGGCGATGATAGGATGATTGACGAGGATTCGAGCGGACAAACAGACTGGGACAAGGATGAATGGGAATGGTAGTCAAACGATTCGATGTTTGTCTGGTCAACTTGGACCCGACCGTCGGTAGTGAGATCCGCAAAGCCCTGCCGTGTCTCGTCATTTCGCCCGATGAGATGAACCGGTACATTGCGACCGTTATCGTTGCGCCGATGACGACCAAAGGCAGGAATTATCCTACACGAGTGCTGTGCACTTTTAAGGGCAAGGATGGGCAAGTGGTCCTTGACCAGATCAGAACGATTGACAAATCGCGCCTTGTTCAAAAGCTCGGCAGAATCGACAAACAGACGCAAGATGAGGTTTTGACGATTCTTGCAGAAATGTTTGCACCGTGAAAGGCGAACAATCGGCTGGTGCTAAGTTCGGAGCACAGCCTGAACCTGCTTTACGTGGCGCCAATGAGGTTTTATTGCACAATGTGCAATATCAACAGTTAGTTATGGGTATTTAGATGCAGGAGTCAGGCAAATTGAAAGTGCAAAATTCAATTTAACAAGGCAGCTAAAAAGGACGACGAAAACATGCTGGAACGTTTGCAAAAAATTCTCTCCCAGGCGGGTATCGCCTCGCGGCGCGAGGCGGAGGGTATCATCACCGCCGGCCGGGTGGCCGTGAACGGGGTTGTGGTTACGGAACTGGGAACCAAGGCCGATCCGGCGAAGGCCCGGATCACCGTGGACGGCAAACCGGTCTTACTGGAAGTCGCCAAGGTTTATATCCTCCTCTACAAGCCGACGGGATACATGACCACCCTGAAGGACCCCGAGGGGCGCCCGGTGGTCACCGACCTGCTGAAAGGGGTCAAGGAGCGGGTCTACCCGGTGGGTCGGCTCGATTACAACACCGAAGGACTCCTCCTCCTCACCAACGACGGCGAGCTGGCGAACGGCCTCATGCACCCCCGCCACGAGGTGGAGAAGGAGTACCTGGTGAAGATCCGGGGGAAGGCCTCCCAGGAACAGATCAGGTGCCTGGCCGCGGGGGTTGACCTGGAGGAGGGGAAGACCGCGCCGGCCAAGGTAAGAATGGAACATGAAAGCGAAAAAAACAGCTGGCTCGCCATCACCATCCATGAGGGGCGCTACCGCCAGGTGCGCCGCATGTGCGAGGCGGTCAGCCTCTCGGTGGTCCGACTGAAGCGCGCCCGTTACGGTTTCCTCGATCTAGGAGAACTCAGGCCCGGTGAGTACCGTTTGCTGACCGTTGTGGAGGTGGAGCGGTTACGCGTGCTGAGCAGGTGAAAAACAGGCATCGTTTCTTATTCTAACAATCCCATGATTTATAAAAAGCCCTTGTTATTCAAGGGCTTTTTTATTTTGTTAACTAAATCGCTCAGGTATTGGGAATATATTTAGTTTTTGAATGTGCATCAATTTGCTTTGTTGTAGCCGGAATAATTGTTGTTAATGAGTGTATAACAAATATATACATCATAAATAACTTTTCAAAATCATAACATAATTTAAATGGTGAAATTTATATAATAATTTAAGGTATTTTATAATCGATGATTTATTAGTCGTGGTACATATATTGCTTTTCCTATTGTACAAAAGGTATATAAACAATATACATGTTGAGTAAACTGTACAATATTTAATTAGTCACGACTTAGATACTTTAGCTTTCTTGTGCACTAATTTTTAATTAAACACCGACAATCTTGTATTTTCGACTTGGCAAATCACATTTCAAACAGAAGAATGATGGTTCAGGTGTTTTCAATTAAAGTATCGAGTGTAAAGTGTGATATCGCCTGAATAGTCACCTCTTATTCATGGCAATAAGCAGTATCTTCAATGGCAATATAACGGAATATAGATGTGTTTTCACCATGAGTTGCGGCATTTTACAGGTCTAACAATTGTTGCGAAAAAAATGGCACGGTTGCAGGGATAGTTTGTCCTTTTTATTCTTTTGGAAGAGTTGCAGATAAGGAGCGGCAATGAACAGACAGCAAAACATAAGACGAATGAGTCTAAAAAATTTAATCTGGCTGTTTTTCATTACTATCTTGATAATTCCGGTTAACAGGTCTGAGGCGGCGATCCAGTGTTACGACTGCCACGGGACACGGAGCACCGGGGATTATCGGCCCGTGGACGACACCTACCGGAATGTTTCCAGCGGCGGATTTCGGGGAAACCACCGCAGCCATTTACCCACGCCCGTGAACAATGCGACCGGCTCTGCCCCCTGCGCCAAATGTCATCCTGGAAGCGACAAATATAGTACCGGCCACCGGGACGGTAGGATTATGCTCGCCTTCAACATCAATTCATCTCCGGTGGCGGCGAGATATATCAACCGGACCTCCGCGCTCAGTAACTGGTCCTCTGCATTCCTCCAGACCCCCACCCCCACCCTCGGAACCTGCTCCAGCGTAAACTGCCACTTTGAAACGGCTACCCCCCAATGGGGGAGTCCGCGGCTTGCAGCCCCCGGCGGATGCAACAACGTCTGCCACGGTGCTCCGCCAAATGACGGAAGTCATGGCGGACATTTCGATGCCTTTTCCTCCGCTTCCGGCCGACTGCTGGAAAATATCTGCGTTAAATGCCATAGCGACCATTCCACCTTTGCCCATGTAACCAGCGCCGGCAAGAGGAAG
>WSYB01000078.1 GCA_009773645.1 Geobacteraceae bacterium
AAAAGGTTGTAGTAGTAACCCGGTTCATCTCCTTGAATTATCAGTTTTAATCCGCTTTTTCCGTGTTAATCCGTGTCCAATTGCCGTTTTTAGGATAAACGCATACGTGTTTATCGGTGACGTGTCACTAAATAAACGCGAATGTTTTTATCTCATTTTAGTTCATCACCATTTTGGAAAGCATTATCTGTTCGGTAAGATTTTGAATATTCGTGCAAATTCGTGAAAATTCGTGGCTAAATGATTTTTTCAGGATGAATAATTCCGAGAAAAATTCCTTGACGCATATGCTGTATATGATATATTTCAAGTCATGAAAGAAATTATTTCATATGTTGAAATAAAATACATAAAACGCCGAATCACCTCGAAGCTTCGCGGGATCGTGGAGCAGTTTCCGGTCACCGTGCTTACCGGCGCCCGCCAGGTGGGGAAGAGCACGCTACTGAAGCATGAATTTCCGGAGTTCACATATCTTACCTTTGATGACTTTGGCGTACGGGAACAGGCACGCCTTGATCCGCAGTCTCTCTGGGCCGGCACCGACCGGCTGATTATCGACGAAGCGCAGAAACTGCCGGAGATTTTCAACGCCATCAAGCTGGCAGTGGACAGCTCTGCCCGGCCGAAGAAATTCATCCTGTCGGGTTCGGCCAATCTTCTCCTCATGCGCAATGTCACGGAATCCCTGGCAGGGAGGGCGCTTTATGTCGAGCTCCTGCCGATGACCTACGGCGAGGAGCATGGTGTGCTCGAAGCTGGAAACTTCGCCAACCTGTGGCGCGCCGATCATCGGGAACAGGAACGGACTGTAACCGCCGTCGACCCGCTGCTATTCCTCATGCGGGGCTTCATGCCGCCGCTTTTGGCTGCTGCGGGACATGGTGAAGTGCTGAACTGGCTGGAAGGCTATGTCAGGACGTATCTTGAGCGGGACCTGCGCGAGTTGTCGCAGGTGGATTCCCTGGTCGATTTCCGGAAGGTCATGCAGGGCCTGGCCTTGCGCACAGGCAACATCCTGAATCAGGCCGATGTGGCCAAAGACAGTGCCGTCAGCCACCCCACCACGCACCGCTATATCAAGCTCCTGGAAGTTTCCAACATCATTGAGCGGGTCCCGGCGTTCAGCGTCAACCGTAGCAAACGGCTTGTGAAATCGCCCAAGGTGTTCTACGTTGATCCTGCCCTCGCCGTCTTTCTCTCCGGCTATTATGACGCGGAAAGCATCACCAGAAGCCGGGAACTGGGCCATTATTTCGAGACTACGGTTTACCTTCATCTGCGCGCTCTCTGCGAAGGGATGACACCCAGGGCGGGGCTCCATTACTGGCGCACAGTTTCAGGCAGGGAAGTCGATTTTGTTATCGAGCATGGCCGCAAGCTCCTGGCGTTCGAAGTGAAATACAGCGCCAACCCGACAGCGTTCGACATCAAGAGCCTTCTGCAATTCATCGAGGAGTATCCCGAAACTGTCCGGGGTGTGCTCGTTCATAGCGGGGACAGTATCAAATGGCTCCATTCGAAGGTTATTGCGGTGCCGTGGTGGTGGCTGGACATGTGAAGGCCTTGCAGATTGAGATCGGACTCGTGGCGCCCGGTGCAACTAATATTTGCATGGTGATGCCGCACAGATCGATGCCGGCGGAATACCTCTCCCGGATAGCCGGATATCGGTGGCGGATGCGCTGTTGATACTCAAGGCGGTAGGGGTGACTTCGGGCTGGTAATTGAAGAAAGACAGCCCCCGGAGAGTTCCGGGGGCTGTCTTGTCTGTTCATTCCGGGCGTATCGCCCCGTTATTCATGGTTCAAGAGCTTCACCCTGCAAAAAATCACGCAGAGGTTGAAGGGCCAGTATCATTTCTCTCCGGCAATCATACCGATAGCCCTGTCGATGAAGTAGACCCCGCTCCCCGTTTCACCGATATTCTTTATCTTGTCGAGGATCTTCTGCATGGTATGCTCCTCCTCGTGCTGCTCGGCGACATACCACTGCAGGAAATTCGCCGTCGAGTGATCCTGCTCCCCAAGAGCCAGGCTCATCAGATCGTTGATCTTGCCGGTGATGAACCTCTCGTGCTCGTGAACCTGCTGGAACACTTCGCTCACCGACTTGTATTTTGTCGGCGGCGCCTTGATTGTGCCGATGACGGGGAGTGCCCCTGTTTCATAAACGTACTTGAAGAGGCGGTGCATGTGTGCCAGCTCGTCCTGCGCTTGCGCCCGGAGAAAGGCGGCGCACCCCTCCAGCCCCTTGATTTCCGCCCAGGCGCTCATCTGCAGATAGAGGTTGGACGAATAGCTCTCCAGTTGGATTTGGTCGTTCAGACTGTCGATCATGGCTTTACTCAGCATTAATAATTCCTCCTTTCGAAAATCAGATTGAATATGCTCATGATAAATATACCACATCCCCCCGACTTTGCCAGCAAGTGCGAGGCGAGGCCGGGAGGCCGGGACCGCAGAGGCGGATAAACACATCACTTCAAAATATAAAAACGGCAATTGGACACGGATTAACACGGAAAAAGCGGATTAAAACTGATAATTCAAGGAGATAACCGGATTACTACCACAACCTTTTGGGTTAATG
>WSYB01000041.1 GCA_009773645.1 Geobacteraceae bacterium
AAGCCGACTCTTGCACCAAGCCCGGCAGCCTGGCAGCGCTATTACGTCGTGAGGGGCTTTATGCTTCCAACCTCAACACTTGGCGCCGCCAGCGGGATGAAGGAAGCCTTGCGGCGCTTACGCCCAAGCAGAGGGGCCGCAAGGCGTTAAAGCCCGATCCCATGGCCGTCGAGAACGAGCGACTGCGCAAGGAGAATGCCCGCCTTGCCAAGCGCCTCAAACAGGCCGAGTTGATCATCGATGTCCAAAAAAAAGTCTCGCAGATCCTGGGGATCACCCTGGATACGCCGCCAGAGAGCGAGAACGACTGATGGAAGCTGTCGAAATGCTTGCCCCTGATGTGGGCACCGATCCTGCCTGTAAAGCCTTTGGTGTTTCCCGTGCCGGGCTGTATCGCAGACGCGCAATCAGCAAGACAGCGCCACGTGTACCCCAAAAGCGCCCTGCGCCGCCACGGACCCTGCCATCGGAGGAAAGGCAGGTGGTACTTGATGTTCTGCATTCCGAGCGGTTTCAGGACAAGGCACCCCATGAGATATATGCAACGCTTTTGGACGAAGGGGCCTATCACTGCTCTATTCGGACAATGTACCGAATTCTCGAAGAAAACGCCGAAGTCAAAGAGCGGAGAAATCAGTTGCGGCATCCCGACTACAAAAAACCTGAGCTTCTGGCAACTGCCCCAAACCAAGTCTGGTCATGGGACATCACCAAACTGCTGGGGCCTGAAAAATGGTCCTATTTTTACCTATATGTGATTCTCGATATCTTCAGCCGCTATGTGGTTGGCTGGATGGTTGCAACCTGCGAGTCGTCGGAACTGGCCAAACGACTGTTCAAAGAAACGTGTGAGAAACAAGGCATCCAGAAAGGGCAGTTGACGATCCACGCCGATCGCGGCTCTTCCATGAAATCCAAGCCGGTTGCTTTTCTGTTTGCTGATCTGGGGATTACCAAAACGCACTCAAGGCCCCATACGAGCGACGACAACCCATATTCTGAATCCCAGTTCAAAACGTTGAAATATCGCCCTGATTTCCCGGAAAGATTCGGCAGTATCGAAGACGCAAGGTCGTTTTGTCAAACATTCTTCCCTTGGTACAACCAGGAACACAAACATTCCGGCATCAGCCTGCTTACACCTGAAGTGGTACATTACGGCAGAGCTGAGGGAGCCATCCGATCACGGCAAACCGTCCTGACTGCTGCATATGCAGCCCACCCTGAACGCTTCGTCAGAAAAATGCCTTTACATAAACCATTACCGGAAGCGGCATGGATCAATCCGCCAAAACCGGCGACTAGCTAAAATTCGCTACACTAAATTCGCCAGGTAAGTGTCTCAAAGTCATTGACAGATTCCGTATTTTCATATTCACAGACTAAACATTCCGTTTGGGTAGATCACCGGTTCACGCGCACGTGAACCGGTCAATAACGAGTTATTCCTGAGAAAAGAGGAGTAGAACCCATGCAGAGGTTTCTTGTTATCACGCTCTTGATCCTCCCCATTATCTTCTGCAACCATGCACTACCGGCAGAGAAAAGCAAAAAGAAGAAAGCGACGGCTTCGAATACGAAAGAACCAGCGGAAACGATGAGCTTTCAGGATATACCATTCGGAACCCCATATGATGCTGTAAAAAGCAAATTGAGGAACAAATACCCAGAAATTTTCAGAGAGAAAGACGGTAACCTAATTTTAGGTGACCTTACGACTATTGACAAAGTTAGCAACTCAAAGGACATGAACGATTTAAAAGTGTTTAAAATCGGTGATATTTATTCAGAAGTAAGGTTGTTATTTGACAACAAAAACAAACTTTCCGGCTATGATATTATCTCCTTATCTAACGGAGTTTTCAAGGCAATGAAGGAGTTAGCAGAAGTCATAGCCTACAAATTTGGTAGTCCTGACTTTATTACTACTATTGACGAAAGAAATCTTATCAATACTGTTTTCTTGGGGCAAAGTCCGTACATGATTGGTTATGCATGGTTTATGGGCAAACATAATGCCTATATCGGGGTGACGAGTTACCACCATGAAGGTTACTCAACGCCTTTGGTTTTACCTTTTGCCGAAGTAATCAAAAGCACTGAAGACATTACAGTTAAGCCTTGTTTTAAAAAGCAATACAAATACGAATATGGCGACGTTGCAGACAAAGCCAGCCAATTTTAAAAGAGCGAAGGTGTTACGTTGCGAAATTATTTAATAGCTACGTTAGTTCTACTTTCCATTACCAGCGGCGAAGCCTTGGCTGAGTCACAGCCACCATCCAAAAAAACCATAAGCAGCGAACGCAGCGCCTACCAAGTACAGCGTGGCACCGAGGAATCTCCTCTTGTTGTAAAAACACTCCAACCCCCAAAGAGTAACGAAGAATCCAATAAGGATGCCGATGAAAAAGGTGACAGGAAGATACTTAATATACTTACTGGGTGTCTTGCTGCTATCGGTTTTTTCCAACTCCTGGTCTTTAGCTGGCAAGGATGGCATCTGAAAAGAAGCGTTGACACGGTTATCGCTGCTGAACGTCCCTATCTGCTCGTGGAAACCAAATGGAAGCGAGAATACCGACAAAGCGATGAGCCGCCGCACGACATAAGATGTGTCATCAAAAATTTCGGTAAAACCCCCGGAATCATCACGTACTTCGACTGCAAACTTCTGTGGGACGATGGCAGCGTTGTTGACTATGGATTGAGACAACCCGGAAAACTGCAAGCAAATGGACCTCTGAAGTCTGGAGAAGACATTACCCTCTGGCCAACTGGGAATCCTCCTGAAAAAGAACTTTGGGACGGCAAACTCATTTGCTACGGGAGAATCCACTACAACAGCATTTTCAAACAAACTTTTATCACCGAATTTCACCATGTCTATGAATCGGCACTCATTGGCTTCAGAGAATCCAAGAACAGAAAGAGAAACCGCTACACATAGAAACAACTGGAATACTTTAGACATGATTGACTGATCTCCTAACTCTCGCGTAGACACGGGCGCAATAAGGCTGCGCCGGTCACGCTCATGACGTTGGGCATTTAAAAATGGGGGCATGAAATGAAATCTGTCAGAATTCCGATTACGCTGTCATCTCCACACAGGGCCACCAATGGCAAGCTTTACGGTGCTGGACATACGGCAATAGTCTTTTCCAATATGGACACCAACGATCAAAGCGAATGGGAGCCGGCGGTTAATGCCTTACTTTCTGATGGATATCAGATTCTGGCATATGATTATCCTGAGCATATCGATGACCAATCGAGAACCCTTGAAGATGCTATTTCATTCATTGCTGCAACTGGTGCAAGAAAAATAATCCTTGTTGGTGCGAGTAGAGGTGGCGTCGCATCTATAAAGGTAGCCGCTCGTAACACTAATAACGACTCCATAGTTGGAGTTGTCGCTCTTTCGGCTCCTATCGAATATGAAGGAACTATCTTTTATTACAATCACGAATTGAGCGGCATTAAAATCCCAAAGCTATTGATAAATTCCGAAAATGATGATGGGGCAAATGATACCCGTAAAATGTTCGAGTTATTTGAAGGTCCAAAAGAACTGTTAATCTATCCGGGGAACGCCCATGGAACCGAACTCTTTCATCAAGAAGGAGAATCAATGCTTAAAAAACTACGGGATTTCGCGAAGTCAGTTTTTGCAGGATATGGCTCTTGATTGATGACTTGCCGAACAATAGCTGTACGGGATGGAACGACAGTGCCCAACAACACCGTTGGACACCGACCGGGCGATAAGGCTGCCCGGGCGGGTCAACGGCGCACCCGTTAGGCGGTTTTGACCCGGAAAGAAGGAGAGTAGCAGATGGTTTGGCTTTGGGTAGGATTCATTGTCTTTGTGCTACTGATGTTGGCGTTGGACCTGGGGGTCTTTCATCGTCAAGCCCATGTGGTTACGGTGAAAGAGGCCCTCGTGTGGTCCGCTGTGTGGGTCACGCTGAGCCTGGCCTTCTCCGTGTTCGTGTACTACGGGTACGAGAACCACTGGCAGGGACTGGGTAGTTCGATTGATGCTGTCGACGGGGTGATCAACGATGGCACGACGGCGACGGTCAAGTACCTGACGGGTTACGTCGTTGAGAAGTCGCTGAGCGTTGACAACATCTTCGTGATCGCAATGATCTTCGGCTTCTTCGCAGTTCCGGCGATCTATCAGCATCGAGTGCTGTTCTGGGGCATCCTAGGCGCCTTGTTGATGCGCGGTGCCATGATCGCACTGGGTGCCACACTGATCGCTGAGTTCCACTGGATACTCTACCTCTTTGGTGTCTTCCTGATCGTCACAGGGATCAAGATGCTGATCTTGAAGACGGAGCACTCGGACCCCAACCAGAACATCATCGTACGGCTCACACGGCGCTTCTTTCCGATCACCTCGCGGTTCCACGGACAGCACTTCGTCGTTCGAGCTGGAGCGCCGACCTCATACGAGAGCGAGTTCCCCGGTACTGCCGCCCTCCCGGATGAAGCCGTGGACCAAGCCCGGCCCGGCATGTTGATGCTCACGCCCTTGGCCTTGACCCTGATTGTAGTCGAGTTTACGGACCTGATCTTTGCGGTGGACTCGATCCCAGCGATTTTCGCTATTACAGCCGATCCGTTCCTGGTTTTCACGAGTAACGTCTTTGCGATCCTCGGTCTCCGGTCGCTCTATTTCGCGCTGGGGGGAATGCTCAACAAGTTCAGATACCTCAAGGTGTCACTCGCGTTGGTGTTGATGGTCGTTGGAGTGAAAATGCTGATAGCAGAGTGGCTCAAAGGGATACTCGGAACCAGCTTCAACTTTTACTTGCTGGGAATGGTGCTCCTGATCCTGGCTGCCGGTGTAGCAGGGTCCTTGATTGCTGAGCGTCGCCTAACAAGGCGATGAAGCTGACGGTCGCCTGCGGCTCCCACAGCTTATAGCCATGCCCGTTGCCGCGACACCATAGGAAATTTGATGAGTATCAAAAATGAAGAATGGATGACTGCGAAGCGGAAGTATCGTCTTTCTGACGTACAAATTCAAATGGCAAGGGAACTTGGGATGAATCCTAAAAAGTTCGGAAGCCTGGCAAATCATAAACAGGAAAAATGGAAAGCTCCATTAGGCGACTTTATCGAAGAGCTTTACTACAAGAGATTCAGAAAAGAAAAGCCTGATAACATTCAAAAAATGGCCTGATTCGCGGGGTTGCAACGAATTGTGCAGCAAGCCGTCAAGCCGCCGACTCCAGGTCAAGCGGCTCAACCTTGGGAAGCGGTTTTTGCGATGCTTGCCAGAGGTCCCATTTGGCCTGATTTACCAGCCATGACTCGGGTGTAGTTCCGGTCAGCAGGCCCACCTTGATCGCCATTTCGGCGGTCATTGCCGTATGGCCATTCAGTAGCCGGGAAAGATGAGGCCGCGATACACCCAAACGTGCCGCTACCTCGCCTACGCTCATTTTCTCCGGCAGAAATTCACGTAGTATTTCTCCGGGATGTGCGGGATTATGCATGCGTGCCATACTAATCTCCTTTAGTGATAGTCCAGGTAATCAACCAACACGGCATCTTGTCCATCAAATGAGAAAGTGAGACGCCAATTGCCATTGACCGTTATCGCCCAATGATCAGCAAGCTCTCCTGTCAACCGGTGAAGCTTCCAAACAGAAGCATTCATATCGTTTGCGCAGGTGGCGGCATCAAGACGGGCCAGCTGCAACCGTAATCGTGCTGCATGGTTTGGCTGTATTCCAGCCTTGGAGCCTGTTTCAAAGAACAATTGAATGCCTTTGTGTCGAAAGCTCTTGATCATGTGTCAATTGTAGCCTGTTAGCTTACAGGTTACAACTATTTTTTCGAATTCCGAATTTGCTATGAATTAGAGGTCCCAACAAGAAAGTTAGACCGGTCCGAAAACCCGCCCGGTCAACTCCCACGACGTTGCCTCTACAGAAAGGATAGATCGTAAATGTCCAAACGGGTATGCCCCTGGTGGCTCGGTTACTGGCTGGTGAACCCGCTCCGGCGGCTCATCCACAACCCGGACAAAATCCTGGCTCCCTTCGTCACGGCCGGGATGACGGTCCTGGATGTCGGTCCGGGGATGGGCTTCTTCTCCCTCCCCCTTGCCGGGATGGCCGGCCCCGGCGGGAAGGTTGTCTGTGTCGATCTGCAGGAAAAAATGCTTCTTGCCCTGCAGCGGCGCGCCGCGGCGGCGCAGCTGGCGGAGAGGATCGTCACCCGGGTGTGCACCCCCACCTCCTTATGCCTCGATGATTTCAGCGGGAAGATCGATTTTGCCCTCGCCTTCGCCGTGGTGCACGAGATTCCGGACCCGGCCAGCTTCTTTGCCGATCTCTCCCGAGCCTTGAAGCCGGGCGCGTTCTGCCTGGTTGCGGAGCCGAAGGGGCACGTGTCCGTTCAGGAATTTGAGGATTCCCTCGCCATCGCCGGCCAGCAAGGATTGAGGAGAGTCGGCAGCCGCCGGATCACTTGGAGCCATGCGGCGCTGCTGGAGAAAGGTAATAATGATGACCATAAGCATTTCGGGGAAGCCAAGGAGTCATGAAAGCCAAGGGAAGCCGGTTTGTAGATAACGGAAAAAATTATTACATCCGGTGGCATTAGCGCCGGGATTGATATGAGTTTGTATGTCATGGCTGACAGTTTTTCTTTTGAGATGCGTATGGGAGAAGCCATGCTCAATCACTACCTGACAACGGGAACGCTGCTGCCGTTGCAGGAGGCAGTTGTTTTGGCTTCAAAGCAGAAGTGAACAAGCGTCCAACCCAAAGGATTTCTATGAAACGGCTTCTGCATATTACCAGTGGAATGCCAAGGTGACACTGGAAGGGTTTTGTGTCTACCCGGTGGAGATAAGGCAGAAGACGGACGGCAAATGATAAATCTTAATTCAACTTTTCAGTAAACCACCGGCTATGCCGGTGTGGAGGAGGCTCACATGGCCGTATTCCCGCAGTTTATCCGAAGCCAGCGCAACGCGATTGCTGCTTCGTCTCAAAGCGTCGGCGTCGAAGGATGGTTGTTCGACGGCGCCGCGGCGTATTCTACCGGAAGGCTGGGTCGCTTACACGACCACACCTGCTCCACAGGCGCCTGAAAAGGAGTACGGCGCGCATTTCTGGCTGAAGATACCCAAAGAGTCCCGTAGCGGCGATCACGAGAAACTGGTTCCGGCCGATGCCTTCCACGCAGTGGGACACGAAGGACAATTTATCAGCATCATTCCATCGCGCGACCTGGTGATTGTGCGACTCGGCCTTACCCGATTCCCATCGGCGTGGCGGCATGACAAATTCATCGATCTCGTACTGCGCGGGATCGAACAATAAAAAACGGGCTTATGTAACGAAGGGGTGGCATTTGGTCGCATGGCTGCTTATATTGATGTCAGACACTCGTTTATAGCCGGTTGTGACCTATGATAACGAGAATCAGACGATTTATAGCCCTCTCTCTCGGTACGGTCCTGATAATAATGACGATTGGGCGTTACCGTTTCAATACGACGGGACTTCCTACTTGTACCGAGAAATCATTGTTTAAAAGAATTGCGGTGACCTTCAAAATCGGAAAAGGTGGACGTAAAGAACGGAGGTTCATGTGAATGCCCTGCTCATCACCGTGGGAAGCGCCGGAGATGTTCATCCATTTGTAGGCATCGGAAGAGCATTAAAGGAGCGGGGACACCGGGTGACTGTGGCCACCAACGACTATTTCGAGCCGGTCGTCCGGGAGGCGGGGCTGGAATTTGCCGGTATAAGCCCCCGCGAAACATACCTGTCAATGCTCTCGAACCCGGACCTCTGGCACCCGCTGAAGGGATTGAAGATCCTTCTCAAGGATTGCTTCCTGCCGCTCACCCGCCCGGTGTACGAACTGGTCTCCGGGTTCAATCCACGGGAAACCGTAGTCGTCTCGTCCTTTTACTCTTTCGGCGCGCGGGTCGGACATGAAAAGTGGAAGTTCCCCTTCGTGTCGGTCCATCTTCAGCCGGCCTGCTTCACCAGCGCCCATAAGCCTACAGCCGGCACGCCCCTGCCGGCGTGGCTGCCGGTATGGTTCAAGAGACACGTACTCAACGGTCTGGAAAAGATATTTATCGATCCGATGCTCGGTCCGACTATAAACCCACTGCTGGCAGAAGTGGGGCTGCCGAAGGCGCAGCGGTTTCTCAGCAGTTGGGCCCATTCGCCGCAAAAGATAATCGGGCTCTTTCCCGAATGGTTTGCCGAACCGCAGCCCGATTGGCCTTCCCATACGGAATTGGCAGGCTTCTATTCCTATGACCGCAAAACTGAAAGACCGCTGGCAAAAGAAATCCTGCAATTTCTTGATGCCGGAGATCCTCCGATTGTCTTTACCCCCGGCACCGCAAACCCGCACAGCGATCAATTCTTCAAGACATCCGTCGAAGCGTCCCGCCTGCTTGGCAGGCGGGCGTTGCTGCTGACTCCGCATAGAAGCGCGCTTCCAACGGTGCTCCCGGATGGTGTTGCCCACTGTGACTACCTGCCGTTCGGCACCATCCTGCCACGCGCGGCTGCCATCGTCCATCACGGCGGCATCGGCACTGCCGCGCAGGCAATGGCCGCCGGCATACCGCAACTGGTAGTGCCTATGGCCTACGATCAGCCCGATAACGCCGCCCGAATGGAACGGCTGGGAATCGGCGGATCGATCAGGCCGGCAAAATATCGCGGTAAAGAGGCGGCACGGAAGCTTGAGCGATTGCTTACCAGCAGAGAAGTGAAAGACCGTTGTGCGACGATCTCCGGAAAGGTTGATTTTCAGCGTGCCCTTGACACCGCCTGCCTGGCCATAGAGCGAACTCTTGAGAACCATGAAGTTCAGGTAATTGATCCATGTCAAAGCCAGTTTTAACAACTAAATTTTATATTACCCCACCCGGCCCTAAAGTTGTCCTCCGCCCCCGCCTGATCGAGCGGCTGAACGAGGGTTTACAGGGTAAACTAATCCTCATCTCTGCACCTGCCGGCTCTGGCAAAACAACGCTGGTAAGCGAATGGGTCGCAGGTTGTGAGCGACCGGCCGCCGTTATTTCGCTGGATAAAGGGGATAACGACCCAATTGGCTTTCTGATTTACCTCGTCGCTGCTTTGCAAACAATAGCGGTGATTATTGGAGAAGGCCTGTTGGGTGTGCTCAAATCCCCTCAACCACCGCCGGTTGAATCGATTCTGACGGCCCTGCTAAATGAAGTCGCCGCAGTCCCGGACAATTTCGTTCTTATCCTTGACGACTACCATGTTATTGATGCCGGACCTGTTGATAACGCCCTCACCTTTCTTCTTGAGCGCCTGCCGCCGCAGATGCGACTGGTCATTGCCACTCGTGAGGATCCACTTCTTCCTCTGGCTCGGTTGCGCGCGCGAGGTCAATTGACCGAACTACGCGCCGCCGACTTGCGTTTTACCTCTTCCGAAGCTGCCGCATTTTTAAATCAGATGATGGACCTCAACCTTTCGGCTAAAGACATCGACGCACTGGAAACCCGCACCGAAGGCTGGATTGCCGGCCTGCAATTAGCCGCGATATCAATGCGGGGGCATAAAGACGTCACGAGCTTCATCAAGTCTTTCACAGGCAACCACCATTTTGTGATGGACTATCTGCTTAAAGAAGTTCTGCAACAGCAGTCTGAAAGCGTCCAGACTTTCTTGCTGCGCACGTCTATCCTCGACCGCATGTGCGGCCCTCTTTGTGATGCTGTCCTGCTCGACCCTTCTGCTTCCGGGCAGGAAACCCTGGAATATCTCGAACAGGCCAACCTGTTCATCGTTCCCCTGGACAACGAGCGGCGTTGGTACCGCTATCATCATCTTTTTGCTGATTTGCTGCGGCAGCGGCTGCACCAGAGCACGGCCTCGTCTACTGGGGATGAAAGGGGGAGCGTGGCCGAATTACACATGCGTGCCAGTGCATGGTATGAAAATAAAGGCTTGGAGATTGAAGCTTTTCACCATGCTACTGCCGCCAATGATGTTGACCACGCCACGCGCCTGATTACAGGAAAGGGGATACCACTGCATGTTCGTGGCGGGCTGGTCCCTGTACTGAACTGGCTGGAGTCTCTGCCAACGACGGCACTGGATGAAAGGCCCGTGTTATGGGTGATGTATGCCGGGGCATTAACAACCGCCGGCCAAACGACCGGTGTCGAACAAAAACTTCAGGCTGCTGAAGCCGCTCTGCAGGGCGCCGAGTTGGACATCGAGACCCGCGACCTTTTAGGACGTATTGCCAACAACCGGGCCACCCTGGCTGTCAGCCAGTACCAGGCAGACACAGCCATTGTTCAGGCACAGCGCGCCCTGGAGTATTTGCGCCCCGATAACCTGCCTGTCCGCACAATCAACACCTGGACGCTGGGCGTTGCTTATGAACTAAAGGGAGACCGTAAAGCGGCCGGTCGAGCCTTTACGGAGGCCATATCCATCAGCCGGGCGATCGGACATACCTTTGTCACCAAATTGGCCACCATCGGCTTGGGCAACGTACAGCGATCAGAAAACAAGCTCCATCTGGCCGCCGAGACCTTCCGGCGTGCCCTGCAACTGTTTGGCGATCAGCCGCTGCCAATTGCCTGCGAAGCGCATCTGGGCCTGGCCCGTATATCCTACGAATGGAACGACCTGGATGCCGCCCAACATCACGGGGAGCAGAGTATCCAACTGGCGCGGCAGTTTGCAGACATTATCGACAGATTCGTTATCTGTGAAGTGTTTCTCGCCCGGCTGATGCTCACGAAGGGAGATGCGGCCGGCGCGGCCGCTCTTCTGTCCAGGATCGATCAGATCGTGCGCCAGCATAACTTCGTGTATCGGATGCCTGAAGTTGCTGCCGCACAAGTGCTGACAATGCTTCACCAGGGCAATCTGGCGGAAGCCGATCGTCTGGCTCACACGCACGAGCTTCCCCTGAGCCGGGCCCGGGTATACCTGGCCCAGGGAGACCCGTCCGCAGCATTGAAGGTGCTGGAGCCGTTGCGCCGGCAGATGGAAGCAAAAGGCTGGGAGGATGAACGGCTCAAAGTTCTGGTCCTGCAGGCGGTCGCTCTCCATGCGCATGGCAAAACGGACGGGGCTGTGCAACTGCTGGGTGATGCCCTGGTACTGGCAGAGCCGGGCGGCTTCATCCGTATCTTTGTCGACGAAGGTGCGCCGATGGCTCACCTGTTGTCCGGAGCAGCTGCCCATGGGATTATGCCGGACTATGTCGGTAAGTTGCTGGCCGTGTTTGAAGCAGATGTGCAGAAGGGCAAAGAGAAATCGTATTTGCCCCCTGGCCAGCCCCTGATTGAGCCGTTGAGCCAACGCGAGTTGGAAGTGCTCCGACTCATTGCCCAAGGATTCTCGAATCATGAGATCTGCCAGCGGCTTTTCCTCGCCCTGCCTACTGTCAAAGGGCACAATCGAAATATCTTTGGCAAATTACAGGTCCAGAGGCGCACCGAAGCCGTAGCTCGTGCCCGCGAGCTGGGTCTGTTGTAGCTTGAACGCCTGTTTCCCAGGAACCTCGTAGTTCTCCTCAAAAGAAATCCGAAAAACCCTTAAAACAATATCCCAAAACAATACTTTAGTATCTTTACGTAAATGACTTTTAAAGATATTTTCTCTGCATACGTGTCTTATTATGAAAAGGAGGAAATATGAAAACTTTTTTACTAATGGTAGTGGTCCTTGTCAGTGCAGGCTGCGCATCCACATCTTGTAATCAAAAATTTACAGAAGGCGCGGCAAACTGCAATTCAATTTGCAAAAACAACCCGGCAATAAGTGAATATACCCATAAGGCAGGTGGAGGCATAACTCTTCTATTTATGGGAGGTTTAGAGGAAAAATGTAGATGCGATAGAATAAACAAGTAACTGCTTGTACGCCGGAACGCAGCAGGGGGCCGGACACAATGAAGAGACCGAGATTGGCTGACTTCAGGTGAATGTTCGTGATGATAGCTGTGTTCGCCACTGTGGCTGTCGGATTCTGGCAGGCTACGGGGAGCATTTCTACCTCTACAACTTCACAATAATCGGTGTCTCCATCGCGCTCGGTATGGGTCTATGGCCCTTGTTCAGCAGAGACAGGAAGCCGTACTCGTACTGACGGCAGGATTGACGCCACAGTATCAGAGCCTGTTCCAGATTCCGGAGGTGTGGTGGTTCCTTGCTGGGAACCTCTTCTACTTCGGGTTCTCTCCGAAAAAAAGTTTATTGCCAGACAAGATAATTTTGATACTTTTTAGTTCATCATGGAAAGAGCTGAGGTTGTAACTCAGCAGTAAATAATATAAATGAAAATTACATCAAACAAATGGCACCATATTAAACTTGTTGCCGGGGTTGCTGCCATAAGTTTCTCGCCTCTTGCTGTAAAGCTTGTAAGTTTCAGCACCACCGTAAGCGCTTTTTACCGATCATTGTACGCTGCGTTATTTTTTCTGCTTATGTCACTGTTTAAATATAAAGAGGAATACGGCGTAAAGCATTTCAAATGGCTTCTGCCTTCTATAATAGCGGGAATATTTCTCGGTATTGACCTGGAGGTGTGGCATAAGACCATTATTTTCCTCGGAGCAGGGCCTGCAACATTCCTAGGAAATTCCCAAATAATTTTTATTACTTTGTTTGCTGCTTTTATATTCAGGGAGAAGATACCCGTGATGTATTACATAACTGTTGCCCTAGTGATGGCCGGACTGTATCTTCTGACACCATCCGCAACAGCAACGGTAGGCCGGACGATCGGATATATGCTCGGACTGATAGTGGGCTTTACATACGCGGGCATGCTTATAGGCTTGAGATACGCTAAATCGCGTTCAGCAGGGAAGTACCCTGAATTGCGTTCACTAAGCACGGTATTTTCGGCGGCAGCGCTTGTAATCGCTCTGTACGCAGTAACTGTGGAACATGCTACACTCGTAGTATGGGACGGCAGAAGCCACGCGATTATGATGGTTGCCGCGTTCATGTGCCAGACTCTCGGCTGGTATCTCATCAATAACAGCATTACAGAAATACCGGCTCATGAGGGAAGCCTTCTCTTGATGCTTCAGCCGCTCCTCGCTACAGTATGGGGATGCATATTTTTTTTAGAACCTCTTGGCGCCGTACAGGTTTTCGGCATTATGCTCACGCTCGCGGGGATAATTGTCTATCAATTAAGATACTCCCCAAAAACACCCGGCGTAAGACTGGGATTTGAGGAGTAAGCTATACGGGGCGGATAGATTGACTGGCGAGAATAGAAGGTGAGCCCTTCCGTCTTCCGTTTTTACATTCTGGCAGGGCCAGGAGATAAGTTGGGTCTGTTGTAGCTTGAACATCAGTTTCCCCGCAACCTCGTAGTTTTCCTCAAAAGAAACCCTTAAAACAATATCCCAAAACAATACTTAAGTATCTTTGCATAAATATCTTTAAAAGATATTCTCCCTGCATACGTGGAACAGTCTTTTATCAACAGGTACAGGGTAATGTCAAACGAACTCAACCAGAAAACCGATCCAGATCATGCAATGGTCTATCAAATCAGGATCAAGGGCCATCTGCATCGCGGATGGACGGAGTGGTTTGGGGACCTGATCGTCACTCTAGAAGACAACGGCGAGACTCTCTTAACCGGCCCGGTAGTCGATCAGGCTGCGTTGCATGGATTGCTAAAAAAAGTACGTGATTTAGGAATGCCATTGGTCTCGGTCATTTGCGTAAAAAGGCGGTCGGATGCGTCAATTCAATGAAAACTCATCAATCTCAACCCGAAAGAGGTGTAAATGTTATCTCGAATGGACGATGTAACAGCGCGATTCATAGCAGTCTTTCTAATGATTGCATTTATGACGGCAACGGGCTGTGCTTCGGCATACAAAACAGTTTTGCCGACACCGCCTGATCACTATCAAAAACTTGGAGAGGCCAAAGGGAATGCGTGCGGTTCGATGATAATCCTCGCAATGCCCTATAACTTCATCCCGATCCCGGTGGTCGAACTCCCTTTCTTTCGCGGGAATCTGAATGAGCGTGTCGCAAACGCGTACCAGAATGCGATTGACAGCGTACCCGGTGCGACCGCTTTATTGAACGTGACGATGCAGGAAAACTGGTATTGGTGGCTGCTCGGCTCGACGAAATGCGTAACGATCACGGGGGAGGCGATCCGATGAAAAAGACCTTAACGATAATGCAAGTGGTTCTTTTGATGTTATTTGCGGGTTGCGTAGGAACGCCGGTTACGTTCAAATCGTTGACGGACGTCAAGTATGACGCGACGAAGGGTCGGACGGTATCAGGTTGTGCGTGCGGTTTTCAGGTGCTGTTCTTTATTCCGATCAAGATCAACGATCGCTATGAACGGGCATACGCTGAACTACTCCATGATGCGGGGCCCGGTTATTGTGTGACCGATATAAATGTCAGGGAAGGCTGGAAGTACGGGTTTGTAGGAACGGCGTACTGTACTGATCTCAAGGCAACGGCTTATCCTCTCCTTGCTGCAAGGGGGGAAATATGAATTCAGATATAAATACACCCAGGCTTTTAGGAGCAGCGTTTTTGATCGTTGTTTTTACCAGCTTGAGCAGTGGTATGCTGCTCGGATCAGTTACAAGAGGGGAAATTTCACCAGTTGGCTCCGGTAGTATATCCGATATCCTTGTTAATATTTCAAATGAGCTTACCCTGATGCGGATCAGCAATTTTGCGGACTTGGTTACCAGTATTGGAATTGTTGTCCTGGCGGTCCTGCTTTATATCGTCTTAAACAATCAGAACAAGATCGTCGCCCTTGTCGCCCTGGGCTTGTGGCTGGCAGAAGCACTATTTTTGGCCATAAGCAAAGGATGGCTCGGAAACAGAGTAATGCCGTTGTGCTGTTTTTGTAAAAAAAAGGAGATAATTAAATGAATGCAAACAGAAAAACCGCAATAATTGTGGGAGTGTTTTTTATTCTTGGGTTTGCAGGCATACCTAGTGTTGTTTTAACAGGACCTATTCTGGATACTCCGGATTATCTTAGTAAATTTTCTGCGAATGAAAACCAGGTACTAACAGGAGCGCTATTTGAGTTAATCATGGCTGTTGCATGTGCCAATATTGCAATTTGGCTGTACCCAGTCTTGAAAAAGCATAATGAACCCTTAGCTCTTGGGTCTGTTGGTTTCAGGATTATTGAGGCTGTACTCTTTTTTGTTGCTGCAATCGGCCTGTTGTCACTATTGACCTTAAGTCAGGAATATGTAAAAGCAGGAGCTCCGGATGCTTCCCATATTCAAACCACAGGCGCGTTATTGCTGGCAGCACGTGAAGCGGCGAACAATTTGGGATTTATGGCTTTTACCCTGGGTGCTCTGATGTATTATTATATTTTTTATCAATCAAAACTCGTTCCCCGATGGCTGTCAGGTTGGGGTTTTCTGGCAGCTGCATTGTCGTTATCAGCGGCTTTACTGGTTCTGTTCGGCGAGGAGCCGTTTTCGACGAAAACGATCATATTGAATATTCCAATAGCCTTGCAGGAAATGGTTTTGGCGGTATGGCTGATAGTTAAAGGATTCAATCCATCTGCAATCGCTTCCGGGTCTGCCAAACAGATATAAACGGGTATAAACGGGACACGATGAGCAAATAAAATAAGAGGATTGAAATGACAAACCATATCGAAGATATCGCGACGCAAAACCGCAGGAGTTCCGATATGACGTTACGTAAAGCTGCACAAGTCGCCGGCATCATGTTCCTATTGAGTCTAATGATCCCCTTACTCAACTGGATTTTTGTTCACTCCAAATTCATTGTGGCAGAAAATGCCGCAGATACTGCTCATAACATTCTGGCCAATGAGTTTCTGTTTCGTATCGGCATCATTAACGACCTCATCACATCAGCCGTTGCACTCGTATTAGCCCTGGCTCTGTATATAATCCTCAAATCAATAAACAAGAACCTTGCTTCGCTTGCGCTTTTCTTGAAATTGACAGAGGCCATTCTATTGGCAGTTATTGCGCTCGGCAGTTTTATTGCTTTGCTGATGTTAAACGGTCGAGCCTCTGTGACGGTATTTGAGCCGGAGCAGCTACAAGCCCTCGTCGGATTATTTCTCAATGCGCGTATTTCTCTATCTGCTATTCCCATGGTATTTCTTGGGCTGAATTTGATGGTATTTTTATATTTATTATTCAAGTCGAAATACGTGCCCGGGATATTGTCAGGTTTTGGAATTCTTTCATATGCGCTCATTTTTATTTATGCTTTGATAACTGTTATTTCACCGCATTACGCGGCGATAATGACAATTCAAATAATTTGCTGGGTGCCGAGCTGCTTTTTTGAACTCATAGTCGGCTTTTGGCTTTTGATTAAAGGTGTGAATTGTCCAGAAATGAGTGGAGACAAAAATGAATTCTGACAAAAAGATCGCAAGAATTGCAGGAGCATTGTTTATAACTGCAACGGTTGCTGGCATACTCAGTGTTGTTTCTATTATAGAGGATCCGGATTATCTTATTAAAATTTCAGCAAATGAAAACCAGGTACTGATAGGAGCGTTTTTTCAGTTTATCATGGCTGCTGCATATGTTGGAATTGCAATTTTGCTGTATCCAATTTTAAGAAAATATAATGAAAGCCTAGCTCTTGGATTTGTTGGTTTCAGGATTATTGCGGGAGTGTTCATTATTATTGGTGCAATCAGCCTACTATTACTATTGGTATTAAGCCAGGAATTTGTAAAAGCTGGAGCTCCGGATTCATCGTATTTTCAAACCTTAGGTGGATTATTACGGGCAGGACGTGATTTGGTGAACCATGTGGCAATGATACTGGCCTTGAGCTTAGGTGGACTAATGTTTTATTATATATTTTATCAATCAAAACTAGTTCCCCGATGGTTATCAAGTTGGGGTCTTATTGGAACCACATTGACTATATCCGCAAGCTTGCTATTAATGTTCCGTCTCATCGGTCTCATAACGCCGATCTACATGGGTTTGAATCTTCCAATGGCCTTGCAAGAAATGGTTTTGGCGGTATGGCTGATAATTAAAGGATTCAATCCATCTGCAATCGCTTCCGGGTCTACCAAACAGATATAAATGAGACGAAAGTGAATTTGAATGCTCATGAAAGCGATCGTATATACAAAATATGGATCACCGGATGTTCTCCAGGTCAAAGAGGTTGAAAAACCTGCACCCAAGGACGATGAAGTCTTGATAAGGGTACATGCGGCAGAGGTAACGAAGGCTGACTGTGAAATGCGAAGTTGTCATTTCCCGGTGAAGTGGCTTTGGCTCCCCGTGCGACTAACATTAGGTCTTAGAAAACCTAAAAGAACCATTTTAGGGATGTATCTGGCTGGGGAAGTTGAATCCGTCGGCAGAGACGTTTCAAAGTTCAGGAAGGGAGATCAGGTTTTCGGGAGTACCAGACTTCGGTTGGGCGCATATGGCGAATACGTGTGCCTGCCGGCCAGCTACACGCTTGTGCCGAAACCGTGCAATGTGAGCTTTGAAGAGGCGGCAGCGGTACCTTTGGGCGGGCTGAATGCACTTCACTTTTTGAGAAAAGCGAATATCCGAAGCGGGGAAAGGGTTTTGATCATCGGTGCGGGCGGAAGCATCGGCACTTTTGGCGTGCAGATTGCCAAGGCAATGGGGGCCGAGGTGACGGCAGTTGACAGCACCATCAAGGAGGAAATGCTGCGCCGGATCGGAGCTGATCATTTCTTCGACTATACCAGGGAAGACTTCACAAAAAAAGGCAAAACCTATGACGTAATTTTGAACATGGTTGCCAGAAGTTCCTATTCCGCATGCATTAAATCGCTCAACCCCAAGGGACGCTACCTGATGGCAAATCCGCGTATCTCCGACATGCTGAGATCTGTCCTGACGTCCAGGTTTACCGATAAGACAGCGATTTTTGCTTTTGCCGGAGAAAAGGAAGAGGAACTGCTCGCACTCAAGGAAATGATTGAGGAGGGCAAAATAAAATCAATCGTCGATAAAATCTATCCGTTTGAGCAAGCTGCCGAAGCTCAGCGAAGAGTAGAGACTGAACAAAGATTGGGGCCTGTCGTAATCTCTGTGGGAGTCACAAAAGAATGAAAGCAATTGTGTACGGAAAATACGGATTGCCGGATGTTCTTGAATTAAGAGAGGTAGAAAAACCTGCTCCCAAAGAAAATGAGGTCTTGATAAAAGTTCATGCGGCCTCAATAAATTCATGGGACTGGGATATGCTAACGGGTAGGCCGTTAGAGTATCGCCTTGGGAGCGGGCTTCTTAAGCCGACAAAAACCAAAATACTCGGCTGTGACATAGCAGGACGAGTTGAAACGGTTGGAAGAAACATAAAAAGGTTTCATCCGGGCGATGAGGTGTTCGGAGACCTATGCGAGGGTTATTGGGGAGGATTTGCCGAATATGCATGTGCTAGTGAAGATGAATTAATGCTGAAGCCGGCCGGCATGACATTCGAAGAAGCAGCTGCCACACCTCAAGCGGGACTCCTCGCACTGCAGGGGCTATGCGACAAAAGAGAGATTAAACCGGGACAAAAAGTGTTGATCAATGGTGCTGGTGGCGGTGTCGGCACATTTGCCATTCAGATGGCCAAAGCATTCGGCGCTGACGTGACCGGCGTGGACAGCACAGGTAAGTTGGACATGATAAGCTCCCTTGGTGCAGACCACGTTATTGATTACACACAAGAAGACTTCACCAACAATGGGAAGTGTTACGATCTGATCCTTGATGTAAAAACAGATCGTTCAATTTTCGATTATAGGCGGGCATTAAGTTCTGATGGAATCTATGTCACGGTCGGCGGCAGATCTGCTCGGATATTACAACTCGTGTCCCTTGGATCATTGGTTTCCATGATCGGAAGTAAGAAAATGACTTTAATAATGCATAAGCCAAACAAAAATTTAGACATCCTTAGCGAGCTTATTGAATCGGGCAAAGTAAAACCTGTTATAGATAGATGTTTCCCGTTAAGCGAGACTGCTGAAGCTTTCCGGTATTTTGGAGAAGGACATTTCAAAGGAAAAATTGTAATAACTGTAGAACATAATAACAATACCTAACATTAGAATGGTTCGGATTGATGGCCGATACAGAATGGCCTTTAAAAGGTCGGAATTGTATGTTATTAAGGCTAACTACATTTCTCGGCTCACGCGGATAAGTGGTGGGACGTGATCTGGAATGGGGGTTTTCGTGGTTTGGTCGACCAGCTTCTCAAAAGATGAGCCGGCAAATCATTCCGCAAGCTGCCTTGCAGGTTTCATGTGGCGTCGGCAACCGCTATGCATGCGTCCCGTCGCGCTTCCACAATCACCGTTCCTTTGCGGCTGATGATGAATTCCTGCTGCGGGGCTAAAAAATGGTCATTCGGGTCTCCCGTCTGCGTGATCCACAGAATCCCTTCTTCGCAGCGGATGAGGATTCCCCGGCAATCCCCTTCGATCTTGAAGCCACCGTTTTTTGCCAGGCGGATCAGCATAATCTTCTCCAGTAAGGTTTTCATAGTTTGCATCATAAAATGAGACGGTCGTAAAAAACTAGATGCACCGCCTGATATAAGTTGCCGGTACAGCGGCTGCTTCGCGCAACTGTACCGGTCATGCAGCAGACAAACTGTATCTGTACCGCAACAGGCGAGGCGCATAGAATGGCTCCCATGAAAACGGTTACTAAGGAGAGAATCCCCCTTTACGAACAGGTGGCCGGGCGGATCGCGGTAATGGTCGAGCAGGGAACGTTCCGGCCGGGGGAGCGGGTTCCTTCCGTGCGCAGCCTGAGCCGGCAGTTCAAGGTGAGCATTTCCACGGTAATGGAGGCCTACGGGCTGCTGGAAGACCGGGGCGTGGTGACGGCGCGCCCCCAGTCGGGCTATTACGTCTGTCCGCGCCTGCCTGCCTTGCCGCGGACGCCCGAGATCAATCCTCCCATGCTGCGCCCCACAACCGTGGACACGGGGGAACTGGCGCTCATGATCTTCCGTGATGCCGGAAACCCTGCCCTTGTCCAACTGGGGGCAGCCGTTCCCGACATGGAGAATCTCCCGGTTGACCGGCTCAACCGGATGCTGTCGGTGGAGGCCCGCCGTTACCGGCTGCAAAGCCTTGCCTACGAGCTTCCCGCCGGATGCATGCGGCTGCGGAAACAGATCTCCCGCCGCATGATGACCGCCGGATGCACCATATCGCCGGACGAAATCCTCGTCACCAACGGCTGCACCGAAGCGATAACGCTCGCCCTGCGTGCCGTCTGCCGTCCCGGCGACACGGTGGCCGTGGAATCCCCCCTGTTCTTCAACACCCTGCAAACCATAGCCTCTCTCGGGCTGAAGGCGCTTGAGATACCCGCCCATCCGGCATACGGGCTCAACGTGGAAACGCTGCGCTATGTCCTCGAAAACAACAGGGTCAGCGCCTGCCTCGTCATGAGCAACTTCAGCAACCCCCTGGGGAGCCTGATGCCCGACGACGCCAAAAAAGAGCTGGTGCAACTCCTCGCCCGCCACGAAATTCCGCTCATAGAGGACGACATCTTCGGTGACCTGTGCCACGGCGTCCAACGGCCTATCGTTGCCAAGGCCTTCGACAGCCGAGGGCTTGTGCTCCTCTGCTCGTCTTTCTCCAAGACGATCGCCCCCGGCTATCGCGTAGGATGGATCGCGCCGGGGAGGTTCGCGCCGCAGGTGGAGCGGCTCAAGGCGGTGACGAGTCTCACCACTTCGGTTCCGCCGCAGTTCGCCATTGCCGAATTCCTCGCCAACGGGGGCTATGACTTCCATCTGCGCCGGCTTCGCCGCATTTACATCCGGCAGATGTCACTTCTCGGCCAGGCCGTTGGACGGTGTTTTCCGGCAGGGACGCGGGTATCAAGGCCGGAGGGAGGATTCGTGCTCTGGGTGGAGATGCCGGAAACGGTGGATTCTCTCAAGCTGTACGAACAGGCGCGGGAGCAGGGAATCACCTTCGCCCCCGGCCCGCTCTTTTCTGCCCAGCCGGGGAAATTCCGAAACTGCCTCCGGCTCAATGCGGCTTTCTGGTCCGATAAGGTGGTTGAGGGAGTTGCGCTGCTCGGCCGTCTGGCGATGGACATGGCCGTTGATGTCAGGGACAAATCACCTCAGGGGTAAAAAGGGTATTTTATAGGGATTGGGGTCAGATAACGAGGAGGGAAGGCAACCATGATTATCTCGGTGATTCTCGGCCATCCCGGCAGGGGAAGCTTCAACCACGCCATTGCCGCGACGGTTGCGGACACCTTGCGGGATGACGGCCATGCCGTGCATTTTCACGACCTCTGCGAGGAGCGGTTCGATCCTCTGCTCCCCGCCGGGGAGATTCCGAAGGATGCCCCGCTGGAAGCGGCCATCGAGAGGCATTGCGCCGAGATTGCCGCGGCGGACGGTATCGTCGTCATTCACCCCAACTGGTGGGGCCAGCCGCCGGCGATCCTTACGGGGTGGGTGGACCGGGTCATCCGGCCCGGCGTTGCCTATGAATTTCTCGAAGAGGACAGCGGCGAAGGGGTGCCGAGGGGCCTTTTGCGGGCCAGGGCCGCGTTGGTATTCAATACCTCCAATACCGATGAAGAACGGGAATTGAAGGTGTTCGGCGACCCCCTGGAGACCATCTGGAAAAACTGCATCTTCGGCCTGTGCGGGGTGGAGAATGTCTGTCGCA
Source organism: Geobacteraceae bacterium (assembly GCA_009773645.1). Classification (GTDB taxonomy): domain Bacteria; phylum Desulfobacterota; class Desulfuromonadia; order Geobacterales; family Geobacteraceae; genus WSYB01. The sequence goes on from WSYB01000041.1 coordinate 21,738, forward strand.
GGACGTTCGGCATTGTTGTCACCAGCACCCTGGAGCAGCGGAGGGCATGGCTTGCGGAGGTTGAAGGGATTGTCCGGCGGCATTTCCCGCGGGATTGAACAGGCGGCTGCCTGTAATGTACTGAAATCAAAAGGGAGGATATCTATGAAAAGGTTTGTTGTGTTGTGTGTCGCTCTCCTCATTTCCCTGTTTAGCCGGGGCGCGTTCGCCCAGGAGGGGCTGACGAAAATTGCGGACAATGTCTATTCGTATGTGGATGTGAAGAACGGCTCGCCTGCCAACAGTTTCGCCGCCAATGCGGGGATCATTGTCGGAAAAGACGGCATCGTCGTCATCGACACCCTCATATCCGCCAAGGAGGCGCAACGCTTCATCAAGGACATCAGGCGAGTCTCTGACAAACCGATCCGGTACGTGGTCAACACCCACTACCACCTGGATCACGCCTTCGGCAATGCCGAATTCGCCAGGCTGGGGGCGGTAATCGTCTCCCATGCAAACGACCGGAAGAACCTGGAGAGCAACGGGGAGCCCACCCTGAAGAACGCCAAAAACTTTGGCCTCACTGATGAGGATATGGCCGGGACAACCATCGCCCTTCCCACCCTCACCTTCACCGAGCGGATGACCATGGAGCTCGGCGGCGAGAGGATCGAGCTGATCTACGTCGCCCCGTCCCACACGAGCGGAAGCATTCTCGTCCATCTCCCGGACAAAAAGCTCCTCTTTGCCGGGGATATTCTCTTCACCGACTTTCACCCTTTCATGGCGGAAGGGGACATTGCCGGCTGGCTCAAGAACCTGGACTACATCGCGGCGCTGGATGTGGAGCGGATCATTCCGGGACACGGGCCGCTCTCGGGCAAAAAGGATATCGCGGACATGAAGAGCTACCTGGTTGCCTTTGACACGAAGGCACGGGAGCTGGCGGCCAAATCCGGCGACGCCGCAGCAATCGCCGCTGAACTGAAGAAGTCGCTTCCCGCCAGGGCACAGGGGGAGTGGATGATTCCGTACAATCTTAAGGCGAAATACCTGAAGGAGAAAACTGATTAGCATCGCACCGCTATAACTGCAAACAGTTCCCTCTCCTGAGGGAGTGAGGGGGAGTCCTTCGGCCACCTTCTCCCTCATCATAATCTTCCTTGACATAGTGCTGTCTGTTATGTAACATGCGTTACACAACAAGCGTTGTTTAATGTTGATAGAGGGTACATATGCCGCCGAAAACTGAATTCAGCCGGGACGCCATCCTTGCCGCCGGTATCAAGGTTGTCCGTGAACAGGGATGGGAGCAGCTCTCGGCCCGCAGCATCGCCGGTGAGTTGCGATCATCCACTCGCCCCGTCTATACCGGCTTTTCCTCCATGCAGGAGCTCAAAGACCTCATCGGACGGCAGGTCTACGAAATGCTGCTCGACTACCAGTTTCGGCCCATAACCGGCCATCCCTTCCTCGACATGGGGGTGGGTTATGTGCTGTTTGCCAGGGACGAGCCGTCGCTGTTCCGCCTCTTCTACCTGCCGCACATCATCAGTTTCGACCTGGAACAGGAGCTGCGGGACAAGGTCAATGCCCGTCTTCTCGGTCAGATGAAAGAAGAGCCGGAAGCCCCGAAACTCAGCGACGAGGGGGCAGCGTCGCTTCTGCTCAGGCTGAAGATATTTACCCACGGGCTGGCCTGCTACATTGCTGCCGGGAAGTATGAATTCGGGGTGGAGGAGATCGTTTCCCTGATCAGTGCGGCGGGTCGCGCATTTTTTCTGGATGAAATGCAGGGGAGCGGAGAGAAGTGTGAAGCTTCGGACAGCGTCTATTGCCGCAATAATAACCCGGGAGACACCCATGAATAAAAAAGTCGTCATAATCGGTGGAGGAGTCGCCGGCCTTTCTGCCGGAATATACGGCCAAAAGAATGGCTATGATACCGAAGTTGTCGAGATGCACACCGTTCCGGGCGGCCAGTGTACTGCATGGGAAAGGAAAGGGTACCGTTTCGACTACTGTCTGCACTGGCTGGTTGGAACCGCAAGAGGGCCGTTCCATGACATCTGGAGGGAAACGGACGTCATTACGGACAGTGTAAAGATCATCGATCATGACGTACATACCAAAATTTTCGATGAAGAGGGTAACAGTTTTATCCTCTATACGAACATCGACCGTTGGGAAAGGTACCTGATCGAAATCGCCCCTGAAGATACCGCAACCATAAAAAAAATGTGCGCCGACATGAGAAAAGGGGCGCTCTTGGAGCTGTTCAGCGACCCGCCGGAGTTGAGAAGCGTCCTGGATTACATTCGCGCCATCTGTAAAATGCCGCGGGCAATCATGTTGATGATGCGATACGGGAATAAAAGTTGTCGTGACTATTTTCAGAAATTGAACTTCAAGAACAAACGGCTCTCCTTCTTCTTCGACAATCTATATGGAGAGCGCGATTTTTCAGCCCTGGCTTTCCTGATGATGCTTGGCTGGTTTTACCACAAAAATGCCGGATACCTCGTTGGCGGTTCGCTCCCCATGGTTGAAAGAATGACTGAGAAGTACACATCCCTTGGGGGTAAGCTGACTCTCGGTAAAAAGGTAAAGAACATCATCGTTGAGGATGATACGGCCACCGCTGTTGCCCTTGCGGATGGCACGGTAAGCAAGGCGGATTATGTCATCAGCGCAGCCGACGGGCACTCGACACTCTATACCATGCTTGGGGGGAACTATCTGTCCGGACAGATAGAAGAGGCGTATGGCACGTGGCCGCTTTTTACTCCGATTGTGCAGGTATCCTTCGGCATTGACATGGAAATCAAGACTGAGTATCCGGTGCAGACGCATCTCGCCAAGGGCCGGAAAATCGGCGGGACGCCATTGGATATGGGGTACACGATCATGAACTATTGCTTTGACCCAACCATGGCACCGGCGGGCAAGACCGTTATGGTAGTGCGGTATGAAAGCCCGTGGGAACTCTGGAAAGATCTGGAGGGAGAAGCTTATGAAACCGAAAAGAAGCAGATTGAGAAAGATTCCGTTGCCATCATGGAAAAGCATCTGCCGGGAATAACAGCGCACATCGATGCGATTGACATTGCTACGCCCAAAACCGATGTACGATATACCGGAGTATGGAAAGGGGCTTATGAGGGCTTCATGCCGACGAGCAAAAATATCACTAAGAGCATCAAGATGACATTGCCGGGGCTGAAGAATTTTTACATGTGCGGACAATGGCTTTTCCCCGGAGGCGGGCTGCCTCCGGCAGCACAGTCGGGCAAGTGGGCGATACAGTTGATTCTTAAACAGGATAAAAGAGGGTGAGGGGCGGTTCCCCGGATAAGGATACGTAATGGAAATAACCCTGCATTCCATCGGCATCATTCATACACCGTTCCGGACCAAAGAGGAATCCCCCATCCAGGGGGCGTTTCGGCCCGATGCGGAGGGGACCGTCGAGGTATGTGCGGAGTACGCCCCCGCCCTGCAGGATATCGAGACGTTTTCCCATCTTTACCTCATCTACCGTTTCGACCGGGCCGGGGAAGTGATCCTTTCCCGGCCGACCTTCCTCGATGACGAGCCCCACGGCGTTTTTGCCTCCCGCCATCCCTGCCGCCCCAACGGACTGGGGCTTTCCGTGGTGAGGCTCCTGCGGCGCGAGGGGAACATCCTCCATGTGGCCGGCATCGATGTTCTGGACGGCACGCCGCTGATCGACATCAAGCCGTATATTCCCCTGTTCGACTGCTACCCCGAGGCGAGCGCCGGATGGACCGCCGGCAAGGAGTTAAGGCAAAAGCCGCCGGGACGGGAATAGAAACAAGGTTGTCTTGTGCCGCAAAGAGGCCGATCCCGGCGGGGTCGGCCTCTTTTTTGTGGGAAAAGTTCGTCTTGATTAATAATGTTAGCGGCGTATAATGGAGCGAGTTTGAGCCAGGAAGGATCTATGTCAAGGGCAAACCCAAAAGTGAGATCGCAAGGCCAGTGGGATGTTGAGCGGAAAACCCCATAACATCCAAAATGGAACATTTATTCATCCTGTAACCGTTTTAACTTCAAATAGTTGTACAAATCTCAAACTGCTCTTACCTTCTGGCAGGGCTAGGAGATAGGGAAGATCAGCGGAATTCCCACTATAAGGGAGTTAGATGATTAAAAATTGGAATCTTTAAAATGAGGCAAACTGCAATTTTGGCCAGCGAAATGAAACCATTTTTCTCCATCACCAGACACGTCTATATCTTCATACGAAAGATCTATAATGGAGCGATTACGATCATCTTTATACCCAATCCTCATACCGGTATCCCCAAACCTCATATATTTAGGACTTTGATATTCAGTTCGTCGTTTTTTTTGTGCCAATCGAGTATCGCTACAGGAACTTGCATTATGGCTATAAGGACACCCACTCAAGTCGTCGTTGCGGCTGACAGTCTTGGTGTCCCTTTTGGAGCTGCAACTACAATTAAGAAGCAGACTTTCTGCAAAATTGCTCATCAAGATTCTATATATTTCGCATTCTCTGGGTATGTCGTCGAACTTGAAAGCGGCTTTGACGCATACGGAATCGCAAGAGAAGCACTTTCCGGCAACGGAACTACTCTTGAAAAAGTCAAACGATTTGATGAGTTGATCCAAGCGCGACTGCCTATCGCTGTCAAATCTATGAACAAAACCTATAAGGATGAAGCAACATTTGTTAATGCAGTTTTTTTGGGGTTTGAAAACGGCGCACCATTCGTATTTGCAAGAGGCTATAAAGCTGTTGTCAGCGTATTTAATACGGTAGGAGTCGCCATCTTCCCCAACGATTGCCCCGGTCTGACATGCCCCAATTCGCCCAATGGTATCACCCATACAATTCTTGGAAAAAGGGATACTATTAATAGAATCATTGCTAGTGGTTTGACAATTACCGACACTAATGCAATTGCAGCAGTTAAAATTTTGGTTGAATCTGAGATTGCAGCCGACATTAATAACGTCAATATCGCTCCGCCCGTTGATGTTATCAGCATAGACAAAACTGGTGTTCATTGGATTCAAAAGAAAGATGAATGTAAATAATATTTTTACGAGCATGGCTCCCCCAATATCTAACTCGCGGGTGGTGCGGTCAAGCCGCACACCCTTTTGACGTTAGATGGAGGGAATGGAATGGACTATGGTGCAATAACTATAGACACATCAATATTTGAGAGCAATGGCCTCAAACTAGAATCCGGTTTATTGAAAATGCTTTCACAGTTCAAGGAAAGCCCCGCGAAGTTGATTCTTTCGGACATAATCCTCCGAGAGCTCACAAATCATATTACAAAAAATACAGAGACCCTGAAGGGACGTTGTTTGATTCTTCACTTGCTCGGGTTGCCTCTGGGGTCGGACCAAGATAACAGGCAGTTATTATTGAACAATATGGCAAAAAAAGCCATATTTTAGGCCTTAAACGCATGTTTTCTGTGGCAAAAAGGCGCCTTTAAGACGAAATTCGGCAGTGAATAAAGGCTCCTCCCTGCGAGCGTGCGACCGGGGGGCGCTGCGCGATAAAGAGGTGCAGCGCCTCTGAACTACTACTACGTTGGATCTTACGGAGACTGTTTATTCACACTGGACTGATTTCGCAACATGAATGCTCATTATCACGAAAGGAGCCGCCACTATGGTTACCTGCTATCTCAAATATGTCCTCAACCCGCAAAAGCTGAAAGAATTTGAAATCTATGGAAAGATGTGGATTCCCCTGGTGGAAAAGTTCGGCGGCATTCATCACGGCTACTTTATGCCCCACGAGGGACCGAGCAACATTGCCGTCGCGCTTTTTACGTTCCCCAGTCTCGCGGCCTACGAAGAGTACCGCGCCAAGGCCGCTGACGACCCTGAATGTCAGGCAGCGATGAGGTACTACGAAGAAACCCACTGTTTTCTCAGCTACGAGCGGAGCTTTATGCGCCCTGTCTTCAGTGATGCCATGAGAACCTGACTCGTCTTTCATTCACCGGTGTACTACACCGGACAGGCGGGCCTTCTCGCTGCTTGACTTCATTGTCTCGTACCCTCTCCGGTCCCGGAGCGGGGGGAGGGAGAAGTCACCTTTCACCTGCCACTTATCTTTCAGGAAAACCCAAGGGGCAAAGGCCGAAATGCCGTATCCCTTTTCCGGTTGGATTGTTTCGGAGTGCATATCGCGGATGTAGAGCCCCGTCTTGTCGGCCACCACGCTGTGCCCTCCTGAGAACGGCAGTGCTCCCGGATCGCTGTACTCCCAGGTTACTGTCTGGCGC
>WSYB01000003.1 GCA_009773645.1 Geobacteraceae bacterium
CGGGATTGAACGATTCCAGTTTCACGACGACATCCGCTTCCAGGCCGGCTGTAACCCTGTACAACCGAAGGAGCGGGGTCCTTCCGATGAGTTCGGTCAGGTTGTTGTAGATTTTTGTCATGAGTTATGCTCCGATCTGTTCATAGTTCTTCTTCTAATTCCTTTTAGTGGGAATGGCTGCCATCGGAAGGTCGCGCCTCGTCCTCGGAGGGTTGTTGCGTCCCGTGGTGGCCAGACATGCGGTCACTGTGGTGATCACCGTGCATGAGTCCCATGCATCCCGACAGGGTAAAGACATTCAGGATCAGCGCCGCGATGAGAAGCTTTTTCATCTTGTCTCCTTTGTCAGTGGGAATGGCCACCACCTGAGCTGCTGCCCCCGGTGTATCCGCGACTTTCTTGCGGCCGGCTGTACTCTCCGGAGTGGTCGAAATGCTTGCCGTCGAGGAAATCGATAACGGCGCAGCCGGACAGGAGGAGAAGTCCTCCCATGAGAAGCAACATAAGCTTTCTATTCATACCTCTTTCTCCTGGTTTTGCCCTGGATTTGGAAAAAACGGCGCACCCCCCAACAAAGGAGTATCCAAACAAGGGGTGCGCCCAAAGGTTTCGGCACTCACTCTGCGAAACGCTGCGGAGAGAGCTGGAATTTTTCGAGGCACTCCCGGCAGCAGAAATAGTAGAGCCTCTCCCGGAAAGAGATAACGCCGGCGGCCTTTCGCCACTGGATCAATTCGCCGCAGACCGGGTCTCTGACGATATCCATGGCTATTCCCCTTGCATTCAATAAATTTATAGTGCTATCAGCATCATCGGCACCATGATGAGGAGCATAAGCCCTCCCATCCACCATCCCTTCTTGCCGAAGTGGTGGGAGAAGAAGCCGTGCTCTTCGTGGCCGTTATGGCCGGCGTCCTTTGCTGCGCCGACTGAGGCTCTCACCTCGTAGTGGAGCGCTTCACCCGATTTTTGAGGGTCGGCAATGCTCACCACCACTTTGTAGTCGCCCGGCTTTTCGAAACTCCATGAATCGACGTATTCGTCGTCCAGGAGATCGACCTCTCTCTTGATTGTCGGTTCCGATGCTTCCTTCCCGTAGGCCTCCAGGGTCACCTTCCTGTCCGTGGCGGTCTGCCCGTCCTTTTCCAGCTTGAGGACAAGATCGACCTTTTTCCCGGCGACAAGTTCATCCGGCGTGAGCTTTATCAATGCTTTCAGGCCGTTTTGAGTGAAGCTCTGTTCAAGGGCAAAGGCGTTTAAGGGGAGGGCAAGTAAACAAAGGGCTGCAAAGATTGGCATCATTTTCGTGTACATCGTAAACCTCCGGTTCTGGTTTTTTAGAGGAGATAAGCAAGGGACGCGCCAACTCAATAACATATTGAAAATCCGAAGCAACATGCTTTACACTGCTTTTATTGAAACCCGAAACGGGAAAATTCTACAACGGCCTGGAGAATATTCTCCACGACAGTTTCCAGATCGGCCTCCCCGTTATTATAAGTCATGTCATTTCAGGCATTTGAGGTGACACGACGTGTTGGCACAGAGTTTGATAGGAATACCGCAATGCCACGCTTCCGAGTGACGGTCGGCAGTTTCGAAAAACGGAAAAGGGTAAAATGAAGAAGGGTAAAATCATCAATATCGTCCTGGTCATTGCTGTTGTTGCATTGCTGACGGCCTTTGCCTTCTCCGTCCGAATCAAGCCCACGGCGGACAATGTGGCGGTGCTGAAAACGGCCGGCATGACCTGCGGGAGTTGCGCCAACGATATCGAAAAGGCGCTCCAGGCGAAAAGGGGAGTAGCCGCGGTGGAGGTTGACGTAGATGGCGGCTGGGTGGTCGTCGGATTCGATTCGAAGAAAACCGAACTCGATGTCATCGCCTCTACGGTCGCTGGATTAGGGTATAGGAACAGGGTCGCGGAGTTGCTGAGCGTCGAGCGGTTCAGGGCGATAACCGGCAGAGATCCCGGAACGAAGGTGAAATCGATGGGCTGCGGCGGCGGCTGCGGCAACAGAAAATGACAAAGGAGCGTTGAATGATGAAAACCATGACTTGTGCGTTCAAGGTGGGAATTGCCGCGGCATTCGCACTGCTGCTCGGTGTTAGTGCCGTGTTTGCCCTCAATCCATCGGGGTCGGGCGTGCAGGCCGACTCGGTGGTGGTGCTGAAGGCGCAGGGGGTGACCTGTGGCAGCTGTGCCGGAAAGATCGAAAAGGCCCTCAAGGAAAAGCCCGGCGTGGCGTCGGTGGAGGTGGACGTGGATAGCGGACAGGTTGCTGTTGCCTACGATGCTAAGGCCGCAAAACCCGAGATTCTCGCCGAGACCGTTACAGCCCTGGGATACGGAAGCAGTATTCTCCAGAACTTTTCCGCTGAACAGTACCGAGCAACGACGGGAAGGAATGGCGCTTCGCAGTCTCCCGCAAAAAGCGGCTGCGGCGGCGGTTGCTGCAATAAAAACAGAAACTGATTTTTCAAAAGGAGAGAAGAGATGGGAAAGGCAAAAAAGAGAGAAGAGATCAGCAAGTCTGCGGCTAAATCAAACAAGTCATTGTTCAAATGGATCGCATTGACGGTAACTGCCCTGTTGCTGGGGGGCGGCGTGGTATTCGCCCTTAACATTCCGGGGCTGGGCAAGGGTGAAAAGGTAAAGCCGGTGAACGGCGCCGTCTCCATCCCGCTTTCAAAAGTGTCGGACGGCAAGGCGCACTTCTATAAATTCGCCGACGGGGGCAAGGAGATCGGCTTCTTCCTCGTTAAAGGCACGGATGGCGCTCTCCACAGCGCCTTTGACGCCTGCGACGTCTGCTTCCGGGAGAAGAAGGGATATTTCCAGGAAGGTGACTTCATGATATGCCGAAACTGCAACAAGAAGTTCGCCATTGTCCGGATCGGCCCCCATGCCATCGGCGGCTGCAACCCTTCCTATCTGCCGCATCAGCAATCGGCGGGGAATGCCGTCATATCGGTCAACGACCTGAAAACCGGGGCGCGGTTCTTCTAGAATGTTCTACGTTCAACGTTCTATGTTCAACGTTGACAGCGAAAACCTTGAACAGGGAGTATAAATGAAACTGCATAACATCTCCATCAACAATTTACGGCGTCGCAAGGCGAAGATGGCGTTCCTCACCATCGGCCTGATGGTGGGGATCGCAACCATCGTTACCCTGGTGACCCTCACCAAATCCATGTCCAGCGATATCGAACGGAAGATGGACGAGTTCGGGGCCAACATCCTCATCACTCCCCAGAGCAACGACCTTTCCCTGAGCTATGGCGGCATAAGTCTTGGGGGTGTCACGTTCGACCAGAGAGAGATCAGGGAAGAGGACCTGGCCAAGATCACCGCGATCAAGAACAACAAAAACATCTCGGCCGTTTCTCCGAAGATCCTCGGGGGAGTCAAGGTGGCCGACAGGGATGTACTCTTGGTCGGGGTCGATTTCGATGCCGAACTGAAGATGAAGCAGTGGTGGAAAATTTTCGGCGATGCGCCGAAAAACGAAAACGAGGTGCTGCTCGGGAGCGATGCCGCCAAGGCCCTGAACGTCATGTCCGGCGAGGAGGTCGAGATTCGCGGGGAAAAGTTGAAGGTTTCCGGTATCCTCGATCAGACCGGCTCCCAGGATGACGCCCTCGTTTTTGCACCACTCAGGAAGGCCCAGAAACTTCTCGGAAAGGAAGGGCGAATCACCCTCGTGGAGGTGGCGGCCCTCTGCGCCGGCTGCCCCATCGGCGACATGGTGCTCCAGATCGCCGAGAAGCTGCCCGACGCGAAGGTAAGTGCCATCCAGCAGGTGGTCGAGTCGCGCATTCATGCCCTCGACCAGTTCCGCCGCTTCTCTTACGGCGTGGCGGCAGTGGTGGTCTTCATCGGCGCTCTGATCGTCTTTGTAACCATGATGGGAAGCGTCAACGAGCGGACCACCGAGATCGGCGTCTTCCGCGCCATCGGTTTCAGGAGGAGCCACATCATGCGGATCATCCTCCTGGAAGCCCTGCTGGTGAGCTTTCTCGCCGGTCTTCTGGGATACGCCTCGGGGATGGGGGCGGCAAAGCTTGCCCTTCCGATCATGGCGGAAGGGAAGAACGCTGCGCTGGTCTGGGATACCACTGTAACATTCGGTTCTATATCCCTTGCTCTGATTGTCGGAATACTGGCGAGCCTTTATCCGGCACTCCACGCCAGCAAGATGGATCCAACCGAAGCGCTTCGCGCATTATAAGAGGAAAATCATGGCACTGATAGAAATCTCAAATTTGGCAAAACATTACGTAAGCGGCGAGGAGACCGTGGAGGCGCTCCGCGGGGTCGACCTCTCGATCTCGGCGGGCGAATTCGTCTCCATCATGGGGCAGTCCGGCTCCGGGAAGAGCACCCTCCTGTCGGTTTTGGGGGGGATGAACCACCCAACAGAAGGGGAGGTGGAGATGGCCGGCGTCAAGCTTTATACTTTGCCGGGCGAAAGACTGGCGGATTTCCGCGCGCAGAACCTCGGGTTCGTCTTCCAGTCCTTCCATCTCATCCCCTATTTGACGGCGCTTGAGAACGTCATGCTGCCGCTCGCCATAGCAAAAATGAACAACCAGGAGAAGAGAGCCAAGGCGAAGGAAGCGCTCGAACAGGTCGGTCTTGCGGCAAAGGTCGATCGCCTGCCGAACCAGCTCTCAGGTGGGGAGCAGGAGCGGGTTGCCATCGCCCGGGCCGTTGTCAACAAACCGCATATACTGCTCGCCGATGAACCGACGGGCAATCTCGATTCGAAGACGAGCGACGAGGTGATGGGGCTTTTCCGAGAGCTGAACAAAAGCGGCCAGACCGTCGTCATGGTGACCCACAATCCCGAAAACTGCGCCTATACGGACAGGACTATTTTCTTGAGGGATGGGCGGGTAGTTGCTGAGAGGGAAGACGTGGCCGTTGCGGAGGTATGCACTCTGGCGTCCGGCCGGGGATAATAACGAACAACAACGTTCTCGTTGTGGATGACGATAGGGACAATTTGCGCCTGCTTCCTTCAAGTCTCCACAGTTTCCGACTACCGTCAGGAGGATGAACCTTGAAAAAGCTGGCCGGGCGCCGAATTATTCGGCCCCGGCCCTTTTTTTGTGGATAGTTCGGATAGGCATTTATTGTTAAATTAAATAATCATTTAAGTTCTCCTCAGAATTACCGAAGCTAGTTAGTGACCCAGGGAATCCCTGAGTAAGTCCTACGAAAAACCTTAGTTTTGATGAGCTTGTTTCGTCTGCCAATACAAAGGGGGAACTAACTATGTCTTGGAAAAACCTGAAAGTCAGAACCAGAATGATGACGTTAATATCGGGACTCTGCATTTCCATGCTGCTTGTCGGCGTGGTGGGGTTGCTCAACATGCGGGAATTAAGCGTCGGGATAGGCGAAGCGAATGACGGTTTGCATCATGTGGCGGTGCTTTCGAAGATTGAAAAGGACTTTGTTCTCCTTCGTCTGAATTTAGTCTACATGTTGTCACTCACGGATGCAGCGAAGATTGAACAAAAAGTTGACAATGTCGGCAAACAAACCCAGACCATTAAAGAATCGCTGGCCGGGATTGAAAAAACCGACCTGGATGACAAGGAACGAGAACTTTTGAAGGAATTCAAGGAGGGGTTTGAATCATACCTGGTTCAGGGTCTTAAGCTGGCTGAGAAGGCAAAGAAGGCTCTGGGGGGCAGCAGCGCGGAGCATGCCGAAGTCGTCAATTTTGCCACTGCTTCCGTGGCCCCTCTTTATGAAAAACCGGCAAATGCGCTTGAGAAACTTGTCGAACTGAATGAAAAACAAGCGAAGGATATGTATCAGACGGACATGGCCGCCTATCACAGGGCTTTCGGCATCATGCTCGGCCTGATTCTCGCCGCCGCAATAATAAGCATTGTATGCGGGACCCTTGTTTCCAATTCGGTTACCAAACCTCTTGCCAGAGTGGTTGACATGCTGCGCGACATCGCCCAGGGGGAGGGAGACCTGACCAAGCGGCTGGATGCTTCCGCTAAAGATGAAATTGGCGAATTATGCACCTGGTTCAATACCTTTATCGACAAACTCCATGGGATTATCTCTCAGGTGGCGCAAAACACGGTCCAGGTGGCTTCCGCTGCCAGCCAGCTATTTTCCACCTCGGAACAGATGGCGACCGGCACCGAGGAAGTGGCGGCCCAGACGGGGACCGTGGCTGCGGCCAGCGAAGAGATGGCGGCGACCTCCTCGGAAATCGCCCAGAATTGTGGCATGGCTGCGGACGGATCCAGGCTTGCCAATGATGCAGCCCTGAAAGGCTCCACCGTGGTCGAAGAAACGGTGGCGGTCATGAATCGGATCGCCGAGCGGGTTAAAGAATCTGCCCATACGGTGGGAAGCCTGGGGGAGAGGAGCGACCAGATCGGCGCAATCATCGGCACCATCGAAGATATTGCCGACCAGACCAACCTCCTGGCTTTGAATGCGGCCATTGAAGCGGCGCGGGCCGGTGAGCAGGGACGCGGCTTTGCGGTAGTCGCCGATGAAGTGCGGGCGTTGGCAGAACGCACCACCAAGGCAACCCGCGAGATCGGGGAAATGATCAAGGCGATCCAGAACGAGACCAAGGGAGCGGTCGGTGCCATGGAAGAAGGGGTCAAAGAGGTGGAAAGGGGGACGTCTGAGGCTGCCAAGTCAGGTCAGGCTCTACGGGATATACTCGACCAAATCAATTCCGTCACCATGCAGGTAAGTCAGATCGCCACCGCAGCCGAACAGCAGACCGCCACGACCAATGAGATAACCAACAACATCCAGCAGATCACGGAAGTAGTTCAAGAAACCTCCAACGGAGCCCATGAATCGGCCAACGCCGCCTCTCAACTGGCAAGCCTTGCGGAAGACTTGCAAAAGCTGGTAAGGCAGTTCAAGCTGGCAGCTTAAAGGCCGTGAATAGTGAACCTAAAAACGGCAATCGGACACGGATTAACACGGAAAAAGCGGATTAAAACTGATAATTCAAGGAGATAACCGGTTTACTACCACAACCTTTTGGGTTAATGCTCTCAGTGGTTTAAATCCGTGAAAATCCGTATAAATCAGATTTGATCCGTGTTCATAATGCTTTTTCTGGGTGAATCGTGAGTGGCAACGAAAACAAATTAAGCGCTATCAACTTTGAGCTTCGAGCTGTTGATAGGGAGGCAGATATGGCAACGGAACAGACGAATACCGGCGGGGTTTTGCACATGGTGGGATTCACCGTGGGGCACGAGGAGTTTTGCGTCGATATCCTGAAGGTGCAGGAGATTATCCGCATGGTGGAGATCACCCTGATGCCAAACGCCCCCGATTATGTGGATGGGGTGATAAACCTGCGCGGCACGGTTATTCCCGTGATCGATTTCAAGCGGCGTTTTCATCTGATGGATGGGGAGGAAACCGATATCCGCCACAAGCGCATTGTAGTGGTGGCGCTTAAAGGGGTGACCGTCGGATTCGTGGTGGACAAGGTTTCCCAGGTGATCAAGCTTTCCCTGGACCAGATATCCCCCACCCCCGACACCGTAAAGGGTTACGATTCGGAATTCATCAGCGGGGTGGGACGGCTTGACAGCAGACTCCTCATTATTCTCGATCTGGAAAAGCTCTTTGCCGGAAACGAGCTTGAGGAAGTGGCCAACGCGGCCTAAGGAAAACATCATGTAAAACATAGTGAGACGACCGAAGTGTCGGTCCACCGGAGGCAGCTCTATTTGTTTAGGTCTGCCTCCTTTTTTGTTTATAATACTCAAGCCTTTATTGCATGAGGGGTTGTGCAAAAGAAAAAAGGTCTACAGCACGAACTGTAAACCCTTGTAGTGTATGGTCGGGATGACTGGATTTGAACCAGCGGCCCCCTGCTCCCGAAGCAGGTGCGCTACCAGGCTGCGCTACATCCCGACTCGGTTTTTATAGCCTTTTGGGGAGATTTTGTCAACAGATTAACTGAAACAGGGAACAAAAACATTGTCATAATGACCTCGAAGTGTTAAAAAATAATGTTTGGTTGTCGTATCGGCCAACAGGGGGAATTTCATGGCCTACCGGGACCTGCATGCATTCCTGGATAAGCTGGAAGAGCTGGGCGAACTCCATCGGGTGCGGGTGGAGGTGGATCCGGTGCTGGAAATAGCCGAGATTACCGACCGGATGTGCAAGTCCCCCCATGGCGGCAAGGCGCTTTTGTTTGAGCGGGTGACCGGGAGCGCATTCCCGGTAGTCACCAACATTTTCGGCTCCTATCGGCGCATCTGCGCAGCCTTGGAGATTGGGGAACTGGAGGCTCTCGCCCGGCGCATGGAGGAGCTGTTCAGGCAAGTCCCGAGCACTTCTCCGCGGGACAAGATTGCGGCCCTTCCTCAATGGGGGGAATTCTCCCGCTTTTTGCCGAAGCGTGTGACATATGGGGTGTGCAGGGAAATAATCGACCATGATCCCGATCTCGGTGCATATCCCGTCCTTACGAACTGGCCGGGAGACGGCCGGCCTGTCCACTCCGGGCGCTTTATCACTCTGCCGCTGGTATTTACCCGTGACCCGGAAACGGGAGCATTCAACTGCGGCATGTACCGTGTTGCGGTTTTTGACGGAAGGACGGTAGGTCTCCATTGGAGCGCGAAGAGCGGAGGAGCCGGCCACTACGAGAAATACCGGGCACGTGGAGAACGGATGCCGCTCGCCATTGCCGTGGGAGGTGACCCGGCGGTGATATACGCCGCTTCCGTGCCGTTTCCGGCGCCGATTGACGAGATGCAGATGGCCGGCTTTCTTCGACAGAGTCCGGTGGAGGTGGTGCAGTGCCTGAACAGCGAATTATGGGTCCCTGCCAATGCGGAGATGGTGTTGGAAGGATACCTTGAACCCGGGGAGATGCGCAGGGAAGGGGCGTTCGGCAACCACACCGGCTTTTACGGGATGCATGAGGATGTGCCGGTCATGCATATAACATGTATCACCCGCAGGAGAGAGATGGTTTATCCGGCGACCGTTGTCGGTCCTCCTCCCATGGAGGACTGTTACATGGCCAAGGCCAATGAGCGGCTCTTATTGCCGTTCATAAGGCTTGAGCTCCCTGAAGTTGTCGACATCAATCTTCCTTTGGAGGGGATCTTTCACGGCTGCGCCGTTGTTGCCATCAAAAAGGAGGGTCCCGGGCATGCCCGAAAGGTCATGGATGCCTTGTGGGGCAAGGGTTGGCTGGCCGCCTCACGTCTCCTGGTGATTGTCGATGCGGATGTGGATATCCATGACCTCCCCGTCACTTCCTGGCGGGTTATCAATGGTGTTGAGTGGCGGCGGGACTTGATAGTCGGAGAATCTCCATTCGATAAGGCTTTCGCAGCCCAAGGCAGTCGATACTCCGGCGGCAGGCTCGGGATAGACGCCACCCGCAAGATGCCGGGCGAGGGATTTACGGGAGAATGGCCGGAGGAGGTCAGCATGGCAGACTCTATCAAACAGTTGGTGGATAGGAGATGGCGTGAGTACGGGTTGAGTGAGGAGTGAGGAGTGAGGAGTGAGGAGTGAGGAGTGAGGAGAAGCCGCCCTGCGTGGACGGAGAAAAACTGCGGATACCGGGGAAGAGTCTGATCGGGCGGGTGCGCACCTTCCTGGAGATGATCAAGTTCGCCCACACCGTATTTGCGCTCCCCTTTGCCTTTACCGGGGCGGTGCTGGCCGCCCGAGGGCTTCCCACGCTGTACCAGACCTTCTGGATACTGATGGCCATGGTTGGGGCGCGCACTGCGGCCATGGGGTTGAACCGTCTCATCGACGCCGAGATCGACGCGCAAAACCCGAGAACCAGCAACCGGGCGATTCCTGCCGGGCTCCTCAGCAAAGGGATGGTAACGGTGTTTATCGCTCTTTCCATTGCCCTGATGCTTTATGCCGCATTCAAGCTGAATCCGCTCTGTTTGTATCTGTCGCCGCTGGCCCTCTTTTTTCTGGTGCTGTACTCCTACTGCAAGCGCTTTACTGCGCTGGCCCATGTGGTGCTGGGGATCTGCCTCGCGGGCGCTCCTCTCGGCGCGTGGATAGCCATAAAGGGGGAAGTGGAACTCCCGGCGGTGCTCCTGGGGGTTGCAGTGCTGCTATGGGTGGCAGGGTTTGACATACTCTATGCGCTGCAAGACCTGGATTTTGACAGGGCCCGCGGGCTGCACTCAATACCGGTCCGGCTTGGCATTCGGGGTTCTCTCCGGGCGGCGCGCCTCTTTCACCTGGTGATGCTCGGCATTTTAATTGCTCTCTGTCCGCTTTTGAGCCTGGGTACGTTATTTATCGCCGGACTTATTGTTACGGCCGCCCTCCTCGTGTACGAGCACTGGCTGTTGCGGCGCGGCGACCTCAGTAAACTGGACGCCGCCTTTTTCAACATGAACGGTTATATCAGTGTGACGATCTTCCTTTTTACCCTGGCCGACATCCTGAGCCGGCAAGCAGGCTGAGGGGGGAATATGAAAAACCGCCATATAGTGCTGGCGATAACCGGCGCATCCGGCGCAATCTATGGGCTGAAACTGGGACGGGAGCTGTTGCGTGCGGGGGTGCGCGTCACCATGTTGATCACGTCCGCCGGTTTTCTGGTGCTGAAAGAAGAGTGCGGTCATGACTGGCAGGGGAGCGAGGAAACGGTAGCTGATCATCTCTTCGAATATTTTCAGGCCAGTGACCGAAACGTGGTGTTTTATGCCGAGGAGAATCTGTTTGCGCCGATTGCCAGCGGCTCCTCTGCCCCCGATGCCATGGTGATCTGCCCCTGCAGCATGGGAACCGTATCACGCATCGCCTGCGGCAATTCCGCCAACCTGTTGGAGCGGTGTGCCGATGTCATGCTGAAAGAGCGGCGCAAGCTGGTAATGGTCCCCCGTGAGACGCCGCTCAACGAGATTCATCTGGAGAACATGCTCAAGCTCTCCCGGATGGGGGTGAGGATGGTCCCGGCCATGCCCGCCTTTTACCACAGCCCGGCATCCGTTGACGACCTGGTGAGCTTTATGGTGGGGAAGGTCCTTGATCAGCTCGGGATACCCCATCAACTGTTCCGGCGCTGGGGAGAAGAAGCCGGGATCGGGGAATAGGGACCAGGGACCGGTAAAGGCGTTTACTGATCCCCGATCCCCGATCCCCGGTTCCCGATTCCCGATTCCCGATTCCCGAAGAGAGGTACGATGATTTCTTTTGCTTCAATATCCGAGAAGGTGCGCAGCGGCCGGCGGATCGGCGAAGACGAGGCGCTCTTTCTTTTCGAGTTCCGCGATCTCCTTGCCATTGGCGAGCTGGCCGCGTCAGTGAATGAACGGAAGAACGGCAACCGGATCTTTTTCAACGTCAACAGGCACATCAACCACACCAATATCTGCGTGAACCGCTGTAAGTTCTGCGCCTTTTCCCGTGCCGCGGACGAGCCCGGCGCCTATACCTACGACGTGGCAGAGATCAGGAATCGTGCACTGGAGGCCTTGCACCAGGGAGCGACCGAAATACACATTGTCGGCGGTCTCCACCCGGACCTCCCCTTTGAGTTCTATCTGGAGATGCTCAGGACCGTGAGATCGGTATCTCCCGATCTGCATGTAAAGGCCTTTACCGCGGTTGAGATTGATTACCTGGCGGGAATTGCCGGGCTCTCCATCCCCGAAACCCTTCTGAAGTTGAAGGAGGCGGGGCTTGGTTCCCTGCCGGGTGGCGGGGCGGAGATATTCAATGAAAAAATCCGCCGGGAGCTATGTCCGGAGAAGATTTCCGGAGAGCGCTGGCTTGATATCATGGCGGATGTCCACAGGGCCGGACTCAAGTCGAATGCCACCATGCTGTACGGCCATCTGGAAGGCCTTGAGGACCGGATCGATCACATGCGCCGGCTGCGCGACCTGCAGGACAAAACCGGCGGTTTCCAGGTCTTTATTCCCCTTGCATTCCAGCCGGAAAACACGCCTTTCAAGCTGGAACGACGAGCCGGGTACGGCAGCGGAGTTGACGACCTGAAAACCCTGGCCATAGCCCGCATCTACCTGGACAACTTTGCCAACATCAAGGCCTACTGGGTCATGCTGGGGGAGAAGATCGCCCAGGTAGCCCTGGCCTTTGGCGTGAACGACCTGGACGGGACCGTGGTGGAAGAGCGGATCGGCCACGATGCCGGGGCGGATTCTCCCCAGGCCATGGCACGGGAGGACATTGTAAACCTAATTCGTAAGGCGGGGCGCATCCCCGTCGAGCGGGACACGCTCTACAACGCGCTGAGGGTGTACTGAACGGCAAAAGCTTTTATGGTTAAGGAATAATGCTGAAATCAATAACATCGAAAATTGACAATGGTGAAACTATCGACCGCGCCGAGGCCCTCTGGCTGTTGACGAAGGCTGATCTGCTCGCTGTCGGCAGGCTCGCCGACGGCATCCGCAAAAGGCTCCATCCGGACAACCTGGTCACCTTCGTCGTGGACAGAAACGTCAACTACACCAATATCTGTGAGTCAAAATGTAAGTTCTGCGCCTTTTACCGCGATGAAAAGGATCCGGGGGCCTATCTTCTGGGGGAAGAAGAGATATTCGTCAAGATTGCCGAACTGGTGGAAAAGGGGGGGACGCAGCTCCTCATGCAGGGGGGGCTTCATTCCGGGCTCGGGATCGGGTTTTTTGAAAACCTTTTCCGCGGCATCAAAGAGCGCTTTCCGCAGGTGCAGAACCACTCCCTCTCCCCCGCTGAAATAACCCACATTGCAGGCATCTCAAAGCTTACTATCCGGGAGACCCTGACGAGACTTAAGGATGCGGGGCTGGACTCCGTCCCCGGCGGGGGAGCTGAAATTCTGGTGGACCGGGTCCGGCAGGATATCTCGCCGAAAAAGATCGGCTGGGAGGGGTGGGCTGCGGTGATGCGCGAGGCGGCCGCGCTTTCCATGCCGACCACGGCGACCATGATGTTCGGGAGTCGCGAGCGGCCGGAAGACGTGGTGGAGCATCTGTTCAGGGTCCGCTCGCTTCAGGCGGAAGGCGGGAGTTTCACCGCCTTTATCCCCTGGACCTACCAGCCGGGAAATACCGAACTGGGAGGGAAAACGGCGACCGGTGTGGAATACCTCAAGGTGTTGGCTCTTTCACGGATTGTTTTGGACAATGTTCCCAATATCCAGGCGAGCTGGGTGACTCAGGGGGCCAAGATGTCGCAGGTGGCTCTCTTCTTCGGTGCCAATGATCTGGGAGGGACCATGCTGGAAGAGAACGTGGTGGCTGCCGCCGGCTGTATCTTCCGCATGACACAGGAGGAGATGGTGGACATTATAAAGGGGGCGGGGTTTAGCGCCGCCCAGCGCACAACTCTCTACCGGGTGGTGCGTGGATTCTGAAGGGATGGGCTGTGTATCGTGACTAATAAACGGAAAATGCAACCTGAAATTGTGGCATCGGTGGAAGCCTTAAGTCGCCTGGTTAAGCGTCTTGGCCGTGAGCCGCTGCTTGCCTGTGATCTGGAGGCTGATTCCCTCCACCACTATCAGGAAAGGGTCTGCCTGATACAGATCTCGACCCCTGCTGAATCGACCCTGATCGATCCGCTGGCATTTTCGGATCTCTCCCCGCTTGCCCCGATAATGGCCGACCCTGCCATCCGCAAGGTCTTTCACGGCGCCGACTATGACATCCGTTCACTCTACCGCGATTTCGGCATCGAAGTGCATAATCTTTTCGACACCATGGTCGCCTGCCAGCTCCTCGGTGAAAGAGAGACGGGGCTTGCAGCGGTGCTGAAAAAGCGCTTTGGGGTAGAGCTGGACAAGCGATACCAGAAGGCGGACTGGAGTAAAAGACCGCTTGCAGAGGGGATGATAGAGTATGCGGTCAAGGATACTTCGCTCCTGATCGAGCTTTATCGTCAACTGGAAAAGGAGTTGCGGGAAAAGGGAAGGTTGTCGTGGCTGGAGGAGGAGTCCGAGCTCTTATCGAGGGTCAGGCCCGGCTTCCGCGACGGCGAGCCGTTATTCCTGCGCTTCAAGGGAGCTGCCAGGATGGAGCCGAGGACCCTTGCGGTGCTGGAGGAATTACTTCATTTCAGGGATGAGAAGGCGCGGCTGCGTGATGTCCCCCCTTTCAAGATCCTGGGAAGTGATACACTGCGCGAACTGGTGGAAAAGCAGCCCCGCAAAGCGGGTGACCTGTCAGGTATCACCGGACTTTCCCCAAAGCTGATCGAACGCTATGGCCGGGGTATTCTTGATGCCGTGGCCAGGGGGGTAGCGCTTTCGCCGGACCAGCTTCCGCAATATCCCCGCTTGCAGCGTCCCAAAAGGGATCGGCAGCAGGAAGAGCGGTTAAAGAGGCTGAAACAGTGGCGTGAGACGAGGGCAGGGGAGTTGGGGATTGATGCGGGGATATTGGCGAACAACACCCTGCTGGAAGCCTTGTCAGAAGCGGCTCCTGCTTCTGAGGATGGGCTGAAAGCCGTTCCAATCATGAAACAATGGCAGAGACAATTATTCGGTGCCGAGTTGACGGAACTCATGAAGCGGACGTAGAGAGCCTTTTATTGCGCCAGTTTCTCCTTTTCCATAGTGTCAACATCTCCGAACAGCGAGTCGAATTCATCTTTTGAAAGTCCCAGTGAATCGATGGCGGGCCCTTTGGCGGGGTTCGCGGGGGGGACTTCTTCTTCCAGGAAAAATTGCTCAAAGTCAAAATCTTCAACGGATGCAGCAGATTCGGTACTTTCCTCGACCAACAGCTCCTCCTGGGACGCACCCTCTTCAAATACCTGTAACTCACCAACAGCGAATTCATCTGTGGTTGCAGCCGCAACTGGCTCCAATCGGGTTCCTGTCGAGGGGGCGGATTCCAGAAAATCAGCAAAACTAACTTCCTCAACGGGGGTCCCGGTATCTGTAGACTCTATTTCCTCAGGGGTTGCGAATTCCGGCTCTTCCAGCCGGCTGCCCGTGACGGGTCCGGATTCCAGAAGCCCGGCGAGACTTTCCTCTGCGAAGGGGTTCCCGGCATCAGCGGACTCAAGCTCCCCAAAGATTGCATCCCCCGGCTCGTCCACCTGGCTGCCTGCGGCAGGTCCGGATTCCAGAAGATCGGCAAGGCTCTTTTCTTCAAAGAGTTTCCCTGCATCAGCAGACACAAGTTCCTCAAAGATTGCAGTCGGCGGCTCCTCCACCTGGCTGCCTGCGGTGGGTCCGGATTCCAGAAGGTCGGCGAGAGTGTCGTCTGAGAGCGGATTTTCAGCATCGCCTGTTGCGGGCGTTTGGTCCTCATTTTCCCCGATGATTTCCTCAAAGGAAAATTCACCGAATGATGCATTTGCCCCTTTTTGCGGCTCTTCAGCCGCCGCCGGAGATTGTTCCAGGTCAAAGCGGAACATCTCCGCCTCGCATTTTCCCACTGAGAGATCGGTGGCAGGATCGGAGAGGGGCTCGTCGAGCTTGGCGGCTACCGTTTCGGCAGGGGTATCCCACGTGAAGATATCCTCTGTATTCGGTGCCGATGGGTTTTTCATGACGGATTCGGAAAAACCTGTCGTTTCGGGAGGAGCAGTATCCGGGGAAGGCCGTCTGAAGGGGAGGATTACGGCGCGTATGCCGTGTGACTCCTTGAAGGGGACGAGGTCGTTACTGCATTTTTTGCAGCTGTCGAGGAATTCAAAACTGTTGTATCCGCACTTGGGGCATTTCATAGGACCGACTCCTTTTTGTGACGTTGTTTAAGGTTATCGGCTGTTGTGCTGAAAACTTTACCCCGGAATTTTTGGGACGCATCCGATGAGTTCCTTCCCTTGACGTGCCCTCATCCGATATCCCCCCAGTAAAACTGCAGAATTGCCAGGATGACGAGGCTGGCGGTTTCCGTTCTGACTATCCGTTTTCCTAAGGATATGGGGCAGAAGCCGTTTTCCCTGGCGGCCTCCGCCTCTTCCGAAGAAAGCCCCCCTTCGGGGCCGACGATCACGGCGATGCTTTCCGGATGAGGAATGGAGGCCAGGGCTTCCTTAAGCCGGTTGGTCCGTTCTTCTTCCCACAACAGGAGCTTGACGGGATTGCGCGCCTGACACAGCACCGCTGCGAGGTCCCCGGCCAGGGAAACCCGCGGGATTGAAGTCCGCTGTGACTGTCGTGCCGCCTCTTGCGCTATGCGTTGCCAGCGGGCAACCCGTTCTTCCGCCTGCTCCCCGCGGACCCTGGTAACGGAACGGGCTGCCAAGAAGGGAACGATCTCCGCTACCCCCAGTTCCGTGGACTTCTGGACAATCAGGTCCATTTTGTCCCCCTTTGGCAGCCCCTGGTAAAGGGTGATCCGGGGGCCGGATTCGGCTGCCTGCGCAGGGCGGGTCTCTCCAAGGGCGATAATCAAGCTTTCCCGGTCAATCCGTTGGATAACGCCTTCTGCCTCTTGCCCTTCTCCGTTGGCGAGAAGGAGACGGGCGCCTGCTTTGAGACGCAACACCTTTACCATGTGCCGAAACGTGTCTCCGGTTATCGTTACGGCATTGCCGGTAAAGGTATGTGAGGGGATGAAAAAGCGCCGCAATCTCAGCGCTCCCGCAGATAGCTGAGACAGCTCCACTCAGCCTCCCTGGCGGTTTCCACCAGGGTGAGGCCGTATCCGGCGAATCCTCCCATAACGAACTCCTCCTTTTCGGTCAGAATGCCGGAGAGGATCAAAATCCCGCCCGCCCGGACCCTCTGGACCAGTTCGGGTCCCAGCCTGACCAGTTCTTCGGCAAGGATATTGGCCAGCACGATGTCGAAGCTTCCCGCGACTTCCTCAAGCGGTAACGTGGCAACCGTTACATCACCCTCGATACGGTTTAACGCCAGGTTTTCCTGTGCAACAGCGACGGCTCCGGGGTCGATATCTATGGCAACTACTCTGGTGGCGCCGAATTTTACCGCCGCTATGCTGAGTATTCCGGAGCCGGTCCCCACATCGAGTATGGTCTCCGGCTGCCGCTGTCCCGGTTTGTCGAAGGGGTGTTCAAAAAAGAATATCCGTTCCAGCGACTCCAGACAGAGTTTGGTGGTGGCGTGCGTGCCGGTGCCGAAGGCCTGGCCCGGGTCCAGCTCGATAACGACATCACCGCTGGCAGGGGAAAACTCCTCCCATGTCGGTTTGATCACCAGCTTATGGCCTATGCGGGAGGGTTTAAAATGCCTTTTCCAGTTGTTGGCCCAGTCCTCTTCCTTTAGATAGGTGATTATGGGGGGGCGGAAGAGAAAGCCGGGAAACGACGGCCCGATTTCGGCGAGGTAAGCGGAAATTGCCGCCACTTTTCCTTCCAGCTCCGTGCCGGCCGGGAAATAGGCCTTAACCGTTTTGGTCGGAGAATCTTCAACGGTTTCCAGTGAAAAGGTGTCGAGAGAGAGATTTTCGATGCTGACCCCGCTCCCGGAGAGTTCCACCAGAAATTCCGCCAGGGGATCGACCATGGCGGCGGGGATTTCACAGGAGACTTCAGCCCATGCAATGCTCATTATAATTCTCCAGGGTGAGGCGGTAAGTAAGCCGACCGAGGCGCTAACCTACCAGAACAAAAAGGTAAAGGCAATAAAAACCTTGACAAAAATGGGGCCGGTATGTATTTTCATTAAAAATATTTTCTGTCATGTGGGGTTGGCCGTTGGATATCGTTGCGGTAAAAAAAGCCATAGAGGGGCTGGTTGAACAGAGGCGGGATGAACTTACCGCAATTGCCCGGGAACTGTACCTCTTTCCCGAAACCGGGCTCCGGGAATACCGGGCTTCGGCACTTTTGACCGATCTGCTGGGAAAGGAAGGGTTTGCTGTGGAACGCAGCATCGCCGGGCTGGAAACCGCATTCCGTGCGGTTTATGGAACGGAAGGTCCCGGCATAGCCATCCTGGCCGAAATGGATGCCCTTCCTGAAATGGGACACGCCTGCGGTCACAATATTATAGCAGCCGCCGCAGTCGGCGCCGCCGTTGCCCTGCGCCACTCACTTCCTCAAGGCGCGGCTCGTGTCATCGTGTTGGGGGCGCCGGCGGAGGAATTGGGGATCGGGAAGGTTGAACTGATTCGGAACGGATATTTCGAAGGGGTGGATTTTGCCATGATGGTCCACCCTTCCTCCAAGAGGCAGGTTATCAAGAAGTATCTGGGGCTTGCCAAGCTGGGGTTCACCTTTCACGGAAGGGCCGCCCATGCGGCAGCCTATCCTGAGGAAGGGATAAACGCCCTGGATGGGGTTATTCAGACCTTTAACGGAATTAATGCGTTGCGCCAGCATCTGCGCCAGGATGTACGGGTCCATGGCATAATCACCGAAGGGGGGATCGCCCCCAATATCATCCCGGAGAGAGCCGCATGTCACTTTTATGTCAGGGCCGACGACCTTGCGGAGGTCGAATCGGTGAAAGGCCGGGTCATTGCCTGTGCGGAAGGAGCAGCCAAGGCAGCGGGGTGCCGTCTGCAGGTTGATGAAAACGAACGGGTGCTGGCTCCCCTGAAGATCAATTATAGCTTTTACCGACTCTATTCGGCCCAGCTCGCATACCTGGGACTCGAGGAATCAGCCGCCCCAGCCGACAAAAACAGAGGCTCTTCGGACATCGGCAACGTTTCTCAGGTAGTGCCGACCATTCATCCCCATGTTCCCATCGGCCAGGGCATCCACATCCATTGCGAGGATTTTGCCAGAGCCACGGTTTCAGAACAGGGGAGAATGGCGGTTCTGGAGGGAGCGGTTGCTTTGGCTTTGACTGCGGCCGATCTTGCGGCCTCCCCTGGGGAACGTGAGAAAATTACGAATGAATTTAATAATTCATGAGAAAATTATTTGCCGTGCGGGAAAAGAATGGTATATTAATGAACTAAGATTATAGTTTGTTGTTCAGGGGACCTGATGAGCCAGCATCTCTATCTTTTTTCAGACGCGACCGGTGAAACCGTGGAACGGGTGGTACGCGCCGTCCTGTCGCAATTCAGGGATGTGGATATAAAGCTCCACCGTTCAAGCGGGCTGAGAACCCGCGCCGATGTGCTTCAAGCCATCATTGGGCCCGTAAGTCAACCGGGGCTCATCGTATACACCCTGGTGAATCCGGAACTCGCCCAATTTTTACGGAACGAGGTGGAAGCCCACGGTCTGGAAGCGGTGGATCTCATAAGTCCGCTTCTTTACAAGCTGTCCGATCTGTTTGAGATGCCCCCCCAGGAGGAACCGGGTCTTCTTCACCAGATCAGCTCCGAATACTATAAGAGGGTGGAGGCCGTTAACTTCACCGTCAAACAGGACGACGGCCAGGATCTGCGGAACCTTTACAGGGCCGACATTGTTCTGGTGGGGGTCTCCAGGACCTCCAAGACGCCCCTTTCCATTTATCTCGCCCATAAGGGCTACAAGGTAGCTAATATCCCGCTGGTAAAGGGAATAAACCCGCCCAGGGAGCTGTTCGAGGTGGAGCCGAACAGGGTTGTGGGGCTCATCATCGAAGCTGAGAGGCTTGTGGAGCTGCGAGCAGCCAGACTTCGCCAGCTGCGTCAAAGCCCGCGGGGAAGTTACGCGGATTATGAGGAAGTGGTTGAGGAGTTGGAGGCATGTCGCCGATTTTTTAAGGATCACCCGGAATGGCAGGTTATTGATGTGACTAATAAGTCGGTGGAGGAGTCTGCTGCCGAGATATTGAAGAGGCAGAACAGCGGTTTGGCTGGTTAGCATCGTCCAGTCGGCAGGTTTATTGAAGACAATACATTTGTAAAGGAGCAATTGACATGAGAATTCTAGTGGTGGAAGACGAGAAAAAGGTGGCGAGTTTCATCAAACGCGGTCTTGAAGAGGAGAAGTATGAGGTCGAGACGGCCGGTGACGGTGAAGAGGGGTTGAAAATGGCCCTGGAAAAGCCGTATGATCTGATTGTCCTGGACTGGATGCTTCCCAAGAAGGATGGTCTGAGTGTTCTCAAGGAAATGCGGGGGAAAAAGAACGCGACGCCGGTGTTGATGCTTACTGCCAAAGATACGGTGGAAGACATTGTAGCCGGGCTCGAGTCCGGCTCCGACGATTATCTGACCAAACCGTTCGCCTTCGCGGAACTTCTCGCAAGGGTCAGGGCACTTCTGCGCAGGAGTGAGATGGACAGAGGCGCAGAGATCCGCTTTGCGGATCTGCGCATCGATCCGGTAACCCACAAGGTTTGGCGCAAAGACCGGGAGATAGACCTTACCGCCAAGGAATACGGGCTTCTGGAGTACTTCATGCGCAACCCGAACCAGGTGTTGACGAGGACCATGATAGCCGATCACGTATGGGACTACACGTTCGACAGTTTTACCAACATTATCGACGTGTATGTCAACTATCTGCGTAAAAAGATCGACCGTGACGCAGACAAAAAACTCATTCATACCGTAAGGGGGGTCGGCTATATCCTCAAAGAGGAGGATTGATTAGTTGATCTTCAAGTCAATCCGTTTTACTTTGACACTCTGGTACTCTGTGACGTTGGCGGTTATCCTGGTACTATTCAGTTCATTTTTGTATCTGACCATCAGGAAACAACTGTACGCGGAGACTGAGCGGGAACTGCTCACCATAGCAGAATCCGTGGCCAGTCCCACCCTGGAGCCCTTTCGGAGCTCGGCACCTTCCGTTATGGATCAGGTTCTGGAAGACTTTATCGGTCCGAAGATCACAGGGAAGTTTGTCCAGATACTTGACAGCAGCGGGAAGGTTTATTCCCGTTCCAAGAACCTCAAAGAGTACACGTTTCCTCTGACCAGATCCGCCCTGCAGGGAGCCCGCCTCGGCAAGATATCCTATGAAACCGCTAAGGCTCCGGGTCTTCACTCGATCCGGAGCATTGCCTTTCCCCTCTTTAACGAAGGGAGGCTGACCTGGGTAGTCCAGATCGGCTCTTCATTGGAGAGCGCGACCGATACCCTCGACAAGATCCTTCTGGTTTTCTACATATCCATACCTTTGTCCCTGCTCCTCCTTTGCTACGGAGGCTGGTTCCTGGCCGGCCGCGCTCTGAAGCCGGTAGACCTCATCACCAGGAGCGCCCGGAAGATCACCGCGGAAAATCTGAGCCACCGGCTGGAGGTGATCAACCCGAAAGATGAGATCGGGCGGCTGGCTGAGACCTTTAACAGCACCCTTGCCAGATTGGAGAACTCCTTTAAAAGGACCAGACAGTTTTCCGCCGACGTTTCCCATGAGCTCCGCACACCTCTTACCATTCTGCGCGGCGAGACGGAGGTGGGTCTTAAGTGGGCAAAGGAGCCTGAAGAGTTTCGTGAACTTCTCCAAAGCAATCTGGATGAGGTTAAGAGGATGTCGGATATCATTGAATATCTCCTCGATCTCTCCAGATTGGAGGAAGGGGAGCTTCCCATGAACCTGCAGGAAGTGGATTTGCAGGAGTTGCTTCTCGATCTGATGCCGCATGCGAAACTCCTTGCCGAGAAAAGGGGAGTGACCCTCACTTTTACAGGGAACAGCCCTGTTTTTGTGAAAGGTGACCAGTTGCGGCTCAGGCAGGTTTTTCTCAACCTGCTGGATAATGCCGTGAAATATACCCAAGCTGGAGGAGAGGTCGAGCTTTCCCTGGCGAGCGACCCGGGTTACGCAAAGGTTACGGTGGCGGATACCGGACCCGGGATTCCGGCGGAGGACCTGCCGTACATCTTCGACCGCTTTTATCGTGTTGACAAGGCCAGGAACCGCGCCCATGGAGGAACCGGTCTCGGTCTTTCCCTTGTCAAATCCCTTACCGAGGCCCATGGCGGAAAGATAGAGGTGACAAGCGAGCCGGGTAAGGGAAGTGTTTTTACCGTTTACCTCCCCCTGTCGTCCACGGAAATTCAGTGACCCCCTCCCATTGAAAGAAGACCGTTTTTACCGGTTGACAACCCTCGATTCCGTTATTACATTTAACAGGACTTTTTTTAACGGAGGTAGTCATGCAAGGACAAACCGTACGAGTGTTGAAGCTTTTTCTGTTTGCCGTCGTAACGACATCCCTGTTGACCGGCGGCGCGTTTGCCGCTTCATTCGGGCCCGATTTTTCCGAGCTTGCGAAAAAACTGAAGCCGACGGTCGTCAACATCAGCACCGCGAAGACCATAAGGCCCCAGAAACCATTTATCCGTCGTCCTCCCAGCCCCTTCGGCGCCGACCCTTTTGAGGATTTCTTTGAACGGTTCTTTGAGAACCAGCCGCAGCGCTCCTATAAGGAAAGAAGCCTCGGGTCCGGTTTCGTCATTAATGACGAGGGATACATCCTGACCAATAACCATGTGGTGGCCGGGGCCGATGAGATCAAGGTCAAACTCTCCGACGGCCGCGAATTCAAGGGTGAAATAAAGGGGCTCGATCAAAAGCTCGACCTTGCCCTCCTCAAGATTGACGCTAAAGACCATCTCCCGGTTGCCCCCCTGGGGGACAGCGACCAGATCAAGGTGGGTGAATGGGTGATGGCGATCGGAAACCCGTTCGGCTTGGGGCAGACCGTAACCGCCGGGATTGTCAGCGCCACCGGGAGGGTCATCGGCAGCGGCCCGTACGATGACTTTATTCAGACCGACGCTTCCATCAACCCCGGCAATTCGGGAGGGCCGCTGATCAATGCCAACGGTGAGGTCATAGGGATCAATACCGCCATTGTGGCAAGTGGACAGGGGATAGGTTTTGCCATCCCGGTCAACATGGCAAAGAGCATCATCACACAGCTGAAAGAACAGGGGAAAGTGACGCGGGGATGGCTGGGGGTCCAGGTGCAGATCGTAACCCCGGAACTGGCCCGCTCTTTCGGCATGGAGGGGGAGCACGGCGCCCTTGTCGCTGAAGTCATGAAGGATGGCCCTGCCGAAAAGGCCGGGCTGAAAAACGGCGATATCATCCTTGAGTACGACGGGAAAAAGGTCCATGAGATGAACGAGCTTCCCCGGCTGGTGGCGGCGACCCCGGTCGGGAACAAGGTCCGGGTCAAGTTCCTGAGGGAAGGAAAACAGGAAGAGGTGACGGTAGAGATCGAACGACTCAAGGATAGTGAGGGGGAGGCGCAATCGGCCGCGGTCGCGGACAAGCTGGGGATAACGGTCGGTGAATTGAACAAGGAGTTGGCGCCAAAACTGGGGCTAAAGGAGACCAAAGGGGTAGTCGTTACCGAGGTAAAACCCGGCAGTGCCGCTGAAGAAGCGGGGATTGCCAGGGGGGACATCGTCAGGGAGATTAGCGGCGCAAAGATCACGGTGATAGCGGAGTATGAAAAGGCCGTTTCTGCACTGAAAAAGGGGGACGTAATAAGGCTTCTCCTGCGCCGCGGTGACGGCTCACTCTACGTGGCGCTGAAGGTTGATTAGGCAGATTTTGCACCAGTTGGTTTGAGACAAGGGCCGCTTTCCTTGATGGAAGCGGCCTGTGTTTTTTGATTTCTTGTTATTCCCATTCCAGATAAGCCTCGGATGTTGCGCAGGTTTTCGGTTGAACGGAATTTACGAAACGATATGCTTAGAGGGGAGATTAGCTCAATCCTCGATCTCCAAAAATTGCAGCAGGCGCTCCATTGAGCTGTTCACCACCTGCTCTTCTCTGACCCCGAATAGCTCCAGCACCTTGACCGCGTCTTCGAACATGCCGACCCCCTGGGCGATATGGGCGTCGCTCCCGACCACTACCGGCGCGCCGTAGCGGGCGAGCAGAGAGGCCAGCTCTTCGCAGTTGGGCCTGCTCCCCTTCCGGCTTACGGAAAAGGAGGCGTTGTTTATTTCCAGGGCGGTCCCTGTTGCCAGAGAGGCCTTTACCACCTCTTCGTAGTGCACCGGGAAAACCGGGTTGCCGGGGTGGGAAATGGCTTTGATGAGGGGATTGGCCATTGCGTTTATTATGGCTTCGGTATTTCGGTCGGTTCCCTGATCATCAAAGTCGTACCCTTCGTGGAGGCCGGCCATGACGAAGTCGAGTTTCTGGAGGTACGGCTCCGGCAGGTCGATGCCTCCTTTCTCGGTCATGATGTTCGCCTCGACCCCGAGGAAAATGCGCACTCCGTTTATGTGCCGCGGGATAAAACGCATGGCGCCGAAATGATAGAGATGGGGACCGCCGGGGAGGGCCGGACCGTGGTCGGTCAGGGCCATCGCGGCAAGTCCCTTCTGCGATGCCGCCAGGGCAAGTTCGTTCACGGTGGAGTAGGCATGGCCCGACGCCAAGGTATGGGTGTGCATGTCCGCGATGATGTTCATGCCGGTACTATTTCATAGGGCGGGGGAAATGTCAATGTCCCTTGCCTGCGGGTTTTAAACGGCATAGAATATTTCGGCGGCAATTAAATATCTCAATGTAGGGGCGGCGCTTGCTCCGCCCGATCGGGGCGCGGCGAGCAGCGCCCCTACAGCTTTAATCAGGAGGTTGAACAATGGAATTCAAGGTCACAATCGCAGATCCTCTGGAACACCCCTGCCGG
This sequence comes from Geobacteraceae bacterium, assembly GCA_009773645.1. Classification (GTDB taxonomy): domain Bacteria; phylum Desulfobacterota; class Desulfuromonadia; order Geobacterales; family Geobacteraceae; genus WSYB01. The sequence continues at coordinate 24,453 of WSYB01000003.1, forward strand.
GCCCTGGTGGTGGGATGTTTTGAAGGCGAGGTCAGGACTCCTCTGCTGAGCCGGCTGGACGAGAGTCTGGGTGGCTGCCTCACCGGTTTTTATGAGCGGCGGGAATTTACCGGCAAGCTGAACAAAACCAGGCTGGTGCATACCCTGGGGCGCCTGCCGGCAGAACAGATTCTGTTCGTTGGGCTCGGCAAACAGGATGAACTGACCAGGGACAAGGTCAGGCAGGCTGCAGGGACGGCCATGCAGTCGCTGCGCCCTTCCGGGGTAAGAAGCATCAGCACGCTTCTCCACATGACAGACGGCGGCACGAACGAAATGCTTCAGGCTGCGGTGGAAGGCGCCCTGCTGGGCGGTTATTCCTTCAATCGCTATAAAACCAAAGATGAAGACCCGACGTCCATTGAAGAGGTGACGCTGCTGTTTCCGGACACCGCCGCGGCAAGCCGGGGGGAATCGGTTGTAAACGAGGCGCAGACCCTCTGCAATGCCGCCCTGTTAGCCCGTGACCTCGTTTCCCAGCCGGCAAACGTCGCCACTCCGGCCTATCTTGCGGAAAATGCGCTGGAAATGTGCGGCAAATATGGAATCACGTGCCGCATAATGGAGCGGGACGATATGGAGCGAAATGCTATGGAGGCGCTCCTGGCCGTCGCCAAAGGGTCTCAGCAACCGCCGAAGTTTATCATCCTGGAGTACCTGCCCGCCGGAAAAGAAATAAGTCCTACGGTTCTGGTGGGAAAGGGGGTCACATTTGATTCCGGGGGCATTTCTCTGAAACCCCGCGAAGGGATGGAGAAGATGAAAAGCGACATGGCCGGCGCTGCCGCTGTTTTGGGGACGCTGCAGGCGGTTGCGGCGCTGAAGCTCCCCCTGAATCTGGTCGGACTCATTCCGACGGCCGAAAATCTCCCGGGCGGAAATGCCTACAAGCCCGGCGACCTGATCCGCTCCATGTCGGGCCAGACCATAGAGGTTGTCAACACCGATGCCGAAGGGCGGCTCCTCCTGTGTGATGCGCTTCACTATGCGCAGAGATACGACCCTGCGGCGATCATCGACGTGGCGACGCTGACCGGTGCTTGCGTAGTTGCCTTGGGGGATGTGGTTACAGGACTGATGGGAAACGATGAAAGCTTGAAGAGCGCCATAAAAAAGGCGGGCGATGCAAGCGGGGAAAGGGTATGGGAACTACCGCTCTGGGAGGAGTATGGGGAGATCATGAAGAGCGATATCGCGGACATGAAGAATGCGGGAGGTCCGGGTGCGGGGACGATATCGGCAGGGGGGTTTCTCCAGCAGTTTGTCGGCAAAGTACCGTGGGTACACCTGGACATTGCCGGAACCGCCTGGGAGGAGAAGGGGAGGCCGTACCTCCCGAAGGGAGCGACCGGCGTGGGGGTGAGGCTCCTGGTTGAGTACCTGCGGGAGCTCGCGTAGGATCGATTCGGGGGCCGGCACTGCGTCGCAAAATGGAAAAAGGGGATGGGCCAGACGGCGCATCCCCTTTTTAGTCGTTACTGGTAAAACGGTTCTTACTTGGCCACGGTCTCGATCGCCTTCATGGCGATTTCCTTGTAGGGGTTGGCGAACAGGATGATCAGACAAACGACCAGGGCGTAGATGGCGAGGGACTCGATCATCGCCAAGCCGATCATCATGGTGGTGAGGATCTTGCCGGAAGCACCTGGATTCCGAGAAACGCCTTCGACCGCACTCTTGACGGCGAGACCCTGACCGATACCGGTACCTAATGTTCCGAGCGCCATGCCGATACCGGCGGCCAGAACGCACATCGTGAAAAAGCTCATCTTTACTTCCTCCTCATTGTTGTTGTTTTCCTAAATAGTATAGGAATTGAAATCAGTAAATGGTGAATGGTGAAAAGTGAAAAAACCCGCAGTTAACCGGTTACCGGTCCCCGGTCACGTCCTTTAGTGTGCCTCCTCCAGGGAGCCCTGAATATAGATCATTGCCAGGAGCATGAAGACGAACGCCTGGATGAAAGAGACCAGCACCCCCATGAGCATCATGGGGAGCGGCACCAGAAACGGCGCCAGACCGAAGAAGATCATCAGCACAAGTTCGTGACCGTTCATGTTGCCGAACAGACGCAGGGTCAGGGAGATCACGCGGCTGAAATGCCCGATCACTTCAATGAAAAACATCATCGGAGCCAGCCAGATGATGGGCCCCATGAAGTGCTTGACGTACTTGATCCCATGTTCCTTTACCCCCACTACGTGGGTGGTGACAAAAACGATAACGGCGCAGGCCGCGGTGGTGTTGATATTTGCGGTCGGGGGAAAGAAGCCGGGAACCAGCCCGATCAGGTTGGAAATCAGGATGAACACGGCAAGCGTCGCGATCAGCGGGAAGAACGGTTTGCCATGTTCCCCCATGGTTTCATTTATCATGTTCTCAATGCCGCTGATCACTACTTCCATGAAATTCTGCACCCCTCCGGGGACGGTCTTGAGCCCCTTGGCGGCCAGCACGGAGACGGTAAGCAGGAGCGCGATGATGAGCCACGTATAGGCGATGGCGTCCGCGCCCGCCTCGGTGATGTGCAGGGGCTCCAGAAGCTTGCGGAAAAACTGCAGGAACAGAAACGGGTGAACCATTGTAACTAACCTCCTTTGAGGGTCAACTTATAGAATGCCAGGGCGATGATGTTTATCACCAACACCGAGAGCCCCACTAACAGGCCGATTATATGGACTCCGGCATAGGCTATCAGGATCCAGATCACAAGCGCCATGACAGCCAGGCGCACGAAATATCTTACCTGGGCGAACCGCCCCGCCTTTCCGGCGGGGAGCAGGAGCACCCGTTTGATGATGCTTGACAGCCAGTAAAAATTGGCGATTGCCAGTACCCCCCCTGCCAGCACGCTTGCGGCGAACTTGAGGGAGACGCAAACCGCCCCGCCCAGGGCAAGAAGCGCCAGCAGAATCCAACTGCCGATGATGATAGAGGTAAAGATGTTATCTTCGTTTATCTTTACCAGATTCATCTCGCTTTATTTCTCTTCCGGCTATTATGTATATATTGCGAAAACCGGCGGCGATCCCAAAAAAAAGAAAGATGAAGAAAAACCAGGGCTTCGTTCCCAGCCATTCATCAAGCTTGAGCCCGATAAAGACGCCGATGGCGATTGCCAGCGCCACGGATATCCCCATGCTTGAAACAAGCCCGAGGGTCTTTATGAGACTCTTTTTGTTTTCGTCCATCAACACTCTGCAGTAAAGCCGGGGGGCAAGCGTTAAAACCCGAATTTAATAGCACAACACCCCAATGAATGTCAACCCAATTTGTGGCCCCTTTTGATCAGAGGGATGTGAAAGCCGAGCGCGCCGCTGCGATTGTCCGTTCCAGGTCGTAATCGGAGTGAGCGATGGAGACAAAGGCGGTTTCAAACTGGGAAGGCGCCAGATATATGCCGGCTTCCAGCATGGCGAGGAAATATTTTGCAAAGGCCTTGGTGTCGCAGGCGGCGGCCGTCGTCCAGTCGTGAACTTCTCCCTTGGTGAAGAATGCGCAGAACATGCTCCCCACCCTGGTGGAGTAAATCGGGTAACCGGCATCCCTGGCCGCCTGGGCAATGCCGTTGGCGAGAAAGGCGCTCTTTTCCTCAAGCTTCCGATAGAATCCGTCCTCCTGGAGAAGTTTCAGGGTCTCGATACCGGCGGTCATCGCCAGGGGATTGCCGGAGAGAGTCCCGGCCTGGTATACTCCGCCCGATGGAGAGAGGAGCTGCATGATTTCCTTTTTGCCGCCGAATGCACCGACCGGGAGCCCGCCGCCGATGATTTTCCCGAGGGTGGTCATGTCGGGTGTAACGCCGAACAGCTCCTGGGCGCCGCCGTAGGCGACCCGAAAGCCGGTCATTACCTCATCAAATATCAGGACGATTCCCTCCTCGGTGCAGATGGCGCGCAATCCTTCCAGAAATCCTTCATGGGGGGGGATGGTCCCCATGTTGCCGGCAATGGGTTCGACGATGATGCAGGCGACGTCTCCCTTGTTCTGGGCGATGAGGGTCTTTACCGATGTGAGATCGTTGAATTCGGCGGTCAAGGTGTGTCTGGCGAAATCCGCCGGGACGCCGGGAGAATCGGGGACGCCGAAGGTGGCGGCGCCGGACCCCGCCTTTACGAGCAGTGAATCGGCATGACCATGGTAACAGCCGGAGAACTTCAGGATCTTGTCGCGACCCGTGTAGCCGCGGGCCAGGCGGATGGCGCTCATGGTCGCCTCTGTGCCGGAACTTACCATGCGCACCATTTCAATGGAAGGAACCGCCTTTATCACCATCTCCGCCAGGGTTATTTCAAGCTCGGTGGGGGCGCCGAAGCTGCTGCCGTTTTCTACGGCCGCCTTGACCGCCGCGACCACCTTCGGATGGCAATGGCCGAGAATCATCGGCCCCCAGGAGCCGACGTAGTCGATGAATTCATTGTCGTCCACGTCGTATATTCTGGAGCCGGCCGCCTTTTTTATGAACAAAGGATTGGCGCCGACGGATTTGAACGCACGCACAGGACTGTTTACGCCTCCGGGAATAGAATTCTGCGCTTCCTTGAAACATTGAACGGACCGGCTGTTTTTCATTTCTGTGCTCCTCCATCTTACTGGCCATATAGTTGTGAAATCAATGGGTTATTATCATACAAACGCAAGCTGTGTCAAGGGAATAAGCTCGGAGTTCCGGCAAGCGTAAGACAATGTAATTAATCACCGGAATTACGGTAAAAAATAAAAAATAATTAGAATTTTTTTTTCTTGACAAAGTTTTAGAAATGAAATAGATTTCGGTCCGGTTGTATACAGTATACGTTATGCAGAGTGCCCTAAAGAAGCGGGCCTCCGGCGAAACCGTTCGAAAAAAATCAAACGGGCCGCTGAAAAATAAATCAAAATATACCCGGAGGATATGAAAGATGCTAGGTGCCTATCTGCCAATCTTGCTGCTGGTTGTGATTTCAATTTGCTTCGGACTTGGCGCGCTGGTTTTGTCATCATTCGTAGGCCCGAAAAAGCCGTCGAAAGTGAAGCTGCAACCGTACGAATGCGGCTGTGAACCGGTCGGGTCGGCGAGAGAGCGTTTTTCTATCAAGTTTTACCTCATCGCCATGCTGTTCATCCTGTTTGATATTGAGGCGGTTTTTCTCTATCCCTGGTCCATCCTCTTCAAAAAACTGGGGATGTTCGGCCTGGCTGAGATGGGGGTCTTCATCGCTATTCTGTTGGTGGGTTATATCTACATCTGGAAAAAAGGAGCATTGGAATGGGAGTAGATCAGCCATTGGGAGATAACATCATCACCACATCGTTGGATGCTCTGGTCAACTGGAGCCGCAAATCCTCGATATGGCCCATGACGTTCGGGTTGGCCTGCTGTGCCATTGAGATGATGGCAACCGGCGCATCAAGTCATGATCTTGACCGGTTCGGAATCATATTCCGCGCGTCACCCAGGCAGGCAGACTGCATCATAATTGCCGGCACGGTTACCAAGAAGATGCTGCCGGTCATCAAGACGGTCTATGAGCAGATGCCGGAACCGAAATGGGTCGTGGCGATGGGGGCATGCGCATGCTCCGGCGGAGTTTTTGATACCTACAGCGTCGTTCAGGGCATAGACGAAGCCTTGCCGGTTGACGTCTATATTCCCGGCTGCCCTCCTCGGCCTGAGGCCCTGCTGTACGGCCTTATCAAGCTCCGGGAGAAAATCATGAAGGAGAAGAATTCCTTCGGCAACGCCATCGGTCTCGGCGAAAGGCTGGAACCCGCCGCTTAGGTTTGATACATCAATACCAAAGGAAAAGGTATGACGGATATGGCTGAAAACAATCGTGCGGTGATAAAACTCAAAGAAAAGTACGCGTCTTCGATCCTCGATATCAAAGAGTTTCGTGGCGAAGTGACCGTGACCATCAAAAAAGAAGATGTGATCGAGGTCTGCAAGTTTTTGAAAGAGAACCTCCAGTACAACCTCCTGACCGATGTGACCGCGGTTGACTATCTGGGAAATGACCCGCGTTTCATGGTAGTCTACAACCTTTACTCCATACCCAACAAGGACCGTCTCAGGCTGAAGGCGCCGGTTGCCGAGTCCGACACGACCATCGACTCCGTTGTTCCGGTATGGACGACTGCCAACTGGCTGGAGCGTGAAACATACGACCTGTTAGGCATCAAGTTCAATAACCACCCCGACCTGCGCAGAATTTTGATGACCGACGACTGGGTCGGCCATCCTCTCCGTAAGGATTACCCTCTGCAGGGGCCTGGCCGCGAGCCTTACAAAGGGCGGCTGTCGTAACCGTAAACTGAACTGGTTATATTTCCAATTAATAGAGGCGATCAATGGCTAACACAGAGACTATGACATTGAACATGGGGCCGCAACACCCCAGTACCCACGGAGTTTTGAGGCTTGTCGTCGAACTGGATGGCGAGGTGATTCAGTCCATTACCCCCCATATTGGATACCTGCACCGCGGAGTGGAGAAGCTGTCGGAACATCGTACCTATCACCAGACACTTCCCCTGACCGACCGGCTTGATTATCTGGCTCCCATGCACAACAACCTGGGATACGTACTGGCAGTGGAAAAGCTGCTCGACCTTGAGGTGCCTGAGAGGGCGCAGACCATCCGGGTAATAATGGCTGAGCTGACCCGTATAATGTCGCACCTTGTCTGGCTTGCGTGTCACGCCCTGGATATCGGCGCCATGACCGTCTTCATTTACTGCTTCCGTGAGCGGGAAGAGATCATGAACATCTATGAGAAGATCTCCGGTGCGCGCATGACCACAAATTACTTCAGGATCGGCGGGCTGTCAAAGGATGTGTATGAGGGGTTTGAAGCCGATGTGCGGAAGATCATCGATACATTCCCCGGTTTCTTCGATCAATATGAGGGTCTGCTGACCAAAAACACCATCTGGTTGAACAGGACAATCGGCAACGGGGTAATCTCCGCTGAGGATGCCATTGATTACGGGATTACCGGGCCGGCCCTGCGCGGATCCGGCGTGGATTGGGACTTGAGAAGGGATAATCCCTACAGCGGTTATGAAAAATACTCCTTCAAGGTGCCGGTGGGTGAAAAGTGCGATACCTTCGATCGTTACAAGGTACGGCTCATAGAAATGCGGGAGGCCGTCAAGATCCTCCGTCAGGCCCTCGACTCGCTGAAGCCTGGTCCGATACTGGCCGATGATCCGCAGGTCTGCTATCCGCCGAAGGAAGCGGTTTATAATACCATCGAAGGGCTCATCCACCACTTCAAGATCGCCAGTGAGGGTTTTCCTGCGCCTGAGGGGGAAATTTACCTGGGGGTTGAGAATCCCAAGGGAGAGCTTGGCTACTACATCGTCAGCGACGGCGGGACGAAGCCCTATCGGATGAAAATCAGGTCACCGTCATTCGTAAATCTGCAGTCCATGGAGAAAATGTGCAAAGGGGCCATGATTGCCGACTTGATAGCCGTCATCGGGACGCTCGACATCGTTCTCGGTGAAATAGACAGATAAAGGATGAACAAAAGGAGACGGCATCCATGAGCAACGCTCCAGCCGAACAGACACCGACAGAAGAAATAGATCTGGCAGCCGCCAATCACATCATTGACAAATATCTGACCCTGCACGGCAATCTCATGCCGGTTTTGCAGGGGATCCAGGATGAGTACGGATATGTGCCCAAGCCGACCATCGACCTGGTTGCCGAAAGGCTGAACGTCTATCCGAGCCAGATTTTCGGTGTTCTTACCTTTTACGCACAGTTCCACCTCAAACCACGCGGCAGGTACATCATCAGGGTCTGCGTCGGCACCGCCTGCCACGTGCAGGGAGCCAGCCGTATTGTGGAAACCTTTTTCGACAAGCTCCACATCGGTCATGCGGAAACCTCGCCGGACCTCCGCTATACCTTTGAAAAGGTTGCCTGCCTCGGCGCCTGCGGCATGGCGCCGCTGGCCATGGTCAATGATGCCACCTACGGTTCGATGACGGTGCAGAAGGTGGAGCAAATCATTGCCGACTACAACCAGAGGCCGATGAAAAAGTAGCTCGAAACTTTCCAGTAGGGGACAATTCGTCATGAGCGAAAACGCAGCGATAAAAATTCTGATCTGCCAGGGAACCGGCGGGGTTTCGATGGGCGCCAAAGAGGTTGAGGCGGCATTCGTAAAGGTGATCGAAGAGAAAGGTGTCAACGCCGTCGTCGGCAAGCGCTGCGATGTCATCAAGACCGGCTGCCGTGGCCTCTGCGCCAACGACGTCCTCGTCGATATCATCACCCCTGAGCAGGGCCGGGTCACCTATGACTTCGTCAAGGCGGAAGAGGTCGAGAAGATCATCGATGAGCACATCGTCAACAAGACGGTCATGGAGAAACGGAAGGCCAAGGAATACTACAATAAGTTTGTCGATCAGCAGATGCGCGTGGTCATGACCGGGTGCGGTCAGATCGACCCGGAAAGCCTCGATGCCTATCTCGAGGAGGATGGGTTCAAGGCGATCGAGAAGTGCGTCAAGACCATGAAACCCGCCGAGGTCACCGAAGAAGTCAAAAAGTCAGGGCTGAGGGGCCGTGGGGGCGGCGGCTTCCCGACCGGCATGAAGTGGTCGTTCTGCGCGGCAACCCCCGGCAAACTGAAGTACCTGATCTGCAACGCCGACGAGGGCGACCCCGGCGCCTTCATGGACCGCTCGATCCTTGAGGGTGACCCCTACTGCGTCATCGAAGGGATGATGATCGCCGCTTACGCCATCGGTTGCACCGACGGTTACGTCTATGTGCGCGCCGAATATCCCCTTGCCATTGAGCGTCTCCAGAAGGCCCTCGATGTCTGTTACGAAAAGGGTTATCTGGGGAAGAACATCCGCGGGTGGGGCTTTGACTTCGATATGCGGATCAAGAAGGGTGCCGGCGCCTTCGTGTGCGGTGAGGAGACTGCCCTCATGGCGTCCATCGAAGGCGAGCGCGGCATGCCGCGTCCCCGACCGCCGTTCCCTGCCGTCAAAGGGCTCTGGGGCAAACCAACCAATATCAACAACGTGGAGACCTTCGCCAACGTCCGTCATATCATCATCAAAGGTGCCGATTGGTACGCATCGCTCGGCACCGACACCACCAAGGGGACCAAGATATTTGCCGTCACCGGCAAGGTGAAGCATACGGGTCTTGTCGAAGTCCCGGCCGGCATGACGGTCCGATCGGTCATCTATGACGTCTGCGGCGGCATCGCCAACAACCGCAAGTTCAAGGCGGTCCAGGCCGGCGGTCCTTCCGGCGGCTGTATACCCGCAGAGGTCCTCGATACGCCGGTCGACTACGACTCTCTCATCAAGGCGGGCGCCATGATGGGGTCCGGCGGTCTGGTCGTCATGGACGAGACCACCTGCATGGTGGACGTTGCCCGGTTCTTCCTCACCTTCACCAGGATGGAGTCGTGCGGCAAGTGTGTCCCCTGCCGGATCGGCCTGAAAGCCATGCTCGATATCCTTGAAAAGATCACCGAAGGACGGGGCGTGCCCAGCGACATCGAAACCCTGCTGGAGATGGGAGCTACCATCAAGAAGGCTTCCCTCTGCGGCTTGGGTCAGACGGCGCCCAACCCGATCCTCTCTACGGTAAAATACTTCCGGCATGAGTACGAAGCCCACATCAATGAGAAGCGCTGCCCGTCCAACTGCTGCAAGGAATTGCTGCTGTGGCAGGTGATCGAAGAGAAGTGCGTCAAGTGCGGTGCGTGTCTCAAGGCCTGTCCGGTTGACGCCATCGTCTGGGAAAAGGGTCAGATAGCGTATCTGGATAAGGAAAAGTGTACCAAGTGCAAGTCCTGCTATGACGCCTGCCGCTTCATGGCCATCGAGTAGAGAAAGATCGCTCCGGTTTGCATTCGGATGTAGAACAAGGCGGCTAGGAGGAGGCGACGGAGGCATACATGATTGGTATGTCGGGGAGCTGACGACGAAGCCGGCGCAGTTATACGAACGAAGGTGAATCGGAATACATCCGAGGGAGAACAGAGGTCAAGATGGTAAATCTTACAATCGATGATAAACAGGTGACGGTACCTAAAGACGCTACCATTTATGATGCGGCCAAGGCTGCCGGCATAAGAATACCCATACTCTGTCATGATAAGAAACTTCATCCGTTCGGCGGCTGCCGCATGTGTCTGGTTGAAGTCGAGCAGATGAAGGGGCGTCAGATCCCGGCCTGCACCACTCCGGTGACCGAGGGGATGATCGTCAGGACCTCGACCCCCGATATTATTCAGGCGCGGAAGATGGTTCTCGAGCTGCTCCTCCTCAAGCATCCGATCGACTGTCCGGTATGTGATGCGGCGGGCGACTGCGATCTGCAGAACCTGACCTACGAATACAAGGTGAACGCCAACCGGTTTACAGACGAGAAGTTCCAGCACAAAATCGATTACGAGAACCCGCTGATCGAGCGCGACATGAACCGCTGCATCCATTGCGGCAAGTGTGCGCGGATCTGTGATGAGATCGTCTCATACGGTGCCTACTCCTTCCTGAATCGCGGTCTCGAGGCCAAGATAGGGACGGAATTCGATGGCCCGCTCAACTGCGAATTCTGCGGCTCCTGCGTCTCGGTCTGCCCGGTCGGCGCGCTCCTGTCCCGTCCTTTCAAGTTCAAGGCGCGCTGGTGGGCTCTTAGCAAGACGAAGACGGTATGCTCCTACTGCGGCACCGGTTGCCAGCTTACCCTTGGGATCAAGGACGGAAAGGTCCTGACCACCATTTACGACGAGAATCAGGGGTTCCACAACGGGCAGCTCTGCACCAGGGGACGGTGGGGCTACCAGTTCGTCAACAGCGATAAGCGTCTGACTACTCCGCTCATAAGGAAAAACGGCAAGCTTGTGCAGGCAAGCTGGGAAGAGGCGCTTTCCGCGGTCAAGGAGCGCTTGTTCAGTGCTAAAACCGCAGGGGGCGAGTCGGCTGCCTGTCTCGTCACCCCCAGACTGACCAACGAAGAGCTATTTGTGTTGAAGAAGCTGTTCAACGTGGCGCTTGGCTCGCAGAATATCGATCATTCCGCCGGGTATGCCCACAACGCATTGTCCGCCGGTGCTCTTGAAAGCCTGGGATATGCCGCCTCGCCCTCCACCATCGCCGACATACAGAAGACGAATCTGTTGCTCGTAGTCAAGAGCGACGCCTATGAGACCCATCCGGTGCTCGGTTTCGAGATAAATCTGGGGGTCAAGCGTAAAGGGGTCGACCTGCGCGTCGTTTCCGACAAACGCGGCAAGCTGTCCCGGCTCCCCGATGCTACGACCTATGTGCATAAGCCCGGCAGTGAGGTCCTTCTTTTCAATGCCATGGCCAGGGTGATAATCGGTGAAAACCTGGTGGATGCCGGAGCATCGTCAATCAGCGGCCTGGCTGAGCTGAAGAACAGCCTGCAGGGATATGCGCCGGAAAAGGTTGCGGAAGCCTGCGGCATGTCTGCCGATGAAATAATCGTTCTGGCGCGGGATTACGCCAAGGCGGAAAAGGCGCTCATCATGCTTCCCCTGGGGCTCGGGTATCCCGGCCACGGCAAGGATCTGGCTCAGGCTCTCATCAATCTGGCGCTTCTCACCGGCAAGATCGGCAAGGAAGGGTGCGGCGTCCTGATCATGGGAGAGAAAAACAACAGCCAGGGTGCCGTTGACATGGGTGTCTATCCCGCCAAGGGGGGGAAGGATGCGGTCGCCATACTTGACGGCTGCGCTGCCGGTACCGTGAAAACACTCTATGTTGTCGGGGAGAACCCGGTGGTCTCCTATCCCAACAGGAAAGCGGTCGAGGCAGCACTCGACAAGGTGGAGTTCCTCATAGTACAGGACCTCTTCCTGACCGAAACCGCGGAAAAAGCTCATGTTGTACTTCCGGCATGTTCGTTTGCCGAGAAAGACGGCACTTTTACAAGCGTGGGCAAAGTCATCCAGCGTGTCAACCGGGCCATTGCTCCGGTAGGCTTGTCACGCAGCGATTTCGAGATTCTGAATGCTCTATATGCGGCATGCGCGAATACCCAGCCTTACGCCGATGTGGCAGCGGTGTTTGCAGAGATATCGGAGAACGTTCCCGCATACAAGGGGATCAGTTATGCGGGGCTGGGTGAAAATGGCGTCATCTGGCCGGCAGGGGGGACTCCGCGCTTCGTTCCGGCAGAAGGGGGCGCTGTGCAGGGAGAGTCCGGCAAATATGCACTCTTGACGGGGAGCGCGCTCAACCACTGCGGCACGCTCTCCCGGTTCGGCGAAGGGCCGATGTACGTCTGCCCCGCCGGTTATGCCGAGCTCAGTTATACCGACGCGTCGGCCCTGAAAGTAAAGAATGACGACCTTCTCACGCTTAAGTCGGCTTCCGGTGAGGTCAGGCTGAAAGCCAAGGTCAGCGCACGCATGCCGCAGGGGGTCATTTTTGCGCCGTATCATTTCGGAGAAGAGTCCGTTAATACGCTGACGACGGGTGCTCCGGTAACCTGGGTAAACGTCAGTAAATAACCATCAATAAATAATAGAGCTACTCTAAAACAAGAGGGGAAGAGGAGCAAATGGGATACGAAATATTAGGATTGCCGCTGATCTATTATCTCGCCATGCTGGGCAAAGTAATTGTAGTCTTTCTTTTTGTTCTGCTCACGGTTGCCTATGCGACGTACGCCGAGCGAAAGATAATCGGCCACATGCAGGTGAGGCTTGGCCCTATGGAAACCGCTTGGCATGGTCTGCTGCAGCCGATTGCCGACGGCCTGAAGCTGTTCTTCAAGGAAGAGATAATTCCTTCCCAGGCGAGCAAACTCGTTTTCCTCCTATCGCCGTTTATCGCTCTGGTACCGGCCTTCATCGCCTTTGCAGTCATTCCCTTCGGCGACACCATCGAGATTGCGGGCTACAAGATCCCCCTCCAGATTGCCGCCTATTATGACACCGCCGCAGGAAAGGTGATAGACGTCAATGTCGGCGTGCTCTATATTCTCGCCATGGCGGGGATGGGCGTCTACGGTATAGTTCTGGCCGGTTGGTCATCAAACAATAAATATTCGCTTCTGGGCGGGCTGCGTTCAGCCGCGCAGGTGATATCCTATGAACTGGCCGCGAGTTTCGCCCTTGTTGCGGTGTTCATGCTGTCCGAATCCCTTTCTCTTCAAAAAATAGTAGCCGACCAGGCCGGCGTTTTCGGGTGGTATGTCTGGAAGCAGCCGCTGGCATTCATCCTCTTCTGTATATGCTCGGTCGCGGAAACAAACCGTACCCCCTTCGACCTTCCTGAAGCGGAAAACGAACTGGTAGCGGGATTCGGCACCGAATACTCCAGTATGAAGTACGCCATGTTCTTCATGGCTGAGTATGCCAACATGGTCACCGTCAGCGCAGTTGCGGCAACCTTCTTCCTGGGCGGCTGGCAGGGACCGACTCCCTGGCCGATCCTCAACTTTGTCGCCAAGGTGTATTTCTTCATGTTCTGCTTTATCTGGATCAGGGCCACTTACCCCAGATACCGTTACGACCAGCTCATGCGTCTCGGCTGGAAAGTTTTCCTGCCGCTTGCACTGCTCAATATTGTCGTGACGGGCATTGTTGTTACGCTTTTTAAATAGTTCAAAACTACCGCAGAGGATATCGCCATGATAATGCCATTGCTTCAGGGACTCAAAATAACTTTCTCCCACATGTTTAAAAAAACTATCACTCTCCAGTATCCCCATGAGAGACCGAACATACCGCCGGGGTTCAGAGGGTTGCACGCCCTCAACGTATCCCATGACAAGGCAAAATGTGTTGCCTGTTACCTCTGCCCCACCGTATGCCCGGCCAAGTGCATTACCGTGGAGGCCGGTGAGGACGCCAATCACGACAAGTACGCCGCCAAATATGAAATTGACATGCTCCGCTGTATCTTCTGCGGGTACTGTGTCGAAGCCTGCCCGGTAGATGCCATCAGAATGACCGATACCTTCGAGCTGGCCAATATGAAGCGGGCGGATTTTGTCTTTACGAAAGAAACACTCTTAGAAAAGAAATAAAGGAGCAGTCAATGCTAGAATCGTTATTCTTTCTCATCGTGGCAGCGGTGGCCGTCCTCTCCGGCATTCTGGTCATAACGTGCAAGAACCCGATCAACAGCGCCCTGTCGCTTATCCTGACGTTCTTCTGCGTCGCGACTTTCTACGTGATGCTGGAAGCGCCGTTCATGGCAGCCGTCCAGGTCATCGTATATGCCGGCGCGATCATGGTTCTGATTGTATTTGTCATCATGCTCTTGAACATCAAGACAGAAACCGACAAACGAACCTCCCATGCGGTTCTCATCAGCTCGATCATCGGGTTGTTCGTCCTCTTCGAGACCATCTACTTCCTGAACAGAAGCTCCCTTACCGGAAGTAAAGGGCTAATGGACAGCGCGATGATAAAAAGTGTCGGCCATACTGAGATAATCGGGAAAGCGCTCTTTACGGATTTTCTCCTCCCGTTTGAAATAACATCGTTGCTGCTGTTAGTCGCCATCGTCGGCGCAGTTGTCGTGTCAAAGAGAAAAATATAAGAATCAAGGGGTGATTGAAATGGTATCCTTGCACAGCTATCTCATACTGAGCGCAATACTGTTCTCCATAGGAACGATCGGCGTGCTGACCAGAAGAAACGCCATCGTCATCTTCATGTGCGTGGAATTGATGTTGAATGCGGTAAACCTTACCTTCGTCGCATTTTCGAGATATCTCGGCAACGTCGACGGGCAGATCTTCGTCTTCTTCGTCATGACCGTCGCGGCTTGCGAAGCTGCGGTCGGTCTGGCGCTGATGATCGCCTTCTTCAAAAACAAAGAGTCCATTGATGTTGAGGATGTGAATCTCCTGAAGTGGTAACACTCGGTCTGAACGTTCATGAATCATAAAACAGAAGGAGTCTGGAATGTTTGATAATGTATGGCTTATACCCCTCTTTCCACTAATCGGTTTTTTGATTAACGGTCTGTTTGGAAAGGCGATCAAGGAAGAGAAAGTCATAGGCGGGATAGGCGCACTCATGGTGTTCTGCTCGTTCGTGGTGGCGTCCATGACGCTGTTCAAAATGATTTCCCTGCCGGGTCACGAGCGGGTACACAACGTCACGCTCTTCACCTGGATCAAGTCCGGGACATTCCAGGCTGATATCGCATTCCTTATCGATCCTCTCTCCTGTGTCATGCTCATGGTGGTGACCGGGGTGGGCTTCCTGATCCATGTTTACTCCATCGGCTACATGCACGGTGAGGAAGGTTTCTATCGCTTCTTTGCGTATCTGAACCTGTTCACGTTCTCGATGCTCCTGCTGGTGATGGGGAACAACCTCCTCCTCATGTTCGTCGGTTGGGAGGGTGTCGGTCTCTGCTCCTATCTCCTCATCGGGTATTATTTCCACAAGAAATCGGCAGGAGACGCCGGTAAGAAGGCGTTCGTCATGAACCGGGTAGGGGACTTCGGATTCCTGCTCGGTCTGTTCACACTGTACTGGTATATGGGAAGCAAGCACGGTATCTGGACCATCCAGTTTACCGAACTTGCCAAGCATGCGGAACTGTACCCGGTTGGCGGTGTTGTGACGGCACTTACCCTGTTCTTCTTCCTCGGGGCTACCGGTAAATCGGCCCAGATACCTCTCTACACATGGTTGCCTGACGCGATGGAAGGTCCGACCCCTGTTTCCGCCCTCATCCATGCGGCCACCATGGTCACGGCCGGTGTCTATATGATAGGGCGCATGAACTTCCTGTTCATCAAGGCGCCTGAAACCATGATGGTTGTGGCTATTATCGGCGCCGCCACCGCATTATTCGCCGCTACAATCGGTACGGCCCAGAACGATATCAAACGCGTGCTGGCCTATTCCACCGTGTCCCAGCTCGGTTACATGTTTCTGGCCATGGGTGTCGGCGCATTTGCCGCCGGTATTTTCCATCTGATGACTCATGCATTCTTCAAGGCCTGTCTGTTCCTTGGGTCCGGCGCGGTCATACATTCCATGCACCATGCCTTGCACCACGCACATTCCCATGATGACCCCCAGGATATGCGCAACATGGGCGGGCTTAAATCAAAGATGCCGATGACGTTCCTGACGTTCCTGCTGGCTACCATAGCCATTGCCGGTATCCCGGGCTTTGCAGGGTTCTTCAGTAAGGACGAGATACTCTGGCAGGCGTTTGCCAATCCCCACCACGGTACGCTCAATTTCGCTTTGTGGGGCTGCGGCGCCATAGCGGCCGGCTTGACGGCTTTCTATATGTTCCGTCTCGTGTTCATGACGTTCTTCGGTGACTGCAGGATCAATCCAAAATGCAAGGACCATCTCCATGAATCACCGATGGTTATCGTGTTCCCGCTGATCGTTCTGGCGTTTCTCTCGGTCGTCGGCGGCTATATCGGCATGCCGAAGATCATCGGTGAGCTGTTAGGCGGCATCCCCAACTATTTTGAACACTTTCTGGCGCCTGTCTTCGAATTCTCGGAAGAGTACGTCAAGTCCCAAGCCCATGCCACGGCTCACCACAGCCTTGTGCTTGAGTGGGGCCTGATGGGTGTCTCGGTGGTCATCGCGCTGGTCGGCATCTCCATCGCATTTGTGCTGTACATCGCAAGCCCGTCTCTGCCGGCCAAATTCACCGCGGCTTTCCCCGCCTTGCACAGGGCTGTCTACAACAAGTGGTACATTGACGAACTGTATGATTTTCTCTTCGTCAATCCGTGCAAGGCCTTGGGTAATTTCCTCTGGAAAGGCTTTGACGTGGTGGTGGTTGACGGTATCGTCGACGGGGTTGGGAAGTCCGTCCTGGGTATCAGCGCTGCGCTCAAGAACCTTCAGTCCGGTTACGTCCATAACTACGCACTCAGCATGGCGCTTGGCGTTGTCGTGATCATTGCCTTTTACCTATTCCGCTAAAAATTAGAGTAATCTCTTCACAGATTAAAAGGAGCAGATTCAATGAACGATACCATCCTTAGCCTGACGACCTTTCTCCCATTGTTAGGGGTTCTGCTGCTGTTGTTTATTCCGAAGAACAGTCACGGCCTGCAAAGGGGATTGGCCCTCGGCGTAACTCTGGTCACCTTCCTGGTTTCACTGCCGCTGGTTACCGGCTTTGTGACAAACGCCGAATTCCAGTTCGTCCAGAACATCCCGTGGATCAAGGCAGGCCCCTTCCAGATGAACTATCATGTGGGAATAGACGGTATCAGCATCTGGCTGGTGATTCTGACCACCTTCATCATGCCGATTGCCGTCCTGTCAACCTGGACCGCGGTTGAGGAAAAGGTGAAGGAGTACATGATCTGCCTCCTTCTGCTGGAAGTTGGGATGCTGGGCGCATTCGTGTCCCTCGACTTGTTCCTCTTCTACATTTTCTGGGAACTCATGCTGATTCCCATGTACTTCATCATCGGTATCTGGGGGGGGAAACAGAAGATCTACGCGGCGATCAAGTTCTTCATTTACACCATGGCCGGTTCCGTCCTCATGCTGATCGCTCTGATCGCCCTTTACTTCATGGGTCTCAAGGCCGGCTACACCGATTTCAGCATCGTGAATTTCTACAGGCTCCCCATTGACCCGGCCATTCAGACATGGATGTTCCTGGCATTCGCCTTTGCGTTTGCCATCAAGGTACCCCTCTTTCCGTTTCACACCTGGTTGCCCCTTGCCCACACAGAGGCGCCGACCGCCGGTTCGGTCATACTTGCCGCCATCCTCCTGAAAATGGGTACGTACGGGTATGTCAGGTTCGCCATGCCCCTCTTCCCGGACGCGTCGGCACAATTCACTCCGCTGATCGCGACCCTGTCGGTGATCGGCATTATCTACGCCGCACTGGTCGCCATGGTTCAGGAGGACGTGAAGAAGCTGGTCGCCTATTCCTCGGTGGCCCATCTGGGCTTTGTCATGCTCGGAGTGTTTGCCCTCAACCAGCAGGGGGTTGCCGGCGGAATGCTGCAGATGTTGAATCACGGTATATCCACGGGGGCGCTGTTCCTTATCGTCGGCTTCATTTATGAACGCCGGCACACCAGGCTTATTACAGACTTCGGCGGACTTGCCAAACAGATGCCGATCTTTGCCACTATCTTCATGATCGTTACCCTCTCGTCCATCGGTCTTCCCGGAACCAACGGCTTCGTCGGTGAATTTCTCGTCCTGATCGGCGCCTTCGAGAGTGATCTCAGATGGTATGCCATTATCGCTTCCAGCGGTGTTATTCTCTCTGCCGTCTATATGCTCTGGATGTTCCAGAGGGTCATGTTCGGCGAGCTCACCAACCCGAAAAACCAGACCTTGAGCGACTTGAACGCCAGAGAGATCGCCATCATGGTTCCGCTGGTCGTCATGATCTTTGTCATGGGGGTCTATCCGAACCCCTTTATCGACAAGATGGCACCGGCCATTGAAAAGACGATCCAGATGAGCAAGGCGAAGCAGCAGGTTACCGTTGCGGTTCAGCCGGCGCCGGTTGTGCCGCAGGCAGTACCGGCTGCCGGCCAGTCACCAGTTGAAATCAAGTAGAACTGTTTCAGAATAGCCACCGGAGGATATATTAGATGGAAACAATTGCAATGCCAGCCATTAATTTCGCCGCGATCATGCCTGAGACAATTCTGTCGGTCATTGCCATGGCACTGCTCCTCATCAACGTGTTTGTCCCCAGTGAGCAGAAGGCCTATCTCGGCTATTTGAGTCTGATCGGCATAGTCGTGACGTTCTTCACCGTCATCGGCGGCTGGGGTACCCCGCAGGAGGGCTTCAACGGATCGGTCATGCAGGACAACTTCGCTCTGTTCTTCAAGGGGATCTTCCTGGTTTCAGCGGCGCTCTCCATACTAATCTCCGATCAGTATATGAAGCGCGAGGAGTGCAACCACGGCGAGCTCTATCCGCTCATCCTCCTGGCCACCTGCGGCATGATGCTTATGGCCTCCGGTACCGACCTGATGACGATATTCCTGGGGCTCGAACTCTTGTCCGTTTCACTCTACGTCTTGGCGGGATTCCAACGGGACAGCCTGAAATCCAACGAGGCGGGACTTAAATACTTCCTGCTGGGCGCCTTTTCCACCGGGTTCCTCCTTTACGGCATGGCCTTAATCTATGGCGCAACCGGAACCACACGAATTGCGGCCATAGCCTCGTATGTCGCCCAGAACAGTCTGGCCGGCAGTAATCTGATGCTCCTGATCGGCATGGTTCTCATGGCGGTGGGATTTTCCTTCAAGATAGCCGCGGCGCCGTTCCACATGTGGACCCCGGATGTATATGAAGGGGCGCCGACGCCGATGACCGCCTTCATGTCAGTGGGGCCGAAGGCCGCAGGTTTTGCCGCATTTGTCAGGGTGTTCGTCATTGCGCTGCCGACCTTACGGGCCGACTGGGCCGATCTCCTCTGGGTACTGGCGGTCCTGACCATGACCGTGGGTAACATCACCGCTCTGTATCAGAAAAACATCAAGAGAATGCTCGCCTATTCGTCCATCGCCCATGCCGGCTACGTGCTGGTCGGCTTCGTTGCCGGCAACGCAGTGGGGACCGCCGGTATCATGTTCTACATGCTTTCGTACGCCTTCATGAACATCGGCGCCTTTGCCATCATCGTTCTGGTCGGTAAAAAGGGTGAGCCGAACAACAACGTGGAGGACTATGCCGGCTTTGGCTTCAAGCATCCGCTTCTGGCCGTCTGCATGTCGATCTTCCTCTTCTCGCTTGCGGGTATTCCGCCGGCAGCGGGTTTCATCGGCAAGTTTTACCTCTTCTCCGGCGCCATCCAGGCCGGTTACATCTGGCTGGCGATCATCGGCGTGCTGAACAGTGCCGCCTCCGTTTACTATTACCTGCGCGTCATGGTCTTCATGTACATGAAGGACCCGGTCGAGGAATTCGACTGGCTCAAGGTTTCACCGGCAATAGCCCTCTGCCTCATTATCGCGGTTGCCGGCGTGCTGATTCCGGGTATTGTGCCGGGTTATCTCCTTGAGCTTGCCCAGAAGGCCGTGCTGCTCTAGTGCGTGATCGATCCATGTAACACAATAAGCCCCTCTGATATTATCAGAGGGGCTTTTCATCTTCGTGCGCCCTGCCGGCCGCACAAAAAAGAAGCCGTTTCCCCTGATGGGGAAGCGGCTTTTAGCAGGCTGCAAAGGTTTTGGTTTTGCAGTCTCAGCGGGACGTCTAGCCCGCGGTGAAACGAAGGACCGTTCAACGGTTGGCTTCTTCTGCACCAGGTTATTCAGGCGTAGGTGGAAAACCCCGCCTCTTCCGCACCCTTTGCGGGAGGGACAGTTGTTGCGTTCTTGGCAAGTGTATCCGCCACCTGCTTTTCGGTGTCTGCCGCCTGTTTTATGGCGGCAATCCCCAATTGATATTCACTCATCTGTTCTTTTACAGCGCTGGCCTGGCTTGCAACGGAGCTAATTTCCATATTCACCTCACAACAGCAGCCTGAATTACAGGTAAAGCATGGTTCATCATCAAACCTTTTCGACAAAATTCTCTATTTCTTTAACGCATTTTCCCGGTGGCCTCGCAGAACTCACACTGGAAGGAGTGATATGGATACGAAGATGACGCAATCTGAACTGCTCACCCAGATCCAGCGCAGAAACGAGGAGCTTTCCATCATGATGGAGATCGGCACGGCCCTAACCTCTAGCCTCGACCTCCAGGAAGTCCTGACGATGATCATGGGGAAGGTGAGCACGCTTCTCAAGCCGAAGTTCTGGTCGCTTCTGCTGGTGGACCGGGAAACGGAGGAGCTCTATTTCGAGATTGCGGTCTCGCCGGTCGCTGCAAAGCTGAAAAAGGTCCGATTGAAGATAGGTGAGGGGATAGCCGGATGGGTTGCCGCCAACGGTCAGCCGCTCCTCATTGCCGATGCCCGGCAGGACGAGAGATTCGTCAGGTACGGGGACCTGAAGGTCTCCTTCACGACCCGCTCGGTGATCTGCGTCCCCCTGAAGGTCAAAGATCGGGTCCTGGGCGTCATCGAGCTGATCAACAGCTTCGAAGATGTCCGCTACGGCGAAGCCGATCTCATGGTGCTCTCGGCCATCGCGGACTTTGCGGCCATCGCCATTGAGAATGCCCGCAACTATGAGCGGGTGAGCGAACTGGCCATCACCGACGACCTGACCGGACTATACAATGCCCGTCATTTCAACAGGATTGCCGACCGGGAGGTGGCCCATGCAGCGCGGTACGGGCACCCCCTTTCCCTGGTGTTCTTCGACATCGACCGCTTCAAGAGGGTAAACGACGCCCACGGCCACCTGGTGGGGAGCAGGGTGCTGGCGGAGACAGGAGGGCTCATCAAGCGGTACACCCGGTCTGTGGATTATGCCGCCCGGTTCGGCGGGGATGAATTTATGGTGCTCCTGCCGAACACCCCCAAAGCGGGGGCGCTGGTGGTGGTTTCCCATCTCAGGGACATACTCAGGGCACACCGCTTCCGGGCCGATAACGGCAAGGAGATCCGGATAACGGCGAGCTTCGGCATCGCTTCCTATCCCGACGATGCCAAGAGCAAGACGGAACTGCTTCGCCTGGCCGACGAGGCTATGTACGCCGTAAAAGGGACAAGCCGGGACGGAATCCAGCTGTCCGAGCGGCGAGGGAAGAAATGACCCGAAATTGCGCTATCACAGAGTCGCTGAGGACACAGAGACACACCAAAGAGTTGTGGGTGTACCCGCAAAAACCCGCAAGGCTGGTACGCGATCAATGCGGGCCGGCGGCTGGTCGCCGGTCAGCGGGCGCGCTGTCATGAAGGCAGTGACGGTACTGCGCCTATTACACTGCTGGAGGGGATGACATGCATAACACGCTCGAACTGCTGTTCGGCTCACGGACCAGGGCCAACCTCCTCGGCTGGTTTTTCGGCCACACGGAGGAGACCGGCAACGCCCGACAGCTGGCAGAGGTGCTGCAGGAGGATGCCGCTGACTTAGGCCGGGAAATGGCGCTGCTGGAGGAGGCGGAAATCCTCCGGTCGAGCCGTAAGGGTACCCTCAAGCACTACCGGGCCAATACCAGCTGCCCGTTCTACCAGGAGCTGAAGGGGCTGGTGCTGAAGACCGCCGGCGCTGCCGGCCAGCTAAGGAGCGCACTCCGCGCCCTTGACGGGGTCAGCTATGCCCTCGTCTACGGTCCCTATGCCGAGGGGGAGGAAGAGGCCCACAGCGACATCGAGGTCATGATCATCGGCGACATCGACCTGCCCCGGCTGGATATTCTCATGGAAGAGCTGGAAAAGAACCTCGGCAGGACCATCCACTATGTGGTCTATGAGCCGCAGGAATTCGCGGCTAAAAAACAGGCGAAGAACGGTTTTATCATGGAGGTGCTCCAGGGGCAGACGATCATGCTCGCGGGGGACCGGGATGCCCTTTCTGCGGCCTGAGACCCTACCACCCTTCATCTTGCAATCTTGCATGCCTGACCCTACAGCCTCTCTCTACAGCCCCTCTATATGTGCTATTTTCGAGAACGTGCCCTAAACCCTGAAGATATGTTGAAAGGTGACCACATTTCATATATAATAATAACTACTTTTTGAGTGTCGGGAGTTAATCATGCTAACTGTAGGTATAAAGGAACTGAAGGCAAAGCTGAGCAGCTATGTGGAGAAGGTCGGTGCAGGCGAAGAGGTTGTGGTGACGGATCATGGCAAGGAGGTTGCGCTCCTGGTTCCGATTTCCAAGGAGCGACAGGCTGTGAGAGCCCTGATGGATTCCGGCAAAGTGCAGTGGTCCGGGGGGAAGCCGAAAGGGACCTCCGGCGTCAGGACAAAAGGGAAGCCGCTGGCCGACACAGTTCTGGAGGAGCGCCGGTGATCATTTACCTCGATACCAGCAGTCTCGTTAAACTTTACGTGGATGAGGCATATTCGGACAGCGTCAGGGAGTGGACAGCAGAAGCGGAAGTAATCGCCACGTGCAGAGTAGCGCACCCGGAAACGCTTTCAGTCTTGACGAGGCGCTATAACAGTGGCGACATCGCTAAAAGGGAGTACGAGAAGGTGGCGCATGTCTTTGCCGGGGAGTGGGGGAGTTATGCCGCACTCGATTTCGACGAGATCGAGGCGGGGCGGCTCGTGAAAAAATACGGCCTGCGCGGATTCGACGGGGTACATCTGGCCTCTGCGAAGCTTCTTGCCTCGGTCGATGCAAATGTTCAAGTTGCCTTTTCTTCCTTTGACGAAAGGCTTAACAACGCCGCGCGGAGGGAGGGATTTGTGGTCCTGGCGGCTGGCGAAGAATTGAGTTTGAAATGACCAGTCCCGTGTCCGGGGCTGACCCCTCTGATCGCCCTGGAGATGTACTTAGCGAATATATTTTTTGCTTATGACCCGGCACTTTGCTATTATTGTCCTCAACAAAGGAGTTCACTATGAACGAAATTTTTTTCCTTGTTGAAGAAGCCCCAGAGGGAGGCTACGCGGCCAAGGCGCTCGGGGAATCTATTTTCACCGAGGCAGATACCCTCGAAGAACTCCACGCCAATGTGCGGGATGCGGTTCGGTGCCACTTCGACGAAGGGAAAGTGCCGAAGATGATCCGCCTGCACTTTGTCCACGAAGAAGTCCTCGCAGTATGAAGCTGCCGCGTGACATCACCGGCAATGACTTGGCAAAGGCACTCGTCAAGCTCGGTTATCATGTCACCCGTTAGACCGGCAGTCACATCAGGCTTTCTGCAGTTGAAAACGGCGAACATCACATCACCGTACCCGCCCACAATCCCCTGAAAATAGGGACCCTGGCAGGAATTCTTTCCGATATCGAATCCCATCACAAGCTAACGCGAGAAGAGTTGTTGAAGCGTCTTTTCTCTTGAAGGCCCAGTCGAATTTTCGCTTCGATTTCCTGAGTCCGACAAGCTCCTAGCGCCGGTTGCCGAGGAGCCGCAGCAGCATCAGGAAGAGGTTGATGAAGTCGAGGTACAGGGTGAGGGCGCCAAGAATGGCCGGCTTGCGGCCTTCCGCGCTGGTTGCGGCCATGGCCTTGATCTTCTGCGTGTCGTAGGCGGTCAGCCCGGTGAAGACGATCACCCCCACGGCAGAGATGACCCAGGAGACGGCGCTGCTCTGGGTGAAGATATTGACCAGCGAGGCGATCACCACGCCGATCAGCCCCATGAAGAGGAAGCTCCCCCAGCCGGTCAGGTCGCGCCTGGTCAGATAGCCGTAGGCGCTCATGGCGCCGAACGTGGCGGCAGTGATGACGAAGGTGGAGGCGACCGATTCGGCGGTGTAGACGGCGAAGATGACGGACATGGTGATGCCGTTCAGGGCGGCGTAGAGGATGAACAAAAGTGACGCCATGGCGGCGCTCAGCCTGTTGATGGCGCCGGAGATGGCGACCACCAGGCCGAGTTCGCCGAGAATCAGGCCGTAGAAGACCAGCCGGTTGCCGAACACGGCATTGAGGATGGCCGGCGAGGAGACGGTGACCATGGCCATAAGCGCGGTGACCAGGAGGCCGCCGCCCATCCAGGCGTAGACCTGACGGATCAGCGTGTTACGGTCGATGGCGACTTGGTCGGCGGTGCGGGGGTAGTTTATTTTGAACTGGTCCATGAGGATGTTCCTTTCGTTGTGAAGTTTTTAGCAAGATGTGATGTAAAGGTCCAAATGTCAAGCCAAACCTGAGTTTTCTCATCGGCTCTCGACAATATTCCAGGTTTCCGTTCTGAAGTCATACACTACTTTGGCCTTCCGCTCCCGCAGCTGGCGCAGGACCTGTTCGATCCTGCTTTCCAGGGAGCATTCCTCATTCGCCCATTCCCTGGTGACAAACTCCGACAGCATGTTCCGGCGACCTGCTGCAAATCGTCGAACGCGATCTTGAGGACTGCCAGGCTTCCGCTGTTTCCATCGACTGGCAATTCGGCATTGCCTACAACGCCGCGCTCAAGCTCTGCACAATCTTGCTGCACGCGGAGGGCTACAGGGCGGAGAAGAACCTCCAGCACTACACTCCCGCTGATTCTCGGGGCGGGCAGGAAAGGGGACGCCGATTTTCTCGATTCCTGCCGGAGCAAACGCAACGTCGTCGAGTATGACAGGATAGGGGCGGTCAGTTCCGCGGAGGTTGTCGATCTGGTTGAACTGGTGAAGGAACTGCGGGAAGAGGTTCTGAAGTGGTTGCGAACAAGTGGGAAACTCCCGCAAGGAGGAAATAGTCATGACTTGTTTTGAATGCGGCGGCGAAATCATTCGCAAGATGACATCATTTATCATGTACGATACGGACCATAAACCCGTTCTATTCGAGGATGTTGAAGCGGGCGAGTGCACACAGTGCGGTGAAAAATACTTGGACGGCCATACCGTCGAGAAAATCGAAAAAATCCTGGAAGGCGGCGCAAGCGGCAGCACAAGAGAGATCAAGGTGCCGGTGATTTCCCTTGCCGCCTGAAAAACCACATCTCACCTCATGTCAGTTATAGGACGCAGTCCTTGAAGAATCCGGCTTGATCGAACGCGACAGCAAGAACCATGTTCTCGCCCCTATGAAAAGCTGACGATCGCGTTGCCGCTGACGGCATGACTTTGGAGATGGAAGGGGTCCTCGCAAACAGGCAATCAGGAAATCAGTCGGTCGTACTCCGTGTGAGTGCCAATCCAGAACCAGACAATTCCGTCTGGAGCCGAGACCCCAAGCGCCCGGTATCGCAGCCCCACTCTCACCGACCAGAATCGGCTTATCTGCTTGAAGTGAAGTGAGGGGTGCCGAGGGTTTTGCTTCAAAAGTTCGAAATTGGAATCGGCAAGTTCCCGAACGGGTAGCGGGAGGACTTCGTAACACTCCCAGAATCGTGGCGATGCATAGTGGTTCACAGGCGCTTGCATTGGCCCTTGTCGTAATGCTCAAGTGCTTCCGCTGCCAGTTCGTTCAGCTTGCCTGCATGCACGTCCCGTGTGAATTGTTCGTCCCAATGGGCGGCATCGAATTTCGTGAACCAGGAACGAAAAGTGCGCAGATCAGTCTCCGAAAGGGTGGAAATCTGCTCTTCAATTTTTTTGACCACATTTGCCATGACAACTCTCTCGGTAATGTTTATTTGATGGGTGACTGATGATGAAATATTAAACCATATCGGGTATCGCTATCAAGCGAATAGTTTCAGCGAATAGTTTCGGCATACACAAGGGATCTTCTGCGGAGACGCTGGATCTTTCTGAGAAGGAGGAGATTTAAAAAGCCTCTGGCAACCTAGCGTTCTATTGTCAACAATAAAGATTTGACCCTATATGCTCTCCTATATGCTCTCTATATGCTCTGACCCTATATGCTCTCCCGGGCAAGGATCTGCATGTGGTATGCGGTATTGCTGACGATATTCTCTGGATCATTACCATCTACGAACCGACACCCGACAAGTGGGAAACTCCCGCAAGGAGGAAACAGTCATGACTTGTTTTGAATGCGGCGGCGAAATCATTCGCAAGACGACATCATTTATCATGTACGATACGGACCATAAACCCGTTCTATTCGAGGATGTTGAAGCGGGCGAGTGCACGCAGTGCGGTGAAAAATACCTGGACGGCCATACCGTCGAGAAAATTGAAAAAATCCTGGAAGGCGGCGCAAGCGGCAGCACAAGAGAGATCAAGGTGCCGGTGATTTCCCTTGCCGCCTGAAAAACCACATCTCACCTCATGTCATTTAAAGGACGCAGTCCTTGAAGAATCCGGCTTGATCGAACGCGACAGCAAGAACCATGTTCTCGCCCCTATGAAAAGCTGACGATCGAGTTGCCGCTGACGGCATAACCCTGGAGACGGAAGGGGTCCTCGCAAGCCGGCGAGGAAAGGAGGCCGGAAACTTTGGCCTCCACAAAGACGAAAGGCGCGGAGCCAATTCCCCGCGCCTTTTTCAATTCCAATCCTTTTCTGCGTTTTGCAGGGACAAACTCATTTTGTCCCTTGTCCGGGGCTGACCCCATTGTTTGCCCCGGAAGTTAGTTGGGGTTAGCGGAACGTAACCGGGGCAGCATACTGCCTCCAATGATCATAACAAAAACCGCGCGGATCAGAACAACCGCCAATTGTATTGTACTCCTCGAGTGTGACAACAATGCAGTAAGTCCCTGGAGGCGGATTTTGTCCTGAAACCGAGCTTGATACCGGGGATGTATTATAGGCGCCGACGTACACTTGGTTCGGACTATACGCTCCGGGTCCGGTGAAATTCGGAGTAAATGTTCCAAGAACATAGGAATTTGTTATCGTACCGCCTGAAAAGGAATAAGGTACAGCCCACAGTTGTGCGCGAAGCGAACCAGAATAACTGCCTGTTGGTAAATTGAATATGTTTTGATAGTATACCTCCCATGTCAACGTCGCTGTTTCCGTGGCATTAGCAGCAGTTGTGCTCAATTGGTATGAAGTAGTACCAGTGAATTGGATACCATTATGGCTGACGCCGCTACTCTGCTGACAAACAAGGGAAGAATTTATCATTGTGAGGTAAAAATTCTTCCCGGACTGATTGGAGCCAACATAATATGCAGGGTTGGTGTAGGTCTCATAGCCAGTTTTGGAGACGGAGAAAGCATATGTGCCGGCGGGGATGCCGGTAATGGAGAACGTGCCGGCGCTGCTGGTTGTTGCTGTCCTACCTGCAATCGAGACAGTTACACCGGGTAGTGCTGGTCCGGAGTTGCTTTCCGCATGGATTGTGCCGCTAATAGAATAAGTCGTAGTCGGTTGGGTCAAGTAGAAATTAAGGGCGGTCTGATTGGAGCCAAGATAATATGCGGGATTGGTATAGGTGTCATAGCCAGATTTGAATACCGAAAATGCATACGTGCCGGCGGTGATGCCGGTGATGGAGAACGTGCCGGTGCTGCTGGTGGTAGCGGTCTTGCCTGCAATCGAGACTGTTGCCCCGGATAGCACAGGGCCAGTATTGTTTCCGGAATGAATCGTTCCGCTTAAAGAATAAGTTTCTTGAGTCGCTGTTGCAGTAAAGTTCTGATTAATTACATCGGCCCCATTGACCGTCAGGTTGTCAATACTGGAAGGTGTAAAATTATGACCTGTCTTTGCGGCTGATATGGAATAAGTACCATTTGTTGAGTTGGGAAAAGCATAATTACCATTTGCATCTGTTACCGTGGAATTAGAAGCTGCCCCACCCAAAGTAACCGTGACCCCTGATAACCCAGCGCCATTTAATGTTACTTTGCCGGAAATAGCAAAACTGTTTTGAACCTGGGATGCGAGGGGGAAGGGTTCACCCACAACAACAATGACAGTCTCCATGGCTGTAGCTGATGTCAACATCTGCCCTATGCGGTCTACGACCTTGCCACCACTGCTTATTTTGCCGGGCACGTCAATTAATGAACCGGCGATTATCTTTCCAACCTTTCCAAACATATTTGGTAAGCCAACTTGAGCAACATTACTTGCTGTTTCCTTGAACATCGCCATTAGTACGTCACTTGCTACTGCTACGACATCCTTCATTTTTGGATTATCAGCCTGCACGATAGCATTGACTTTATCGGTAGCTACATTCAATCCTGCTTTTATTGCAGTATCGAGTGGTACGTTCTTTATATCGACAAAAACACTCAGCGAATCCAATGAAGCCGTAGTTAAGTTGTTAATTATTGATCTGGTATCCATTGTTGATCCGTTGGAAACCTGCCCTCTGACGAATGATTTTAAATCTTTATCTCCCCATGCCCCGCTATATGATCTAATAAGATAGACCCCATCCTCAGTTGCCGATACGGAAACTGCTTTTTTGGCAGGATTACCAAATAGAACAGAAGATATTCCGTCAGAAGTAAGTTCTAATACATCGAAGTATCTGAAATAACTCTTTGCAGGAGCTTCTAGCCTCCCGAGGACATTAGCCCTTTCATTTTGATATAAGGTGCGACTGGCTGAAGCCTTTAATTGGAAATCATTGGAAGATGCAAACTGAGAAGAGTCTAGCTTCATTACTTCAGCAAGCCAATCTACACCGCCAATATTCTTGCATCCCTCAGTGATGTCATACACAGAACCGTTCTTGGTTGCACTTACAGTTATATAATCTTGATAAGAGTAATATGGAGTGGCTGAGGATGTTACAGCAGCAGCTAACACGCTCGAATAGTTATTTTTGGGAAGTTGTAAAATTCTGGTAGGTGAAGATAGTAGTGAATTACTCTTTAAACCTTTTTGAGCAGCCGGTTGCTGCGACGCTAAAGTATTTAATACACTTTGAACCGAAGCAACTAAAGCCTGTTGCAGCCCAGTATCACTTAGAGGATCACTATTTACAAAAACGTTATCTATAATAGTGGCAAGTTTGGCTACTTGTGTATCAGTCTCGATTACACTTATGATTTGTGCAGCCTTAACTGGGTCATTAGTCAATAAATATGGGGTAATAAAGACTAAACTGACAGCTGTTGTTTTTGAGTTGAGGCTTATGGTGGTATTGTTTGAAGTTGCCGCACCCACTGCTGTCAGGCTTAATACCTGTTTTGCTGTGGCGGCTGTAGAAGAGGAAGATGAACTCGTTGCCACAATATTCATTAATCCGAAATCTTTGCCGCTAGGCATGGCTGCAACGACACTAACTCCATCA
Organism: Geobacteraceae bacterium; assembly: GCA_009773645.1. Taxonomy (GTDB): domain Bacteria; phylum Desulfobacterota; class Desulfuromonadia; order Geobacterales; family Geobacteraceae; genus WSYB01. The sequence continues at coordinate 54,105 of WSYB01000003.1, forward strand.
TTATAAACTTCAGTTGAAAAGCTTCCCTGTTCGGAAACCGATGTTGATTTGCCAAGGCTAACCACAGACAAGGATGATGGTTTCACACCAGTTGGAGCAGAAATAGTCCCAGTAATTGCGGTGTTTGTACTTGCAGTGGGAACTCCACCAGCTCCCGTAGGGCCTCCGCCCCCGCCTCCTCCGCAGCCGGCTATAAAGAGGACAGAAAAAGTCAGAACAAGTGCAATAAAACCTTTTAGCTTTGCCATATTCCCTCCCTGTAAGAATCAACGTAATGTGACATTTTTGAGTGAAATCGGGACATTCCTATATCAAGAAAGATCCTGTTTTGTTGCAAATGTTTATAAATCTCAAGAAGCTTCGGTCTTAAAAAATTGAGAGCCGCAATCAATGTGGCTCTCCGATAACAATGAAGGGATGCATTTTTGTGAAAACTGTATTGCTTTTTAATTATGTGCGAATAAAAAAAGGGAGGCGCCGCACTTTACGACCCTCCCTGTAAGGCGAACGGCACTTTTCTGAAATTTACTGCTTCTTATTCCCCGTGAACTTTCGTCGTATATTCAACGTAAATGCCGAGAACGTTCTTGACTTTTGAATCAACAAAATGAATTTTCTTTATGCCACCATTTTTCATCGCAGTTTCAATGCTGCAATCCCCTGTTGCGATTCCAAGTATGGCCTCACATGTTGAAGTACCGGTCTTTGACCCGGCAATGTTTGAAGTAGCCATTTCGGGTCCGGTAGTATTTGTGTAGATACCCCCAATGATCGGTGCTTTCATCCCCGTTGCACAACCGCCAAGAAAAGCAGCCGATATTGCCATTACCAAACCATACAAAATACGTTTTTTCATGAAAACAAGCCTCCTTTACAATTATAATCAATTAGATTAAAAGCCTTTCGCCATCATAAAATCTGATAACTACACATGATATAAACAAATTGCTTTGCTGTTTCGACAGTAATTAAGTACACTTATGCAATTAACAAAATGTGTCAGAAGTTGAGACCCTTCAGGTTAGGTTCCAACTAGTTCCTCATCCGTTTCCAGATGGAAACGAGTTTAATATCCTGATTTTATAGCTGGTCAATTTTAGCGCGTATAGCTTTTATAGCACTATCAGGATTAGTTCTAGTTCCTGCACCATGCATGTACACAGAATCCTTATTGAACTCAATAAATAGTTGATCAGTACCATTTGGAGTCATCAAGGCAAAGTACAATTTGCCTTTCCAGTCGTTATATTGAGATGGTTTTATTTCTGAAGTAAGTTGACTAAAGCCATTATTTGCTGCTTCTTCAAGTACAATCTTTTTAATTATTTCGTATTTGTTTTTTACCAAATCAGTCTTTAATTCCGCCCTATCATGGCCTAAAGTTATACATCCTGTAACAAACAATAAAATTGACAACATTAAAAATACTATTTTTTTCATTTTACTCCTCCTTGTATTCAAATTTCATCTTCTAGTAAATGTAGCACGATAACTTGGATCTAGAATGTTAACTGAATAAAAACTATTAGTACTGCTTATATTCATTGTTCCAACTAATATGTCTGGATTTGAAGTGGAACGTGTTAAATCTATTTTGGCAATGGTTACATATTGCCCATCATCTTCAAAATATATTTTTACTTTTGAATTGTCAGGGGTTGCATTTATCCAGAGAGAACCAATATTATGCCCGTCAGCAACCATTTTTCCATTATTTGAAAAAACCGGATAATATAGAGTCCCAGAATATTGGTTCACCAATTCGTAATCGATGTCTAATTGGTTACTTTCTACTAACTGGTTTATTGTAAACTTAAATTCTTTTGGCCCATACCATGTTCCAATAAGTGAATTGCTATTATTATCCGATTTGTTAATAATTACCGTTGCCGTTGCGCTCTTGCTTGTGTCAGCCGCGCTGGCAGCCTTGACGTGATACGTCCCCGCAGTTGCCGGGGCGGTATAGACGCCGGCAGAAGTAATGCTCCCACCATTCGTCTCAACTACGCTCCACGTAACCTGGGAATTGCTGGTGCCGGTCACTGTGGCGGTGAATGTCTTGCTTCCATTCGTCGGTACGTTGGCGGAGGGCGGATCTATATTGACATTCACCGATTGTCCGGTAACGACCTCTACCGTGGCTTCCGCCGGCAGGCTCGGGTTGGCGTCGCTCACTACCTTCACGTGATAAACCCCTTCAGTTGCGGGAGCAGTATAGACACCGGCGTCGGTGATCGTACCGCCGCCCGTCTCAACAACGCTCAAGATCACCTTTTTGTTGGCGGACCTCTTTACGTCGGCAGTGAAGCTCATCGTTTGATTTATCTTCACCTTTGCATAGATGGGCGAAATGACGGCCCTTATCGGCGGGATTGGGATTTTGGTTGGGTCGGGAGTCCACTTATCGGGAGCGTTCGGCGGGCCGGTGACGATGACGTCATCTGTAGCTTTATTCCTGACGGTAACGGTCCCTCCGGTGACCTCCACTTTCACCATGTCCAGCACTTCATCGAGGCCTGTATGGTTGGCGGTAAAAGTGTCAGTGAGGGGGTTCGCCTTGGCGGCGTCGTATAAGGCGAGCAGAGGCTGAAGTTTGGTTTGAATGTCCGTAACGGATGCAGGAAGCTTGTCAGCTATGGCCTTGAGGATTCCCGCGCTGGGGGTGGCATAAACGGTGGCCGGGTCGAGCCCTCCCGAAGCCATGGCAACCGCGAGGTTCGCCAGCGGGTTGATGTTGGTGGTGCCGGCGCCGGTGGCGAAAGAGTGCAGGGTGTAATTGGCAGTTCCGACTGTACCTGTCGCCTTGAGAATGAACGGTGGGGTAAGACCGCCGACATCGAATGAGAACGTGCCGTCAGCAGCAATCGTAGCCGTAAGTTCTTTGGCCGGGCTCGCCGCGTCTTTGATCTTTACCGTCCCGACCAGCGGCGCTCCTGCCGCCGCCACCCCTGATACCGTACCGCCTCCTCCCCCTCCGCCACCCCCTCCGCAACCGGTCATGGCGGAGACGAGTGTCACAACAAGTAACCATACCCAAAAACCCCTCTTCATACCATTCCTCCTCGATTACCAATTTTCCTTACAAAAAACGGCGCCCGGAAAGATTCCGAAACGCCGTTGTCTCTGTCAGCTCTGATGAATGCAGATCAGGTGCCGGTTGTTGGAACAGGCCGGGCCGGGTTCATTATCCATTGCAAACACCTCGTCAATGCCGGCCGCATTCCAAACCTGTGAACAATCCGGCATTTTTTATCATTTACAAATTAACATCCACTTACGGATGTCTGTATACACTTAATACGTGTAACTGTCAAGACAATTGTCGCACGTTGAGCATGGTGGTTAAATGCGGAAAATCTCTGCTATATTGGCCGCCATGCCGGAGAAGAAAATAATCACGAGCGAAGAGATAGGAAAAGCGATCAGGAAACGGAGGAAGGAGCTGGGTATTTCTCAGGAGCGCCTTGCCGAGATCCTGGATGTGTCGTACCAGCAGGTGCAGCGGTACGAGAACGGCATGAACAAGCTCAACGTCGAAAATATCCAGGTGATCGCCGATGCCTTATCCGTTCCGGTAACATTTTTCTTCACAACCGGCTACCCGCAAGGTGTCGCAGAACCTCCGCTGCCGTATGCGCCCCCCGAGGAAAAGACCCTCCTCAAGCATTTCCGAAAAATCGCGGACCACAATGACAAGCTGCTGGTCATCAACATCGCCCGCCTCGCCGCAAAGAAACCCTGACCTGTAGCCTGAATGTCCGTTACTCTCTAGCCCGCTTTTCCCCTCTTCAATCTCATTTAAAAAGTATACATGTTTTCTTATTTCTGATATTCTGAATTCAGAAAAATTCTGGAGGTGCGCAATGAAGGCGCAAGAGACGTGTGTGACGGAGATACGGGAGCGCGGCCAGTTGACCATTCCCAAAAAAATCCGCGAGATGAGCCATCTGGAAGAGGGACAGAAAGTTTCCATTATCCCCTTGGGTGACGCCATTATCATCTCTCCCAAGAAGCTTGAACTTGACGAGGCCCGCAATCAGATAAAAAAGATCGTCAAGGCGACCGGGCTTTCGGTCGAGGATGTGTTGAGCGGCCTTAATGAGGAAAGGGCCGCCCTTTTCGGAGAACTCTATGGCAAAAAACGCCGTTAGGGTTTTTCTCGATTCCAACGTCATCCTTTCCGGCCTTTTTTCCGACAAGGGCGCACCGCGTATCATCCTTGATCTGTTAAGCCTCAGATTGTCCGCAATTGCCGGTTTGACAGGGGAGTACAACATTATCGAAATTGAAAGAAACCTGACCTGCAAGATGCCTAAGGTCATCCCCGTATACAAGCGCTATTTTGCGAAATTGAACATGAAAATTGTTCCGCTTCCCTCCAAGGCGGAAGTTGAGAAATATACAGGACATATTGCGGATAAGGATGTGCCGGTGCTGGTTTCGGCAATCAACGGCAGGGCCGATTACCTCGTGACCGGGGATAAAAAGGATTTCGGCAAGATCAAAAAGGGTGATAACTATCCATTCAAGATAGTCAGCCCGGCAGAATTCCTGGACAGCATCGCACCTGAAATCCTCAAGACTGTTATCGCAAAGGAACCCGCATGAACCTCCTCAAAAACCTCAACCCTCCCCAGAAAGAGGCGGTCCTCCATGGTGAGGGACCGCTTCTGATTCTGGCCGGGGCAGGCTCCGGCAAGACCCGGGTCATTGTCCACCGCATCGCTTACCTCATCAGGCAAAAGGGGGTGCCACCCTGGCAGATCCTGGCGGTGACCTTTACCAACAAGGCGGCCGGGGAGATGCGGGATCGGGTGGAGCGGCTCGTGGGCCCGGGCGACCTTCCGCTCATCTCCACCTTCCATTCGGCATGCGCCCGAATCCTCCGCCGGGAGATCCGGCACCTGGGGTATGACGGCAATTTTGCCATTTACGACGACAAGGACGCGGAAAAACTCCTGAAGGAGATCATTGCCGAACTCAACATGGATGAGAAGAAATTCCCGGCCAAGTCGCTGGCCGCAGCCATCGACGGCTATAAGAACATGGGACAGGCTCCGGAAGATGTGCCGACGGGCGATTTCTTCCAGGATAAACTGGCACAGGTGTATGCAGCCTACCAGGAGCGGCTCAAACGGTGCAATGCCCTGGATTTCGGTGATCTTCTGCTCCTCACCGTCAGGCTGTTCGAGTCCGCACCGGAAGTGCTGACACGTTATCAGGAGCGCTATCGGTGGATTCTGGTGGACGAATACCAGGACACCAACCCGGTCCAGTACCGGCTGGTAAAGCTTCTGGCCGGGGAACGGAAAAATCTCTGTGTGGTGGGGGACGACGACCAGTCCATCTACCGCTGGCGCGGCGCCGACATCAGGAACATCCTCGACTTCGAGAAGGATTTCCACGGGGTAAAGGTGGTAAAGCTGGAACAGAACTACCGCTCCACCCGGACCATTCTCACCGCCGCCGGGAAGGTGGTGGAGAAAAACCGCGGGCGGAAACGGAAGACCCTCTGGACCGATAACCCGGAGGGGGAACCGATCGATTACCGCCGCCTGGCGGACGAGCGGGATGAGGCGCGCTTTGTCTGCCGGGAGATCGAGCGGCATGCCCGCAAGGGGGGGAGCCTTTCCGACGTGGCGGTCTTCTACCGGACCAATGCCCAGTCGCGGGTGGTGGAGGACGCCATGGTGGCGGACGGCATCCCCTACCACATGGTGGGGGGGATGCGGTTCTACGAGCGGCTGGAGATCAAGGACATCCTTGCCTACCTGAAGGTGCTGGACAACCCGGCGGATGAAGTGGCCCTGAAACGGATCATCAATACGCCTCCCCGCGGGATCGGCCATGCCACGGTGGACAAGATCGCGGATCTGGCAAACCGTCAGGGGATCTCGTTCTATGATGCCCTGCGGACTGCGGCGACGGGCGGACTCCTGGCTGCGGGTCCGCAGGGAAAGATCGCCGGCTTCGTCCAGCTGCTGGAGCGGTTCAAGCATCTTGCGGGCACGGTGCCCCTTTCCGAGTTGGCCTCCCATATTATTCAAGAGTCCGGTTACGCGGGGAGGCTTTCCGATGAGCGAAGCGAAGAGGCGCTGGACCGGCTGGCCAACCTCCAGGAGCTCCTCTCCGCCCTGGGAGAGTTCGAGCGGACAAACGAGGAGAGGACCCTGTCCGCATTTCTCGAACAGGTGGCGCTCATCTCGGATCTGGAGCGGGGGGAGCAGGGAAGGGAATCGGCGACCCTCATGACCCTCCACTCGGCGAAGGGACTGGAGTATCCGCTGGTCTTCATGATCGGGATGGAGGAGCGTCTCTTTCCCCATGTGCGGGCGCTGGACGACCCGGAACAGATGGAGGAAGAGCGCCGCCTCTGCTACGTGGGGATGACCAGGGCCAGGGAACGGCTCTATCTCACAAACACCCACCGCCGCCGCATCTTCGGCCAGGAGCAGTTCAACCATCCCTCCCGCTTTATCGGCGACATCCCGAAGGATCTGCTCGACGTTCATGAACCGGGGATCGGAATTCGGGAAATGGGGACCGGGGACTGGGGACCGGAGGAACCATTACAAGCACCGGAACCTTTCCGTCACAACCTGGCGGCGGTTTTCGACACGGAACCCGATTTTCCCAACGAGGTGCGGGTGGTGCCTGAGGAGTCCGAGGATATCCATATCGGCATGAAAGTCCGTCACGCCAAATTCGGGGTCGGCGCCATCCGCAAGATCGAGGGGCGGGGGGATGAACAGAAGGTCATCGTCTGGTTCAACACGGTCGGCCCGAAGAAGCTTTTGGTCCGGTTTGCGAGACTGGAACGGGTCTAGGCGAGGGGCTAAGGGCGAAAGGCTAAGGGTTTTAAATCTTTGCTTTTTATGACTTCCTTTAGCCCTTAGCCCCTAGCCCTTGGCCTTGCCTTATTCCTCCGTTCATGCTACATATATTCACTTCTCAATTGAAATTCACGTCTGAATACTCCCTTTTAATTCTGGAGAAAATAAATGAAGATAACAAAGGCCGAAGTTGAGCATGTGGCACGGCTGGCCCGGCTGGAGCTGACCGAGCAGGAAGTGGAGACGTTCACCGGCCAGATGGATGCCATCCTTGCCTATGTGGACAAACTGAACGGGCTTGAGACCGCCGGCATCATCCCCACCGCCCATGCAGTACCGATGGAAAACGCCTTCCGACAGGACGAGGTGGCGCCCTCCATCGGCATCGACAATGCGCTGGCCAACGCCCCGGACCGTGCGGATAACTTTTTCCGGGTGCCGAAGGTCATCGAATAAAGCCCATGGGCTGACGGCGCAAGGCTAAGGGCTAAGGGTTATTAATTCCTTTGGCCTTTAGCCCTTTGCCTTTAGCCAAGTGGGCGTCACGGAGTCTTTACATGGAATTGCACGAACTGACCATCCACGAATTGCACCAGAAACTAAAAAAGCGGGAAGTCTCCTCCGTAGAGGCGACGAAAGCGGTCCTTGCCCGCATCGAGCAGGTGGAGCCGCATGTGAACGCCTTCATCACCGTGACCACAGATGAGGCCCTGAAGAGTGCGGAAGAGGCGGATAAACGGATCGCCGCCGGTGAGATCGACACTCTGACCGGCATCCCGGTGGCCCTGAAGGACATCTTCCTGACCAGGGGGATCAGGACCACCTGCGGGTCGAGGATTTTGGAAAACTTCGTCGCCCCCTACGATGCCACGAGCTGGGCACGGCTCAAGGAGCACGGCGCAGTCCTAGTCGGCAAGCTCAACCAGGACGAGTTCGCCATGGGCTCTTCCTGTGAGTCCAGTGCCTTTGGGGTTACGCGGAACCCCTGGAACCTGGAGTGCACTCCCGGCGGCTCCTCCGGCGGCTCGGCAGCGGCAATAGCCGCCCGACAGGCCACGGCTACGTTGGGGACCGACACCGGCGGCTCCATCCGCCAGCCCGCTTCCCACTGCGGATGCGTCGGCTTAAAGCCCACCTACGGGCGGGTCTCCCGTTACGGGGTGATAGCCTATGCCTCGTCCCTCGACCAGGTAGGGCCGGTTACCCGCGACGTGACCGACTGCGCCGTTCTCCTGGGCGCGGTGGCCGGCTACGACCCCCTGGATTCCACCAGCGTCAACCTGCCGGTGCCGGATTACACAAAATCCCTCGTGAGCGACGTCAAGGGGGTGAAGGTCGGCCTTCCCAAAGAATATTACATCGCAGGGCTCGATCCCGACGTGAAGGCGGTCATGGAGAGCGCCATTGCGACTTATAGCAAGCTGGGCGCTGAATTTGTCGAGATATCCCTTCCCCATACCGACTATGCGGTGGCCACCTACTATCTGGTTGCCACTGCCGAGGCAAGCTCCAATCTTGCCCGCTACGACGGGGTCCGATTCGGGCACCGTTCCTCCGCGGCGAAAAGCCTCATTGAGATGTTTGCTAAAAGCCGCGCCGAGGGGTTCGGTCCGGAGGTGAAGCGCCGCATCATGCTCGGCACCTACGCCCTTTCTTCCGGCTACTATGACGCCTACTATCTCAAGGCACAAAAGGTGCGCACCCTGATCATGCAGGACTTCCTGACGGCGTTCGAGAATGTGGATGTTATCCTTACCCCGGTCGCTCCGACCCCTGCCTTCAGGATCGGCGAGAAGGTGAACGACCCGCTCCAGATGTACCTGTCGGACATCTTCACCATTCCGGTCAACCTGGCGGGAACCTGCGGCATCTCCGTTCCTGCGGGATTCAGCACGGGGGGGCTTCCCATCGGCCTGCAGCTGATCGGGAGGCCGTTCGGCGAAGAGACGATCCTCCGTGCCGCCTACGCCTTTGAGCAGGCGACGGAGTGGCATAGGCAAAAGGCGAAGATATAAACTATGTAGGGGCGCGGTTGCCGCGCCCAGGGCGGGGTAACCCCGCCCCTACAATCGTTCACCGGAGATTTTCCATGAAATACCAGGCGGTAATCGGACTTGAAGTCCACGTCCAGCTCCTCACCAACACGAAGATATTCTGCGGCTGCTCGACAAAATTCGGCGCCACTCCCAATTCCCAGACCTGCCCTGTCTGTCTCGGCATGCCGGGAGCGCTGCCGGTGCTGAACAAGAAGGTGGTGGAATACGCCATCCGGGCGGGGTTGGCCACCAACTGCGGCATCGCACCGAAAAGCGTCTTTGCCCGCAAGAACTACTTCTACCCCGACCTCCCCAAGGGTTACCAGATCAGCCAGTACGAGCTGCCAATCTGTCTGAGCGGCCACCTGGACATCGAGGTGGACGGAGACGTAAAGCGGATCGGTATTACCCGCATTCACATGGAGGAGGATGCCGGCAAACTGGTGCACGCCGATGTGCCGGGGGCGGGGGACGCTTCCTGTGTGGATCTCAACCGCGCCTGCACGCCGCTTCTGGAGATCGTCTCCGAACCCGACATCCGGAGTGCCGACGAGGCGGTCGCCTATCTCAAGAAGCTGCACCAGATCGTGGTGTATCTCGGCATCTGCGACGGCAACATGGAAGAGGGGAGCTTCCGCTGCGACGCAAACGTTTCGGTGATGCCGGTCGGTTCGGACACGTTCGGCACGCGCACCGAAACCAAGAACGTCAACTCGTTCCGGTTCGTCAAACAGGCGATCGAGTACGAAATCGAGCGCCAGATCGACCTGATCGAAGAGGGAGGAAAGGTCATCCAGGAAACCCGGCTGTTCGACCCGAACACGGGGGTGACACGCTCCATGCGGGGCAAGGAGGAGGCCCACGACTACCGCTACTTTCCCGACCCGGATCTGGTGCCGCTGGTGATCAGCAACGACTGGGTGGAGGACGTGCGCCTCTCGCTCCCCGAACTTCCCGAGGCAAAGTTCCGCCGCTACCAGGATGAGCTGGGGCTCACTGCCTACGACGCCGAGGTGCTCACTGCCGACCGTCTTCTGGCCCGGTACTTCGAGTCGTGCGTGGCGCTCGCGCCGCAGCAGGTGAAGACCGTCGCCAACTGGGTGATGGGAGAGGTGGCACGGAAGCTGAACGACGAGGGGAAGGGTATCGCCGACTGCCCGGTCACGCCGCAGCTTCTTAATGCCCTCCTGAAGCTCATGGAGGCGGGGACCATCTCCGGCAAGATCGCCAAGACCGTCTTCGACGAGATGTGGTCCACGGGCAAGGAGCCGGCCGCCATCGTTGAGGAAAAGGGGCTGGTGCAGGTCTCCGATACCGGCGAAATTGAGCGGATCATTGACGAGGTCATGGCCGCCAACCAGGGGCAGGTGAATGAGTTCCGCAGCGGCAAAGAGAAGGTCTTCGGCTTTTTTGTCGGCCAGGTGATGCGGGCTTCCAAGGGGAAGGCGAACCCGGCGCTCGTGAACGAAATACTTTTGAAAAAACTACGCGGCTAATGGCGTAGGGGCGGCCCTGCGTGGCCGCCCAAATCAGGGCAACCACACAGGGTTGCCCCTACCGATGGCGGAGAAAAATATGTCCTTTAGAACCATCGAATGGCGCGACAACAAGGTCGTGATGATCGACCAGACGAGGCTTCCCGGCGAGGAGGTCTACAACGAATACGGCGATTTCAAGAGCGTGGCCGAAGCTATTCGCGGCATGATCATCCGCGGCGCGCCCGCCATCGGCGTGGCTGCGGCCATGGGAATCGCCCTGGGCGCCAGAGAGATCATCGCCGATACCCATGGATCGTTCTTTCAGCAGCTTTCCAATGTCTGCGATGTGATGGCCAGGACCAGACCCACGGCGGTCAACCTCTTCTGGGCAATTGAGCGTATGAAGCGGGTAGCCGAGGCAAACCGCGACAAGGACTTGGGTTCTATCCGCGAGATCCTCAAGGCCGAGGCGATCCGCATCGAAGAGGAGGACCTGGCGATCTGCAAGGCCATCGGCCGGAACGGCGCTCCACTCATCAAAGAGGGAGCGACCATCCTTACCCACTGTAATGCGGGTGGGCTGGCCACCGCCGGGTACGGCACCGCGCTGGGCGTCATCCGCGCCGCACATGAAGCGGGGAAAAACATCCAGGTATTCGCCGACGAAACCCGCCCCTGGCTTCAGGGAGCCCGCCTGACCTCATGGGAGCTGATGAAGGACGGCATTCCCGTGACCCTCATCGCCGACAACATGGCCGGCTTCTTCATGAAAAAGGGGGAAATCGACGTTTGTGTGGTCGGCGCCGACCGTATCGCCGCCAACGGCGATACGGCCAACAAGATCGGCACCTACAGCGTGGCGGTGCTCGCAAAGGAGAACCGGATACCCTTTTACATCGCGGCTCCCATCTCCACCCTGGACCTTTCCATTAAAAACGGCGATGAAATTCCCATAGAAGAACGACATTCCTGCGAAGTGACCCACCTGCACGGTTTTCCCGTTGCTCCCGAGGGGATCCGCGTGCGCAACCCCGCATTCGATGTGACCCCGGCACGGTATATCGCCGGCATTATCACCGAAAAGGGGGTCGTGAGAGGGGATTTTGAGCAGGAGCTCAGGGCGCTGGTGGGGCAATGAACCGCAATGCGGAATTTGCCGAGAAACTGAAGGAGGCTCTGTCCTGTGCCCCGGCAGTTGACGGCGACCGGCAGTTGATCACCCTGCTGGAATCGTATGGATTTGACTTCGGCGCCCGCTCTGCCGCCAATCTGCGCATTCTCTCCTCTGTTTTCCCCCCTGACTCCCTGCGTAATACCGCCCTGGCAGCTCTCTCCACCCCGGTGCCGGACATGGCCCTGAACGGCCTGGAGAGGATCAGCTCCATCGTCCCCCAGGGGGAGATACTCGCCATCTGCGCCAGGAAAGGGAGACTCGCCCAGCTCCTCACTATCTGCGGCTCCTCACCCTTTCTTACCAACATCATCTGCCGCGACCCTGCCTATTTCAGGGAACTCTTTACCAATAAGCGAATAGATACAAGGAGAAGCGAAGAGGAGATGCTCGCTTCCCTCCGCGCGCTGGTTCGTGAGGAGACCGATTACCCGTCGGTTCTTCCGCTCCTGCGTCGTTTCAAGTACAGTGAGATCCTCCGGATCGCGGCCCGCGATCTGAACGGCCTTGCCCCCCTTGAGGAGGTGACCGCAGAGCTGTCCGCTCTGGCCGCAGCAAGCCTCCAGGTGGCCTACGAAGTCGCCCGTCGAAGCCTCGTGGAAGAACACGGCATGCCCTTAATGGAGACGCCTCAGGGAGAACGGGAAGCGGACCTGACCATCATGGGGATGGGGAAGCTGGGGGGGCGGGAACTCAATTTCTCCTCGGACATCGATATCATCTGCTTTTACTCATCGGACCAGGGAGGAACCGCCGGCATTCCCGACGGCCAGGGGGGGGTAAGGGGGAAGGTTTCCCTCCACGCCTTCTTTGTCAAGCTGGCGGAAATGATAACGAAGGCCGTCGCACAGGTCACCGCGGACGGGTTTGTTTTCCGGGTCGACCTGGGGCTCCGCCCCGAGGGGAAGAGCGGGGATATGGCCATATCCGTGCGTGCGGCGGAAACGTACTACGAATACTGGGGGCGGTCATGGGAGCGGGCCGCCATGCTCAAGGCGCGTCCGGTGGCCGGTTCCCTGGAGTTGGGGGAGCGGCTCCTGGCGGTGATCGAACCGTTCATCCACCGGAAATACCTGGACTACAACCTGATCGAAGACATGATGGCCATGAAGAAGAAGATTGACGCTTCCCTGGCCAGGGGGATGGAGGGTGAATACAACATCAAGCTGGGGCGCGGAGGAATCAGGGAGATCGAGTTCTTCATCCAGGCCCTCCAGCTCGTGTATGCCGGGAAAAACCCCGCCTTACGGGGGAAAAACTCGCTCCATGCGTTAGCGGCCCTCAAGGATGCCCGGATCATAAGAGAGGAAGACTGTAACTCACTGGGCGAAGCCTATCGGTTTCTCCGAACTGTGGAGCACCGGATTCAAGTGGTCCAGGAACGTCAGACCCACAGCATTCCCAAAAAGGAGGCGGAATTCCGGGCACTTGCCCGCAGTTGCGGCTATCTGAGGGCAAACGGAGTCGAGCGGTTCCGGGTGACTCTGGAAGCTCACAGGAGCAGGGTTTCGGCCATCTACGGCGACCTGTTTCTCGCCCGCGACGAAAAGCTGCGGGAGGAGGTGCGGCCGGAGGTCTATTACTTTTTCGATCACAAGGCCGACCCCGATATCCTCAAGGACATGCTTGCCGAGCGGCGTTTTGAAAGAGTAGACGTCGCCTATGACAACCTTCTGCTGCTCCGCGACGGTCCCCCACGGGCCCATCTCACGGAACGGGCGCGGCGCATCCTGGAAAAGATTGCTCCGCTCCTTCTCCAGGAGATCTTTGCGTCTCCCGATCCCGACATGGCGCTCTCCAACATGGAGAGGTTCCTCTGTGCGGTCGGCTCCCGCTCTTCCTACTACGCACTCCTTGCGGAAAACCGGGAGATCCTGAAGCTGATGGTCTCCCTCTTCGGCATGTCGGAATTCCTCTCCAAGATTTTTGTCGGCCATCCGGAACTCCTTGACAGCATGGTATCCCGCTCCTACGCCTCCTTATTCAAGGAACGGCAAGCGGTGGAAGACGAGCTTTCCGCCCTCCTTTCCCAAGGGGAGGACTTCGAGGAGCGACTCGATGCCTTACGCCGCTACCGGCATGAGGAGTTTCTCCGCATCGGAATGAACGACATCTACGGCAAGGTGGGGCAGACCGAGATTGCGACCCAGTTGACGAACCTGGCCGATGTCTGTCTCATTGCCGCCTACCGGATGGCAAAGCAGGAACTCTCCCGTTTCGGCCGCCCCACCTTCACCGCTCCGGGAAGCGAGACCCGTGAGGCGAACTTTGCCATCGTCGGGATGGGGAAAATGGGGGGCTTTGAGCTCAACTATCACTCGGATCTGGACATCATCTATATCTATGACTACCAGGGAGTGACGGATGGTGAAAAAAGCCTCACCAACCACGAATACTTCGCCAAGCTGGGGCAGAAGATCATCTCCATTCTCACCACTCAGACCCGCGAGGGATATGTCTACAAGATCGACACGCGGCTGCGCCCTTCGGGAAATGCGGGGCCGCTCGTGACGTCCCTGGAATCGTTCAAGAACTACCACAGGGGAGAGGCACAGATCTGGGAGCGTCAGGCGTTAACCAAGGCACGGGTGGTCTTGGGCCCCGATGCGCTGAAGGAGAGCATCCAGGAGGTATGCCGGCATACGGTGTACGGCTCTTGTGTCACCGACGACGCCCGTAAGGAGATCCATCGCCTGCGGGCGCGGATGGAGGTCGAACTGGCCAGGGAGACCGAGGGGAGCTACAACATCAAGACCGGCCGGGGGGGGATGGTCGATGTGGAGTTCATAGTCCAGTACCTGCAGCTCCGGCACGGCTGCAGCAACCCCGATATCCGCAACCCCAACACCCTCACGGCACTGAAGGCAATGAAGGCCTCCGGCATCCTCACCGAGGAGGAGGGGAACCCCCTTCTCTCCGGCTACAAGTTCCTCCGCCGCCTGGAGAACCGGCTCCGCATCATCCATGACTACTCCATGAACGACCTGGGGGGGCCGAGAGAATATCTGGACAAGCTCGCCCGCCGTCTGGGGTACGATCCGAAGCTGAAGCACCCGGGCGATGTGCTGATGAAGGACTACGAAGAAGTGACCGAAGCGGTGCGGGGGGTGTATGACAAGATTCTGGGTGAGGCGTGAGGAGTGAAGAGTGAGGAGTCAAAAAAACGCCTCCTGGAAATATTCGACCTCCTCCTCAAACACTACGGCCCGCTCCACTGGTGGCCGGCGGAGACCCCTTTCGAGGTCTGCGTGGGGGCGATCCTGACCCAGAACACCAACTGGCGGAACGTGGAGAAGGCGATTGCCAACCTCAAGCGGGAGGGATTGTTGTCCCCTGGGTCTTTACGGGATATCCCGGCGGAGCGGCTTGCGGAGGCGATCCGGCCGGCCGGCTTTTTCAACGTGAAGAGCGTGAGGCTCAAGGCGTTTGTCGCGTTTCTTTTCGAGAGGCATGAAGGAAGCCTGGAGAGGATGTTCAGCGGGGACTGGCGGGAGTTGAGGGAGGAGCTTCTGGGGGTCAGGGGGATCGGGCGGGAGACCTGCGACTCGATCCTTCTCTACGCCGGCGGCAAGCCCACGTTTGTGGTGGACGCATACACGAAACGCCTTTTTTCCCACCTGGGTTTAATTTCAGCCCAAGCGGGCTATGAGGAGGTCCGAGCCCTTTTCATGGACAACCTCCCCCCCGATGCGGAGCTGTTCAACGAGTACCACGCCCTGATCGTTCAGCACTGCAAGGACCACTGCCGCAAAAAACCGCGCTGCACGGGGTGCGGACTTCATCTCCTCTGTCTACCCGGACATCATTTCAACCCGGTTGCGCCCGTTCTGCTTGGCCCGGTATAGTGCTTCATCCGCCTGTCTGATCAGGGAATCCACGCAATCTATCCGATCTGCCGGGTAGGTTGCAACGCCGAGGCTGATGGTGACGGTAAGATTTTCCATGGGGAAAGGAAAGGTCATTTCCTGCACTTCTTTCCTTAAACGTTCGGCCACTGCCATTCCCTCGGTTAAAGGGGTTTCGGGCAAGACGAGAATAAACTCCTCCCCGCCATAGCGTGCGGCTATGTCATAGCGGCGCAGCCCTGACTGGGCAACTTCGGCTACCGCCGTCAGCACAACATCCCCCTCCTGGTGCCCATACGCATCGTTTATGTCCTTGAAATGATCAATGTCCAGCAGCACCAGGGAGAGGCGCTCATTTTTACGCATCGCCCGCTGGAACTCCCTGTCGAGGGTCTCCATCAGGTAACGGCGGTTATAGAGGCGGGTGAGCGGGTCGGTATTGGAGAGTTCCTTGAGGAGTTCATTGGACCTTTTCAGCTCATCCTGCAGGGCCTTGATCTTCATCTGCACCTTGACCCGCGCCACCAGTTCACCGGCGTCGAAAGGCTTGGTAACGTAGTCGCTGGCTCCCTGCTCCAGCCCTTTGATTTTCAACTCCCGGTCTTCCCTGCCGGTCAGCATGATGACCGGAATATCCTTCAGCTCCTCGCGGGCACGGACCATGGCAACAAACTTGAATCCGTCCATGCGCGGCATTTCCAGGTCGCAGAAGATAAGATCAACGGGGGTATTGATAAGGGCCTTGAAGCCGTCAATGCCGTCCTTTGCCTCATGGTAATGGTCGAAAAGCGAAACCCCTTTTAAGGTCTGGACGATCTGCTCCCGTACCTTATCGGAGTCGTCGATGATAAGGATGCTTCCCGGCATGGCTCCTCCTCTTTCTCGGTTCAACGTTCAACGTTCTACGTTCTAAGTTCTATGTTGAGGATTTGAACTTAGAACATAGAACTTAGAACTTTCAACTCTTGGGAAAGACGATATCCAGAAACTGTCTGAGAATGGCAGCGGTGAGCCCCCATATCTCGTCTTTCTGATACGTGTAGAAATATACCGGATGTACGCGCCCCTTCCAGCTCCAGTCCTTGACGCGGAATATTTCCGGTCTGAGGAGATGGGATAAAGGCACCTCGATAACTCTCTCGATCTCGTCAACATTCAATTCCAACGCATAATGAGAGGGAAAAACCCCCACATACGGGGTTACCAGATAATTGTGGATGGAGTAAACATCATCCAGCTCCCCCAGTATCTCCACATCCCCCGGAGCGATTCCCACTTCTTCCCAGGTTTCGCGCAGGGCGGTCTGCAAAGGTCTTTCGTCTTCCTTCTGGCAGACACCCCCGGGGAACGAGATCTCCCCCCGATGATGGTTTAACTGCTCAGTCCTTTTGGTAAAAAGGATGTGGTATTCGTTATCCTTTATGAACAGGGGGACGAGCACAGCGGCCGGCACCGGCCCGGGCGCCATGGGAACCCGCCTATGGGCAGCCAGGGCGGCCTTTATTCTTTCTTTCAGATCCATTGAATTGATTTTTGCCACAGAGGCACAGAGAAAAATAAAAGGCAAACAACGGAGTAAAACAAGAGATTTTTGGGTTAAAATCCAAAAAAACGGTTTTGACTTTCTCCGTGTCTCCGTGTCTCTGTGGCAGATTTTAGGTTTACAGCACCGGCTCCTTTGCCCGCCGCTTCAGTTCGGCAATGGTGGCGGCGTAATCGTTACTTCCGAAAACCGCGCTTCCCGCCACGAACACGTCTGCTCCCGCATGGGAGATCCGGTCGATGTTGGAGGTCTTCACCCCTCCGTCCACTTCCAGTTCGGTCTCCAGTCCGCGCTTGTCGAGCATGCCCCGCAGGGCATGGATCTTGGGGAGGCATGCCTCGATGAACGACTGCCCGCCGAAACCGGGGTTTACGGTCATAAGAAGCACCAGATCGAGTTCGTCGAGTATGTAATCAAGGGAATTGAGCGGCGTAGCGGGATTGAGCGAGACCCCCGCCTTTTTCCCAGTGGATTTGATGAGCTGCACGGTCCGGTGGAGGTGATGGGTGGCCTCGGCGTGGACCACAATGATGTCCGCTCCGGCCTGGGCGAAGTCCGGGATGTAAAGGTCCGGGTTGCTGATCATCAGATGGACGTCGAGGGGGAGATCGGTCACCTTTCTCACCGCCTCCACCACCAGCGGACCTATGGTGATGTTGGGAACGAAATGGCCGTCCATCACGTCCATATGGATATAGTCTGCCCCTGCCGCCGCCACGGCCCGCACCTCGTCCCCCAATCGGGAGAAGTCGGCGGACAGAATCGATGGCGCTATCTTCTTCATTTGAACCCCCCAAAATCTTTTTCACCACGGAGGCACAGAGACACGGAGAAAAGCGAAAAACTAAAAAATCTATTTAGGGTTTTAAACCTAAAAAGCTTTATGTTGATTTCCTCTGTGTCTCCGTGCCTCCGTGGTGGATTAGTCTTTGATTTTTCTGAGCCGGGCGGCGAAGAAGCCGTCCATGCCGTGGCGGTGGGGCCAACTCCGGAAGCACCCCCGCTCGGAGAAGAGTCCGGCATGAGCAGAAAAAGTTTCCCCCAGGTTTTCTAACACAAAATCGTTGCGCATAGAAAGAAAATCGTCAATTACCTCTTCATTTTCTTCACGGGTGGTGGAGCAGGTGGCGAAGAGGATGGTGCCTCCGGGCGTAAGGGGTTCGGCCGCATGTTTCAGGATGGCTTTCTGTTTGCGGGAAAGCTCCGCCACATCCACCGGGCTCTTCCACCATTTCCCTTCGGGGTTGCGCCTGATTACCCCGAGCCCCGAGCAGGGGGCGTCCACCAGTATCTTGTCGAACAGGGCATTTCCCGGTAGCGCCAGGGGCTTTGCGGCGTCAAGGAGGATGGTCTCCACGATGGAGACGCCGAGTCTGGCGGCGCTTTCGGAAATCAGGCGGAGCTTTCGTTCTCCCATGTCACAAGCGAGGATGGAGCCTTTGTTTTCCATGAGCTGGGCCAGGTGGGTCGCTTTCCCACCGGGGGCTGCGCAAAGGTCCAGTACCCGTTCGCCGGGGGCCGGCGCCAGAAAAAGGGAGGCAAGCTGGGATGACTCGTCCTGAACCGTGAAGAGACCCTCCTGAAAGGCCGACAGCTTTGCAACATGCACCGGCGTAAGGATACGGAGCCCATGAATGGAGTAGCCGGTAGGTTCGGCCGCTATTCCTTCGGCGGCAAGCCTTGAGAGAAGTTCATCGCGGGAAATTCTGAGGGTATTGACCCTGATAGTGAGGGGCGGAGCATCACCCATGACCCCGGCAAGGAGCTCTGCCTCGGCCATTCCCAGTTGGTCGATCCATCCTTTCACAATCCACGCCGGATGAGAGTAACGGGCCGCCAGAAAGCCGACGGGATCCTTTTCCCCGTCCGGATAGCTGATGTTGTCCCGTTCCCGGTCAGCCCGGCGCAAGACCGCGTTGATGAAACCGGCCGCCCTTGATGCCAGGACTTTTGCCAGTTCGACCGTTTCGTTTACCGCCGCGGAAACAGGGATTCTATCCAGGAAAAACGCTTGGTAGAGCCCCAGGCGGAGCAGAATGAGAACTGCCCGCTCAAGCTTTTCCACTTTTTGCTTGGAAAACTGGTCGATGATATGGTCAAGGGTTCCCCGGTGGCGCAAAACCCCGTAAACCAGTTCGGTGAGCAGGCCCCGGTCCGGCCCGGCCAGGTTTCCCCGGGACAGGGTTTGGTCGAGGAGGATGTCGGCGTAGGACCTTTCCTTTTCAATGCGTAACAGAATATCAAAGGCGGCGCGGCGGGGGTTTGCGGTCAAGTTGACTCCTTAGATTTTTGCCACAGAGCCACAGAGCCACGGAGAAAACCTTAAAACCTAATTAACAGGGATAAACAGGATATTCAGGATGAAAGGCACTGAGAAGCAAAACACTGCAAAAGATTTCAGGTCTTGTTCTGATTATCTCTGTTTGAGAAGATTTTGTGGTTTCTCCGTGCCTCTGTGACTCTGTGGCGGGTTTAATAAATAAAACGGCGCAGCTGGAAACCTGCGCCGTTTCACTGGTAGGAAAGCAAAATATCAGCCTCTCCGGCTGTAAGCCATCTCTTCCAGCCTTCTCACCCGCTCCTCCATGGGGGGATGGGTGGAGAAGAGCGACATGAGGCCACCGCCGGTAAGGGGATTGACGATGAACATGTGGGCGGAGGCCGGATTGGCGCCCATCGGTATCTGCCGGTTGGCCATTTCCAGTTTCCTAAGGGCGCTGGCCAGGTAGAGGGGATTGCCGGAGACCTGAGCTCCCCCTTTGTCCGCCGCGTATTCACGGGAACGGGAAATGGCCATCTGGATCAGCATGGCTGCCAAAGGCGCGACGATCGCCATTACCAGCATGCCGAAAGCGCCCCCCCCTTCTTCGTCGCGGTCGCGTCCGCCGCCGAAGATCGCCGCCCACTGAGCCATGTGGGCCAGATAGGTGATGGCGCCGGCGATGGTTGCGGCGATGGAGGAGATGAGGATGTCCCGGTGTTTTACGTGGGAAAGCTCGTGGGCCATGACCCCCATCAGCTCATCGCGGTTCAGGATACGCAGTATGCCGGAAGTGGCGGCCACGGCGGCATGTTCCGGATTGCGGCCGGTGGCGAAGGCATTGGGGGTTTCCGAAGGGATGATGTAGACCTTTGGCATCGGTATGCCTGCCTGGACCGCCAGCTGCCTCACCAAGCCATAAAACTCGGGCTGCTCCGCCTCGGTCACGGGCTTCGCACCGTACATGGCCAGCACGATCTTGTCGGAAAACCAGTAGGACACGAAATTCATCACTCCGGCCATGACCAAGGCAAATGTCATCCCCGATTTCCCGCCGATGGCTCCTCCGGCCAGCACCAGCAGGACCGTCAGAAGGGCCATCAGGAATGTTGTTCTCAATGCGTTCATTTTTTTACCTCATCTCGATTCAGCTTATCAACAGGCTGTCAGGACATTGTGACATTATAAGTATAATCATTGCCGTATAAAACTGCAAGGGGGGTCAACACGCCACCCCCTTGACTTCCCGTTAAAGTGGGCTACTATCTGCTTAAACGCAATTTAATTCACTACATGGAGGTTTGGCAATGGGAAGCGTTATCACATGGGAAACGGATCTGAAAAAGGCCCTGGCGCGGGGCCAGGCGGAGCACAAGACCATCCTGCTCGATTTCTTCAACCCTGGCTGAATTGGCTGCAAACAGATGGATGCGGTCACGTATCCCAATTTGGAAGTCTTCAACTTTATTACCGATAAAATCGTCCCACTGCGGGTACCTGCCGATGCCCAGCCGATCTCCGGCGATTTCAAGGTGATGTGGACCCCTACCCTGGTGACCCTCGACTATTATGGCAAGGAACATCACCGAACGGTCGGCTTCCTCCCTCCTGAAGAGCTGATACCATCGCTCCTTTTGGGGATGGGAAAGACCGATTTTGAAACCGGTCAGTTTAATGACGCGATCATTCACTTCAATACCCTCCTGAACGGTTATCCCGGGAGCGCTGCCGCGCCGGAGGCCGTTTACCTGCGCGGGGTCAGCTGTTACAAAAGCACCCACGACGCCAAACCGCTCAAGGAGGCCTACGAACAGCTCAAGGCCGAATACCCGGAAAGCGAATGGGCGACGCGTGCCCAGCCTTACAGTCTTTTATAGCTTGATAATCTACACATTTATTGGTAATTAATGCGGGGGACTTTGATGTCCCCCTTTTTGCAACTGGAGTTATCCTCTTTACTCGTTATGGAGGCGGTTTGGACCATCTGTTCCTGGGTGTGTTAATAATTGCTGCGGTGGCTCTGGCACTTGCTTCGGCAGGCCACGCCCTCCTCTATAAGCGAGATCCCAGGTCTGCCCTGGGTTGGATAGGCGTCTGCCTCACCTTGCCGTTCCTGGGGCCGTTCTTCTACTGGAGCATGGGGATTAACCGCATCAACCGCAAGGCAAGGCAGTGGCTTGAGAGCGGTCGCCGCCTGGCCGGCTGGGACAGCTTTCCGTCACGACAGATACAGGAAGCGGTGGATTCCCTCCCTCCGGCGGGGAAACATCTGGGCGAGCTCCGCGCCCTTTCCAATCGGGTGGTCACTTCTCAACTCGTCGGCGGCAGCCGGCTTACCCCGCTGAAAAACGGAGAGGGGGCCTATCCGGCCATGCTGGAAGAGATCGGGGCCGCCGGGCATTCGGTCCATCTGAGCACCTACATCTTTGACGGGGACCGGACGGGACACCTATTTGTGGACGCCCTGAAAAGGGCCGCCGACCGGGGGGTTGAGGTCAGGGTCATCGTTGACAGCCTGGGCGAGAAGTACTCCCACCCCACTGCCAGAAGGCTCCTGAAGGGATCTCGGGTAAAGGTGGGCCGTTTTCTCCCCTTACGGCGCGGCGGGTACGTCAACTTGCGGAACCATCGGAAGATACTGGTCGTCGACGGCCGGAAAGCCTTCACCGGCGGGATGAACATCGGCGACCGGCATATGGTGGCGCGGACAGGCAAACCGCCTGCGGTGGTGGACATGCACTTTCAGGTGGAAGGGGAGGTGGTGGCCGATCTGCAAAAGGTCTTTCTGGAAGACTGGTATTTTGTCACGGGAGAACTGCTGGATGACCGGCGTTTTTTCCCATCGCTTTCTCCCGCCGGTACGGCCCTTTCCAGGGTCATAAGCGACGGTCCGGACAAGGAGTTCAGAAAGCTGCACTGGATCGTCATGGGAGCGCTGGCGTGCGCCAGACATCGTGTGCAGATCATGACCCCCTACTTCATACCCGACCGTCCGCTTATTTCGGCCCTGGTCACCGCCGCCATGCGTGGGGTGGAGGTCTCCCTGATCCTCCCCGCCCTCAATAACCTACCCTTTGTGCACTGGGCGACCAGGTCCTATCTTTGGGAGCTTTTGCAGCAGGGGATCATGGTCTACTACCAGCCCCCCCCCTTTGTTCATACCAAGCTCTTCCTGGTGGACGGGGTCTGGAGCCTGATCGGCTCCGCAAACCTCGATCCCCGGAGCTTCCGGCTCAACTTCGAGCTCGACCTGGAGGTTTACGACGGGGAATTCGCCGGGCTGCTCTGCGGACATTTCGCGGAGGCGCTGGCCCGCTCCCAGCAGGTAACCCTGGAAGAGATGGACGGGCGCCCCTTGCCGGAAAAGCTCCGGGACAGCACGGCCAAGCTCTTCTCGCCGTATCTGTGATGCTATCGGCAAAGTCTGACCCACGTGTCTCCCCGTTTGGGGCAGAACTTGCAATAGGTATTGTGATCAACAGAATACCTATTTATTGGGTATAATGCCTATTTATTCCGCCAGTGAGCATCAGGGCCTCGTCCAAGGCATTCGAGACGGGTCGCTTCCCGCTCCTGGCGCAAGATACGGCGGATCAGGTCAATACCAACCGCCGGACAGCGCTTCTGGATGTCCTTGATGGAAAAGTCACCGTGCATGCTCCTGATAGCTTCGAGCACGGTGGCGGTCTTTGCCCCCTTTGCAGCGGAGACGTCCCCCACCCGGCTTTCGAATTCCCGATACGCCGTCTTCAGGATGAACAGCAGATAATTCACGTAATGCCACGGATCGTGCTTCCCTTCGTGCCATCCCCGGGAACTCAGCTCCAGCGTCTCGTAGTAGCGCTCTTTGTTTTCTTCTATGAGCCGTTCGAGACTGATGTAACGCCCGACCTCATAGCCCAGATGGTAGCACTGCAACAGGAGGAGGAGCCGGGAAACCCGGCCGTTGCCGTCGCGGAAAGGATGGATGCAGAGAAAATCAAGATTGAATGCGGCCAGAGCGATCAGTGGGTGCGCCCATCGCTCCCGTAAGCAGCTATTCCACATCTCCAGAAGTTCCGCCATGTAAGCCGAAGTCTTGTCCGCTTTGACCGTTTTGAAGCGTAACCGTTCCCTGCCGTCGGGATACCGCTCGATTATATCGCCATCCTTCTCTTTGAATTTTCCGGCATCCCAGATATCGCCACGTGTGAGACGGTGGAACTCCAGAATTGACTGTTCAGAAAGGGGGAGAGCGGCTCCTTTGGAATGGATGAGGTCGAGCGCCTGCCGGTAGCCGCGGACCTCTTCCTCATTCCGGTCATGAAGCAGCTCTTTTCCCAAGATTACCGCCTTGATGCGGCGCTCTTCCACGGTAACGCCTTCGATGCGGTTGGATGAGACGGCGCTTTCGATCAGTGCGTGTTCTCGCAGGGCTTTCAGCTTTTGCGGCGCCTGGCGGGTATAGAGTTCCTGGCGGCCCCGCGCCTCGCCCAGATCGGCCAGATACCAGGATGTGCTGGCGGGGATTGTTTCAAGTTTTCCGGCAAACTGCTTGAAGGTCATCATGGTTGAGTGGCTCCGGAATTGGGGAATGGGAGATTATTTATTGAAATTTCTAGCGCGGTCATTTTAGCTGTACCGACCCATTTATTTGAATTTTGGAGATGCGACCCCTTAGGTTCTCCGACCCCTTAGGTTCTCCCGACCCCTTAGGTTCTCCCGACCCCTTAGGTTCTCCGGCCCCTTAGGTTCTCCTCAGCGGGCCAAGCCACGGGAGAGTGCGATACGTGAGAAGGAAGAAGAGGATTGAGCCGGAGATGCCGGAGAGCGGCAGGGCTAGGTGCTGGCCGAGGAGCGGAACGAGACATTTCTCGCGGAAGACGCCGTTCAAGATGGCAAGGGGGATGAAGGAGGCCCAGATTGTCGTGGTTTTCAGTATCATCTTCAAATCTTCAAGTCCCGACACTCGCCCCCGACCCCATTCATCGCGCATTCCACCTACGCTTCAGTTCAATTAATCGAGAGTCATTCAACAAAGAAGGCTCTGCCTCTCCAATTTTAGTCAGAACATCTTCAATACCATATGGCCATTTTGTTGCGTTTTCAGGTAAAACGGCCCATATAAGCGCCAATGTCTTTTCCGGGTATTTTGTGACAATCTCGTTCTTTGCCCCCCGTATGTGAGGAAGAAAAATGCCCTCCTCATCAATTCTAGTCACCAGTGGCAGAATTGTGTCTGTGACAATAGGAAACACAGCTTCATTCGAAAAGGCTAAATCACATAGCTTCGCGGATATACTCGGGCTCTTTGCTTGTTTCTGACGCGGCCAAACCTCTGTAAAGAAAACAGGTAAATTCGCTCTCCAAGAGCCTTTCCCTCCTTCAGAGGACCATCTCTCCAACTGCCAAATTACCTGGCCTCGGAAATCATCATCTGCATTAAGCAAAACAGTACGCATCTCCTCATTTGTAATGAAGCGTTTCCCTGTTTTCTTGTACGGACTTCCCCATCCGGCCAAAAGAATTGCCGACAAAACATTGCCCTCTCTTCGCCCAACAACATGCTTGTCCAGAGCAAGCTTTATGAACCGAGGCTTCAAACGGAGGTAAAGTTTTTCGTTCGGAACAGTTGCAGCCCAGAGAAAGCCGTCCCAAAAGGCATCGTGATCCTCGTCTTCATTGCCAAGAGCAGAGAGAATATTCTTATCGGTCCAGGCAGGAGCAATTGCATAAAACCAATTCAGGTGAAATGCAAACATTACCAGTGCATACCGCCTGTGGTCACCCGGCAAGCCCAGCAATTCTTCAACATGGGTGGTCCAAGGTATAGGAAATCCTTTCCCGGCTTTTAATCCCTCCTTCTGTGGATCATTCATGATGGCTTGCGCCAATTTGCCAACCGGCGAATTCAGCGCTTCCGTCGCCCATGCCGGGTCCTTATCCCCGCGAACTAAACCCGTTTTGGAGATTTCTGATGCAGTCCTTAACACTTCGACAATCTTTGACCATATCCCTTCGAATTGTTCCGGGTAGCTATTAATCAGGGCTTTACTGGATTTTTGAAGCCAATCCGCTGTTGGATAAATAAATCCTGCAACTGCGTCGGTCGATAAATTTGCTAATCTTTGGGCAATCAGCGCTGAGAACCGCGGCTTATCTTTTTCCCTCGCAGGAGAATATAGAAACTTTCTCCAGGCCCACTCCGGCCATTCTCCTTTTTTCGCTGAGATGTTGAGCGCCGAAAATGCACGAATTGGTCGTTCGGAAGCCAATCCCGCAAAGGGATCTTTTTCTACGAATCCTTCAGTCATACGACCGCTAAGTTCCCTAGCCTTGCCGAGAAGTGAGTACAACGGTTCAGCAAGCAGCACTGAGAACTCTGAGTCAGTTCGGACAGTGCCACCACGACTTTCCATGGAAGCGGCGGCCTTAGCTGCGTATTGCTGTTGCCATTCAGGTGCAAACTTCTGCAACTTGGCGCTTTCCGTTTGCAGGTCGAAGCTGAAACCGCAGCCATTTTTATGAAGCCAATGTATGCGGTTTAGAGAGCTCCAAGCACGCCATTTTTCATATTCTTTCTTATCTTCCCCTTTTAAGCGTGAGTAACCTCTTAGCAGCCGCTTCTCCATCCGCTTCCTCATTGACTCAGGGAAATCACTCCATCGTTGTCCCAGAGTCAGCATGAGATCTCTTTTATGGTGGCTATCCCAAAATACGCCGTCATTCAGACTGCAAAGCAACTGACCAGTTTCGGCGCCGGTAAGAAGTTCTTGACGACCGGACGCCCATATTCTTAATCGGGCAAAGACCTTGTCATCATCTGTCCACCAAGCCAGATACTCCTGTTTCGCTAGTTCCGGGTTTTGAATAATGAGCCTCTTGAAAAGGTTTACATAGAAGAGGAATGTATGCGAGATGCCGTAATGCCTATCTGAAGACTCTCCTTCCAAATCCGGGTCCGGTTCTATCGGACAGAGAGTGAGATAACTAAATCCTTCAAGTTCTTTCTCAAGGGAAACGGCGTGTTCCAGATTCTTCCGGAATTCCCGAACAGCGGTTACGAGATGTTCGTCAGGGATTTCTACCTTCTCGTGAAGCTCCGGATACTTTACATCCAGGCTTATCATTTGCCTGACACTAATGCCGTCAATGTTTTCCGGAGGTTTCGGTCCACCACTATATGGCCATTCCAATTTCAAATAGGGCCGCCAAATCGAAGCGACCTCCCTTACCGCAGCATCAGACCAGCCATCAAGATCAATCGCAGCCTTCAGTTGATACCATTCATGATAGTCTTCTTTACACGTGCCCCATGCTTCGAAAACATAACGCCATGCTCGCCGGACTGCGGGAAAGGATTCTTGTTTTCTTCGTTCTAGTTCATACAGGATACGAGCTTGTATCCCGGAATGGAGTCCGGCTTGATGAGATGCCCACCAGACCGATGCAGGTTGATACGAAACCACACTAATCCAAAGACCAAGTTGCCATAACCGATTGGGCAACGTGGGCATATTAACTGAGTAATGCCCCCTTAATGCGGCAAAGTTGCTGTCTTGGAAATTTTGTCGATCAAGCCTGGTTGCGGCAAAGCAATTCCATACGCCTTCAGGAATCTCTCTCTTTGCCCAATGATCTTCAGGATCAATCTTTGGGGGTATCGGATCACCGTCCAATCCGTATGATTCAAAAGGATCAAAATACGGCCCTCGTTCAAAATAACTGCCGAGATTGCCAGGCTTCAGATATCGTATAGCAGGATCAAAAACGCACAACCATTCGGCAGGAAGCGGATTTTCGGAAGCGGTGACCCTCTTTGCCCCTTCAAGAGTAGAGACAATATGTGCTACCTGTCCTCTTTCGTGAGGTAGTAGAGCTTCCGGCCCTTTTCGGGCCATGTCAATGACATTTCCGTGCCATAATTCGGGGTTCTGCGCTCTGCAAGCCCAAGCACCCAATGTATCCCAAAGAGATCTATGCCCGTCAGTTTCGTCATATGCGATCGGCAAAACTCCCTTATGCCGCCACTTGGCCTCCGCGTCACTTTGCGAACCGGCCTGAAAGGCGTACATACTTGACAAAGATTTCTGATGCTTATTCAGGGCTTCCAGCAGATATAGCACAGGCGGGTCATCGGCAGCATATCCTACGAAAACCACGATGAATTTGTCCAGAATTGAACGTATGAACTGTGTTGCCCAGCCATCGGCAAGGTAGGCGTTGCCAAATTCCGAGCTCGACAAAACAAAACCATCACCGGAAGCCCCCCGATATTCCTTATCGACGTGACCGTGTAAATGGATAACCCCCTCAAATTCTTCGGAGCGCATTGGATCTGGCAGGCGAGGTGGCCTGAAATATGGTAGGGAGCTGTCGCAGGTCTCGAATAGAAGATCAAAGTTCGTTGTGACAAGTCTGGTTTTCCCTTCAGGAGACCGCGCCAAATCAAGCATTATCCGGTGTGCTGAAAGATCTACATCCGCCTTTGGTTTGAGGGCATCTGCAACCGACGCTTCTATCTCGCGGACAAGGAAATCTCGTTCAAGAAGACCGAAAACTCTGTCAGCCGAAATGAGTCCACTAATACCGGTTCGTTTGTCTAATTCTCGCGCTTCAGTTATGAGCTTTCGTACTGGATCGTCTGCTGTAACGCCCAAACTATCAGTAACCTTTTCCGCCAATCCGAAGAAATCCGAGAGACCTGCGCGAGCACGCGAAACACCGGCGCCACAGAAGAAAATTACTCTACCGTCGTCTCTGGCGACTAGCAAATCGTCGGGTATTGATGGGCCATTAGCATGAAATCGCATTTATTGTGATCTCCAATTCCGATAAGGAGCCCCGCTTTCCGCAAAGGATAACAGAATTGATGGCAATCTTACAAGATCACTTTGCGGGTTAAGAGGGATGGGGTAACTCCCAGTGAAATGCTTTTTTCAGGTTCAAATCCCAAACAGTACTCCCGCAAATGGACTTAACGCACCGATTCGGTATAATTGAAGCGAGCGGATGCCATGAAGAGGCGTATCCCGCCAAGGAGGATGAAATGAACCGGAACGGTTCTGCCGGCGTGAAGAGACCACGGAGCGACGATCGCGCTCTCTGGGACATTGTCATGGGTATTTACGGATATCAGGCCGTGCTCCTTTGCCACGAACTCAAGCTCTTTCCCTTTCTGGCCGGGGAGCCCCGCACGCTTCAGGAGATCGCCGACGCCATGAACATCGCCTCCCGACCCGCGCGAGCCCTTCTGCAGGTCTGCGTGGCGCTGAAATTGGTGCAGGCGCAGCAGGGATGTTATTCGCTCACGGCCGTTGCCGCAGATTATCTCCTCGAAGACAGCCCCGTCTATTTCGGCGGTTTCCTCGATTATACACTGGCGCATCGCGCCGTCCTCTCCTACGATGCCTTAAAAAGTGCCGTACTGACCGATTCTTCGCAGGTTTACGGCAGCGCTGGGCTCTACGAGTCCCACGAAGAGCGGAAGGAGCTGGCGCGCGCCTTCACCCGGATGATGCACAGCCACAGCGTGGCTCCGGCGCTTGCCTGGCCGAAACAGATCGACCTCTCCGGGCACCGCACCATGCTCGATATCGGCGGGGGGTCAGGCGTCCACTCCATTGGCGCGGCGCTCTGCTGGCCGGGGCTCCAGGCCATTGTTCTCGATTTCCCCTCCGTGTGCGAGGTAGCCGAAGAGTACCTCGCGCGCCATGACTTGCGGAACCGCATCCGCACCCATACCGGCAATATGTGGCAAGACCCTTTCCCCCCGGCGGACGTCCACTTCTACGCGGACATCTTTCACGATTTTCCCCCCGGGAAGTGCCGCTATCTCGCGGGGAAGAGCTTTGCGAGTCTCGAATCGGGAGGGCTGGTCATCATCCACGAGATGCTCTACAACAGCGATAAGACCGGCCCCTTCACGGTCGCGGGGTATGACGTCTCAATGCTCCTGTGGACCGAAGGGCAGCAATTCTCGGGCGGCGAACTGTCCGCCATGCTCGCGGAGGCGGGTTTCGTCGACATTGCCGTGACCGCGACGCTCGGTTACTGGCATATCGTCACCGGGATCAAGCCTTGAGCGGCAAAGGAGGATATGCGATGACAACGAATCACGTTTCATCACGGACAAGCGTTGCATTCGAATTCTTTGCGACGACTTCCCGCTTCTTTGTGGAGTCGGCCTGGGCGCGGGGTGACATACGTGAATAGCGAGAAAGCCGATGCCAATTGGTGGGACTTCTCCATCGACAGCCGGGAACGGGGGGAGCGAATCAGGGATGATCAAGCCGCCGGGACCGTCGTGGTAAATCCCGCAGCCGACGGGCTGAGGCTTTTGTCGTACCACACATATCTCGGGCTCGACAAGCTCCTCACCTGCCAGGTCCCGAGTTCGCGGGTGCCGGATGAGCGGATATTCATCATCACCCATCAGCTCTTCGAGCTCGTCTTCAAGGAGATGATCTTCGACCTGCGCGTCATCGCCGAAACATTCCGGTCGCTCCTGGAAACAAACGATGAAGAGTTCTCCCGGCTCATCGGTCTCGCGGGAGAGATTGGTCCCGGCGAAACAGCGGGGGATTTCTGGCGGCCGGCCTTGACGGCTGCCGCAAGGACGAGGCACGGCGCCCGCAAAGTCATCCCCGAATTGATGACTTATCTTGCCGCCGACGATACCTTCGCCAACGAGGAGTTTGCAAAGAAGTTCCGGGATAACCTGTCGCCCGCCAGCGGGTTTCAATCCGCCCAGTTCCGGCTCATCCAGCGGGCCTTCGGGAAGTCCCATTTCCTCGCTGTCAGGCTCTTTCCCGCCGACACGTATCTGAAGGCATACGAAGGGAAGAGCGACGAAGAGCTCGTGCAGATCGTCCTTGAGTCCGGGAATGCCGGACTGGTGAGTGTTGTCGACAGGCTGATTCTTCGGGAGGAGACAGACATCGCCACTCCGCCGGCGGGCTCGCCGCTCGCACCGGTCGCTGAACTGGACGATACCGCGCACGAGGTCCTCACGAGGGTGGCGATCCTGAGCGGGGCAGAAGGAGAGGAGTGTGCACTACCCTTGCTATCCGCCGATGAAAACTCGGGAAAGGGGATGGGACGCAGGTTCGCGGAACGGTTGCGCGAGGCGGTCGAAAAAAAGAAAATGGCGCAGAATCAGCCGGCCACCCTGACGGGGGATGAATGCAGGATGATCGAAAAAAGGGTAGCGGTTTTCGGGAGGGATTGGGCGAACGCCATGGCCGGGGAGAATCGCCGCAGAGAGCGGTACGGGCTGGCCTGCCGGGGAGCCGAATTCCTCAAGGGCGAGAAACGGGAGGGTCCTCTCGCCTCCATTCTCAGCCGGCTGACCGATGCCGACAGCGCGCTGTCCGGAAAATTTCTCCTCTTTCATCAGCAGGTCATCGCAAGAAGAATTGGAGAGGTAGCCGGTACCGCCGGTGGCGGGGTTCCCTACCTCGATTTTTCACGGGAACTGATCACCCGCTTCCCCGCTCTCGCGGGTTACGCAGCTGCGGGAGTGAAATAGTTTCTCATCCCCCCCTACCCCCACCGTCCCATTCAAAATCGAAACTTCCCGTTAAATATTTCTCAATCGATGACCGATAAAGTAATGACTGCGTTGTCATCTATCCATACGGACGGACATCATGACCATTGATACCCTCTGCAAAAAGCTCCAGACCTCCATAACCTTCCAGTTGCGGCATGCCGAGGACGAATACGAACGGAGAGGGGTGTACGTCACCGGCCTCCAGGAATTCAGCAACACGGTGCTGCCGGCGCTGCACGTCCTGGGAGAAGCGGAGGGGGCGGAGACGAAAGCCTATATACAGGGGCAGGCGGCGGTTATCGACTTCCTTACCTGGCTGGCAATCCCATTTATCCGCTCCTGTACCGACCATGAAATCGCCGTCACGCTTCTTGACGAAATCGGCGCCGGATGCACAGACCCGCAGGTGCAAAAGAAGCTCACCATTTACACGAATCAGCTGAAGGCAAGGTGGCACCAGGCCGAGCCGGGGGGGCTTTCCCATAATCCCCGCGCCGTCCGGCACCGGCAGGGGAGCGGTAAACGGGGGTTTCCGCTGCTTCCCATCCTGATGGGAGTGCTGTTTTGCGTTCTGGGGGTGGGCATCGTTCTCAAGGTGATGTTTCCTCCGACCCTTCCCGAGGCAAAAGACTTTCAACCGGCCGCGCCCATTGCCGTAAAGGTAGCGCCCGTGACCAGTGAACCGCAATCGTCTCCCGAGCTCCCGCAGAAAATGAGCGAACCAAAGCCATCGGCACGTGCGGGCTCCGTTGCTTCCCCGTCTGAGCCGGACGGAGAGAATTTTTACCGCTACATCGACAATCAGGGGGTAATCCATTTCGTTGACAATTCCGACAAGATCCCGCCCCGGTATCGCGGCAAAATGACCGTCTACAGGGATTCCCCCTCCACCAGCCAGACAACGAAAGTCCGGATCATCAACAACCAGGTGCTGGTGACGGTGACGCTGAGAAACGGTGACAGAACGGTGGACGCAAACCTGCTCCTCGATACCGGGTGTTCGGTGACAAACATCAATGGGGACCTGGCCGCCCGCCTGAACATTGACGGGCGTACAACAAGACCGGGGATTGCCCGGGTGGCGGACGGAAGAACGGTCGCTACCCGTATGGCACGGCTCGATGCCCTGTCCGTGGGGCCCCGGACGAAATCCCCCATTGAGATCAGCATCATGCCCAACTCCGGCCCCGGTGAGGAAGCGGACGGGCTCCTGGGAATGAATTTTCTCCGCGACTACGCCTACCACATCGATTTCAACAGCCAACATATCCGCTGGCACTAAGCGGGAAGGTGAATTTTAGTGTCGTAATAAAAATTTATTTTCGCTATAATGCATTTTGTGAGTACGTTAGCTTTTTCCCTTATCCTCGTTTCAGGTCTCATGCACGCCCTGTGGAACCTGCTCGTCAAACAAAGCCGCCACAAGACGGTCTTCATCTGGTGGATGTTCGTGACGTCGGCTTCGCTTTTTACCGCGTTACTCCCCCTGCTGCCCGGGGAGTTCCCGCGCCCGGACCGCACCGTCCTGCTGCTCGGAGCGGGAGGAGCCTTCTGTTTCGTTCTCTATCACCTGTTTAACGGCCGCGCCTACCGCGACGGCGACCTCTCCCTCACCTACCCCCTTTCCCAGACGGCAATGCTCTATGTGCCGGTGTGGGGCATCCTGCTCCTCGGCGAGCGCCTGAGCCTTACCGGATTTTGCGGCATCGCCCTCGTGGTGGCGGGGGTCTATTCGGTGCAGTTGCAGTCTCTGTCACTGGCTGAACTGGTGCGCCCCTTCCGCAGCCTGAATATACCTTCGGTCCAGGCGGCCCTCATCGCCGGTTTCGTCTACTCGCTGGGGGCGGTCATCGACAAGACCGGCGTGCAGCGGTATTCTCCCCTCTATTTCACCTACCTCCTCGTCATGTTCATGCTGGCGCTCATGACCGTGAATCTTTCGCGCCCCCGCTACCGCGCCCAGATCGGCTCAGAGTGGCGGGAGAACCGGTCTCTCATCCTGGCAAGCGGGCCGGTAATGATGGGCTCTTTCCTCTCATTCCGCTACGGCCTCAGCCTCGCACCCATGAGTTACGCCGTGCTGGTGCGGCAGGTGAGCGTACTCGTCGGGGTCCTGATCGGGGTCTTCTTCCTCGGTGAATCGTGCGGCCGCATCCGTTTCATCGCGGCCCTGCTCATCATTGCCGGGGTCTCTCTCATCCGTTTCGGATAATTTCTGCAGGCCGTTACAACAGCCGATTGACAATAAGATTCCATCCGTTATGAGGTGCCCATGCTCTCCTGCCTGTAGGCCCCGATGTCATTGGGGTGACGCAATTTCCCCTTCATTTTTCCGATTTCCAACCGAATCAATAACTAGTTTCCATCCGGAAACTTCAACAGTGGGATGTCGGGCAAGAAAAGACGACTGCAACCCATTTACCGTATAGCATGTCGATTCTTTTTCCTGGAGGTTGTCGTTGAAGCTGATAGTCGGCATTGCGGGCGTGATCCTGGTTTTGATGGCGCCCTATACGGCATTCCTGGAGCACGGTCTGGAACCGGCGTTTTTGTTTCTTGGCTGGTGTCTGTGCACCTGCGCTTTGGCCTGTGTAGTCAACCCACCACTGGAGAAGCTGGTAACTAAACTTGACATGGTGTATTCCAATCAGCAGGCTGAGAGATTTATTGCGCGGCAGCAGGAACTTATTCAGAAGGCCGCAGATCAGGCCTTGCAGGAGAAGGAGTCAAGGAGAATCAGTGGCTGACCGGGACGTGGGTGTCGAATTTTGCCGGAGAGAATTCCCGCCGCCGTCCATTGAGATTAAACGCTTTATGTGATAGCATTGGTTGTAATCAAAGAAAGCACCCCTCTGCCGCCCAGTCCATGGGCGGCCTTTTTTGCAGGAGACACTCCCATGGAATACAACGGCCCCTTCCCCCCCGCTGACCTCCCCATAGTGGACGACAGAGTTTATCACCTGGACCTGAGGCCGGAAGAACTGGCCAGGGACATCATCATCGTCGGCGACCCCGAGAGGGTGCCGTTTCTTGCCTCGGAATTCCTTGCCGAAAAAGAGGTGGATCGTTCCCACCGTGGTTTCCGCTCCATAACCGGCCGCCTCGCGGAGACCGGCGAGCGGGTGTCCATAATCACCTCCGGCATCGGCGCTCCGTCAATTGAGATCGTCCTCAACGAGATCGTCGCCTTGAACGAGATCGATTTTCGCACCCGGCGGCGCAAACCGCTGTGGGAACCGCTGACGGTCATCCGCCTCGGCACCTGCGGCGGCTTGCAGCCTGATACGGCACTGGGGACGCTGATCGTGACCGATTACGTGATCGGGCTCGACAATACAGGGCTCTTCTATGATGCTTCCCCTCCTGACCAATGCTGCCAAAAGCTTGAGGAGCGGGTCAGGGAGGTCTTGGCCGATGCGGTCGAAGAAGGGGTGCGTTTCCGGGGAAAGATATTTCCCTATGCGGCGCGGGCTCATCCGGAGGTGAGGGTGGCGCTGGAAAAGGAAGCCCTCCACCTGGGCATGCGGTGCAAGCGTGGGGTAACCGTCTCCAGTTCGGGCTTTTTCGCCAATGAGGGGCGGCGGGTGTCACGGATCGAGCCGACCGCTCCAGGGATTGGCGCGCTCCTGGCCGCCATGGATACCGGCATCCCGGGGGTGAAGGTGGAAAACATGGAGATGGAGGCGAGCTTTCTTCTCCATTTCATGGGGGGACTCGGCTACCGGGCCGGCGCCATCTGCGCGGTGATCGACAAGCGGGACGACGGCTCTTTTGTGGCAAACTATCTGGACACCATCCGGGAGGCTGCACAGGTAACGCTGCGGGCGCTATCCGCCCTTAACAGAGAACAGGCGCCGGGTGGGGATATCAGGTGGCCGAGGTAAATCTGTTGGCCCACCTGAGCGCTTCCATGTGGGCCGAGGTAAGGGTCTGGGGCGTGAGCCGGGACGGCTGCAAAAGATAGGCGAGATCATCGAACCTGGTCTGTTCCACGCGCTCGGCGACGAGAAGGAGGTTTCCCATCACCCCCTCCCGCTCCAGCAGGGCCGTCCGCACATCTTCAGCAAGGTTGCACTGGTTGATGGCTTCCTCCATGTGGACGTTGAACAGAACGTCTATCAGGGAGAGTACGCCGGTCATGAAGGCGCGGTCCGCATAATCGGCATCCCTTTGCAACGGGGGATGCATTTTTATGAGCATTTCCATGAACTTGCCCCGCACTGCCGCCATTTCCATCAAGGGGCTGCTGGCGGTCCCCTTGTCGCTGGTCGCGTAAAGGGCCAGCATGACCCACCGCTTCAGGTGCTCGCGCCCCAGTATTGCTATGGCATGGCGCAGCGCCTTGATCTTTTCCCTCATCCCGAAGTAGACCGAATTCACCAGCCGCAGGAGATTATAGATCAGTTCCGGATTCTGTTTGAACGTCTCTTCTATTTCAGCGGTCTCAGCTTCCTTCATTACCTGATCGAGAAGCTGCATGAGCGTCACGGTCGCGACGTTGACGTTGCGTTGCTGGATAACGGTCGGCCTGGCAAAGTAAAACCCCTGGAACAGCTCGAAACCGTATTGGCGACACATCTGGAACTGCTCGGTCGTTTCCACCTTTTCCGCCAGGAGGGTGAGCGGCCAGCGCCTCAGGCAGGCGACCATTTCTTTCAAGCCCATGGGGCCAGGTTGCAGCAGGTCGATTTTTACGATATCAATCAGTTTGTAGAGGGGTTCAAAGGACGGATCATAGAGATGATCGTCCAGGGCAAGGGTGAATCCTCTCGCCTTCAGCTCCCGGCAGCGGTCGATGACCTCGTCGGTGGGTTGAATAGACTCGAGCAGCTCGATCACGACCTGCTCTTTCGGCAGAAGTTCCAGGGCGTCGCTCAGCAGGATCTCGTTACTTACGTTAATAAATCCCTTGTTTCTCCCCAGGACGTCCTGGATGCCGAAATGGCTCAGGGCATTCACGATAACATGGGCGCTGGCCTGCATTTCATTGGTAATATTCGCATGAAGGGAGTCTGCCGACCGGAACAGCAGTTCATAGCCAACCAGCTTCTGCACCTGATTGAGTATCGGTTGCCGTCCGAGAAATAATGTGTCCGGCCCCATCGTGGTTTCTCCCGTCGCCAATGCGGATGCTGCCTGTCTAACCGTTCTTATCGGTACGACCGTTAAATACTTGAAAGCAGGTAACGATGCGCCGACTAATGAGGGACTCAGGCGGAAGGAACTCCGTAGTGTCGAAGAGCCCCTCTGAAGGGGACGGCTGGCGGGAGCCGATGGGGATGATCCCCGTTTCTAACCTTCTTCGAATGCCTTTCCGAGCCCGCCTTCGGCTGGCTCTCCCTTTCTGAAAAGCCGCAGCCGCAGGAACTCGACCAGGTGGCTGACCACGATCAGGGCGCAGTACGCCAGGAACACGATGAAGAAGACGCTGCCAAAGCACTCCATCCCCCCGTCATCCGCGTAAACCGGCGATGCGCCCCATGCCAGAACCGCCAATAATGCGCTCAGATCAATTCTCCTTTTCATGGCGCCCTCCCGTACTCTTGATTTTAGAATTTACTATACCACAATCCGGATTTTTGTTAATATGAATTAATGTACAAATCCCTTCCAACCGCATTTTCGGCTCTCTGTACTTATTGATATCACTTGACGTCGGGATTCATGCGGTTATAATAGGGCAGGTTCTTCATTTATTGCAGAATAGTCGCCGGGTCCATATTGACGGAAAGGGAATGCCTTTATGGAGAAGAGAAAATTTTCACGAGTGGATTTCAATTTAAAGGCGTTTGTCAGTTACAGAAACCTGTCCATCAAGGGAGAGGTGGAAAATCTAAGCCTCAAGGGGATGTTTGTCCGGACAGGGGAGAAGCTGCAGTCGGGGGACATGGTGGAGACCACCATCTATCTGACAGGGACCGCCAATCCCCTGGACATCTCGGTCAACATTAAAGGGACCGTCGTCAGGACGGAAGGAAACGGCGTAGTCCTGCAGTTCAAAGAAATGGATCTGGATTCATTCGCCCAGTTGAAAAACATCATCGCATACAATGACGGGAATGCGGACAAGGTGATGGATGAGTTTGTCCAGGCCATCGACAAAAGCGCCGCAGATTGACGTAACTGGAATGGGGACCGGAAGCCGCTATCCACGGCATTCTTGTTCCCTCTGATCGAAGAGGCGGAAAGTCATGACAAACAGCGGCATCCGGCCGAAGGAGCCGATTACCCTGATGCTACTTGGCGGGGGAATGCGATTTCCTGCGTTTATCGGCGCGCTTCAGGCCATAGAGGACAAGGGGCTGAACATCGCGAAAATCGTCGGGGCATCGTCGGGAGGTGCCGTCGGCGCCCTCTATGCGGCAGGGATGACCCCTCAGGTGATGCAGCAGGAGGCAATGGACCTCGATCCGAAAAGGTTCAAAGACTTCAGCCTCAAGAGTCTTTTGGGGGGCAAAGGGCTGTACGCGGGGGATGTCCTTGAGTCGTGGTTGGACGAAAAAACACGGCGGGCAAGGTTTGGTGACGGTTTCCGCATTCCGCCGTGTGTTATCGCAACGGACATCCTCAATTATAAGCCGGTGCTCTTTTCCGCCGCAAGTCACCCCGATGTGAAGGTATCAGCAGCGGTCCGCTTCTCCGTGGGGATGCCGTGGGTCTATGCGCACCGGCATTTTGCTCACAACGGGAACAGGCATGTCTTTGTTGACGGCTCTTATATGGCGGGAGTGGTGGAGAAGCAACTGGAGAGCCAGGGGAAAACCCTGGTCCTGAAGGTCGTTTCCAAAAGAACTCTAAAAAGTCCCTTTGCAGGGGAACTGACCCTGAAAAAATACTTCCTGGAAACGCTCAATTTTTCCATGCACGCGATCGAGAAGGAGTTCATCGCAGGGGGAAAGTGGAGGGACACCATCCTCCTCTACTGCGGTGACATCGCTCCGGCAAAATTCGTCCTGACCGCCAGCGAAAAAAAATATCTCTTTGAACAGGGGTACGAGCAGACCGTGAAATACCTGGAGTATAAGTGGGGTGTATAGACGCGGAGGGATGATCAGGGCAGTTTGCCGCTTCGGTTCAGTCTGTGCTTGTAAACAAAGTTTATCCCCTGGTAATAACCGAGCGCCTTTTGCAGGTAAGGGGCCTCAGGCGGAAACTCGGTTGTTTTCCCGTCCACTCTGGCAAACCGATAAAAACCGATCTCCTTTTTCGGGCCGAGGATAACGAGCCTGTCGTCCTTTAAAAAGCCGAGTTTCTGGTAGTTGGATATAAAAGCCCGCTCCTGGCTGGCGTCCATCCGCATGATGTCCTTGCCGACAAAGCGGGTGTTGTAACTGAAGTTCAAAAGCCCCATGACGGTGGGGGCGATGTCGATCTGACTGACCATCTTGTCGATTTTCTGCGGTTTAACCAGGGCCG
This sequence comes from Geobacteraceae bacterium, assembly GCA_009773645.1. Taxonomy (GTDB): domain Bacteria; phylum Desulfobacterota; class Desulfuromonadia; order Geobacterales; family Geobacteraceae; genus WSYB01. The sequence continues at coordinate 92,220 of WSYB01000003.1, forward strand.
GGGCGTAGATGAAGAGCGGTATTTCATAATTTTTGACCGGAAGCGCCATTTTTCTTGCACTCCCTGCGCAATGGTCGGCAACGATGACGAAAACGGTCCGGTCAAACCAGGGTTGCTGCCGGGCTTCAGCCAGCAGCCGACCGATGGCGTAATCCGCATATTTTACCGCCCCGTCCCGTCCCGAGTGGGACGGGATGTCGATCTTCCCCTCCGGATAGGTAAATGGACGGTGATTGGAAGTGGTCATCACCACGCTGAAGAACGGCTTCTGAACGGCGTAGGATTTGCTTGCCTCCCTGATCACCTTCCGGAACAGGTCTTCGTCGCAGACCCCCCAGGCGTTTTCAAAGGCGATCTCGTCCTTGGCAAAGTCGTGTCTGTCTATCGCCGCGAAACCGTTATGGGCAAAGAAGTAATTCATGTTGTCAAAAAAGCCGTTGCCGGCGTAGATGAACTTATTGTCATACCCCTTGGCCCGCATCGCCGACCCCCAGGAAAAGAAGTCCTCGTTCCCCGGCCGCTTGACCAGGGAGGTGCCGGGGAGCGGCGGCATGGAGAGGGTTACGGCTTCGAGGCCGCGCACCGTCCTGGTGCCGGTGGCGTACATGCGGGTAAAAAACAGCGACTCTTCCGCAAGCCTGTCCAGACGCGGGGTCAACCCCTTGGCGTTGCCGAACGCGCCGAGGAAATCCGCGCTCATGCTTTCTTCCACGATAACGATCACGTTCAGCCGCTTCTCGCTCCCCTCGTTTTTTATCGCCCGCGTAATGTCGTGGGGGTCCCGGCTTACGAAATGGTTGTTCTTTTCCGTCAGCTCCCCTTTGAGAGTCGCTAAGACCTGGTTGCTGTCCCTGGTAACATAGAATTTCTCATAGTCCAGCTCATTGTTTCTGAAGGCTGCGACCAGGTTGTAGATGCCGTTTCCCGCCAGTTCGTTGGCATAGTTGTTGGGAGAGATGTCCGACAGGGAGAGATCGACAAAAACAAACGACAGGAGCGGCAGCACGGCGAATATCCATCCCGTCTTGAGCCGCTTTTTCAGTGTGCTTGCCCCGAGGAAAGAGCGGTCGATATATTTTTTAATGAACCGGAAGATGAAGATATTCAGGACGAAAAGTGCGCCCAACAGCCAGTTGACCGGATAGGACTCCCTGATGTTGCGTACCACCTCGGTGGTATAAATGAGATAATCGACGGCGATAAAATTGAACCTGGTGGCGAACTCGTCAAAAAAGACATACTCGGCAACCGCATCAAACAGGAGGGCGTAGGTAGTGACAAAAAAGATCAGCCAGGCTGCCGGCCTGAAAAATCTGCCGGCATACACCCTGTCGGGCACCAGGGTGACATAGAGGGCGAAGGGGACGGCAAAGTATGAGAAGGTGACGCAGTCGTAGAAAAATCCCACGCCAAAAATCTTTGCCAGGAGAACCGGACCCAGGTCCAGGCTGGGTAGTGACTTGATGAGGAGGACCGTTCTGGTGATCGCCGAAAATGTTATCAGCAGGATAAACAGCAGGTACAGGGAACCTGGTCGTCCTTTGAAAGCCATGCGCTTTTCCTCCGTTTGTCTTTAAGAAGCTTGTGAGTCTATCGCATGTTCGCGGTATATGTCCACACCTTTTCCCCATTCGGGTTACGGTTTTGTTACGGCGATGTAATGCAAGAACCTGCCGGAAAAAATGATTTCGCCGTGCCTGGAATACGGTTGTTTTGCCCCTCCTTTGTGATATTATTTCATGCGTCGGCTTTCCGTTTTTCTTCTCGTCACCAAAGTGAGGATTCCCCATGATGAAAAGTCTGTTTCTCCTTCCCATTTCTGCAGCAGTTCTTCTTGCCGGCTGCACCATGTTTACGGCCTGGAAGTCCATTCCTCCGCCGGGGGGGTGCGACCAGTGCCATACGATCGCCATCAGCAATGACTGGCAGGTAGCCTACAAGGCCCCGATCCTGACCGATGAGCGGAACCGGGAATATTTCCAGACCGAACAGTACACCATGCCCAGGGGGGATAAACCGGACTCTCCGGTCGATGTACGAAAAGTGGAAGAGCTGCGGTGCTTTGAATGCCACAGGACACCCAACGCCGCCCACAAGGGGAGAATGGGGCGTTTTCACCATTGAGCGTCGAGTCATGAATGAATAAATCCGTCCGCAGAACGAAGATTATCGCCACCTTAGGCCCGGCCAGTTCATCGGCCGATATGATAACGAGGCTCCTGGACGCCGGTGTCGATGTTTTTCGCCTCAATTTTTCCCACGGCACCAACAGGGAAAAAAAGGAGATCATCGCCACTATCCGGCGGTTGGCGGACCAACGCGACAAAGCGGTAGGTATTCTGGCCGACCTGCAGGGGCCCAAGATCAGGACCGGCAGGATGGAGGGGGGCGCTCTACCCCTTGCCAAGGGGGAACTGCTCGATATCACCACCGATGAGGTCATCGGCCGGCCGGGGCTGATATCGACCGTTTACCGCGCCCTGCCGCAGGACGTGAAGGCAGGGTCCAGGATTCTGATGGATGACGGCCTGATAGAGCTTAAGGTTCTCTCTGTCTCAGAAAACAGGGTCCACTGCACGGTCATTGAGGGGGGGGTGCTGAAAGACCTGAAGGGGGTCAACCTCCCCGGCGTGAACGTTTCCACCCCTTCGCTGACGGAAAAGGACCGGGCTGATCTGGAGTTCTGCCTGAATGAACGGCTGGATTTCATCGCCCTTTCCTTTGTGCGGAAGAGCACCGATGTGGATGAGCTGAAGAGGGTCATCTACGAGCATGGCCTGAATACCCCGGTGGTGGCCAAGATCGAAAAGCCCGAGGCGCTCCGCAACTTCAAGGGGATTTTGAAGGCTGCCGATGTGGTCATGGTCGCGAGGGGGGACCTGGGGGTTGAAATAAACCCGGAGAAAGTCCCCCTCATTCAGAAAAAGATCATCCGAGCCTGCAACGCGGCAGGGAAGCCGGTTATTACCGCCACCCAGATGCTTGAATCCATGATAAACCACCCGCGGCCGACGAGGGCCGAAACCTCGGACGTGGCCAACGCCATACTGGACGGCACCGACGCGGTCATGCTCTCGGGAGAGACCGCTTCCGGCCAGTATCCCATCGAAGCGGTAAGGACCATGGTCAAGGTGGCCCTGGATGTGGAACGGTCCGAGTTGCGGAGCATCTCTCTTCCCCCGGAGCCGCGGAGCAACAATATCTCCGAGGCGGTGGCGGAAGCCGCCTGCCATGCCGCATCCACTCTCAAGGCCAAGGCCATAGCGGTATTGACCCAATCAGGGGGTACCGCTCTCCGTATTGCCAAGTTCCGGCCGCAGGTCCCCATCATTGCGTTTACCCGCTTTCCCGAGACCAAGCGCCGCCTCTCCCTCTGCTGGGGGGTGAAGACCCGCACGATCGGGTCAATGGAAGGGACCGATCAGCAGATAACTGCCGTGGAAGAAACGCTCCTTTCGTTAGGGTTCAAGAAGGGGGATGTGATCGTCATCACCATGGGGGTCCCGCTGGAGGCCAGGGGCTCCACCAACCTTATGAAGGTGCACAAGCTTGCAACCAAAGGGTTTTACGAGATTTTCTAGCTGCAATGAGTGAACCGCCAGGCCATTCGATATCGGCAGGAGAGGCTTATGAGAAAGGTGTTTGATGAAACGAGGATCAACCGAATGGTTCTCCAAAACAGGCTGGTCCGCTCCGCCACCTGGGAGGGGATGTGCGGAGAAGACGGAAGGCCTGGATTGAAACTGGCATCATGCTACGGGAACCTGGCCCGCGGCCGTGCAGGCCTCATCATCACCGGCTATGCCTACATAAGGCCCGACGGGAAGCAGCTGCCCGGACAGATGGGAATTCATACGGACTCCTTTGCCGCTGAGACGAAAGCCCTGGCGGATGCCGTCCATCGTGAAGGGAGTAAGATCTGCATGCAGCTTGTCCATGTGGGGGGTCAGACCACGTCGAGGGTCATCGGGAGACAGCCGGTGGCTCCTTCGGCGGCTAAGGCAGAGCAGTTCCCCGAAATACCCGCACCCCTTTCCCTTCAGGAGGTAGCGGAACTGGTCGCGCTGTTCGGCCAGGGGGCCGCCCGGGCAAAGGAGTACGGTTTTGACGCCGTCCAGCTCCACGCCTCCCACGGTTATCTGATAAATCAGTTCCTCTCCCCCCTGACCAATCGGCGTAACGACAACTATGGGGGAGATGTGGAGTCCCGCAGCCGTTTCCTCATGGAGGTGTATCGGAGCGTAAGGAGTGCGGTGGGGAAGGATTTCCCGGTGCTGGTGAAGCTGAACGGTTCTGACAATCTGGAGGGGGGGCTGGAACTGGAGGATGCCCTTTATGTCGCCAGGCTCCTTGATGATGAAGGAGTTGACGCCATCGAGGTGAGCGGCGGCACCTCCGCTTCAGGGGACCGGACTCCGGTTCGGCAGGGGATCGATACCAGGGAACAGGAGGCTTACAATCTCCCCCTTGCCTACCGGATCAAGAACGCTGTCGGCTGTCCGGTCATGGTAGTCGGCGGTCTCAGATCGTTCGAGCTTGTCGAGGGAATTATCCGGAGGGAAGAGGCCGACTATGTCGCCATGGCCAGGCCGTTCATCCGCGAACCGGTACTTGCCCGGCGTTGGCAGGAGGGCGACGAAGCGAGGGCCCGCTGCATCTCCTGCAACGGTTGCTTCAAGCCTGGCTTGAAAGAGGGGGGGATATACTGCGTGGTGGACAGGATAGAACGGGAGAGCAGAGGGACGTCGCTGTAGTAGAAAAGCGGCTTTTTGATTCGGCCTTCGGCCTCACCCTGTCGGGCAGCCTGCGCTGTCTACACTTCAGAAGGGCTCCCATGACCAACATCATCCTCCTCATCGTCTGCTTTGCGGTCGGGATTATCCTTCACAGGACCGGCCGCTTTCCCGCCGCAACCCCAGCCGCCCTGAACGGCTTCATCATCCACGTCTCCCTCCCCGCCCTGGCCCTCCTCCATATCCACAGGCTGCGGCCCGATCCTTCCCTTATCTACACGGGGGCCATGGCTTGGCTCCTCTTCGGCGCGGGCTTCGTCTTCTTCCGCTATGCGGGGCGGATGGCCGGACTTCCCGACAACACGGTCGGGGCGCTCATGCTGGTGGGGGGGCTGGGGAACACCTCCTTTGTGGGACTTCCCATGATCGAGGCGTATTATGGAAAGGAGTATCTGGGGGTGGGGCTCATCGCCGACCAGCTCGGCTCGTTTCTGGTCCTCTCTACGCTGGGCATCTTCGTGGCGACCATCTATTCCTCGGGCGACATTTCCCCACGCCGGATGGTCAGGAAGATACTCCTCTTCCCCCCCTTTGAGGCGATCATTCTCGCCTTCCTCCTCATGCCGGTCCCGTTTCCTTCCTGGCTCATCATTGTTCTGCAGAAGCTTGGAGATACGCTGACCCCGCTGGCGCTGGCCTCGGTCGGTTTTCAGCTGCGTCTCAGTCACATCAAAGGGGAGCTGAAGCCCTTGGGGATCGGACTCCTCTACAAGCTGGCGATCGGCCCTGCCCTGATAACGCTCCTCTTTGTGGGGATCATGGGGGCCGGCGGGAAGGTGATGCAGGTGACCATTTTCGAGGCCGCCATGGCCCCCATGATCACCGCCGGGATCATCGCAGTCGATCCTTACCCTGCCGGTCTGGTGGTATTTGCTGCAAGGGGTGTAGATGAACGGCCGAGATTCCGGGAAGGTGGTATTTGACGCCATCCGGCAGCTTATGACGCCGCCGGAGCTAGAGGCGGAGCCGCACGTCTGCGGAGCGGGGTATGCTTCCGGAACTACTGTAGCATAACTCCACACTGTGACATTATCCCCCGTCCCGTTTTTCACCTTCCGGGCGAAAAGCGTCCAATTTCTCCACGTTTCGTGCCCGCCGTAACAATTGCCAGCACCAGTGAGAGACCGTAAAGGGTTGCTATCTCTGCGTTCGCAGCGGCGCGCGATCACCAGCTACGTCCCAAGTTTTTTTGGCATTTGAGTTGCAAATTAAATTGATAGAACCACGGCAAGACAGTCATTGTGCCCGCTGAATGGGTCCTCTATCAACGAGATAGGAGAAGCAGCGATGGGATTACAAGGGATACAGCAACTACTCACCAGGATCAAGACCCGCAGGGCAGACAATCGTCGAAAAACAGACCACAGCAACCGTGAATTCCTGGAATATTGGTACGCATACTACGGTTGCTGATCACATAGAAGATGTAACGGCTTCTCATGTTTTCCTAGGTTGTATTTGTTACTCCTTTCCTTTCTGATGAACGGGCAGGCCGACGGGTTTGCCTTTTTTTTCAGACCTCTCAGATCCCCTTCATGGTGTAGCTTTTCACTGCCTTCCCCCATGCCTGCCGTTGTGACGATGGAACAGCGACGGCGTTTCAGGTGTAACCGCAGCCATCCTGGTGCCGGGTGGCGGAGCCTGCAGAGGCTTGGTCGGCCTCTGCTGCAGATTCGTGGTTATCTGTGCAGTTCCCCCGGGGGGTCCCTCATTGCCGCCGGGGCGCCTGAACCGAGCCACGGCAATGGTGGAGACATTGCTGCGGAGTTGATTCAACTCCCCGGTGTCCCGGTAGTTACGGCGGTTTGTCAGCAGGACCACGAACAGGTCCCGCCGGGGATCTATCCAGATCGATGAGCCGCTGTAACCGGAGTGGCCGAAGGAAGCGTCGGAGAAGAGACTCCCCTTCGGCGCAGAAAACGGAGACTCCATGTCCCATCCCAGGCCGCGCACCACAGCGCCGTTGCTGTAAAAGCGCGGGGAGATCATCTGGTTCACCGCCCGCTCCGAAAGGATGCGCCTGCCGTCAATCACACCGCCACCCAGGATGAAACGGGCGAATCGGGACAGGTCGTATGCAGAGGTGAAAAGGCCGGCATGTCCCGAAACGCCGCCAAGTCGGCGGGCATTGGCGTCCTGGACTACTCCGCGGCTGAAACCCAGCGTGGGGGCGATGGGGTCGTTGAGGTTCCGCGGCGGCGCAAACATCGTCTGTTCTGCGCCAAGCGGTCGGTATATCTCTTCACGGCAGTATCTGTCCAGCGACCTGCCTGAAGCGCGATGGACCACTTCTCCCAGGAGGATGAAGTTGATGTCGGCGTAGTTGAAGAGCCTCCCCGGCCGTTCCCGGTGTTTTTCGGCCGCAGCCTTGCGGATCGCCGTTTTGATCCCCTGCCGCCGGTGCAAATCGAAGTCGCCCAGTCCCGACGTATGGGTGAGCAAGTTAAGGATGGTGATCTCTTCACGTCCAAAGCGTTTAAACTGAGGGAACCAGCGGGTCAGAGGGTCCGACAGGGAGATGCGCCCCTCGTCCACCAGCTTCATCACGGCCGGCGTAGTTGCAATGACTTTTGTCAGGGAAGCGACGTCGAAGATTGTCGTTTCGCCCAGCAACGGCGCACCGGCACGTGCATCCACCCGCCCCCTGGCCATGGTGTAAAGAATGCCGGTGTGGTCGCCGATGACCACGACTCCGCCGGCGATGAGATTGCTTGAGACGGCCCGCTCCATGAGAAGCTCGATGATGTCGGTGTGGCCGGATTCATGGAGCATCTCCGATGCGGGTATGACCGAGGCGAATATAAGCAGGGATGCTATGGCAAAGATACGAATAACGTGCACGGTAGCCCCCATGTGTTCCCCCTATATTTCTCTTCGGCTGCAGGGGCGCAATGTTAAGCGGAATTATCGGCGGTATATCCCATCCCCGAGCTCCCTCCCCCCAACGTTTTAATCCATTGAATTTTGAGAACTTTTCAGTATAAAATGCATAGCCTGACACGCTGGTTTTCCGAAAGATATTTCTCGCGCAAAGCCGCAAAGGGCGAAAGGGTCCGTTTGGATGCGGGTTTCCGGGCTGATATCATTGTCGACGATTCGGTTATTGTCGAGCTCAAATCTCTGGAGAAGGTTGCGCCCGTTCACAAGAAGCAGCTTACGACATACCTGATGCTTGAGCGCGAGGAGAGGATTTCCTTAAAGATGTTTGGAGGAGAAAAAAGCAATGCATGATCTGTTACCGGATGGAGAAGACTTACGACGCGCCGTCAAATGGGTGTCCGGCAACCTTCAGGAGAATCCCGGCCAGCCGGTCCAGCCGCTCGTCCAGGAAGCAATCTTCAAGTTCGATCTTTCACCCAGGGATGGCGAGTTCCTGATCGGGTTCTTCAGTCAAAGAAAAGAGGAACCATAACCCGTAATATCTGGTGCAAGTTGGCATCTTGGAAGACTAACCCCGCATGACGCTGATCTCCTTGACACTACCGCCTCTATGGGTGTATGAATGTGGGTAATTTTTATGGAATGTCCGGGAGGGGTTATGGGATGCCGGAGTGCAGGTTCAGAGAGCCGCTTGGTCAGTGTGGAAGCTGATGGGGCGGCTTTTTTGTTGACAGGGAATTAAATATGATGTCCCCAGAATTCCTTGATGTCCCCAGAATTCCTGCCCGGGAATTAAATATGATGTCCCCAGAATTCCTGCCCGGGAATTAAATATGATGTCCCCAGAATTCCTGCCCAGAATTCCTGCGAGAAACTTACTGCATGCCGATTCACAGATAACGGAGCAAAACCATGAACCGAGATGACATCCTATCATTTTTGCAGACGCACAAGGAAGAGATCACGCGGCGGTACGGCGTGGCGCGCATCGGCCTATTTGGAAGCTTCGCACGGGGAGAGGCATCCGAAGAATCCGATATTGACATTGCCCTAGAGCTTATGCCCGGCAGGAAGACCTTGAGTAATTTCTTTGCTTTCAGGCGGTATCTTGAAAAGGAGTTAGGCAGGAAGGTGGACCTGGGGATTGAAAGTGCGCACAAACCGCTGGCACGAGAGATGATCGGTAAGGAGATCATCCATGTCTGAACGGGCGGTGCTCCTCTATCTGCAAGACATCCTCGATTCGGGAACCGCCATCCAGTCGTGAAAGAATGTCCCTTTCTCCCTCCAAAAATATCTTGCAATTAAAGCGGGTTGCCGGTAATTTGATCTTGAATATAGATCAAATGATCTTGATTCAAGATCAAACATGGAGTCGTCTATGCTCGAACCTCTCCTGGCATCCACCAACTGTGAGCGGGTGTTGATTTTCCTCGCGGCTCGCGATGAGGGTTATCTGCGGGAAATGGCGGATTTTTTCCAGACTTCTCCGGCTCCTCTCCTTAAACAGCTTGAGAAGCTCGAAGCCGGGGGGGTCCTTTTCAGCCGTCCTGTCGGCCGCACCCGTCTCTATGGATTCAATCCAAGGTATCCGTTCCTGAAGGAACTGAAGGCCCTGCTCGACAAGGCCCTGTCCTTTTACCCCGAGGATCTCCGTACATCGCTCCTGGCGAGCAGGCGGAGGCCAAGGCGGAAAGGAAAGCCGCTGTGAAATCCCTGCGGGAAATGTCCATCGGTGAAATCGCCGCCTATGTTGCCGAGCATCTGCGCCAGAGTGGTATCAACGTAGTGTTGACCGGCGGCAGTTGCGTCTCAATTTACACCGATAACCGCTACCGGTCGTATGATCTGGACTTCATTGAAGAGGGAAGGTCGGGGCGGAAGAAGATTGCAGGGGTCCTGATGAAGCTTGGTTTTCAAGAGAGGGACCGGTACTTCATCCATCCGGACACCCCCTTATTCGTAGAGTTCCCGGCCGGGCCGCTGGCGATCGGCGATGAGCCGGTACGTGAAGTTGCCCACCTTGAGTTTGCAACCGGCACATTGCGGCTGCTTTCCGCTACCGATTGTGTCAAAGACAGGCTTGCCCATTACTATCACTGGAAAGACCGGCAGTGTCTTGATCAGGCGGTGATGGTGGCGGCGGTTTCCGAGGTTGATCTGGAGGAAATCGAGAGGTGGTCACGGCATGAAGGCATGGAAGAGGAATTCCAGCGGATCAGGGCAATGTTGCAGGCACAGTCTTGATCAGGTGGTACCCCCTTAGTTCCTCGTCATTTGGCAAAAAATAAGCCGTGTAAAGTCCCGCTTCACACGACTCTCAGCTTCTTCTGCAATGTATGCACTGAGTTGATGACCCCTCCTACGCAGCCCGGGCCAGTTTGGCACCTTCGCCGTGCCCGCCGAGAAACTCCTTCACGAACCGGACTTCGATGCCGTACGGCGAGTGCGCCTTGAGGATATCCATGCACCCCTCGTACGTCTCGCTCCGTCCCCAATCCTGCTGGAGTTCGAAGAGAAACTGCAGTGAAGTGATCGGTACCGCCCCCGCCTGAACGAACCGCGCTACCGCCCTTTCGTGGGCCTCAACGCTGATGTCGCCGCAGGCGTCGGTGGGAACGTAGACCTCATAGCCGGCGTTGAGCAGGTCGAGCGTCGGGAAGAGTACGCATGCTTCAGTCCAGAGCCCGGCCACTACGACTTTTTTCTTCCCGGTAGTTTCGATCGCACTCCTGAAATTCCGGTCGAGCCAAGCGTTGATGGAAGTCCGGTCGATGGGAGTCCTCTCCGGGAAGATGCCTCTCACCTCGGGTATCATTGCGCCGCTGAAGCTCTCTGCAGCGACAGTAGAGAGGATTGTCGGCACCTTGAAGAGTCGGGCCGCCTTGGCTATTATCTGGACATTTTGGACAATCGTGGTCTTATCGTGAGAGTTGACGCCCGAGAACATCGCCGGCTGGTAGTCGATCAGAGCCAGTGCACAATCGCCGGGAGCCAACATGCCGTGAAGATTCTTGCTTTTCATGACTACAACCTCCTTTCCACGGGGAATGCCTTCCCATTCCCCCTTTACCTGACTAAATTATACTGCGATTACCCACACATTTCAATTCAATTACATAATCGTACCAAAACCAAAATGGAGCTGAAAAACTTCGCAGCCACCCACTTTTTCAGGAGTCGGACGACCGCCAGGTGATCAGATTTCTGGCATTGGTGAATTCTATTACCGGCCTGTCGTCGAGGAGGTAGTTCCTGCCGTCGGCCTGCACGTGATTTATCCGCGGATCGGAAAAGAGGGATGGACTCCTCTCCTTGGCTTGCACTGCACATACAAAAAAGCCCGCTTCCGCGGGCTTTCATCATCTGTGTTCCCGCGTGGCGTGGAACTCGATCTCCTTCCAGTTTTCCATGGTGTTCTCCAGCCGCCAAGCGCTGCCGGCCAGATACGCCAGGTTCCCCTCCCCGTCCCGGTAGAGGTGCATCGCCTCTTTCTTCTCGAACTCTTCCAGCTTCTTTCTATCCCCGGTCACCCAGCGGGCAGTGACGTAGGAAACCGGTTCGTAGGCGGCCTTGACCCCGTATTCGTGCTCCAGCCGGTGCATGACCACGTCGAATTGGAGAAGTCCCACGGCGCCCACGATCCAGTCAGCCCCCATGAGCGGGCGGAACACCTGAGTGGTCCCTTCTTCGGCGAGCTGTACCAACCCTTTTTCCAGGGCCTTGGACTTGAGCGGGTTCAGGATCCTTACCTTGCGGAAGTGCTCCGGTGCAAAGTTGGGGATGCCGGTGTATTTCAGCTCCTCCCCCTGGGTGAAGGTATCGCCGATCTTGATGGTGCCGTGGTTGTGGATGCCTATGATATCACCGGGATAGGCCTCGTCCACGTTGGTCCGGTCCTGGGCCATGAAGATGGTGGCGTTGGCAATCTGTACCTCGCGGCCGAGCCGTGCATGGCGTACTTTCATTCCCCTGGTGAACTTGCCTGAGCAGATGCGGAAGAAAGCGATCCGGTCCCGGTGGGCCGGGTCCATGTTGGCCTGGATTTTGAATGCAAACCCGGTGAACTGCTCCTCGTAGGGGGAGACCATCCTGCTCATTGCCTCGCGCGGTTGCGGGGGCGGGGCGTGCTCCACAAAGGTGTCTAGGAGCTGCTGCACGCCGAAGGTGTTGACGGCGCTCCCGAAGAAGACCGGCGTCTGGAGTCCTGCAAGGTATGCTTCCTGCTCAAAGGGGTGAGCCGCTCCTTCCAGGAGTTCCACGTCGTTTCGGAGCTCCTCCACCTGGGAACCCAGGAGTTCATCGAGGCGCGGATCGGAAAGCCCCTTGACGGTAACTATCTGGCCGGTGCCGCGGTCGGCTTCCGGGTCGAAAAAGGTGAGCTCCCTGCTGTAAAGATGGTAGGTCCCCCTGAACCGTTTCCCCATGCCGATCGGCCAGGTCATGGGGGCGCACTGGATCTTGAGGTTGCTCTCGATGTCGTCCAGAAGGTCGAGCGGTTCGCGCCCTTCCCGGTCGAGCTTGTTGATGAAGGTCATGATCGGGGTATGGCGGAGGCGGCAAACCTCCAGGAGCTTTCTGGTCTGGCTCTCCACCCCCTTGACCGAGTCGATCACCATCAGTACAGAGTCAACGGCGGTGAGGACCCGGTACGTGTCCTCGGAAAAATCGTTGTGCCCGGGGGTGTCGAGGAGGTTGATTTCATAGCCGTTGTAGTTGAACTTCATGACCGACGAGGTCACCGATATGCCGCGCTGTTTTTCCAGCTCCATCCAGTCCGAAGTGGCATGACGCGACGACTTGCGGGCTCTTACCTCTCCGGCCTGCTGTATTGCGCCGCCGAACAGGAGGAGCTTCTCGGTAATGGTTGTTTTCCCGGCGTCCGGATGGCTGATGATGGCGAAGGTGCGTCTTTTATCGATTTCATTTTGGTTGTGCTTCTTCAATCTTCCTGCTCCGTGTAAAAATATGCTGGACAAAATAAAGGCGAAGAGTTTATCTTCGCCTGATAAAACTGACTAACATACTGGCACGATACAGATAAAAGGGCAATATATTTATTTACTGGAAGGTACGGATCATGAGTGATGTCTATCAATTGATGAACGTTTCGGATGTCAAGGAAGATAGTCGTGCAATAGTCAAGATCTTACGGGATATTAAAGACAGAAAGCTCGATAATGATCTTCGACTCCTCAATTATTACCACGAAATTCCGGTGAGCTATCCCGCTTCTGTCGATCATGTTGAGGACGACATGGTGGATATGACGGTGCATCAGCATCAGGCCGCGGTCATGCACCATGAAAAGATGACCTTTCTGAAAAGCCGGCACTTTCCCCATGACGTCATTGCCAAGGTCTTTCGTGCCGATGTCAATAGAAGCCTGGCCATACTGAGCAAATTCGCCTATGCCCTGGTGCGCGCGGAGCGGAGGCGGTTTGTCCGGGTCAAGATCAGTGAAAAAATAGATGTGACGTTTACCTCCGCAAACAGCAGATGCAGCGGCAGCCTTACCGACATCTCTGTGGGAGGAATGTCGCTTCATGTTGACGACAACAGCGCGCTGGAGATTAATGCCACGGGAATGCTGGCGGTCACCCTTCTGGACAAGGCGTTGGATATCCCCGGCACGCTATTGAAGATAGTCGAAGAAGGAGGAATGCATAAATATCTGTTCGAGATAGAGACCACCAGCAGAATCGAGAACCTGATTTCACAGTTTATTTTTCAGCGGCAACTGGAAATCATACGGGAACTGAAGGACTCCATCTGAATATAACCCTCTCCCCGACCTTAGCGGTGACACGTTCCTCACACGAAAAACTGCTTTCGTTTTTTTTCCCCACCATGATAAATTTACGATAAATCATCGTTTTTTCCCGGAGCCGTGAGACCGATGTTTATTGATACCCACTGTCATTTGGATGACTCGTCTCTTTCTCTCCGGCTTTCAGAGGTTCTCGACAATGGCAGCCGTGCCGGAGTTGAAAGGTATATAGTCCCAGGGGTTGATCCTGCCGGCTGGGAAGGGATTGCCGCCCTGGCGGATACGTGCCCTGACGTTTACCCGGCCTTCGGTCTGCACCCTCTGCGTGCGGACCTTTACAACGAACGGCTGCCTGACAGGCTCGAAACGATCTTGAAAAGAGCTGTCGCGGTTGGGGAGATAGGGCTCGACTATACGCGTGCCGACCTGTCCAGGGAAGCACAGATTGTGGCCTTCCGCGGCCAGCTCAGGTCGGCGGTGACGGCGGGGCTTCCGGTACTTATTCACTGTCGTAAGGCCTTTGAGGACCTGCTCAGAATACTCAGGGAAGAGGGCGTTCGGCAGGTTGGCGGAGTCATGCATGCCTTCTCGGGGAGTCCGGAAGTGGCACGTGAATGCATACGGCTCGGTTTTTACATATCCGTGGCCGGGACGGTAACCTACCGGAATGCGGTCAAGCCGCTTGAGGTCGTCAGGAGCATCCCCCTGGAATATCTCATGCTGGAGACCGATGCGCCGGACATGACTCCGGAACCATACCGGGGGCTGCCCAATGAACCGGCGTTTATTGTGGAAACAGGAAAAAAGGTTGCCGAGATCAAAGGGATTTCCCTTGACGAGGTGGCTGCGGTTACTACGGGGAATGCAGAACGGCTGTTCCGGTTTAAACCCCTTACTGCATAAGCCACGTTTTTGCGTTTTTTCTTTAATAAGTGAGGTAATGAAGCCAAATGTCAAATCTGCACCGTTTTTCCCGTAACGAGCTTCTGATAGGCCCGGAAGGGATAGAAAAACTGAAAAACTCCACAGTGGCCGTGTTCGGCCTGGGAGGGGTCGGCGGTTACTCGGCAGAGGCCCTTTGCCGCGCCGGCGTTGGCCGCATCGTAATCGTCGATTTTGACGATATCTGCCTGACCAATATAAACCGCCAGATTCACGCCGTGGATGGGACGGTCGGCAAGTCCAAAGCCCTGGTGATGGCGGAAAGGATGCGGCAGATCAATCCGCATGCGGACATAGTCCCTTACAAGGACTTTTATTCCGCTGAAAACAGCGATTTTCTCCTGTCGCAAGGGTATGACTATGTGGTGGACGCCATCGATCATATCACCAGCAAGCTTCATCTGATCGGGAGCTGTCTGGAACGGGGTATACCCATTATCTCCAGCATGGGGGCAGCCGCCAAGATGGACCCCACAAAGATAGAAGTGACGGATATCTCCAGGACCCATAAATGCAGAATGGCCCGCACAGTGCGGAAACTGCTGAAAAGACGGGGGATAACCAGCGGTGTCAAAGTGGTGTTCTCCACCGAAGAATATCGGGAGCAGAGGATAACGGACGGAGGGTGCAAGGGGAGCTGTATCTGTCCCAACAAGGACGACCAGCGCTTTTCCTGTGAACACCGAAGGGTTATCCTGGGGAGCATATCGTTCATTCCCGGCATATTCGGGCTTACCATGGCGGGAGTGGTGGTAAACGACCTGCTGGCGGAGCGAAAAAAAATATCACGGCCGGTTGACCTGTAAAGTTTTACCGCTATACTCTAATCAAAATCGGATCATTCATTAATCGAATGGGAGGGACGACACATGGGCAAAGAGTATACGGTACAGGAAGCTTTAAAGATGGCCATTGAGGCGGAAAAGGACAGCATGGACTTTTACCGGAAGGCGGCATCGGTTACCAGGAATGAACGGGCTAAAAAGGTCTTTGACCTGCTGGCCAATGAGGAAGTCAGCCATCTGAAGTCCTTTTTTGACCACTACAAGGGAGGGGAATTCGGCGATCTGAAGACGTTTATGGAATCACCTCCTAACAAAAAGAACGCGACCTACCTCGCTCTGGAAAAAGCCATTGACGAAGAGACCCATGAGCAAAAAGCGCTGGAGATTGCCCTCAAGGAAGAGAAGGCGTGCATCGAACAGTATTCCGTTCTGGTCAAGGACATTATCGATCCGCTGGTGAGGGGGATTTTCGAGAAGGTGATCAAAGAAACCCAGAAACATTATGATCTTATCGAAGATGAGTATATGCACGTGATGACGATGGTCGATAAATCCGACCAGGACATCTATGTGAGGGAGTAAGATGAAGGAAAACTTTTCCGCTATTGTGCTGTCGTTGCTGGTGCTGTCTGCTGCCTCACTCCAAGCCGCTTCGCAAGAAGAAGTGATGGGAGTGAAGACACGCCAACAGGGGCTTAAGGTGATCGAGGAGAAGTGCCTTTTCTGCCACAACAAACAACGGATTGATAAGGCAGTTAAGGAACAGAGGGACATGGAAAAGATCATGGGTCGGATGGAAAAGAAGGGGGCGGTATTAACCGAGAAAGAGCGTCAGGTCCTCGGCCATTTCCGGGGACAGAATCCGTTAAAAAGTAAAATTGACACGGCACCCCCCCGGCAGAAAGGCGGGGATATCCTTCCCCGGTAATAATCTCTGCGATAGTACAAAAAGAGCGGTCAGGACAAAGCCTGGACCGCTCTTTTTGTTGGGGGCAGAGTCTAGTATCTAGCCGGAGAACTGGGAATAGAAACTTTTCACCGTTGCCAGATATTGCCTGGTTTCCCTGGGGAGTGAGGCGCCTTTTTTATCCACATTTCCCGGCCCCCAGTTGTAGGCGGCCAGCGCTGCATCCAGATTCCCGTCATACCTGTTAAGCATATCCTTCAGGAATCTGGTCCCGGCCATGATATTCTGTTCCGGGTCAAAGGAGTCGGTGACGCCAAGACCTCTGGCTGTGGCGGGCATAAGCTGCATGAGCCCTTCTGCTCCGGCATGGGAGACGGCTTTGGGGTTGAAATTGCTTTCTGCCTTGATGACGGCCTTGATGAGACTTTCCTCTACGCCGTAACGCCTGGCGGCCTTATGGATAATCCCTTCCAGTGAGGAATCGCGTTCCTCCCGGACAGTGACTGCAACCGTATCGTTTCTGCCGGATGCAATGCTCTGCGGGGGAGCGGTGGTCTGCTGGCTCTGTTCAAAAAACCTTGCCAGCAGGGCTTTTATGGGTTGGTTGCCGGTTGCGGACCAGGTATCCAATGGCGAGTCGCTGAGTGAAAGGGCGCTTTTCATCATCTCCAGGCGCAGCATCTCCACGGCGGCAGCTGCGACGCCGGTATCCTCGCGCTTCTTCTGTTCGGCGCCTGACGCGGAAAGGATATCTTTGAACAACAGCCCGTTTGGCTGAGTTCCCATTGAGTCGGTCCGCGGTTTTGGCTGGAGTAATGCGGGTTGGGAGTATATCTCAAGTGGGTTTATGGCCATGGGAATGGTTAAGCATTTTGCGTGCCAATTCCTGTCCAGAACAAGCTGGGCAACAAAGGACAGAGGTCAAGGGGGGAGGAAATTGACCCTTCAGATGTTTCGGAATGGACGTAATTTAAGAATTGGCCAGCGGGCTTCCGGCAAAAAATAGCTTTTTCTTTTTCAACTTTTCGATAAGGGTGGTTCTTTTGAGATTCAAGAGCATTGCCGCTTCTTTCTTGTTTCCACCGGTTTTGTGAAGGGCCTGGAGAATGAGCTGGTTTTCAAATTCTTCAACCGCGCTGTTCAGGCAGAAGCCGTTGTCGGGCAAGCTCAACGGTTCCTGAACCATCGATGTTTTTATTCCCCGATATTTTTCAGGGAGATCGCTCACGGTTATGATGCCGCTCCCCTTTAAAATAACCAGTCGCTCAATGAGATTTTCCAATTCCCGGACATTCCCCGGCCACTCGTACGTACACAATATTTCAAGTGAACTCTTGTCCAAACCTTTGACTTTGTGTTGTTTATCCTTGTTGAATTTTTCCAGAAAACTGTTGATGAGGAGCGGGATGTCTCCTTTACGGTCCTTCAGCGGAGGGAGGACGATGGGAATGACCGAGATCCGATAATAAAGATCCTCTCTGAATTCCTTTGTAACGACCAGTTTTTCCAGGTTCTGGTTGGTGGCGGTAATTATTCGCACGTCCACTTTCTTTGTGTGGGTTGACCCAACCGGTTCCAATTCCTTGTTTTGGAGTACCCGCAGCAGCTTGACCTGGAGGCTCGGCTTCATGTCGCCTATCTCGTCGAGAAACAGGGTCCCTTTGTCCGCCAGTTCAAAACGCCCTATTCGGGTGGCTATGGCGCCGGTGAAAGAACCTTTTACATGGCCGAACAGTTCACTTTCCAAAAGGTCGTCCGGAATTGCGGCGCAGTTCACGGGGACGAAGTTTTTCGTTCTGCGGTTGCTTAAATCGTGGATGGCCCTCGCCACCAGTTCCTTCCCCGTGCCGGATTCCCCCTGCAGGAGGACCGTGGAGTCGGAGTCGGCAACCTTTTCGATGAATTCAAATAGAGAAAGCATCTTTTCGCTTTCACCGATTATATTGTTAAGCAGGGAGCGGTTCTTTATGCATGGCTTGGTCCTGAAGCTCTGATTTTGAAGAGCTTGGTGCTCCAGACCGCGTTTAACGTGAGTTTCAAGTTCTTCCAGATTGAAGGGCTTTTCCAGATAAAAGAAAGCGCCGGCCTTAAGCAGATTTGCCGTCATTTCGGAGTTGGCGAATGCGCTGTAGGCTATGGTTACAATTTCGGGGCGCATGGCCTTTAACTTTTTGATAAATTCAAGACCGTTAATCCTCGGCATCATGAGGTCAGTGATAACCAGGTGGACGTCATTCAGTTCAATCTTTTCAAGCGCATCCTGACCGTCGGAAGCCTGAAAAACATGATAGCCTTTGTAACTCAAAAACGCTGCAACAAAATCTCTGGTTTTTTTGTCGTCATCCGCTATTAATATTCTGGCGTTTTCCATGGATTCTCCAGCCTTTTTATTTAGTTTCCATCCGGAAACGGTCTTTTTTCGCCCTGGCGGTGTCAATCTGCGGGCTTGCTTGTGACTCGCCCTGCGGCCTCGCCCTTCGGGCAGCCTGAAGCTGTCAACTTTCGCTCTGCGAAAGTTTGCGGCGGATTTGAGAGGTACGCCTCCGCGCAATCCCTTGATTTCCTTGCCAGGACAAAAAAATCCTCGTTTCCAATCTGGGAACCAATAGTTTCTCATCCGGACTTTCCGGATGGAAACTATTTAAGTTACGTCGCAATCAGCCGATGAGATTTTACAGTTTAGGACTATAACATAATTTTGAAAAAAGTCAATAATATGACACAAGCTTCTCAATGCTTGTAAAGTCGCTTCACATGCGGGTCTCAACTGAATTGCACCGAAAAAAATTCGTTATCGTAAAAATTTGTTGCGTATTTTTCCGGGAGTTTATGCGTACAAGCGGTCCATTCCAGTAAAACTCGATGTCAATTTTATGAAATTTATAGTCCACCCCTGTCGCAAACGCATTGTAATCGTTTGCCCAGAATCATCCGCGCTCAAAACCGGTAATAATCAAATGTAAGCGCACAGGGGAAGCCTTATACGAAGCAGAAACATCCCATAAAAAAATTAAATAATCGGAGAGTTGCTGCCGAATAATAGAAATATCGATAGATTTGGAGCAGCAAATCAACCAACTGCTGATTGAGTAAACCGATCAAAACAGGAGGACAACGATGGGCGCTGCATTAGCAATTAACGTGGAAGAGGCGGTGGGAGAGCTTATTCAACTGGTCAGCTTCAACCTGGGTGATGAGGAATACGGAGTTGAAGTGTTAAAGGTCAGGGAAATAATCCGGATGCCCAATGTCACGCGTGTTCCGAACACTCCTTACTATGTAGAAGGTGTAATAAATCTGAGAGGGAAGGTAATACCCGTAATGTCCCTGAGGAAAAGGTTCAGTCTGGGGGAAGCGGAATACGATAAACGTACGCGGATTATGGTTATGGAAGTGGAAAACGAGTTGATGGGGTTTATTGTCGATTCTGTTTCAGAGGTTATCCGCATTTCCGCGAGCGAGATCCAGCCGCCGCCTCCCGTTGTAAAGAGCGGAGTTGACCAGGAGTGCATGTCGGGGGTTATCAATCAGACGGAACGATTGCTGGTTTTGCTGGATTTGGAACAGGTTTCATCGCAGGACGAAAGAAGGATGCTCACCAGTGTAACAATCTGATGCCGGCATTTTTGCCCGATTTTAAGCGACTTGCCGGTAAATTACTAGGAGTTGTATATGACTATGGAAATTGAAGACCAGGAACTTCTTGAGGGATTTTTAGCCGAAACTACGGAGCTTCTTGAAAAACTGGACGATGATCTGGTGACGTTGGAGAAATCGCCTTCAGATTCGGATCTTCTCAACCGGATTTTTCGTTCCATTCATACGGTAAAAGGGGCTTCCAGTTTCCTCGGCTTTGAGCTCCTGGTCAAGGTAACCCATAAGACCGAGGATGTGCTCAACAGGTTGCGCAAGGGTGAACTGGTGGTGAATCCGGAAATCATGGATGTCATTCTGGAGGCGGTCGATCTGGTTAAGCTTTTGGTCAGCGATATCAGGAGTGGAGATATAAAAGAACGGGAGGTCGAGGGGACCTTAGTAAAGCTTCTTCCGCTCCTTTCCGAAAACGCTGCTGAAGCAACGGTTATTCCCGCTGCAACCCCACAGCCTGAAGTGGTTTCTGCGAAACGGGGCAAGAAAAAGTCGACGACCAAATCGGAAAAATCAGCTGAAACTGTGGTTGTGCTGCAAAATCCGGTACCGGAAGCCCCCAGAGTCGTTGCACCTGAACACGCACCAGTGGCTTTAAAGCCCGTTGAGTCAAAAAATGAAGAGCTTGCCGACAATTCCACCGTCAGGGTTGATGTAAAAAGGCTTGATGACCTGATGAATCAGGTGGGCGAATTGGTGCTGGAGCGTAACAGAATGATCCAGCTGAACGCCAATTACCAGGGCGGAGAGAATCTGGATGTCTTTGGGGGAGATTTCGGCAAACTAACCAAACGGGTGAACTTTGTGACCTCGGAACTGCAGACGCAGGTTTTGAAGTTGCGGATGATCCCTGTGGAAAAGGTATTTAAGAAATTCCCCCGCATTGTGCGCAACCTTGCCCGTGATCTCGGCAAAGAGGTCGACCTCCGGCTGCTGGGTGAAGAAACCGAGCTGGACCGCTCGGTTGTTGATGAGATTGGTGACCCGTTGATCCATCTGATCAGAAATGCCTTGGACCACGGTCTTGAATCTCCTGACGAACGGGTTGCCGCCGGCAAGTCGAGAGTCGGTACAGTTGTGCTCTCCGCCGCCCATGAGGGGAACCAGATAATCATAAGCATCAAGGATGACGGCCGAGGTGTTGATCCCGACAGGGTGGGGAAAAAGGCCGTAGAAAAAGGGCTGGTGACCGAAGAGCAGCTGGCGAACATGATGCCTCGGGAGATCCTTGACATGATATTTCTTCCCGGATTTTCCACCAAGGAAAAGGCCTCCGACCTTTCCGGCCGGGGAGTCGGTATGGACGTGGTAAAAACCAACATAAAAAAACTGAACGGAATAATTGACATCAAGAGCGAACTGGGGAAGGGGTCTGAATTTATCCTGAAGCTACCGTTGACCCTTGCCATTATTCAATCACTTTTAGTGGAAGTAAATGGGGAAATCTACTCGATTCCCCTTTCTGCGGTGCTCGAAACGCTTCGTGTTGAGGTGAGCGAGTTTCATACCATCAGTGGTAAAGAAGTGCTGAAGCTGAGGGATTCGGTGCTCTCCCTGGTGCGTTTGGAAAATGTGTTTGGAGTAACGGGTGATTATGCCGATAATGGTTCGTGCTATGTAGTGGTTGTGGGGGTTGCCGAAAAACGAATAGGTTTGGTGGTGTCGAGGTTATTGGGACAACAGGAGGTCGCCATTAAATCATTAGGGAAATATCTGGCAAATCTTGCCGGAATTGCAGGTTCGACAATTCTTGGTGATGGCAACGTTGCCCTGATTGTGGACCCGGTGAGTCTTATCGACGGCAGAGAAGGCGTAAGTGCTGGACGTATGGCGGCTTGAGGCGATGTACATGGGGACAGACACCAATCAAATCGGACAAAAGGGAATACCCGTGAAGATTTCCGAAAAGGATTTCGAGGTCTTCAGGGATTATATATACAATCTTTGCGGCATATATTTTCATGCCAGCAAAAAGTACTTCTTGGAAAGTCGCGTTGCACGCCGTATGGAGGCTACCGGCATCAAGAGCTATACGGATTATTACCAGTTTGTCAAAAACAGACAGGGTGGGGGCGAGGAGCTGAAGCGGTTGTTGGATGAAGTCACCACCAATGAGACCTGCTTTTTTCGCAACGTGCCGCAACTTACGGCCCTGGAAAACAAACTGGTTCCCGAGATCGTGGCAACCAAGGGGAAAATCGGCTTCCGCAAGATAAGGATCTGGAGCGCAGGGTCATCTTCCGGTGAGGAGGCTTACACGCTGGCGATGCTCCTCCTTGAGAAGCGGGCGTCGCTTCTAAAGGATTGGATAATTGAGATAGTGGGCACCGATATCAACGAGACTGTCATCAATCAGGCCAAAGAAGGCGTTTACAACACTTACTCAGTACGAAATACACCGGAATTTTACCGGAAAAAATACTTCAAAGAAGAG
This sequence comes from Geobacteraceae bacterium, assembly GCA_009773645.1. GTDB lineage: Bacteria > Desulfobacterota > Desulfuromonadia > Geobacterales > Geobacteraceae > WSYB01. Next base: position 114,379 of record WSYB01000003.1, read on the forward strand.
CGGGAGGGACGTTTTGTCCTGTCACAGGAGGTAAAGAAGATTGTCAGTTTTTCGCAGTTAAACCTGTATGAGGACACCAAGATGATTTTTATGAAGAGCTTTGATTTTATCTTCTGCGCCAATGTTCTCATATATTTCGATACGGCGTCCAAATCAAAAGTTGTCCAGCATTTTTACAACAACCTGCAACCCTATGGATATTTTTTTGTGGGGCAGTCCGAGTCGTTGCACGGAGTGAATGATAATTTTAAAACCATTCATTTCCCGGGCGGGTTTGCCTACAAAAAGTGAGGGTAAAGATGGAGAAAGATATCATGATGCAGAAAGCCCAGTCCCTCATGGAGGGGATTACCGAACTTCCCACCATACCGGTAGTTGCGACACGGGTACTTGAGCTTTTGGATAAACCTGATGTAGAGCTGGATGAAGTGGCCGACATGATCCTGACCGATCAGGTGTTGGCGGCACGCGTCATCAAAATAGTCAACTCTCCCTTATACAAGTCTGCCCAGGAAATTAAATCGGTAAAACGGGCACTGATCTATCTCGGATTTCGTCATATTCGCGAACTTGCCTTGACGTGTTCTTTTATCGAGGCGTTTCAGGGGAAAGATGGCGCCTTTGGTATGATGACGTTCTGGGAACACTCGTTCGGTGTCGGCGTCGTTTCCAAGATAATCGCCCAGAGGGCACGTTATCCCGACACGGAAAAGGCCTATCTGTCGGGCATCATCCATGACATCGGGGAAGTCTTCTTGAGCTATTATCTGCAAAAAGACTTTCAAAATATCTTGGACACGATGAAAGGGGAGCCATATAAGCTTATCGATGCCGAAGAACGATTTTTAGGTACTACACACTGTGAGATAGGACTTCTGATAGCACGTAACTGGAATTTCCCGCCTGAATATTGCGAAGTAATATCCTCTCACCATGCGCCACGGGAGGCGACCCTCGATCCGACACTGGCGGCGATAGTAAATCTGGCGGACTATTTCTGCTCGGTCCGGCAGCTGGACTATGGCGGCAAGGAATGGGTGAGTTTCAACCTGGCCGATGAGGGTGCGTGGGATGTTCTGAAAAAATTTGCGCCGCACATGCGTAACTTTGATGTGGAACGGTTTTGTTATGAGCTTGACGATCGGGTCCCGGAAATTCAAGAGATGGTCAAGTCGATCTTCGAAGGCATTGTTGTGCAGTGAGGGCTTATGACATTAACGCAGGGCAAGAAGATACGCGTTCTCGTAGTTGACGACTCATCCTTTATGCGGATGGCCATCAGGGGGATTCTGGCTCCCGATCCGGAGATCGAGGTCGTGGGGAGTGCGATTGACGGCGTAGAAGGTGTGGCAAAAGCCATTGAACTGAGGCCGGACATCATTACCATGGATGTTGAGATGCCACGCATGGACGGCATCACCGCCCTGAAGCAGATCATGGCAAAGGCGCCGACGCGGGTGCTTATGGTTTCCACCTTGACCAATGAAGGGGCCAGAGCTACCTTTGAAGCTCTGGAGGCCGGTGCGGTCGACTATATACCCAAAAACGTCACCGACTCTGCCGATGCCCAGAAGGTCTTTCGGGCAGAGCTGCTCCATAAGGTTAAGGGGGCAGCCGTTTCAATCTTTAGCAGAAAGGTTGTCACGCCGGTCAGGCCGGTCATTGCTCCGCCCAGAAGGACCGCAAGTTCCAGATTTACCCATCATAAGATTAATTATGTCGGCATAGGGGCTTCAACAGGGGGACCGGTCGCCCTTCAGGAGGTTCTTTCCCGGATCCCGGTAAACTTCCCCCATGGCATCATAGTGGCCATTCATATGCCGAGGGCGTTTACCGGGCCTTATGCCGAGCGCCTCAATGCCAAATGCTCTCTGCAGATAAAAGAGGCGGTTGACGGCGACATCTTAAAACCGGGACAGGTACTGGTCGCCCCTGGCGGGCAGCACACGGCTTTGGTGCGTCAAGGAGGAGGGATCGCGGTAAAGACCGTTCCAACCGCCGAATATCCGCAGTATATCTATGTCCCCTCGGTGGACTTGATGATGACTACCCTGGCCGATATTTGCAACGGTTCCATGCTGGGGGTAATCCTTACCGGTATGGGGAACGATGGATTCAAAGGGATGCAGTATCTGAAAAGCAAGGGTGGAGTTACGCTGGTGCAGAACCAGGAGACCTCCACCATCTACGGAATGCCAAAGAGCTGTATCGAGGGTGGAGTTGCCGATGAGGTCATGCCGCTCGATGAAATAGGGTTTGAGATAGGGAGGATCGCAGGGTGAAGATGCGAACCGGTGACCGGCGATCAGGGCTTACCTTGTTGCATGTAACTCCAGACCATCCTTTGCTGTAAAGACGCGGCAGCGGGAAAATCCTTCCCGCTTGAGACGGAAGAGGAGAAAAGGGGCTGCTGCCGGCAGGCACTCCGGGAAAGTGAGGCGTATCTCCCCTCGATGGTTGGCGGTCCGGTTTAGGTCGGCCAGATAAAACGGTATATTACCATAGAGGACCGGTGGGCATCGCGGTAATGAAGACAAAGAGTGATCGGCGGCAGTCTCTGAGAGGCTGCCGTTTCTCTTTCGGGGCGGGAACAGAGCATACAGAATGATGAGCGCCGTTATATGAATTCTCCTCCGCATATACATGATAAAAGTCTAGCACGATTGTGCCCTGACAGGCAACAGGGTCGCTAACAGCCTGCTAAAGGGGGCTCCGACTGTTTTTTCCGGGCAGGCCCTCTTTTTCCGCTTTCGTTTCCAGTCAAGTTGCGGTTTAATTCTCCCATGGAAAACCTGAAACTCTTCTACAGTCCTGCATTGGATGCTGAGACGGTCAGACAGAGGCTTCTGAGCCTGCTGGTTCCCGGCTGTCTTGCCGACAAGGATTTGGAAAGGCTGATTGATCGAATGGAGGAAAGATTCCGGGTCTATCTCTCCTCTTATCCTTACGGCTTGTGGACCCCCGGTCTTTTCATAACCGATGAAATGCGGGGAATGACCGAGCTCTATCTGCCGCTGGCGGAGATCAGGCGGATATCCGACCGCTTCTTTTCCCTCTCCCTTAAGTTCACTCCTTTTCATGCAGCATCCCCCCTCCATACCGCAGCCAGTTGGCTGGATGCACTGGAGCGGTTGTCTCCGCTGGTCCGGCACGCCAATCCTGCGCGCCTTTTTCGCGGCCTCATGGCGGATGAAATATGGCGGGTTTGCTTCATGTTTTCCGTCTTCCTCCCGAAACGTTATGGCGGCGGGTTCGGACGTTATCCTGGGCAGGCGGCGTTTTTAAAGAGATGGCTGATGGAAAACCGGATGCGGTCTGGAAGCCCAGTGAGCTGTCTAGATGCCGCCTGCGGCTGCGGGGAAGGGACCTACGAACTGGCCAGACTCCTCCTGGAGAGCGGTTATTCTGTTGACACATTCCGTGTGCATGGCGCCACCCTGGAGCCGCTGGAGCTATTTGCGGCTGCACATGGCTATTTCCCCCACCATCCGGTGCGGGAGGCCGCTTATCGTCGGCACATTCAACCGCTTTTTGCGCATGGGGCAGCGAAACGGATCGCCTTTGCCATTGAAGACGTTACCAAATGTTCTTCCGGAGAAGGGGAGGTGTACGACGTTATCCTCTGCAACGGTCTGTTGGGAGGGCCGTTTTTACATCGTGGGGAGGAACTTATGGCGGCGGTGAGCTCACTTGGGAAAAGACTTAAGCCGAAAGGGCTTCTGCTGGCCGCCGACCGTTTTCATGGCGGTTGGAAGAAACTGGCGCCTGAAGGTTTGCTGCGGGAGATATTTGTGCGGGCCGGTCTCTCTCTTCTGCCGATCGAAGAAGGAATAGGGGGGATAAAGCGGGGACCGGGAACCGGAGACTGGTGAAAGGAGATTGAAGGTTTTTTACCGATCCCAGGTCCCCCATCTCCGGTCACTGCCTTTAGAACCGAATCAGGATCCCTCCCCAGGAAAGCCCTCCGCCGAAGCCCATCATCAGTACCAGCTCGCCGGGCTTAATGACGTCGTTACGCAGATTTTCATCCAGGGCAAGACCAACGGATGCCGCAGCAGTATTGCCGTAACGGTCGAGGTTCAAGAGGAATTTTTCCTTGGCGATGCCGGTCTTTTTCGAGATGAAGTCAATGATCCGGACATTGGCCTGGTGGGGGATGATATGATCGAGTTGTCCCGGCTTTATTCCCGCCTTGGCGGTTACTTCCTCGATGATCTGGGGGATTACGTCGGTGGCGAAGACAAAGACGCTCTTCCCGGCCATTTTGAAGGTATTCTCCTTCAGGGCGATGGTTTCAGCGGTAATGGGTTTTCTGGAGCCGGAGGAAGGGACCTGGATGAGCTCCCACCCTTTGCCGTCGCTCTTGATGAGGGTCTGCAGAATCCCTTTTTTCTCCTCGGTGGCACCCAGGATTACCGCACCGGCCCCGTCACCGAAGAGAGGGCACGTGGTCTTGTCCTGAAAATCGAGGATTTTGGAATAGGTGTCGGCGCCTATGACGAGGATTTTTTTATATTTGCCGGATTTGATGAAGTTATCGGCCGTTTCCACGGCATAGACAAAACTGCTGCAAACGGCGTTCATATCAAAGGCAAAGGCCTTTGTTGCGCCGATGTTTTTCTGTACCATGCAGGCGGTCGAAGGGAGGATCATGTCAGCTGTGGAGGTGCCGACAATAATACAGTCGAGGTCTTGGGAATCGATCCCCCCTCTTTCCAGGGCGTTTCTAGCGGCAGTGGTTGCCAGATCGGAGGTCGCTTCATGATCGGCGACAAACCGCCGTTCACGGATTCCGGTCCGGGAGAGGATCCAGTTATCGGCATCCTCAACCAGATAATTGAAGAAATCGTTTGTTACCACCCTGTCGGGAACCCCACTTCCGGTGGAGAGTATCTGAGAATAATACATGCCTGACCTCAATTCTTTGCGGATAACAACTTGCTTCCCGCTCGGGAGCTATTTTTATTGTGTTTAAAAAAGCATTGTCGAACCGCCTGGACAACGGCGGCAGATAAATCTATAACCTGCTGATTTTTGTGGTAATTACTGCAGTGTCAAAGTTTGCTCTTCGGCAGAATAGTTCATGCACTGTTTAGTTTAAATAATATAATAATGTTTTATCGCACATATTCAAGGTATTTGTCAAACCAATAATCTGAATCCTTTCAATGATTTTATGCCTTGGGCCACGGTATAATTAATGCTGGTCCTGTGGGTCGTCCTTTTCCTCTTTTCCTTTAGCAGCATCGATCACACCATACAGCCAGAGCCCGAAGAATACCGTTAAAAGCCACTTGGCTCCAGGGGTCTTGTCCTGAATATGCTCCAGTGCCTTTGCTGCTCCTGCTGTGCCGGAAAGCTGCACGGAAAGGAAAATCGGTCCTAATCCCTGCATGACCAGGAATAGCGCCACGAGCAGGAAGACGTTCACCAGCACGATCATTACGATGCCTTTCGCCCTGTCTCCTTTGTGGAGCTGGCCTAATCCCGGAAGGACGAAAGCGGAAAGGAGGGCGGCCTTAATGTTTACCTTCATGTATGTTCCTTTCTGAAATAAGTCGATCGCAGCCGGATTTGAGATAAAATCGAAAGAGTAGGTTCATGGCCACTATTGTGTTGTGATGGCCGTCAATTTTTGTAATAATGCCGTCAATATGGAATCAGATGCAACAAGAAAAAGACGAGAAGCCCTCGTTGCTTTATTGAAGGATGTCTGTGAGGAAGTACGACTTGCTGCGGCGCAGGCCCTGGAAGCCCTGGAGGGGATCGGCAGTCTGGATGAGGTTCTGGCTCTTCTGAAAAAGGGGGACCTTGCCGCCAAGATAAGGGCTATCTACGCACTCGGGGAGATCGGTGGCGAAAAGGTGCTGTCACCGCTCATTTACTGTATTTCCCGCCCGGAGGAAGATATAAAGTCTGCCGCCATAGAAGTCCTCGGCAAATTGGCGCATCCCTCGGCGCTCCCTCATCTGATAGAAAGACTCAAGGAACCTGATTCCGCCTTGAAGGCCAAAGCCATCGCCGCACTGGCCAACTTCAGGGAACCTGCGCTCGCTAAACTGTTGACCCCTTTTCTCGATGCCAATGACGGTCTTCTGGAAGCCGAAGCTGCGCTGGCGCTCGGCAAAATTGGCGATGTAACGCTGGAGGAGAAATTTATGAAATTATTGCAATCACCACATCCCCGCACCCGCGAGGCTGCTGCACGTGCCCTGGGGAACCTGCCTCTCACTTGAGATATGTGGCCACATCGATACTTTTAAGCATCGGATCGACAACCGCCACAATGGCGGCATAGCGAATTCCAGCCGCATCTGCAAGCCTTTGCGTCACCGGGTCCTCAATCTTTCTCCCGTTGGCGTCCATAATTATCTTTACGATCGGCGCTTCACAATCTGCCGGATTTGGCCTGAATACCACTGCTATTTCATTATTATCAAGCCTGACCAGGGTACCGACCGGGTATTTCCCCATCATCTCCACGAAACGGTTGACCAGCGTGCCGTCCAGAAAGCTCCCGGAAAGGCTGCATATCTCGTCCAGCGCAGTTTTAGGACTAAGAGGGGTGCGGTAGACGCGCAGAGTGGTTATGGCATCATAACAATCGGCAACCGCGATGATCTCGCTCATGGAGCCGAACGGCAAATCTCTGGCCCATTCCGGATACCCCTGGCGGTTGTGCCTGATGTGGTGACCGAGCACCGCCCTGGCCACCTGAGGGTTTATCCCTTCCATTTTGCCGACTATATTTGCCCCATATTCGGGATGCTTCTTTATCTGTTCGAATTCGGCGGCAGAAAGCCCGCCTGCCTTGTTTAAGATGCGTTTTTCAATCCGGGTTTTCCCTATGTCGTGGAGAAAGCCTGCTATGCCGACTCCCTCGATCTCGTTCCTGCCAAGTCCGATAGAAGCGCCCAGTGCCATGGAGATAACCCCCACATTTACACTGTGGCTGAAGGTATAGTTATCGTAATCCTTGATCATCGCGAGTCCCAAAAGGGTTATATGGTCATGAATGGTCAGCGTGACCAGGTTTTTGACTACCGAGAGAACTTCTCCGCCGCTGGGAATCCTCCCTTTCTCGACTTCATTGAATACGCTGCGGACTGCTGCCAATGCCCGGTTGTAGGTTTCGAGCGCTTCAGATTCATTACCTTTGATGTTCCCCTTCATTTCTTCTCTGATAGTCAGGCGGATGTGTTGTACCTCTTCCTGCGCGAGCGCTTTTTCCAATTCCGCAGCCGCCAGGTTATTCCGGGCCAGGAGAGAGACGAAGATGCTCAGTTCATGGTGCTGCACGCCTCGGCAGATGATAACCGCGGTAATTTCCTTCTCTGTGAAACGGTCCGCGAGCTCTTTCACGGGGGCGGTGGGTACGACAAAAAGGTGCTCTTCCAGAAAGAGTGCACCGTCAATCACGCCGAGACGTATCTCGGACTGAAACCGCAATATCTGCATGAAAGATGTGGTAATTTCCTGCAAAGGCTGCATAACCGCGGGATGTCCCGCCGGATAGAAGGCCGTCCCCTTTACGACTCCGGATAGAAGGGTGGCTGTGCGTTGGGCAATTTGATGGCTTATGTTACTCACGGATCTCTTTCGCCAGCCTTTCAATGGTATCGACCGCATCGTTGCAGGCAGCGCCGAGAGGTCCGCTTTGCGCCCCCCTTGCTCTCAAAACCGGCAAGGCCGATTCATCTCCCAGTTGACCGAGGGCCGCAGCTGCCGCGATTTGCAACTCTTCCCATTTGTTCCAGGCCAGCCAGTGCCGGGTTTCCAGCAAGCTCAGCAGGTGGGGAGAAGCCCGCCTGTCACCGATGCGGCCGATGGCCTGCAACGCCTCCTTTTTCAGGAAGAAAGTCCTCAACAAAATATCCTGTCCTGTTGCGAGCGTTATCAGGGATTGCACGGCCGATTGACTCTTCATAACTCCCAGTGAGTGAATCGCTTGTCTCACAATAACCGGGTCTCTGTCGGCAAGGAGGCCGATAACGACTGATTCAGCTTCCTTGCCGCCAATTTTGGCGATAGAGCGAATTGCTTCTTTTCTGACCCGTTGATCGCTGTGATATGCGAAGGGTTTAAGGTCGTTCAGGCGGTCCCGACAGCCGATCTCTCCCAGAATGGCAACCATGTTGCGCACCACATACCACCTGTCATCTTGAAGCGTAGCCACCACCGGAAGAACCGCAGGGAGGCCGATCCTTACAAGAGCCGTTGCCAAAGCCTTTCTGGCAAAGAGCCCATCGGCGATGCAGAGCCGCTGGATGACGGCATGCGCTGCCTTCTCTCCAAGCTGCCTGATTATCCGGTAAATCCTCTCAGATTCTCTGAACTCCTTGTTTTCCAGTTGCCGGAGAAGCACGTCGATCATTTTCCCGTCGGTTACCTGCTCAAGGGTAAAAACGGCGAACTCTCTTTGGACGGCGCTTCTGGCTTCGTCTGCGCTGTGTATTGCCAGGGCATCCGCAATGGGAAAGAGAGGTGCGAAGGCGGCCTGTTCTTTGAGTTTAAGCTTTTCGGCTTTTGCAGCCAGCAACCTGGCCAGCTGCAGATAGCGATTGTCGTCCCGCTCTGCATCCATTTGAGCAATCATCTCTTCGATCGACAATCCTTCTTCTTTCACCGCAGCAATTGACGGCGGCCCATCATCTGCTTCCGCAAAAGAGGGATCTTCCAGTTCGGAAACTGGATGTGTGCCGGCAACAGTCTCCAGGGCCTGCCGCTTTTCCCATATTACCGACAGATCGATTTCGTTTGCCCAGATGGTTTTGATGCCGCCTTCGGCCATCAGCTTTTCCATTCCGCCGTCGGCCGCAATCCGTTGCGGGGCTATGGTCATCAAGAACAAAAATGACTGGAGATCCTCCAGGGACAGGTCTCCGAGAAAAGTGACCCGTTTGACCCTGCGGATAAAGAGTTCTCTGGCCATGGAGAGCGTCATGGGATTATTTTCGACCATCGCTCCTCCCTCCTGGGAGGAAAATCCGCTGCGCGTGATGACCAGCGGCAGCTCTGCAGAGTTTAACACGTTTACCAGGGCATTATGGGAACGATGAAGGTTTTCGGCGCGTAAGGGATGCCCCTTGGGATAAAACCCGATGGATTTCATCGCCTTGTATACTTCAGCAAGAGCCGCTCCGCGTGTGCGGGCCGAATCGTCCTGCGTTTTTGCCAGCTTAAGCATGGGATTTTTACTGACGGTCATGATCGGTCCTTTGGCTAAAATTTTTTCAATTTATCTTATCGGCAAAATCCTTGTCAATTTGACAAACAAGACCAGTTTTTTTGTTCTCTCCCCTGTTTATTGACAGTCAGGCGGAAAGGGGATACTATCCGGATGGCTGTAATAAAGCCCGGGAGAGGCACGTGAAAACAAAAACTCTTTACTCCTGTCAAAAATGTGGCTACCAGTCGGCAAAATGGCTGGGGAGATGCCCCGACTGTGACTCCTGGAATAGTCTTGTGGAGGAAATACAGTTTAAATCCGGATCGACGGCCGGCGATTCCGGCTCATCCGCTGCCCCAGTCCCGATCAGCCAAGTGGCCGGCGAAGTGGAAACGCGCCTTCCCTGCGGCATCTCAGAGTTTGACCGGGTGCTGGGGGGCGGTCTTGTGGCGGGTTCGCTGGTTTTAATCGGCGGGGACCCCGGCATCGGCAAGTCAACGTTGTTGTTGCAAGTGATGAACCATCTGGCAAAGTCCGTCGGGAACGTCCTCTACGTATCGGGTGAAGAATCGGCGCAACAGATCAGGTTGCGCGGTTCCAGAATGGGAGTAAACGAAAGGGAGCTCTATCTTCTTGCCGAAACCGCCCTCGAGAAAATCATTACCCACGTTCACCGCCTGAAGCCACATGTGCTGGTGGTGGATTCCATCCAGACGATGTTTACTTCCGCGCTGGAGTCGGCGCCGGGGAGTGTCAGTCAGGTGCGTGAATCGGCCGGCCGTCTGATGATGCTTGCCAAAGGGAGCGGCACCCCGGTCTTTCTGGTCGGCCACGTTACCAAGGATGGTGCCATCGCCGGGCCCAGGGTGCTGGAACATATGGTTGACACTGTCCTTTACTTTGAAGGGGACACCGGACATCCCTTCAGGATACTCAGGGCGGTGAAGAACCGTTTCGGTTCCACCAATGAGATAGGGGTTTTCGAGATGAAGGAGGGGGGTCTGTGTGAGGTAAAAAATCCCTCGGAACTGTTCCTTTCGGAACGCCCTCTTGGCGTCTCAGGCTCAGTGGTGGTGGCGACCATGGAGGGGAGCCGCCCTCTTCTGGTCGAACTCCAGGCCCTGGTTACCGGCTCTCCCTTTGGGGTCCCCAGACGCACCACCATAGGAGTTGACCATAATCGCCTTGCGCTGCTGGTTGCGGTACTGGAAAAAAAGGTCGGGCTCAATCTGGCGGGGCAGGATATTTTCCTGAATGTTGCGGGTGGAGTGAAGCTGAACGAGCCGGCGGCGGATCTGGGAATGGTTGTTGCCGTGGCTTCCAGCCATCTTGACAAAACCGTTAATCCCCACTGCATAATGTTGGGCGAGGTGGGGTTGGCCGGTGAGGTAAGGGGTATCACTCAGCCGGAAACGAGGGTTAAAGAGGCTGCCAAGCTTGGTTTTGACCGCTGCCTACTGCCGGCCGGAAACATCAAACAGGTCAAAGCGAAAGGAATCGAGCTCGTGGGGGTCAGATCGGTGGAAGAGGCCCTGGAAAGGCTGTTCTGATTTACCCTGCGCCCAGGCACGTGAAATTTTACTTTACTTACGCAGAAAAATCCTTTTTAATATACTATTGATTTATACACGGATGGAGAGGCTTATGGAACCAGAAAAGCTGGAATATTTCAGAGGTATTTTGCAGGAAGAGATGCGGTCGCTCCTGGAAGAGGCCGGGAAAACGGTCTCGGAAATGACGGCCGACAACACCAACTTTCCCGATCCCAACGACAGGGCTACGCAGGAATCCGACCGCAACTTCGAACTTCGCATCAGGGACCGGGAACGCAAGCTTATCAACAAGATAAAGGAAGCGCTGGAAAGGATTGACGACGGCACTTTCGGTATCTGCGAAATATGCGGAGAGGATATAAGCGAGGGGAGACTAAAGGCCCGGGCCGTGACAACCCTCTGCATAGACTGCAAAATCGAAGAAGAAAAAAAAGAAAAGCTCCGCTGACCTGCTTGCCTGGATGAACTTTCCCTCTCCACCCAAACGAGAACCATCTTCCGGAGTTTTGATGGCTGTTCAGGACAGATATAACCTGTTGCGCAACGTGGTCAGGATAGCCAACTCCGCCAGTCATTCATATGCTGCAAGATTAAAATCCCTGACAAACCTCCTCACGGCAACATTTCAGCTTGAATCCGCAACCATTTATATTCTCGATGAAGAAAGACGTCATCTTTCCCAGAAAATTTCAAGCATCGGCTCCGGTAAGGCCGTTAACTGCCTGATTCCGGTGGGAGAAGGGATCGCCGGCCGGTGCGCAGAAAAAAAAATCATCCTGCGCTCCGGAAGGGAAAGCCTCCATCGTGATGAGGCCGTGAAAGGGAATGAAGGGGAGGTCCTGGCAGTCCCCATCCCGGATAACGACCGGCTTTGCGGAGTGATCACGCTGGGGCTGAAAACAGAGGGTTCTTTTGCGGATGAGCATTTGGAGGCGTTGCAGGATATCCTGGTCGAAGCAGCAGGGATAATCCAGAGGATAAAGATCGCCGCCGGATCGAACAGGCGGATCATGAATCTTACCGTTTTCAGTGAGCTCGGCCAGTTACTGACCAGATCCACCCCTCCTCAATCGCTCGTTCCGCTTATTCTGCAAACCTGCCATGAATATTCCGGGTCCTGCTGCAGCATTTTGCGGCTCCTGCACGATACAGGGATCCCCGCGGGTCTGTTCAAAAAATGCCGTCCAAAAGTCCGCCCCCACCTCGCCACGCTTCTCGACATTGAAAGCGATTCATCATCCAGGGTGATGAACAGTGGGATTCCGCTTCTGATCTGCGACCTGATCGACGATGTTGATCTCCCCCCTTCCTACATCTGTGTGCCGCTGCGATTCGAGTCAAAAATGCTTGGGACCCTGACCTTCTTTGGCAAAAGGGAGGAAGGGGGACGCTACCGGAATTTTGATGAGGAAGATCGCGAACTCTTTGAGAGCATGTCCATGCTCATCTCCAATACCCTGGCTGGTGCCGCCAACTATCAGCGGATGGCGCGGCTCTCCATGGAAAACGACAAAAAGTTGAAAGAAAGCACCCTCCTCTACCGGGTCAGCAACACCATGCTTTCCACCATCCGGCTCAACAAGTTGATCCATCTGATCCTGACTGCCCTCACCTCGGGCGCAAATCCATTTTTTGATCGCGCCATGCTGTTTCTGATTAACGAACGATCCGGCGTCATGCAGGGTATGCTGGGAGTTACCAGGGAAACCTCTGAAGGACTGATCAATCCGGTTGCGGAAATGGAGGATATCCAGGCCAGCCGCTGGGACATATCGGAAGAGGATATTGCCCGGCAGCGCGATTCTGAATTCAGCTGCCATGTAAGGGCAAGCCGTCTGGAATTGAATAAATCCATGAATGTGGCTTCCAGGGCGGTTTTAGACAAGAAATTGATCTATGTTCCGGATGCGGTCAAGGAGAAGCGGGTAGACCGCGATTTTGTAAGGCGGTTCGGCATCGCATCCTTCGCCGCTGCCCCGCTTATGGCCAAGGAACAGGTTGTCGGGGTGGTAATTGTAGATAATTCGATTCAGGGGAGGCCCATAAGCCAGGATGACCTTCGTTTTTTACAGCTTTTCACCAATCAGGCCGGGATGGCCATCGAGAATTCCATGCTCTACAACCGCATCGAGGATACCAACCGCAGTCTGCGCGAGGCTCAGGAACGGCTCATCCAGGGGGAAAGACTTGCGACCATTGGAGAGATGGCTGCCGGCATTGCCCATGAACTGAAAAACCCGCTGGTATCCATAGGAGGCTTTGCCCGACGTCTGGAAAAAAAGCTTCACCCCGGTTCCGCTGAATCGGGATATGCCGAGACGATTGTACGGGAAGTACAGAGACTGGAAAAAATGCTGACCGACATCCTTTCATTTTCCAAAAAGACCGCCATCTGCTATAACCACTGCAACATAACCGAGATTTTAGAGGATTCCCTGGCTATCGTCGTCCCGGCCCTGGAGGAAAGCGGGGTCAAGGTCCACAGAAGGTATCCCCGCCAAATCATCTCCTTTCTGGGGGATTGCCAGCAGTTGAAGCAGGTTTTTATAAATCTGTTCTTCAATGCCCAGGAAGCCATGAAAAACGGGGGGGAGCTAAACATAACGGTCGCTTCCACCAAGCTTAACGGCAAAGAGGCCGCTTCCGTGAAGGTCGCCGATACCGGCGGTGGTATTCCTCTAGAGGCGCTGAATAACATCTTTAATCCGTTCTATACAACCAAGGAGACCGGGACCGGGCTGGGACTGCCGATCGCCAATAGGATAGTTACGAACCACGGGGGGAAGATCCAGGTAAATAACCATCCGGGAATTGGGGTGGAGTTTAACGTGGTCCTGCCGTTTCAATCCTGATTTTTCACTTTTCAAGCGGCGTGGTTTACGGTATATATAGGGTGCTGTCGCTTTGGTCAAGAAACCAGCGGCATGGGTAATAATGGGGATGTAGCTCAGCTGGGAGAGCGATGCGTTCGCAACGCATAGGTCGACGGTTCGATCCCGTTCATCTCCACCAATAAAAACAAGGGGTTAACCAATTAAGGTTGCCCCTTTTTTTATCGTTTCTGTCTGGCGTGGTCGCTTACGTGGTCTCTTGCAGTTTGCTACTAATTGTATTTTAGACCAGCACCTAGGCTGCCGGATTAAGAATAAGTCCATATCTCTGCCGTGTAACTAACTAGTAGTTCGAAAACTGTAACAGGTTGATATTTATATAGAATCCAGAATATTTCACTATAGTTTTGAGGCGCTTTGTGGTACAATTAGAGTCCGGCGCGGGATCAAAACTCCGTACCTTTATTCATTATGGGAAAATGACAATTTCCGGCTCACCTGAAGCAGCCCCCCTGGCATGGCTATCTGCCCATATCAGGCTGTCAGTCTCAATGTGGTTTCGATCTCGTTCCATGGAACGCATATCCGATTTTGTTCATTCTTCTCGATCAATCCTGCATTTTCGAGAACCTGGACATCATCATAGACGTTCCTGTAACTGCGATGAAGGAGCTTCGCCAGCCCATTAATGCTCATGGCCCCATGGCCGTGCAGCACGATGAGAAGGTCGAGCCGCTTGGGAGTTATGTATTTGAGCAGGGTCTTGAAGTCGTGAAAATATATCCGCTCAATGGGCTGTTCAGGAATTGCCCGCTATCAAGCCTTCTGGCGATCTCAAGGAGTCTTTTTCTGACTCTTCCCACGATTTCACGCCTATCTTCAAATCTCTCATTTTTCAAACCACCGTCTCTTTCAGGATGGCCCTGATGTCGGCAAAGAAGTCCTGGAACAGGGTTTCCAGGTCTCTGAAGATATATGGGCAGGTTGTCCCTTTGATGTGTTTGTGATCTCCCTTGCCGCGTTCATTGTCATACCGGATAAGGAACGCAGAAAAGGATCGGAATTGAAAAAGGCGCGGGCATCGGCTCCGCGCCTTTCGTTTTTGTGGAGGCCAAAGTTTCCGGCCTCCTTTCCTCGCCGGCTTGCGAGGACCCCTTCCGTCTCCAGGGTCACGCCGTCAGCGGCAATCTTCCGCTTCTCCTTTACCGACAGCGCCGGTAGAGTCTTCATATACCGTCAATCGCTTCACCACTGACTCTCCCATTCAGCCACCAGGTAAAAACCGGATCAATCACATGCCAGACGCTATCAGGGTCTTTTTCAATGTAGTCGAGCAGTTCCAGCTGTTTGAGCGAATTCCGTACGGCGTTATTTAAATATTGTCAACCCTTCTATTTCTGCACAGTTCCGCCGAAAGGCAAAAATGTCCCTGTTGCGGGAATACACCCCACGCTTTTCCTCTTGTATCCGCCACTCATTTGAATTTTTCCAAGGATATAGTAATCTTAACTGCAAAACCACATAAAGCTAAATTACGGCACGGGGAGAAAAATGATGCACTACACCTACCTGGTAATCGGAGGTGGAATGACCGCCGATGCGGCTGTTCACGGGATCCGGGAGATCGACCCGGACGGGCCCATCGGTGTGATCGGCCAGGAACCCCACCCCCCGTATAACCGTCCCCCCCTCTCCAAAAAGCTCTGGCAGGGAAAGCCTTTCGAAAGCATCTGGCGCGAGGCGGAAACACGGGGGGTGGAACTCCACCTGGGGCGGAAAGCCCAGAGTCTCGATCTTCAGAGCCGGCGCGTCACCGACGATTATGGGGACGAGTACACGTTCGACAGGCTCCTTCTCGCCACCGGCGGAGCGCCCCGTCGCCTCCCCTACAGTGACGACCGGCTCATCCATTTCCGCACCCTGGACGACTACCTCATGCTCCGTAAACTGACCGAAAAATTCATGCGCTTTGCCGTCATCGGTGGCGGGTTCATCGGCTCGGAGGTTGCGGCGGCTCTGGCCATGAACGGGAAAGACGTGGTGATGGTTTTCCCTGAAGGGGGGATCGGCGCCCGCCTCTTTCCTCGCGACCTGTCGCAGTTTCTCAATGAATTCTACCGGCAGAAGGGGGTGGAGGTCCTGACCGGCATGTCGGTTACCGACCTGGACGAGCGCGGAGAGCGGCTCGTCGTAAAAGCCGGAAGTGGAAGGGAGATCATTGCGGACGGGATCGTGGCAGGGATCGGTATCGTACCGAACGTTGACCTCGCCCGGCAGTCGGGGCTTACGGTGGAAAACGGCATCGTGGTCGATGAGTTTCTCCGCGCGGGGCACCCGGACATTTACGCTGCGGGAGACGTAGCCGCTTTTTATAACCCCGCCCTGGGAAAACGCATCCGTGTGGAGCATGAAGACAACGCTAACACCATGGGAAAGCAGGCCGGGCGGAACATGGCGGGAGCAGCCGAACCCTACCACCATCTCCCCTACTTTTACTCAGACCTGTTCGAGCTCGGGTACGAGGCGGTGGGTGATACGGATGCGCGGCTCGAAACGGTAGCCGACTGGAAAGAGCCGTACCGCGAGGGGGTCGTATACTACCTGGAAAATGGGAGGGTGCGCGGGGTGCTCCTCTGGAACATCTGGGAGCAGGTGGATGCGGCCCGCAGCCTTATCGCCGAACCGGGACCGTTCCGGCCCGAAGACCTCAAAGGGAGGCTCCCGGCGTGATGAGAGGCAATGACGAAATGGAGGAGATAATGACCGGGAAAGACGATGCGAACTCCCGGGACCTTGATGCGGTGATGGCCCTTTACCGCCGCCAGCTCTCGGATGAGCAGATCCGGAAGTTCGAAGGATACGCGGCCGAGATATTTGCGGCCCTCGGGCTCGACCTGAACACCCCTGCCACCCGGGAAACACCCCATCGCTTTATCCGGGCCATGATCGACATTACGGAAGGGTACGAAGGTGATCCCAAACTGATCAAGGCCTTCGACACCGAATGCCGGGGCGGGCCGGACTGCCGCCTGAGCCAGGTGATCGAGGGGCCGATCGCCTTTTCTTCCCTCTGCGAACACCACGCCCTCCCTTTCTATGGGCATGCCTACGTGGGATACATCCCCCACGAGCACATTATCGGCATTTCCAAGCTCACCCGGCTCGTGCGCCTCTTTGCGATGCGCTTCGCCGTACAGGAACGGATCGGACGGCAGGTGGCAGATACTCTCGTTGCGATGCTCGAACCGCACGGCGTTGCGATCTACACCGAGGCGCGTCACCTCTGTGTCGAAATGCGCGGGGTGAGACAGGCAGCGCCCATGACCCGCACAACCATCTGGCGGGGGAACTACGCCGAAGACCCGGCGTTGCGCGCCGAGTTCTTTACGGCCTGCGGGTTGAAGTGATGAGCGTGCTCGACCCCCTGGAAACCCTCTACGACCCGGTGCATGGCATTGAGCTTCCCCTGCCTCCGGAACTGACGGATCTCTATGGCCACCTCATGTTTAATCCGCAGCCGGGGCGCCCTTACATAATCAGCAACTTTGTCACTACCCTCGATGGGGTCGTGACGCTGGGGGACCCCGGCCACGCCGGGGCAGGCGACATCAGCGGGTTCAACCCCCATGACCGGATGGTGATGGGTCTTTTGCGGGCAATTGCCGATGTAGTCATCATCGGGGAGGGGGGACTTCGAACGGAGCCCGATCACCTCTGGACCGCTCCCCACATCTTCCCTGCGCTCACGGATGCCTACCGGAAGCTCCGCGACAACCTCGGAAAGACGGAGCAGCCGCTTACCGTGGTCGTCACGGCGTGCGGCGGGATAAATACCGGCGCGCGGATTTTCCGGAGCGGCGAGGTCCCGGTACTGGTCGCCACGACCGCCGAGGGTTGTCAGCAGCTCCGCGGCAGAGAACTCCCCCCTTCGGTCCCGGTCATGGTCATGAAAGAGCGCGGGCTCCTCAGCGCGGAGGAGATTATTGAGGCGGCCTGCCGGGCACGTGGATGCGAGACGGTTCTCGTCGAGGGGGGACCTCACCTCGTCAGCTCCTTTTTTGCCGGGAAGCGGCTCGACGAGCTCTTCCTCACCCTTGCCCCGCAGATTGCGGGCAGGGACGGCTCCGCCGAGCGGCTCGGGCTCATTGCCGGAATGACCTTTGCCCCGGCAAATCCGCTCTGGGGAAGGCTCGTCAGCGTGAAACGCGGCGGAAGCCATCTTTTTCTCCGCTACGCGTTTGCATCTGACATCGACTGGAAGAGGTGACAGCTCCATGAAACTGGACGGCAAAGTTGCACTTGTTACCGGCGGCGCCGTGCGGCTTGGGAAAACTCTGGCGCTGGCGCTGGCCGGGGAAGGAGCCCGGGTAGCCGTTCACTACGGCCGGTCCCGGGAGGCTGCCGAAGAGACGGTCGCCGCGATCAAGGCTTTGGGGAGTGACGCGGTGGCGATTCAGGCCGACCTGAGCCTGTCCGGCAGTTCGTCTGACATCGTCGGGCGTGCGGCGGACCGTTTCGGCCGGCTAGATATACTGGTAAACAGCGCCGCCATCTTCAAGCCGGGCGACCTGGCCGACACGACCGAAGCGCTCTGGGACGAGCACTTCAGCATCAACCTCAGGGCCCCTTTTTTTCTCTGCCAGGCCTTTGCCGCCCGCTTAGGGGGCGAACGCCCGGGGCACATCGTGAACATCGCGGACTGGCGGGGTGTGCGCCCCGGCCCCCACCATCTGGCCTACACCCTCACCAAGTCTGCGATCGTCACCATGACCCGAAGCCTGGCCCTGGCCCTGGCGCCCCATATCCGGGTGAACGCCATCGCCCCGGGGGCGATTCTCCCCCCGCCGGGGGAGGGACGAGAATACCTGGAGCGGCTGGCGGAAAAAATTCCGCTGCGACGGCCGGGGGCGCCGGAGGATGTGGCCCGGACGCTCCTCTTTCTGCTGGACTCCGACTTCATAACCGGCGAGCTGATCTGTGTCACCGGTGGCGAGCAGCTGTAATCCTAAAAACGGCAGTTATCCACGAAAAACACGAACCACACGAAAATAAATCAAGAAGATACGAAGCATACCCGATTCACCTCAAAGGTGATGTGTTTATTTGCTTAGCATTCTGATTTTGTTAGTGTTTTTAGTGTATTTCGTGGACCGAATGCTTTTTCTAGGGCAATTAGTTTCCTGGCCTGGGCGACCATGGGATGCGAAAAGGGACTATGGGGAGTTATGGGAATGACGTTAGACAGAATCGAGATCAAAGACCTCCTGCTCCGCACGATAATCGGCATCAACGATGGAGAGCGCCACGACAGGCAGGACGTATTGATAAACCTTGTCATTTACACCGACACGCGCGCAGCAGGACGCTCGGACGACCTCAAAGACACCCTTGACTATCGTGCCCTGACCAAGCGCGTCATCGGGGTGGTGGAGGAATCACGCTTCTGCCTGGTCGAGCGGCTCGCGGCTGAAATCGCCGCACTCTGTCTGGAGGAGCCGCGGGTGGAACGGGTGCGTGTCACGGTCGAAAAGCCCGGTGCGCTCCGCTTCGCCCGTTCGGTGGGAGTGACCCTGGAGCGGGGACGGGACGATGTCTGATGCGAAAGGAGGGCGGCCGCCCAACCTGGCGTACCTCTCGCTCGGCTCCAACATCGAGCCGGAGCGCAACCTGAGGGCCGCGGTGCAAAAGCTCGCCGGCTTCGGCAACGTCCGGGCGCTCTCCGCCGTCTGGGAGTCCCCTCCCGATGGGGTCGCCGATCAACCCGACTTCCTCAACGCTGCGGTTCTGCTCGAGACGGCGCTCTCGGCGAAAGCACTCAGGGAGACCGCCATCGCCTCCATCGAAGCGGAACTCGGACGGGTCCGGACGGAGAACAAAAATGCTCCCCGCACCATCGATATCGATATCATGCTCTTCAACCGGGATGTGCTCAAGGTCGGCCGGCGTTGCATTCCGGACCCCGAAATACGGGAGCGCCCTTTTGTAGCCATTCCGCTCGCCGAGATTGCCCCCGATTACGTCCACCCCGAAACCGGTGAGACATTGCGACAGATCGCGCAACGGTTTGATCCGGTTGCGACCGGGATGCACAGGAGGAATGACGTAGTCCTGCCGATGCCGTCGGGATGAAAGCAAGGGCGAGTGCCCGGGTGCCAAGCATCGCAGCAAAAGGAGAATCACCGTGAAGACAGAACTTTCCCTGTCCGAATTGGACAATCTCTGCATCAACACCATACGGTTCTTGTCCATAGATGCCGTCCAAAAAGCCAACAGTGGTCATCCGGGCATGCCGATGGGGGCGGCACCCATGGCGTATCTCCTCTGGACTCGTTTCCTCATGCACAACCCGGCCAATCCCGCGTGGTTCAATCGCGACCGCTTCGTCCTCTCCGCCGGGCACGGCTCCATGCTCCTCTACAGCCTCCTCCACCTCACCGGCTACGACCTCCCCCTGGAAGAGATCAAGCGGTTCCGGCAGTGGGGGAGCAGGACCCCCGGCCACCCCGAGCGGGGGATCACTCCCGGGGTCGAAACAACCACCGGTCCCCTCGGGCAGGGATTCGGCAACGGCGTGGGGATGGCAATCGCAGAAGCCCATCTTGCCGCCCGCTACAACCGTCCCGGCTTCGAGATCATCAATCACTTCACCTACGGGATCGTGAGCGACGGCGACCTGATGGAGGGGGTGGCGGCAGAAGCGGCATCCCTTGCCGGCCACCTGCGGCTCGGAAAGCTTATCTACTTCTACGACGACAACCGGATATCCCTTGCAGCCGCGACCGATCTCACCTTCACAGAGGACCGCGCCGGGAGATTCGGGGCGTACGGCTGGCACGTGCAGACCGTAGACGACGGCAACGACCTGGAGGCCATCGAAGGAGCTCTTGCCAACGCCCGGAGCGAAACGCAGCGGCCGTCCCTCATCATCGTTCGCACCCACATCGGTTTCGGTTCCCCCCACAGGCAGGACACCTTCGAGGCGCACGGCTCACCGCTGGGGGAAGAAGAGGTGCGGCTCACCAAGGAGAACCTGGGATGGCCGGTGGCCCCCCCCTTCCATATCCCGGAGGAGGCGCTCCGCCATTTCCGCCAGGGAGTGGAAAAGGGGAAGAAAGTCGAAGCGGCGTGGGATGCCGGGCTATTCTCCTACGCGCGAGAATTCCCCGAACTTGCCCGGGAACTCCGGCAGGTCATGGAAGGGGAGCTCCCACCCGGCTGGGACGCGGATATCCCCCGATTCCCCGCCGACTCCAAGGGGATGGCGACCCGCGTTGCCTCGGGAAAGGTGATGAACGCCATAGCGGCACGGCTCCCTTCGCTCATCGGCGGTTCCGGGGATTTAAATCCATCGACCTATACCCCCCTCCTGGGGCTGGGTGATTTCGAAAGCCCAGGGCTGACACCTGCCGACCGGCAGGGCGCGGTTGGCGGAAAGTGGGGGTATGCCGGCCGCAACCTTCACTTCGGCGTGCGCGAGCACGCCATGGGTGCGATTCTGAACGGCATGGCGGCCCACGGCGGGACCATTCCCTTCGGCGCCACCTTCCTGGTCTTCTCCGATTACCTCCGTCCCTCCCTGCGGCTGGCGGCACTAATGGGGCTCCACGTGATTCATGTCTTCACCCATGACAGCATCGGCCTGGGGGAGGACGGTCCCACCCATCAGTCGGTCGAGCAGCTCGCGGCTCTGCGGGCAATGCCGAACCTGGCGGTGATCCGCCCCGGCGACGCCAATGAGACCGCTGTTGCCTGGCGGGTTGCACTGGAAACGCGCGGCCGCCCGGTGGCGCTAGTCCTCTCCCGCCAGCATCTCCCCATCCTGGATCGGACCATCTGCGCCCCGGCCGAAGGACTCCGGCGCGGGGGATACGTCCTGGCCGATGCGCAAGGGGGGGAGCCTGAACTGCTCCTGATCGCCACCGGCTCCGAAGTCAGCCTGGCTGTGGCGGCGCAGCAGAAACTCTCCGAGCGGAATGTACGGGCCCGCGTCATTTCCATGCCGAGCTGGGAGATCTTCGACGAACAGCCGCAGGAGTACCGCGACGAGGTCCTCCCGTCCCGGCTCAGGAAGCGGCTGGCCATCGAGGCGGGCGTGCCGTTGGGATGGCACCGCTACGTGGGGGGTGAGGGGGATATCATGGGAGTGGAACGGTTCGGCGCCTCCGCCCCCGGAGAGGTCGTGTTTCGTGAATATGGCTTCACTGTGGAGAACGTCTGCCGGCGGGCCCTTGCCATGCTTGTGATCGGAGAGGATGAGAGTTGACGGAAAAGCCCGCATTTCGCGGGCTTTTCCGTTGCTTCACCACTGCTGACGATTATTCCACCGTGACCGACTTTGCCAGGTTCCGCGGCTGGTCCACGTCGGTCCCTTTAAGCACCGCCACATGATAGGCAAGAAGCTGGAGTGGCACCGACAGAAGGATCGGCGCGAGGTCATCGAAATCCCGAGGAACTTCCAGGGTGACCTCTGCCTTCCCTTTAATCTCCTCGTCCCCTTGGGAGCAGACCGCAATCACCCGACCGCTGCGGGCAACGACCTCCTCCATGTTGGAGACCACCTTTTCGTAGTTGCTGTTTTTCGGGGCAAGGATGACGACCGGCATGTTTTCGTCGATGAGGGCGATGGGGCCGTGCTTCATCTCCCCGGCCGGATAACCCTCGGCGTGGATGTAGGATATCTCCTTCAGCTTGAGCGCCCCCTCCAGGGCGATGGGGTAATTGATGCCGCGCCCGAGATAGAGAAAATCCCTGGCGTTCATGTACCTGCGGGCAACCTTCTCCACCTGCGGTTCGAGCTTCAGGGTTTCCTCAAGAAGCGCCGGAATCCGCACCAGCGCGGAGATCATCGCCTGCCCCTTTGCCGTGTCGATGGTCCCGATGGTCCGTCCCAGCTTGATGGCAAAGAGATAGAGGGCCGTAAGCTGGGTGACGAATGCCTTGGTGGAGGCGACTCCGATCTCCGGGCCGGCGTGGGTGTAAATTACTCCGTTTGCCTCCCTGGCAATGGAGGAATCAACCACATTGCAGACGGCGACGTTCTTCGCCCCCCGGGCCTTTCCTTCGCGCATGGCCGCCAGGGTGTCGGCGGTTTCTCCCGACTGGGAGATGAGTATCATCAAGGTTTTGTCATTTACCACCGGGTTCCGGTAACGGAACTCCGAGGCGATGTCCACTTCTACCGGGATGCGGCAGTGTTCCTCGATGAGGAATTTTCCCACCAGCGCCGCGTGCCATGAGGTGCCGCAGGCCACGATGTAAATCCGCTCGATTGCGGCCAGTTCTGCGTCATCAAGCTTCAGGTCCTCGAGATAAACCGTTCCGTCTTCCTCGACCAGCCGGCCGGCA
This sequence comes from Geobacteraceae bacterium, assembly GCA_009773645.1. Taxonomy (GTDB): domain Bacteria; phylum Desulfobacterota; class Desulfuromonadia; order Geobacterales; family Geobacteraceae; genus WSYB01. Next base: position 137,277 of record WSYB01000003.1, read on the forward strand.
ACCGTGTCCCGCACTGCCCGCGGCTGTTCGAAGATCTCCTTCAGCATGAAGTGCTTATACCCGCCCTTCTCTGCCATGAGCGGCGACCAGTCGATATGGCGCGGGCTTTTCACCAGCGGCTCGCCGGCGATGGTGGTGAAGGTCGCCTTGCCATCGCGGAACACCGACATCTCTCCGTCTTCCATGAAAACCATCGACCTCGTATGGGAGAGGATGGCGGGGATATCCGAGGCGACGAAATACTCGCCGTCGGCTAGCCCAACCACCATGGGAGAGCCTTGCTTGGCGGCAATCATGGTCCCCGGTTCCCTCTCGCAGAGGACGCAGACCGCATAGGCTCCCTTGAGCTCCTGCAGGGCAAGGCGCACCGCCTGCTCAAAGTTGCCGGTTTCGATAAGCCGCTCTTCGATCAGATGGGATATGACCTCGGTATCGGTTTCGCTTTTGAAGCTGTGGCCGGCGCCCTTGAGCTGGTCCTTCAATGACAGGTAATTCTCGATGATGCCGTTATGCACCACAATCACGGGGCCGGCCTGATGGGGATGGGCGTTGATCTCGGAAGGCCGGCCGTGGGTGGCCCAGCGGGTATGGCCGATACCGATCCGGCCGGTCAACGGCTGGGTCGTCACCAACCGCTCCAGATTGACCAGCTTCCCTTCACTCCTTCTGATCTCGGCCACCCCTTCGGTCAAGGTGCAGATGCCGGCGGAGTCATACCCCCGGTATTCCAGTTTTTTCAGACCTTCGAGGATGATCGGGGTCGCTTCCCGGTCACCTATGTAGCCCACTATTCCGCACATGTATCCTCCGGGTGAGGAGTGAGGGGTGAGGAGTGAGGAGAATAAATCTTTTTACCCCCTCACGCCTCACCCCTCACGCCTCACTTCTTCTTAAGTTTCCACCCGTCCTTGTTCACCTGCGGCGCCCTGGCGATGGCCAGTGAATCGGGGGGAACATCCTTGGTCACCGTGGTCCCTGCAGCGATAAGGGAGTTGCGGCCGATGGTGACCGGGGCGATAAACTGCACGTCGCTCCCGACAAAGACGTCATCCTCAATCACTGTGCGATGCTTCCTTACGCCGTCATAGTTGCAGGTAATGGTGCCGCAGCCGATGTTCACATCCTTACCTATCGTGGCGTCCCCCAGATAGGTCAGGTGCGACGCCTTGGACCCTTCCCCCATCTCGATCTTCTTGGTTTCCACAAAATTGCCGATCTTCACATGGGACTTGAGCTCGGTCTCCGGCCGAAGGTGGGCCATGGGCCCGATGGCCACATCATCATGGACGACGGCATCGGTCATTACCGATCCCGCCTTGACGGTAACCCTGTCGCCGATCCTGCACCCCCTGATCATTACGGAAGGTTCCAGCAGGCACCCGCAACCGATCTCGGTTCCGCCCGAAATGTGGACGTTGGGATAAATGATGGTGTCCCTCCCCACCTTGACGCCCTTTTCGATATACGCGGTTGCCGGATCGATGATGGTTACGCCGGCAAGCATCAACGCCTCGTTTATCCTTCTTCTTACGACCGCGGCCGCAGCAGCCAGCTGTACCCTGTCATTCACCCCCATTACCTCCTCCTCGGCCGCCACAGTGAAGGACACACAGAGCTCGCCCCGCTCCGCCGCCGCTTTCACGATATCGGTGAGGTAGTATTCCCGCTGGATATTGTCATTTTTCAGGTTTGAAACCGCATCAAAAAGGAATTCCGCCTCGACGCAATAAATGCCCGAGTTGATTTCGTTAATCTCCCTTTCTTCCACTGTGGCGTCCTTCTCCTCCACAATCCGGACGATTCTCCCCCCCTCGCGCTTCACAATCCTCCCGTATCCAAACGGGTTTTCGAGGTGTGTCGTCAGCACCGTCACCGCCGCCTGCCTGGCTTCGTGGTGGGCCAGCATGGCCCTGAGGGTCTCAGCCTTGATGAGCGGCACATCCCCGCAGAGGATAAGAACGTGGCCGGAAAACCCGCTCAGGGACTCTCTGGCGCAGGCCACGGCGTGACCGGTGCCGAGCTGTTCATCCTGCACGGCAAAGGCGACATTCGCCTCGCCGGCAAAGTATTCCCGCACCTTTTCCGACTGATGGCCGATCACCAGCACGATTCTGGAGGCGCCGGCCTCTAGTGCCGCCTCAACCGGCCAGGAAACCATGGGGTATCCCCCCACGGCATGCATAACCTTTACCAGGTCGGACTTCATCCTCGTTCCCAGCCCGGCCGCCAAGACAAGTGCAGCTAAATCACCCATCACACGCCCTCCTCTAACAGATGCCTCAACCCCCGCAAGCCCGCTTACTTTAAACGAAAAATCATCGGTGCGTCAAGGGATTTGCTGAAAATCCGGGATCGGGGAACGGGAAACGGGAAGCGGGAAGCGGGGATTAGTTTTTGCTGATCCCAGATCCCTGGTCCCCGGTCCCCGGTTTTCAGCTTTCTCCTTTACCATGGTCCGGTGTTTTGGTATGATGAGGCAGGAGATCAACATGGGTATCCCTGAAGATATCGCGCTTTTTGAACAGCACCTGAACGACCTGGTCATCAAATACGAGCAGTATTTCCTTGGGCTGGAAAAACGTGAGCCCCTGAAGCTCCTGGATGAAGTGGAAAAATCAGCCCGGAAATATACAAACGTCAACATAGTTAACACTATGCTGAAATTTAAATATAACTCCGTTGTGGCGCGCTTCAACAGTTACAAACAATACTGGACCAGGATTAACCGCCTGATCGAGGACGGGAAGTACTCACGAGAACGGTTCAAGATGGACATGCACCGGATGAAAGGGCATGCCAAACCGCCCGAGCGTGAAAGCCCCGTCAACCCTGATATTGAAAAGATATATCAGCAATACATGGAAGCACGTAAAGCCTGCCGTCTGCCGGTTGACAACATAACTCCTGAAATGATCGCAACAACCCTGGAACGGCAGAAACCTGCCATAGTCAACAAGTACCGCTGTGACAAGATAGAGTTTAAAGTGGTCATCGAAGAAGGAATCCCGAAGATAAAAGCCCGGCCTAAAAATCAGTGATCCGGGACCGGGGACCGGTTAAAGCCTTTGCCCTGCCGGGTTTTCCGATTCCCGCTTCCCGGATCCCGTTTCCCTCGCGGAGTAAACCGTGCATGTAGTCCTCGCCGCCATTCATTCATATCCCTCCCCCCAGGCCGTCCCGTTGGCCAATGCCTTTTTAAAGGCATACCTGGCGACAGACGAAGGGCTGTCCGACAAGGTTTCGGTCGCACTGTGCGACTTGTTTGTCAGCCAGCCGACCAAAGAATGTGTCTCCGCCATTCTTGCCGAAAAACCCGACGCAGTCGGTTTTTCCATGTACCTCTGGAACAGAGGAAAATGCCTGGAAATTGCCGCTGCATTGCGCCGGGAGAAGCCGGAACTAACCGTCTTTGCCGGCGGCCCTGAACCTACCGCCGATCCGGAGGGAGTTCTCGACGGCTCTGCGCTGGATTTCATCATTACAGGTGAAGGGGAAATACCCTTTGTAGAATCGGTGGGCCGGCTTTGCGCCGGCAAAACGGCGGCAGGCATAAAAGGGGTCTCCCTTTTCGAGGCAGGAAGGTTTGTCGGCTCTCCGCCCATCCCCGTCCAACTGCTCGACACCCTGCCATCGCCCTATCTCTCCGGGTCACTGGATCCAGGCCGATACAGCGGCGTTCTCTGGCAACTTTCACGGGGATGTGACTTCGGCTGTGATTTCTGCTTCGACAATAAAGGTGGGAAAGGGGTACGCCGTTTTTCCCTGGAACGGATCGGGGAGGAACTGCGGTACCTTGCCAAAAGAGGAGTTACGCAGGTTTTCGTCCTTGACTCCACCTTTAATCAGGACGTAAAAAGGGCCAAGGAAATTCTCAGGCTCATTAAAAGGATCGCTCCTCATATTCACTTCCATTTTGAGGTGAGAAGCGAATTTATTGATATGGAAATGGCGCGCCTGTTTGCTCAGGTAAACTGTTCCCTCCAGATAGGCCTGCAAAGCGCCGACCCGCAGATACAGAAAGGGGTGGGAAGAATTTTCAACCCTGCCGAATTTTCCAATAAAGTCGCACTGCTGAATGAAACCGGAGCCGTTTTCGGGTTTGATCTTATCTACGGCCTCCCCGGCGACACGCCGGGGAGGTTTGCGGAGAGCCTCGACTATGCTGTCGGACTCTACCCCAACCATCTGGACATCTTTCCGCTGGCCGTTCTCCCCGGCACCAGGCTTGCCGACAGAGCCGGCTTTTTCGGCCTTCGCCACCGGCAGAAGCCCCCTTATACATTGCAGAGCTCGCCAACATTTCCAGCCAGGGAGATGGAAAGCGCTGCCGAGCTTGCCGCTGCCTGCGACATCTTTTACAGCCGCGGCAAAGCAGTCGCCTGGTTCAATGCAGTCATCGCTCCTCTCAAGCTTTCACCGTCGGCATTTTTTCATGAGTTCCGGCTCTGGCTGAAGGCCGGCCTGGGCAAAGCGGTTACCGAGGCAGACCTTTCGGATCACGAAGTCTGGCAGGCGCAACATGACTTCACCCGTCATATATTTGCAGCAAAAAGGCTCAAAAAACTCCTCCCTGCGGCGCTGGACCTGATCGACTACCACTTTTATTACGCGGCGGCCCTGCTGGCAACGCCACCTGAGCTTCCCGCCGACAGCATTCTGGAACGTACGGACCTGCTTGCGCAACCTTTCCTCCTCGCCCGATCCGCCAGGCTGGCAAGGTTCAACTACGAGATATTCGACATCCTGGAAGCCGGGGACCTCAACCTGCGGGAATTCGCCGAATGTTTTACCCCCACCGGCTCTTTTGCGGTCATCTATCCGCGGTCCGGCGAGGTCTTCACCGAATCACTCATCGAGACCTATTTCACTCTCCTTGAGCGATTGGACGGTAAAACCACGGCAAATCATGTTATCGCCGCGCTCAGGATTCCCCCCGAAGAAGCCCGATCTTTCATGGAATTTGCGGCTGCCGAAGGCATCGTCACTCTTCCCGGCATTCAACGGGGGAACGATGTAACTTCGCATCCTTCCTCACCGCGGTCCCTTCCTTAACCCCTTGCCCTTTGTTTCAACCGTCCCTGTATAAAAAAATATACATTTTTATTGCTTTTTCTTTTTCAAGGTATTAACATGGCGCGAATTTGTGTGTAAAAGGTTGATTAGCATTTTCTAAAATATTGTTTTACAATTCCCTGCACCTGTTAACCTTATTAACTACCCTGATTATCTGCTAATTTATTGCAAATTTCACGTATCTGGCACTCGATGAACTGTTTTTGCAGCGGCAACTTTTGCCGATTTTAACACCACGTTTTTAATAAATCAGATAAGCCGTATTATTTTTCACCAGGAGGAGTTGCATGTTTCAGACTATTTTCCGCCTCATTCCCGTTCTTTTACTGCTTGTAGCCACCGCACGACCAGCGACGGCTGAACAGGGCCTGGCCATTGATCCGGCCACCTGCCTCGGCTGCCACAGCAACAAGATTTCCGTCGCTGCGTTTGCCGCATCGGTCCACGGCAAGAACGCCTGCACCAGCTGCCACGTGGAGATTACCGACCTGACAAAGCATATGAAGGGCGAAGTGAAGGTCGGCAAGGTACACTGCGAACGCTGCCACAAAAAGGAGACCGCCGAGCATTACAACAGCGTCCATGCACAGAAGGATGTCATGTGTGCCGACTGCCACACCGATATTCATACCCATAAGTACTGGAAAAACGATAAGCGTATCGCCATTGCCAAATGTATCCAATGCCACGACAAGGAGTCGGTCTACCGCAACTCCGTCCACGGCAAGTCGGTGGCGGGTGGCAACATGGACTCTGCGGCGTGCTCCGACTGTCACAACCTGCACGATATCAAGCCGCTCGGCGATCCTAAGTCCAGGGAAAACCGCGAGTTTCACACCAAAGTATGCCTGAAGTGCCACGCCGATGGGAAAATGATGGAGCGCAACAACGTGACGAATGTCGCGGTCAAGTCGTACATGGACAGCTACCACGGCAAAAACTACCGCCTCGGCTTCCCGGAAAAGGTCGCAGGATGCGCCGATTGTCATACCGCTCACTCCGTTCTCGCGGCTAAGGACCCCAATTCGAGCGTGAACCCGAAAAACCTGACTGCCACCTGTGCCAAGTGCCATACAAAGGCGACTTCCCTCTTCACCAAGTTCTACTCCCATGGGGAACATAACGACAGAGAAAAATACCCGCTCCTCTACTACACCTTTATGGCCATGACCGGGCTTCTGGTCAGCACCTTCGCCGTCTTCTGGCTGCATACCCTCCTCTGGATGTTCCGCGGTTTCGTGGAAAACCGCGAGAAGCAGGCCGCTCTTGAAGAGGGGCACGTGGAGCATGTAATCCCGGACGGGCATAAGCAGTATCGCCGCTTTAAACGGCGTCACGTGTTTCTCCACCTGCTGGTTATCATCAGCTTCCTCGGGCTGTCCCTGACCGGTCTCCCACTCAAGTTCAGCGACCAGCCATGGGCTAAGGTGCTGATGTCCTTGTATGGCGGCTCGGCCAACGCCGGCCTGATACACCGGTACTGTGCCGGGATTACTTTCGTCTACTTCGCCGGGGCCATCCTCCTTACCATCCACTTCCTCTTTATCCGGAAGGACCTCAAGGGGAATGTCCTCCAAAGGCTCTTTGGACCGGATTCCCTCATGCCCAACCTGCGGGACGTCCAGGACGTCGCCGGCATGGTGCGCTGGTTCCTCTTCAGAGGGCCGAAACCCACCTTTGAGCGGTGGACCTACTGGGAGAAATTCGACTTCATCGCGGTCTTCTGGGGTATGTTCGCCATCGGCGGCTCCGGCCTGATGCTGTGGTTCCCCGAATTTTTCGGCACGTTTCTCCCCGGCTGGATGTTCAACGTGGCGACCATTGTCCACTCCGATGAGGCACTGTTAGCCACCGGCTTTATCTTCTCGGTCCACTTCTTCAACACCCACGGCCGCCCCGAAAAGTTCCCCATGGACTTCGTCATTTTCAACGGCCAGATGTCCAAGCATGAGTTCATCGAAGAGCGTGGCGATCAATGGAAACGCTACGAGGAGGAAGGGATAACCGAGCAGTTCAAGGCCCTCAAAACCAGCGGTGTTGTTTACGATTTCCTCTTAAAGGGATTCGGATTCACAGCACTCGCCATCGGCATAGGCCTCCTGATCCTGATGGTCATGGCATTCGTCGGAGGCGGAGGACATTAAGCGCCGACCTGCATGACAAAAAAAAGGGGTTGCCGTAGCGGCAGCCCCTTTTTTTATTCGTTTTGTCAGTGGGGTCCCCTCGCGGTTGCCTTTAATCAACCCCTTTGAATTGACGATACCTCTATCGCTGCTACAATGGTGGGAAAACTGACATGAGATGACAGGAAGGAGTGCACCCATGCTTACCATGCAGGAGGTCAAGAACCACTACTTTTTCACCGAGGAGAACGCTGAGACCCTGAAGTCGCTACTTCCTCTCGCCGAGGCAAACGGGGATCTGTTCATGGAGGAATTCTACGACGGGGACCCCGGCCTTCCCACCCCGGAAGAGATAAAAAGCGTGGAAATGTACGAACTATTTGGCGCTATAATGGTTGGGATTTCGCCGTTTGTCCTTTTCTGGATACTGAACAAGATATTTCCCGTTTTCTCGTACAGGGATACCCGTTGACCTTTCATCGGTGGGAATGCAGCTTTACACGAAAGGAATGAATGTATGGCGGAGAGTGAACTGTTCTGGAAGGTCGGCGATCAAGCCGTACGGCTGAACGAACTCATGACCTTCGACCCCGCGCTGAAGGACGTCCCGCTTCGGCGTGATGTCCGCTCTCTTGGTCGTCTGCTGGGAGAAGTGATAAAGGAGCAGGAGGGAGAGGCGGTATACGAAGCCGAGGAGGAGCTCCGCCGGCTGGCGATCAGCCACCGGGCGCTCACCGACCAGATGGAGGAAGTGAACATCGATCTTCCCGCCGAACATGAGCTTCAGGAGCAGGCAAACCGGATCGTACGGGCGATGACCGTGGCCGAAGCCTACCGGATTGTCAAGGCGTTCGGGACATTCTTCGAGCTTACCAATCTGGCGGAAACCAATCATCGCATGCGGAGGCGCAGGGCGGCACAGCTTTCCCCGGACGCTCCCGTGAAGCCCGGTTCAATGTTCGGCACCCTGAAGCGGATGCGCGATGCGGGGATCACCGCCGAAAAAGCCCTTGAGTGGCTTCGTCAGGTGGAAGTGATGCCGGTGTTCACTGCCCACCCGACCGAGGTTGCGCGGCGCGTCGTCCTCTTCAAGCGACGCCGTATCGCCCGGGGAATGGACGGTCTCGACCGGCTCCCCCTGACCGATGACGGGGCCGCCAGGGGGCAGGAAGCCATTTTGGCGGAAATCACGGCCCTCTGGCAGACGGACGAGGTACGTCACCGCAAGTTGAGCGTCGACGACGAGATCAGAATGGGGCTTGACCATTACCCTGACTCCCTGATCGCCCCCCTTTCGGTTTTTTACGAAGAACTGGCGGCGGAGTTCCGTCAGGTTTACGGTGTGGAATGTACCGCCTCCGATTTTCCGACGGTGATCCGCTTTGGTTCCTGGATCGGCGGAGACCGGGACGGTAATCCCAACGTGACGGCCGACTCCACCATGACCGCCCTGGAAGCTGCCAGGGAAACGATCCTTGCCCATTACCTCGATGCCGTTGAAGAGCTGAAAGAACTCCTTACGCCATCAACGAATCGGGTGGCTGTGTCAGCGGAGAATCGGGACGCGCTGAACCGTTACGCTGTTACCCTGACCGCGGCCGTTCCGGAAACCGAGATCTACCCGGTATGCGAGCCGTACCGGAAGTTCCTCGGCTTCGTTCATTATCGCCTGAAGAGTACCCGTATCGGGCCGGACCATAAGGATGCCTATCCCGATGCCGGTTCATTTGCCGCAGACCTCCTCCTTGTGCGGAAGAGCCTTGCCGAGGGGGGGGGAGAACGGCTGGCCCGCCGTTATGTCGACCCGCTCCTGAGGCAGGTGGACACCTTCGGCTTTCATCTCCACAGCCTCGATATCAGGCAGCATGCCCGCCTTCATGCAAAGGCGGTGGCCGAATTGGCCGCAGGCGCCGCTACGTGCGGAAACAGCCCGTGCGTCCTTCCCCCTCCTCCCTCCGTAGAGACCACTGACCTTCTCGACACGCTCCGCGCCATAGCGGAACTGAAGCGGCGCTACCCCCCCGAGGCGATCAGAACCTACGTAATCAGCGGCGCCAGTTCGGTACAGGATACTCTTTCCCTGCTCCGGCTCATGGAACTCTGCGGAATCCGCGTTGCCGCATCGCCGGACGGAAAAGACCCGGGAGTGATGCCGGTTCCGCTCTTCGAATCGATCGAAGACCTGCGCAATGCCCCGCAAATCTGCCGTGCCCTCTGGTGCTCGCCTGAGTACGCACCATTCATCGATTCGTGGGGGCGCCGGCAGGAGGTCATGCTCGGCTATTCGGATTCCAACAAGGATGGAGGGATGTTCACCGGCACGTGGGAGATATACAAGGCCCATCGCGCCCTGCATCGGGTCGCTGACGAGTGCGGGGTACGCCTGCGCCTCTTCCACGGGCGCGGCGGCACGGTAGGGAGGGGTGGCGGGCCCACCCATCGGGCGATTATCGCCCAGCCGGCCGCCGCATTCTCCGGTTCGATCAAGATCACCGAGCAGGGGGAGGTCATCAACTGGAAATACTCCCACCCGATGCTCGCGAAACGGAACCTTGAGCTGATGGTTGCAGCTTCCCTGGAGGCGCTGGCGCATACCGGTCTCGTGGAGACAAAAGCCGACGCGGCGTGGGAGGAGGCGCTGAAGGAGATGTCGGGGAGCGCTTTCTCCTTCTATCGGGAGAGGATAATCGACAACCCCGATATTATACCCTATTTTGAGCAGGCCACACCGGTCCTGGAGTTCGAACTTGCCAAGATCGGCTCCCGCCCGGCACGCCGTGCGCAGAGCCATGATCTCTCGGAACTTCGGGCCATCCCGTGGGGATTCGGCTGGATGCAGAGCCGGCATGTGATCCCTGGCTGGTTCGGGGTCGGCTTTGCTCTCGAACGCTTCGCCGCCCAGGGAAAAGAGAACGGGGAACTCCTCACGACCATGATGCGCCGCTTTCCCTTCTTTTTCGACCTGATCAGGAACGTGGAACTCGCCCTTACCAAGGTTGACCTTCCCCTGGCCCGGCTTTACGCCTCTCTTGTGACCGACAGCCTCCTCCGGGAGAGGGTCTTTACCATGATCGTCGAGGAATACCAGCGCACCAGAAGAATGGTCCTGACGGTAACCGGTCAGTCGCGGCTTCTGGAAAAGAACCCGACACTGGCCCGTTCCATTCGCTTGAGGAACCCCTACGTCGACCCCCTGAGCATGATCCAGATCGAACTCCTGCGGCGCAAGCGCAGGGGGGAAGAGGGTGAGGAGCTGAACTACGTCCTGGCGGCGACTATCAACGGAATTGCCGCAGGGCTCAGGAACACTGGGTGAGGGGAAGATGGCTGGCCGCTTCCCATGGCTGAAGCGGCCTTTTCGTTTTGTGCGCCCGTGCAGCGGCCGGTTTACGGCCCGTCGCGCGGGGCATGGTGCCGACATAGCTCCCCTCGCTGTCGCGGATCGGGTAAGGCATGTGTATGAAAGGGTAACGTCCAGAGGAAATTACCCTTTTCATGTACATCTTTAAGGGGGGGGGTGTCACCGGAATTCGCAGTTGACTGCTGACGAGTTTTACGTATAATGATAGCATAATGCAGTCAAATTGTGATTGCACATCCGGCATGCAGGATGGCAAAGGGGCCGCATGAAGCGCATAATTGTGGACACGAACTTTTACGCAGCGTTCAAGAGGAACGACACTGCTGCCGTTAATATCCTGCGGCGGGCCGACTTTGTTGGTGTCAACGCGGTCATTCTGGGAGAGCTGCTTGCCGGTTTTCGCTGCGGCAGCCGGGAGGAGCAGAACCGTCAAGAGCTGGACCAGTTTCTTGATTCACCACGGGTCGATGTACTCTTAATAGACGATGAAACCGCCGAGTTTTATGCACTGGTTTTCCAGGAGTTGAAACAGAAGGGGCGGCCTATACCGTCGAACGACCTCTGGCTGGCGGCCTCTGCCCTGCAGCACGGCTTGGCGCTGGCGACCTATGATGACCATTTCAGCCATATCAGCGGCCTGCTGCTGGCGCACAGGGTATAAATGTAAGGAGCACCTATGGCAACCATGACTTTGCGTGGGATAGACGAAAGAATCGCTGCAGCTCTCAAAGAAAAGGCCCGGAAGGAAGGGACCAGCGTCAATGCCCTTATGTTACGGGTTCTCAAGGAGTCGCTGGGGATCGAGAAGAAGAAGCGGAGCGTAGTCTACGACGACCTTGACCAGTTGGCCGGCACCTGGAGCAAAAAGGACGCGGCCGAATTCGAGCAGGCCACCGCCGTGTTCGAGAAGGTGGACGAGGAAATGTGGAAATAGTGGAGGGCAAGAATTGTTTTACGCCGCTCTTTTCAATGGCTTTATTTCTTTTTCCAACTTGTCTGCAATGGCATCACGTGCCACTTCAAGGTCGTATCTGGCTTGCAGGTTGATCCAAAGCTGTGCGGTCGTCCCGAAATAACGGCCGAGACGAAGAGCTGTATCAGCAGAAATGCCGCGCTTTTCCAGTACGATCTCGTTAATTCGCCGCGCCGGAACATGGATTTCCTTGGCAAGTCGGTATTGGCTTATGCCCAGAGGAATCAGAAACTCCTCGCGCAAGATTTCACCGGGATGAATGGGGGGAAAATCTCTCTTGCTCATAATAAAACTCCTTAGTGGTAGTCCACGATTTCGACATCGTATGCATTATTGTCGCGCCACACAAAACATATCCGCCACTGGTCGTTGATGCGAATGCTATGCTGCCCGGCATGATCATCCCTTAAAGCCTCCAGACGGTTCCCGGGCGGAGAGCGCAAGTCTTCAAGCTCTCCAGCACTGTCCAAATAGTCCAGTTTTCGTGCGGCAATTCGCTGTATCGACTGTGGTAAACCGGAAGAAAACTTGCCGTTGAATATTTTTTCAGTTTCTTTGCATTTAAATGAATTGATCACTGGTAAAATATTAACGCGAGCCGCCATTAACGTCAAGCGTTATTATGAGGATTAATTTGCCGAACGACCTTGCATTTTACGCCGAGCAACTATAGACAATTCTATAATTTTGGTGTATTATGCCAAATATGAAAGCCACACTCCTCAAGCACGACAAATTCACCGACGAGTACGGCAACCTTGTGGAGATGAAGATTTGGAAGACGCCGGCGAATGAACAAACGCCCTATGGAGTTAAATATTCTCTGGTTTATGTGGTTAACGGGCAACGGGTCATAGGGTACGACAACGAGCGCGGAAAGGGGGACCACCGGCATCACGGAGGAGACGAAATACCATATCGTTTTATCGACGCTGATCTGCTGGTGGAAGACTTCCTGAAGGATGTGGAAGAATTCATTCGGAGGTATCATGAAGGCTAAGAACGTACAAATGGGAATAAAGCCCCTCCGGCAGGGGTTGCAGGAATTTGCGGAGACCTTCAAGACCGTCCAGCGCGGAGAAAAAGTTAAGTCCCAGCCCGAAGGAATTTATTTCACCAATTTCGAGGCGTTCAGAAAGGCGATGACCCCTCAACGTTTCGCCCTTCTGAAGATAATCAGGGAAAAACAGCCGGGATCGATCAGCGAGCTGGCGGAAATGGCCGGGAGGGACATAAAAAACGTGTCTGAAGACGTAAAGGTGCTGGTCGGGCTTGGACTGGTGGAACTGGCCATAACGGGCCGCAACAAGGCGCCGCGGGTGCGGTTTGAAAAGATAACGCTGGAGATAGCGGTATAGAGTTCTGCCAATGGCCGGCTTGAGAACCCTTAGGTGGGTGCTGCTGAAAAGTTTAAATTATCAATAAGTTATCAACATCTTAGTCAAATCAAAGGTCACCTATTTCCTACCCGCCCGTCCGCTTATTTCGGCCTTGGTCACCATCGCCCTGCGCGGGGTGGAAGTTTTCCTGGTCCTCTCCGCCCTCAATAACCTCCCCGTTGTGCACCGGGTGACCAGGTCTTACCTCTTGGAGCTGCTGCAGCAGGGGATCAGGGTCTACTATCAACCCCCTCCCTTTGTCAATACCAAGCTCTTCCTGGTGGACGGCATCTGGAGCATGGTCGGTCCCGCAAACCTCGATCCCCGGAGCCTGCGGCTCAACTTCGAGGGCATGTGCCAACCTTGATATTGTCCGAAGTTGAGACACGCCCCTTTCATTTCCTCGCACAGCAACAGAAGAATTCAGCCCTGCACTTCTGGTGCTTCTCCCGTATTGTCTCGTTTCCGCTTGAAATTGTCATCATTCTGGCAATATGCTAGAGCATCGAATACGATATCGGATAAGCGCATAATGCTTTCCGGTTTGTCGAGTATGATGCTACCGCTTGGGCCAAACTCAAGCCCTCGTCTTTTAATCCCTGCCTTGTGCTGCTCTGTAAGTTCAATGGGAAAATATGCTAACGTTTTCTTCCTGTCACCATAGTAGCTAACGATCCAGCGGTTTGTCTTGCCTTGATAGAGTACGTTGTAATAGCTTTCGGTATCCTTGCCGATAATTTCATCCGCGTTTACGACACCGCTTACCATTTCCTTGACGATCGCCAGTATTTTTTGTTCGGCTGACGTCGTTACAATTTTTGGGTTGGCGGAATCAACAATATTGCTTGTTTCAAGAATTTCTTCTGAAGTGACTTGCTGACTTATCGCGGGTGATGGGGCTGAGATCGGAACTGGTGTCGATAATCCGCTGATAACCATTCCACTGATAGCATCTTTCAATGATTGGTTAACCAGCGGAGTCATGGTTTCAAGAAATTTGGGAGTGAGCTTTGGGGTAAGATTTGCCCTTGTAGCGATGAATCTAACAAAGTCCTGATCGACCTCTCGCAAACAGGTTCCGATGGTGTTGGTGAAAAGATCTATATAATTGCGTTCTTCCGCAAAGGACTTAAGCTTGTCAGGATTGAACATATCATAACGAAATTTGGCGAGTTGCTCTATATCCGTGTCTTCCAGTTTTTCAAAATTAACTGTTAAGAATGGTGAATTATCCATTACATTGGGTAGTTTGAGATCAGTGAAAAATCGCCATTCAATGCCGTTGGTTATGGCTGCGATGGTGACACTGGGTGTAGAGTTAAAGTAGCGGGACAGTTGTCCATCATGGTTAGGGAGTTTATTGTTGTAGGGTTTGGCTTCGATGAACATAACGGGAGAGCCACCTGAAAAGAGGGCATAGTCTACCCGCTCGCTGGCTTTCGCTCCTGGGAAATTGGCGCTGAATTCAGCTTTGACTTTTTGGGGATCGAAGGGGCTGAAGTCGAGAATGTTGAGTAATGGCAGTATCAATGCCTGCTTTGTGGTCTCTTCTGTTGTACAGTGGCTACCGACTGTCTTGATGTGTTCGACATGTGCCAACACCCTTTTCTTGAATTCATCCATGTTCCCCTCCGTAAGTAGTTATTGAGTCCTTATAATGCCAGTTCTTTTCTCGGCCTTGATTTTTTCGGTTCTTTGGATGTCGGTTCATGGCGATAGCGGTTTCGCTGTCGCCGGTGGTTCGGCAGTTCTATTCCTTTAGGCCATGCTCTCTGACGGCTTCTGTAACTGCTTCACACCAGTCTAAGAAAGAAGAGATTTCTTCCTCTGACAACTTTCGATTGATCAGGCACTTCAATTCCCGCCCTGCCGGAACGAAAAGACCGGTTGCTTCTGCTTTGCTCCAAAGTGATGAAAAGACATCCTCGGGAACCGCGGTCTTACTCGCCATACCGCCACGTCCTCGCAAGGCGGTGTAAATGGATTGTTTGTAAACGGACTCGGCAGGGTAGCCGAAACAGATAGCGACGTGTCTTCCACCGAGATCAACATTCAGTGAGAAGCCCTTGGTTCCCCAGTGAATCGGCATTGACTTCTCTTTGGCGAGTTGAAGAATACGAGAGAAAACGGCTTTACCGTTATCGTCGAGCGAGCCCAAAAATTCGTTTGCAGTCACGATTGGCAGGGAGCCGGAAGCTACCTGTCTCGGTTTTCCAGATTCCTTGCCGACCACGATCTCTTGGGACAAAAGGCGTGTTCCGCCATTGGCTTGAAAGAATGTGAATTCAACGCAGGTCACTCTAAATCCCTTGGAACGAAGGAATGATGCTGTCTGTCGGATCTCCTGCGTGACCCGCTGTCCGACGATAACTATGCGTTGGTCCTTGTTGAAAGCCACCGCTTCGTCAGAGCCAAGTTCGAAGTATTCTCGATGATGTTCCGCAAGGCTCAGGGACTCGTCATTCAGATATGAGCGCAAAATGGACTCAAGTTGCCCAGTGTCCAGACGCTCGGCAAACGATGCATATTCGAGTGCTTGGGCTAAAGTGTCGCGCGGCGTCCGATCTCGCTTGAGTTCGACAACGACCACATCTCCTTCGCGGTCCACGCCGAGGAGATCGATGAATCCTCCCAAATCGGTTGCAACCTGCCGACCGATGACAAGGATTTTTCCGTCTTCTACGATGCCGTCTGGATTCGATTCCAGCCAGTCTTCTAAAATGGCCTCTTCGTGATGAATTTGGAAGGGTGTCTGCATATACTCGTGAAACTTGCCGTCAGATTGTATGCTGAAAACTCTCATGGGTTTTCCTTACTCACCACTCCTCCCCCCAGCTCTTCAGGATCTCCTGCGCGTTCCCGTGCCCCTGTTTTGCGGCCTTGCGAAACCAATTTACCGCCTCGCCCCTGTCCTTGTCGACACCTTCGCCGTTGTTGTACATGAGGCCCAGATTGAACTGGGCCTTGGCCTCTCCCTGATCGGCAGCCTTGCGCAGCCATTTGGCAGCTTCTTCCCTGTCCCGTTCGACCCCGACCCCTTTATAGTACATGACCCCCACGCTGAACCGGGCAGGGGCGTACCCCTGTTCGGCTGCCTTGCAAAACCAGGTGAACGCCTCTTTCTTGTCCTCCCTGACCCCTTCGCCCTTGTAATACATTAGGCCGAGATTATAGTGGGACCTGGCGCTGTTATCCGCCTTGAACTCCTGCAGGGCCGTTGCATAAGCGCCGCCCTTGTAAGCCTTCACCCCCGGAGTAACGGTAGTACACGCTGTCACGAGTGTTGCCGAACAGACGCAGGCCCACAGGAAAAAACCGGCTTTACGGCGTCTCATACGGCCCGCTCCGGATAAGGCTGTATCGGTTATTTCAGGTAGTCGTCGAGGCATTGCAGGGCCTTTTCCACCTTTTCCCGGCTGTGGGCCTCGATGGTGCAGACCGCATCGGGGGCGTAACGCTTCAAGAGGCTGAAGAAGAGGTTGAAATCTATCTCCCCTTCGCCTATGGGGAGGTGGTCATCCCTCAGGCCAAAGTTGTCGTGGATGTGGGTTTCGGCAATGTAACTTCCCACGGAAGCGAACCATTCCTCCATCCCGACCTTTTTGAACAGGTTCCAGTGCCCCACGTCGAAGCAGTGGCGAAAGTCGGGGGAGTCCACCGCCTCAAAAAGGGCCCGTAACGTGGAGGGCTCTTCCTCGAAGATATTTTCCACCGCCACCACGCACCCGATCTTTGCTGCCCGCTCAAGTACCACGCGCCAGGTGTCGATGCTGTGCTTGAGCCATTTGTCCTGGCTTTCGCCGTAACGCCACCGGTCGTAGCCCGGATGAAAAACCATGACCACGGGTTTCAGGATCTCGGCGGCGTCCAGCGCCTGGTTGAAACGGCGCAGAGTCGCCTCGCGGATGAGGTGTTCGACCGAACCGGGGTTCAGGTCCATGAACGGGGTGTGGATCGTCGTTCTGATGCCATTGGCCGTCAGGGTCCCGGCAATTGCCGCCAACTCCTCGGGAATGAGGGAGTCCAGGGCGTCGCCGGAGAAAAAGACCTCGGGGTTTATCCGTCGGGCAAGGACATACTCCAGGTTCTGTTCGAGCAGGTGGTAAGGGACATGGGCGAATACCGGGTTATTCATGGTGGCTGTGTTCTCTCCTCTGCTTGCTTAAGACGTCTTCGGCGCATTTGCCGCAACTGATCAGCTCTTCCAGTTTCTGGATGGCGGTCGGCTCGCCCAAGACGATCAGGGTGTCGTGTACCTCGATCTTTGCGTGGGAATGGGGGTTGAAGACCATCTTGCCGGTGGCTTTTTTGATGCCGATGATGATGACGCCGGTTTCCTTCCGGAAACCGGAACTGACGAGGTTTTCTCCCGCAAAACTGGAATGCTCGGGGATCAGTATCTCTTCCATTTGCAGTTCCAGGTGTTCGCGGCCGGTGGCGATCTCGATGAAATCGACTACGTTGGGGCGGAGGATGGCCTGGGCCATGCGGCTCCCGCCGATCAGGTACGGCGAGACGACCTTGTTGGCGCCGGCCCGTTTCAGTTTGATTTCCGAACCTTCTTCACCTGAGCGGGCCAGGATGTAGAGGTCGGGGTTCAGACCCCGAGCAGTCAGGGTTATGTAAACGTTTTCCGTGTCCGACGTGACCACCGAAATAAGCCCCTTTGCCCTCTTTATCCCCGCCTTGAGCAGGGTTTCATCGTCGGTGGCGTCCCCGTAAAGGAACAGGTAACCTTCGTCCTTAAGTTTTTCGATAATCTCGGTATTCTTCTCCACGATCACGAAGGGGATCGGTTTGGCGGCGAACTCCCTGCAGATGAGCGACCCCATCCTCCCGAAACCGCAGATTATATAGTGGTCCTTCAGGGCTTCGACCTTTTTTTCCACTTTTTTCCTCCCGATGATGCGCTGGAATTGCCCTTCAAACATGATCTGGGCAAGACTCCCCACGATATAGCCGATGACGCTGACGCCGAAGATGATGAGAAAGACGGTGAATATTTTGCCTGCATCGCTTAAGGGGTAGACTTCCCTGAAACCGACCGTGCCGAGGGTTATGATCGTCATGTAGAGGGCATCGAGGAATCTCCACCCCTCTATCCCCATATAGCCGGCCGTACCCAGTGAAACGAGGAGAGCCAGTACCAAAAAGGAAATTTTCAGATGTCTAACCGGGTCCATCCGCTGCTCCTTTAGCCGCTTAGATTACTATCTGAATCGGCAAATTTCAAGACAATTGCACTTGAATTGCATTTATGAACCTGATATTTGCGAAGTTGGGTGAGGGAAATTCTTGACAAAAAATGTATACTGTATACAATTTCACAAAACGCATGGAGAAATTCTTATGAAAAAATTCATCGAAAAGCACCTGACCCTCAGGGAAAAAATACTGGAAACCATTCGTGACGCCATCATGTCCGGCGCCCTCAAGCCTGGTGAAAAGGTGTCCGAACCGGAGCTTGCCGAACGATTCGGCATCAGCAGGACCCCTATCAGAGAGGCCTTTCGTCAGTTGGAGTCGGAGGGGTATCTTACCGTCATCCCCAGGAAAGGGGCGGTTGTGGTTTCCTTCTCCCAGAAGGACGTGGAGGAATTTTATGCCATAAAGAGCATCCTTGAAGGTTATGCTGCGCGCAGGGCGTGCGATAACCTGACCTCCAAGGAGATTGAAAAGCTCCAGGCAGTCAACGAAAAGTTGCGTCTTCTTTCGCACAACGGCGACGTCAAGAACTTCTTCAAGGTGCACAACGATTTCCATGAGTTGTTCATAAAGGCGGCTGATAATGAAAAACTCCACGAGCTGATTACCCATCTGGTTCGTAAATTCCAGCGTCTGCGCCTGGCTTCACTGAGCCTCCCCGGCAGAATGCTGGTGTCGGTGGAGGAACATGAAAAGATCATCGAGGCATTCAGAAAAAGAGACCCCGCCCTTTCTGAACGGCTGGTGCGAAGAAATGCCGAGTACGGCGGCAAGGTCCTGATGCATGTCGGCAGAGGGACTCCTTCTCTAAAGCCTGAAGAGCTCTCCGCCGCCAGGCATCTGGACCTTTAGCAGCCTGTCAGTACGGATTTTACACTATTGCCGAGAGGTGCTGTTTGACCCTCCTGAAAAACATTCCCAAGGTTGACAAGGTACTGCAGCTGGCCGATGTAAGGGCGCTCCTTGCCGTTCACCCAAGGCCGGTTGTCCTGAAGGCGGTTCGCGCCGCCCTGGCGGCTTTGCGCGAGGAAGCGCTGCGGGGGGAACTCGGCCCCGGGTCCTTGACCTCCCCGGCCGTTTCCGAACGCGTGCTGGCCGCATTTTCGGCGGAAAGTGCGCACAGCCTGAAACGGGTGGTGAACGGCACCGGGGTGGTGATTCATACAAATCTCGGACGTTCTCCCCTGCCGGACATGGTTCGGCAGCTTTTGAGCGATATCGCTTTCGGCTATTCAAACCTGGAGTATGATCTGGAAAAAGGTGAGAGGGGGAGCCGCTATTCCCATGTGGAACGGCTTTTGTGCGAACTTACCGGCGCTGAAGCGGCGCTGGTGGTGAACAACAACGCGGCTGCCGTGCTTCTGGCTTTGGCCTCGCTGGCCTGCGGAAAAGAAGCAGTGGTTTCACGGGGAGAACTGGTGGAGATCGGCGGTTCGTTCCGCATCCCCGACGTGATGCGGCAAAGCGGCGCGCTATTGAGGGAAGTGGGTACCACCAACCGGACCCATCTCCAGGATTACCGTGCGGCGGTGACCCCGGATACCGGCCTTTTCCTGAAGGTCCATACCAGCAATTTTGCGGTGGTCGGTTTTACGGCGGAGGTCGCGGCCGCTGAACTGGCAGAGGTCGGTCGGGAATTGGCGATACCGGTCATGGCCGACGCGGGAAGCGGTAATCTCGTCAATCTCTCCGCATTATCGGGGTGCGCTGAACCGACGGTGCAGGAGTACGTTCGGGCAGGGGTCGATGTGGTCACTTTTAGCGGCGACAAGCTCCTGGGTGGCCCCCAGGCCGGCATCATCGTAGGGAACAAGGCGCGACTGGAGGCGATGAAAAAGCATCCCCTTCTCCGTGCGCTGCGCATCGACAAACTGACCCTTGCCGCGCTGGAAGGGACCTTGCGGCTTTATCGCGACGAGCGGCAGGCTCTGGCGGAAATTCCGACACTGCGGATGCTGACGGCATCTCCTTCCGGGCTCTCTCTCCGAGGGAAAAGTCTGCTGCGGAAACTGCGCCGGGAGATCCCGGCCGAAATGAAACTACGCCTCATGGATGGCTTTTCACAGGTTGGAGGTGGCGCCCTCCCCCTTGCGGAACTCCCCACCGTTCTGATAGCGGTGGAGATGGAAAATACCTCTCCCCAGGAACTGGAGGAGAGGTTAAGAAAGGGCGATGTGCCGGTAATAGGCAGGATATTTAAAGGCAACTTCCTTCTGGATCTCCGCACCATCCTTGATAGCGACGTTCCCTTGCTCATCGCTGCGCTCAAGTCGGTTGCAGGCCGGGAAGCGGGATTCGGTAAGCGGGAAGAGTAAAGGCATTTCCGGTTCCCGAGTCCCGGTTGCGGGAAAAATCAGCATAGCTGCGAAAGGTCAGGCAATAACTTACTAATTTGTCTGGCCTTTTTATATTCCTCCTGTATAATCAAACAGCTTTTATTTCGACAATGATTTTTTCATTGACCCGGAAAGGAATGGGCCATTATATTTGTAAGGATAAGTTCTGTTTCAGCAGGACGGCACCATTTCCACACTCCACGGTGAAGAGAACCGGCTCATGAAAGTTATCGCACTGATCCCGGCGGCGGGAATGGGCAAACGGATGGGAGCGGATATCAACAAACAGTATCTCCTTCTGGCCGGGATGCCGATTGTTGCCCGAACCATCTCGGTTTTTGAACAGGCGGATTTCGTGGACGAAATCTATCTGGTGACTCCCTCCCAGGAGATTCCCTACTGCCGGGAACAGGTGGTGGAAAGATACGGCTTTACCAAGGTGCGTCGGATAGTCCCGGGCGGCGCGGAACGGCAGAACTCGGTCCTGAACGGCCTGCGGGCCATGGCGGATGTCTCGGACGACGATGTGGTGCTGATACATGACGGTGTGCGCCCCTTCATCCCGGCCGGTGTGCTGGAGCACGCCGTGGAAACGGCAAGGCTCCATGACGGTGCCCTGGTGGCGGTGCCGGCAAAGGACACCATCAAGGTGGTGACGGACGGGATAGTCAGGGAGACCCCGCCCCGGGAGAACCTGTGGCTGGCCCAGACGCCGCAGGCCTTCAGGTACGCCATAATCCGGGCGGCCCATGAAATAGCGGAGGCGGAGAGGTATCTGGGGACCGACGACGCCTCGCTGGTGGAGCGGATGGGGAAAGACGTCCGCATCGTCATGGGCGATTACCGGAACATCAAGATTACCACGCCGGAGGACCTTATACTCGCTGAGGCGTTCCTTTAAAATCAAAAGTAAACAGTGAAAGGGGTGAAAAGCGAATATGCGCATGGGTCACGGCTACGACGTGCACAGACTGGTCACCGACAGGAGGCTGATCCTGGGGGGGGTGGACATCCCCTATGAAAAGGGGCTTCTGGGGCATTCCGACGCGGACGTGCTGCTGCACGCCATCTCCGACGCCATCCTCGGGGCCATCGGAGAAGGAGACATCGGCAAGCACTTCCCCGACACCGACCCCCGCTACAAGGGGGCCGACAGCCTGAAGCTTCTTCGGCACGTAATGGAGCTGGCGGAGGGGAAGGGGTATCGGGTCGGCAACGTGGACGCGACGGTGGTCGCCCAGCGGCCGAAGCTGGCGCCGTTTATCCCGCTGATGCGGACCAACATCGCTGCGGTGCTGGGTTGCGAAACGGAGCGGGTCAATGTCAAGGCGACCACCACCGAAGAGCTGGGTTTTGCCGGGCGGGGCGAGGGGATTGCTTCTTATGCCGTCGCCTTGCTGGAAGAACGGGAAGACGCCTGAAGCAAACAGGTTCATGAGCTTTCAAAAAGCGCTGACTGCTAAAGAACTGAATTAATGCGCTGGGAAAATTCTTAAAGAGGGTCTTATTGGATATGACTATTGAAACCACTCAAACACCCAACTTCATCCGCGCCATTATCGAGGAAGACCTCGCGAGTGGCAAGCACAAGACAGTGATCACCCGCTTTCCGCCGGAGCCGAACGGCTACCTGCACATCGGCCACGCGAAATCCATCTGCATCAATTTCGGCCTGGCCGGGGATTTCGGCGGCCGCTGCCACCTCCGTTTCGACGACACCAATCCGGCCAAGGAAGAGGTTGAGTACGCGGAGTCGATCAAGGAGAGCGTCCGCTGGCTCGGCTTTGACTGGGGCGAGCACCTTTATTACGCCTCCGACTACTTCGAGCAGCTCTATCAGTGGGGGGAACAGCTGGTAAGACAGGGGGACGCCTATGTGGACGACCTCTCCGCCGACGAGATCCGCGCGTACCGGGGGACCCTGACCGAAACCGGCAAGGAAAGCCCGTACCGCAACCGGTCGGCGGATGAGAACCTGGAACTTTTCCGAAGGATGCGGGCCGGGGAGTTTCCGGACGGCTCACGGGTGCTGCGCGCGAAGATCGACATGTCCTCCCCCAACCTGAACCTCCGTGACCCCGTCATGTACCGCATCCTCCACGCCCCCCATCCCCATGCGGGGGAGAAGTGGTGCATCTATCCCATGTACGACTACGCCCACGGACAAAGCGACTCCATCGAGGGGATCACCCACTCCATCTGCACCCTGGAGTTCGAGGACCACCGCCCCCTCTACGACTGGTTTCTTGACCGGCTCGGCATCTATCCCCCCCGCCAGTATGAGTTCGCCCGGCTGAACCTCACCTACACCGTGATGAGCAAGCGGAAGCTGCTGCAACTGGTGCAAGACGGCGATGTAAGAGGTTGGGACGACCCGCGCATGCCTACCCTCGTGGGCCTCCGCAGGCGCGGCTACACCCCGGATGCGATCAGGAGCTTCTGTGAGAGGATCGGTGTGGGGAGGAGCGACAGCTGGATCGACATGAGCATTCTCGAAGAAAGCGTGCGGGAGGACCTGAACGAGCGGGCGCCCAGGGCCATGGCGGTGCTGCGGCCCCTGAAACTCGTTATCGACAACTACCCGGAAGATCTGGTGGAGGAGTTTACGGTCGCCAACCACCCGCAGAAACCGGAGGCGGGGAGCCGCACCATTCCCTTCTGCCGGGAGGTCTGGATCGAAACGGACGATTTTCTGGAGGAGCCGCCGAAGGGGTTCCATCGCCTGGCACCGGGGCAGGAGGTGCGGTTGCGCTATGCGTACATCGTCCGGTGCACCGGGGTGGTGAGGGATGGGGCGGGGAACGTGATCGAGGTCCGCTGCTCCTATGATCCCGACACCCACACGGGGGGGCCGGCCGCCGGCCGCAAGGTGAAGGGGGTCATCCACTGGGTTTCGGCGCTGCACGCGATCGAAGCGGAAGTGCGACTCTACGACCGCCTCTTTACCGAACCTAACCCGGCAGGGGACGAATGGAAGAGCTTTGTCAACCTGCATTCGGTGGAGATCCTGACCTCCTGCCGGCTGGAGCCGAGCCTGAAGGAAGCTGCTCCCGAGAGCCGTTACCAGTTCGAGCGGCAAGGGTATTTCTGCGTCGATGCAAAAGATTCCACCCCCGGCAAACCGGTTTTCAACCGGACGGTGACCCTGCGTGACTCTTGGGCGAAGCTTGACAAGGGAGACCAGGGGAACAGCAAAGCCTGATATGTCGCTGCGTATTCTCATCATAAGCGCCGATAAGGCGTTCTGCGATTCCCTGTCGGGCTTGCTTGCGGCGGACGGTCATACGGTGTCTTGCATACTGGGAACCATCGAGGAGTTGAAGACCGTCAGGGCATTCATGCCGGAGCTCATAGTCCTTGAAGTGTCATCGACGGGGATCGGCTCCATAGAAGTCATGCCGCGGCTGCAAAGGACGAGGGAGGCCCGGCACGTGCCCGTTATCGTCATTTCCGCCTATCCGGAGCTGGAATACGAGTTTCTGAATGTCTTTGATTTTATCCCCAAACCGGTGAATATGGCGAGGCTCCGCGAGGGGATCGAAATCCTTGCCAAAGGGGAGGACACCCGCGTTGCGCCCGCAAAAGCGATGCCGCTGCGAAACAGCGATTACCGGCTGTTTTATGAATATCTGGTGGCTCACAGCGGACTTCACTTCGAGCGGCGCAATATGAAGATCCTGGAGCGGGGGATAGCGAGCCGAATGGGGGCGCTCCGAATCGGTTCTCACCGGGAATATTTCGATCACCTGACCCGGTATCAGGAGAGCCGTCAGGAACTGCAGAAATTACTCCAGCACCTCACTGTCGGCGAAACCTATTTTTTTCGCTACCGCGCCCACTTCGAAGCTTTGAAGACGCTTATTGCCACTGAGCTGACAGCCCGGAATGGGAAAAGTCTCCGATTTTGGTCTGCGGGATGCTCCACCGGCGAGGAGCCCTATTCAATGGCGATGACCATCATGGAAACCGTTCCTGACTGGCGGAAGCGGGACATCAGGATTCTGGCCACGGACATCAATAACCGGGCGCTGAAAAAAGCCAGGGAGGGGGTATACCGCTCCTGGGCCATGAGGGTCACGGAAAAACGCTACCTGGACCGATATTTTGACTGGGTTGGGGATAAATTCAGGGTAAAGGAAGAGGTGAAAAGTCTGATCGAATTTTCCCCCCTGAATCTGCAAACTGCTGGATTTCCCACAGAGGACGGCGATTCCCGGAAGTTTGACGCCATCTTCTGCCGCAACGTCATGATCTATTTTACCCTCGACACCACCAGAAGAATCGTCGAAAGGTTCGCCGAGTGCCTGGTCCCTGGCGGTTACCTGTTTTTGGGGCATGCGGAGGCCCTTTCACAGATTTCGTCCCAGTTTGAGAGACACACTCGGGACGGCAGTTTTTATTACAGTAAAAAAAGCGGCGCACACGCGTTCCCACTGCGGCGGGAACAACGGCCTGCCAAAGAGAAGAAGTCAGCAAAGGGTGGTGCGAAGCCGGCTCCAGTAAAGCTCCTTCCGCAAACTGAAGCCATCTATGAAAAGAAGAGCGAACCGGAGCTGAAAGAATGTTATGAGAGAGCCAGGGCCCTGTTTGACGAGGAAAATTTCCCGGAGGCCGCGAAGCTCCTGGCGGAGGTAATCCGGCGAAAGCCCGATCATGTGGCGGCCCTCGTGACTCAGGGGTTTATTCTGGCCAATGACGGTCTTTTTGAGGACGCCCTGGCGATATGCAGCAAAGCCCTGACCATCGACGACCTGTTGCCGGAGGCGTATTTTCTGAAAGGACTGGTCCTCGATATGATCAATGAACCGGCAGCGGCTGCCGAGG
Organism: Geobacteraceae bacterium; assembly: GCA_009773645.1. GTDB lineage: Bacteria > Desulfobacterota > Desulfuromonadia > Geobacterales > Geobacteraceae > WSYB01. The sequence goes on from WSYB01000003.1 coordinate 162,551, forward strand.
AGTATCGCAAGGCCATCCTCCTGAACATGGATTTTGTCATGCCCCACTACCATCTGGGCCGGCTCTTTGTCCGCCTGGGAAAGGAAAAGGAGGGGTTGCGGGAGCTCAGAAACAGCCTGAGGATTTTGGAGCGAGGAGAAGAGGATGGGGTAGTTCCTCACTCCGGCGGCCTTTCACGGGTAGTTTTTCTGGAGCACCTGCGCAGCGAACTGGTGAGAGCGGTGTAAGTGAGGAGTAAGGAGTGAGGGGTGAGGCGTTAAAACCTTAACCATGACCCTATGAAAAAGGTATCCGTAAAATGACAGAGGAAAAGACAGAGGGGAAAAAAGCGGGATACGACATAAGCTCCATCCTTCATGAGATGAGGGAGGAGTACTGGCAGGGGCTGACGGAGGTTGAAGAGGGGCAGGAAGAGCGACTGGAGTGCGTCACCTTCGTTCTCGGCGGAGAGACGTATGCCTTTGAAACCGTCTATGCCTCCGAGGTGATAAGGGTTCCGAAGCTGGTCAGGGTCCCCAAGGTGCAGGAAATCATCGTCGGGGTCTTCAACCTCAGGGGGGAGATAACCGCGGCACTGGATATCAGGCCGTTTCTGGGGCTCCCTCAGCCGCCCTTGACCGCGACAGGGAGAATTATCGTGGTGAAGTCCGACACATTTGCCACCGGTCTGCTGACCGAGAAGGTCGAAGGGGTCTCGGCGCTTTCCTTGAACAGCTTTGAGCCGGTCGTGAAATCCCTGGCAGGGGCTCAGCGCGAATATATCCGCGGGCAGCTCAACGTGGACGGCAATCTGATCATGCTGCTTGATATCAAGAAACTCATGGCTGCGCCGGAAATTGTGGTGGAGCATAAGTGATGTTAATGTAGGGGCAGGTCTTGTGCCTGCCCGGCTTAAGGGCACCCACAAGGGGCGCCCCTACTTATTTCCATAGGCAAGGAGTGGCTATGTTCAACAAACTCTCGGTGAAGATTGCGGCAATTCTCATTCTCGTGATGATCGTCATCATGTCGTTTTTCACGGTCTATTTCGTCAGGTCGAGAAGCGCCGTCATGGAAGAGGAGCTGCTGTCAAAGGGAAGAATCGAGGCGCTGGCCGGGGCCAAAATGATGGAGCGGATACTGGAAGACGCGGTGGCGAACGGCAAATTCACCACGTCAGAGATATTCGACGAGAATTACCTCCCCATTCCTTCTACCGATCCACAGAAATACCATACCAAGTACGACAAGTTCCTCGACCAGGCTATTCAGGAAATGGAAGACGAGTATCTGAAGGACGACCAGGTGGTGTTCGCCGTACTGGTGGACAGGAACGGCTATCTTCCGACCCACAACACCGGATATTCGCAACCGCTGACCGGGGATAAGGAAAAGGACAAGGTCAACAACCGGACCAAACGGATGTTCAACGACGAGGTGGGACTCAAAGCGGCTAAAAACCAGCAGGAGCTTCTGAAACAGGTATATTACCGTGACACGGGGGAGAGGATGTGGGACATCTCCGCGCCGGTATACGTCAACGGCAAGCACTGGGGAGGGTTCAGAATCGGCTTTTCCATGGAGAAAACCGACAAGAAGATAGCCGCGCTCCGGACTCAGATCATTTTTTCCATGCTTCTCATGCTCGTGGTTTCCAGCTTTACCATTTTCTATGTGGTGCGTTATTCGGTGCGGCCGCTTCTGAAACTGACCGATGCGGCGCGCAGCATTACCGAAGGCAACCTGGATGTGAAAATTCCCATTGAAACCCACGACGAGATCGGGACGCTGGCCGAGGCGTTTCACAAGATGACCAATGTCATTGTGAAAAACCTCAAGGGAGAGATCGAGAAAAGCGGCCGCATAATCGCTTCCATAAAGGAGGCGATCATCCAGCTTTCCAGCTCCGCCAACGAGATGATGGCCATCAGCGCGCAGCAGTCTTCCGGGGCCACCCAGCAGGCGTCCGCCGTGCAGGAGGTGACAACCACGTCGGAAGAGATCGCCATAACCGCCAAGCAGATTACGGACAACGCAAAATCCGTTGAATCCATGGCCGATGAGACCAATCAGAGCTGCATTGCCGGCACCAGTGACGTCAGCAACGCCATCGAAGGAATGAAGCGGCTCAAGACCCAGGTCCAGAGCGTAGCTGAAAGCATGCTGCAGTTGGGGGACAACAGCCAGAAGATCGGCGGGATTGTGGAAATAATCGATGAAATAAGCGATCAGACCAATTTGCTCGCCCTGAACGCCGCCATTGAGGCCGCCGGCGCCGGAGAAGCGGGCAAAAGGTTCGCCATTGTCGCCCAGGAGGTAAAGCGACTGGCGGAGCGGACCGTGGATGCCACCAAACAGATCAAGGGGCTCATCGAACAGATTCAGAAGGCGACCAACTCCACCATCATAGTAACGGAAGAGGGGACCAAGGCGGTAGACTCTGCCTCCAGCCTGGTGGACCAGGTCCAGCAGTCTTTCGGAAAGATTATCGGCATGGTGGAGGAGACCGCCCGGGCTGCCAAGGAGATCACCCTTTCGACTCAGCAGCAGACGTCGGCCTGTGAACAGATGGCGGAAACCATGGCTGAAGTACGGGATGTGGCGCAGCAGGTGGCGGGAAGCGCCAGGGAGACCGAAAGGGCCGTATCCGAGATCATGGAACAGACTGAAAAACTGAAAGACCTGAGTGACGAAGAGGCCTAGATGCCGGATAAAAGCAAATATCTCGACATCTTCCTCAAGGAGGCGGAGGAGCATTTGGCGGCACTGCAAAAGGGTCTCCTGATTCTGGAGAGGAATCCGGAGACCCCTGCGCTGATCCATGACCTCTTGCGCAGCGCCCACACTCTCAAAGGTTCTGCCAGAATGCTGGGATTTGACGGAATAAGCGCCATCGCCCACAAGATGGAGGACCTGTTGCTGGGGATGGAGGAGGGGCGAAAGGCTCCCGATACCGGCAACATAGACCTGCTCCTCCAGGGAAGCGACACCATCGCTCGTATAACCGGTGCGCTGGCCAGGGGGGAGGAGTCGCCAGTGGACCTGGAGAAGTTCCTGACCGCCTTTGAACGCGGAGAGTGCCAGGTTTACGCGGTGAAAGAGCTCCCGAAGCCGGAGGAGGCGCTGGGTGACACCATCAGGGCGAAGGTAAAAACCCTCGACAGTGTGGTGAACCTGATCGGCGAAATGATCATCAGCAGAAAAAGATTCGAGGAGAAAGTGTCTTACCTGAAGGGACTTTGCCAGTCGGCAGATACCCCATTGCCGGTTGATAGTCTCCAGGAATTCCAGCGCGGCCTGGAAGCAGATGTCCTGTACCTCGATTATCTGATCCAGGAACTCCACGGTGAAGCCATAGCGCTACGGATGCTCCCGCTTTCCACCATCACCGAAGGATTCACCCGGATGGTCCGCGACCAGGCCAAGGCGCAGGGGAAAGAGGTAAAGCTTGAGGTTGTCGGCGGGACTATCGAGGTGGACCGGGTACTGCTCGAAATCCTCAAACCGATGCTTCTCCATATCCTCACCAATGCCGTAGACCACGGTATCGAACCGCCCGATGAACGGCTTTCCCGCGGGAAGCCGTCGCAGGGAACGGTGCGAATAACTGCACGGCATGAGGGGAGCAGTGTCAGGATCGACATCCGGGACGACGGCCGCGGCATGGACCCGGAAAGAATCAAACAGGCGGCGCTTCGCAAGGGGGTAATCGAAAAGGAGGAAGCGGAACTTTTACGCGGCAATGAAGCCCTCTATCTGGTCTTGAGGCCCGGTTTTTCCACCAGCGAGATAGTCACCGATCTCTCCGGGCGTGGGGTCGGCATGGAGGTGGTAGAGAAAAACCTCGAAAAGGTGAAGGGGAACCTCCTGTTGAAAAGCGAGGTGGGAAGTTTTTCCGAGATCACCCTCCATTTGCCGCTCACCCTGTCGGTCATTGAGGCCCTGATGATTTCCTGCTGCGGAGAATGTTACGCCTTACCCCTTACCTATGTTCAGGAGACCATAAAGATCCGGGATGAAGACATCACAACGGTTGGAGGGAAGGAGGTTATTTCCCTCCGCGGCGCAACGATACCGCTGGTTTCGTTGTCGACCCTTCTGGGGCTTCCGGAGAAGAAAACCCTGCTGGAGTCGGGAAAAATTGCGGCGGCCGTTCTCAAATTACGCGACCAATCCCTTGCCTGTGCCATCGATACGAACCATGGAAGCTCTGAAATTGTGGTAAAAGGACTTGGAGGCCAGTTAAAGAGTGTCGAGTACGTTTCCGGCGCCACCATCCTTGGAGACGGGGCTCCCGCCCTCATACTGAACGTGCCGGATATCTTTGCCAATGCTGAAGGGGTGGGAACGGTCGGCTTCCGCAAGGCTTTCGCGGAAAGCGAGGCGGCCCGCCTGAAGGGGAACATCCTGGTGGTTGACGATTCAATCACCACCCGCACCATGGAACGAAGCATCCTGATCGCCCACGGTTACCAGGTGGAGGTTGCCATTTCCGGTGAGGATGCCTTGGGCAAGGTAGCGGTCGCGAGGTTCGACCTGGTGGTTTCCGACATCGAAATGCCGGGCATGGACGGTTTTGAGCTGACAAAAAAGCTCCGCGCCATGGATGAATACCGGGAGGTGCCCGTTGTAATAGTTTCTTCCCGGAGCAGGGATGAAGACAAGAGAAGGGCAATAGAGGCCGGGGCGCAGGCCTACATCGTAAAGGGGTCCTTTGATCAGGGGGCGTTACTGGATACGGTCGAGGCGCTTATAGGGTGAGGGGTACTTACACCAGAAACAAAGGTAATGATATATGATAAGCGTTCTGCTGGTAGACGATTCTTCCCTCACCAGGGCGGTTTTAAGGGATATTTTCCTTGCCACCGACGATATTGTGGTGGCAGGCGAAGCAAAGAACGGTGAAGAGGCAGTTGCCATGATCCGTATGCTTGCACCCGACCTGGTGATCATGGATCTCATGATGCCGGTCATGGACGGCCTGGCTGCCATAGAAGAGATCATGGCGCATTTCCCGACCCCTATTCTTGTCCTTTCCGCCACACTGGACGACAGGGAAGTAAACCGTGCCTTTATCGCCATCAAAAAAGGCGCTCTCGATGTCATGGAGAAACCGGACGGCGCCGACCTCAAGCTTGCGGAAAGCTTTGAAGTAAGGATTATCGAGAAGGTAAGGCTGTTGGCCGGGATCAAGGTTATCCGCCGCCCCGTTAAAAGACACATGGCGGCGCCGAAAATCACCAGCCCGGTCGGCGGCGACCGGAATATCCTGGCCATCGGCGCTTCCACGGGGGGGCCAAAAGCCGTGATGACCATCGTGAAGAGATTACCGGCGGAATTAAGGGCAACGGTATTTATCGTACAGCACATAGCGAGCGGTTTTGCCCGGGGATTTGCCAAGTGGCTGGACAGCGAAAGCCGGATGAGGGTGCGGCTGGCGGTTGACGGCGATGATTTCAAAATCGGGGAGGCGCTGGTGGCGCCCAACGACTGTCATATGGTCTCTGAGCGGGGGAAAATAAGGCTTGTGCAGGATGCTCCCGTCAACTGTTGTCGCCCCTCCATAGATGTTTTTTTTAATTCGCTGGCCGCTGACCAGGGGGCGCGAGTGGTGGGTGTTCTTCTGACCGGCATGGGGAAGGACGGCGCGCTGGGATTGCGCCGGATCAAGGAGCAGGGAGGCGTGACCATTGCTCAGGATAAAGAGAGCTGTGCTGTTTTCGGGATGCCCAAAGCGGCGTTGGAACTGAATGCGGTGGACGAAGTGCTGCCGCTCTCCGAAATTCCGGGGGCCGTCGTCAGAATATTCGGCAAATAGAGGGAGCAGAGACGCAGCTAGGTTTAATAACGGAGGAATAACCATGTCGAAACAAAAAATACTGCTGGTTGACGACAGCGAGCTGGTTCTGGCAATGGCACGGGACGCCCTTGAAGGAGCGGGCTACGAGGTGCTTACCGCGACCAACGGCATCGAGGCCAACAGCGTCATCTTTTCGAAAGACAAACCGGACCTGATCATTCTGGATGTCATGCTGCCGATGCTTGACGGGAACAAAAAGGCAAAATTGCTGAGGGAGAAGGAATTCAGCAAGCAGATTCCTATCTTGCTCCTCTCCTCGAAAAGTGAGGATGAACTGAAACGCCTGACTGCCGAGGCCGGCGTCGATGGCTTCATTCGCAAACCTTTTACCAACGAGGTAATCGTCTCCAGGGTCAGGGAGTTCCTGGCCAAATCCCCTTGAGAGCCAGTTTGCCGTAACTTATCCTTCACAACCAGCGTGCATTGTGGTAAATTTGCCCCTTTCAAAAATAATCAATTCCGAGGATATGCATGGCCTTACGAGTCTATAATACCCTTTCCGCCCGGAAAGAGGAATTTGTCCCGCTGGAGCCGGGCAAGGTAAAGATGTACGTCTGTGGCGTAACGGTTTACGACCACTGTCACATCGGCCATGCCAGGGCAAATGTGGTGTTTGACGTGATCTACCGTTATTTGCGCTATCGCGGCATGGACGTTACCTATGTGCGCAATTATACCGACATAGACGACAAGATCATCAACCGGGCCAACAGGGAAGGGGTCCCGTTTCATGAAATATCGGAACGGTTTATCAGGGAGTTTGATCGTGACATGGAGCAGCTCGGGCTTCTGCTCCCCAACGTTCAGCCGAAGGCCACGGAACATGTCGGCGAGATCATCAGCCTCGTACAGGAACTCATCGATAAGGGATTTGCCTACCAGGCCGGAGGAGACGTCTACTTTTGCGTGGAGCGGTTCGACCCTTATCTGAAGCTCTCCAAGAGAAGTCTGGAAGAGATGCAGGCAGGCGCTCGCATCGATGTGGATGAGAGGAAACGCCACCCCATGGATTTTGCCCTTTGGAAGGAGGCAAAGCCCGGTGAGCCTTTCTGGGAATCCCCGTGGGGAAGGGGACGTCCCGGCTGGCATATCGAGTGCTCGGCCATGAGCATGAAATATCTTGGGGAAACCTTTGATATTCACGGCGGCGGTAAGGACCTGATCTTTCCCCATCATGAAAACGAGATAGCCCAGTCGGAAGCCGCCACCGGCCGTCGCTTTGTGAAATACTGGCTCCATAACGGCTTTGTTAACATCAATTCGGAAAAGATGAGCAAATCGTTGGGGAATTTCTTTACCATCAAGGAGGTGTTGGATAAGTACGACAGCGAGGTGCTTCGGTTTTTTCTTCTCTCCGCACACTACCGCTCACCATTGGATTTCTCCGATCAGAACCTGGACGAGGCAGAAGCCGGCCTGGCGAGGATTTATAAGGCGCTGGCAGGGATTGAAGAGGTGCTGGCTGGTGAGACACCCGACTCTGTTGAGAAGATAACCCCTGTTTCCATGAAGGAGGCGGAGCGGGAACTCCACGAGAAGTCCGGCTCCATCCGGGAGCGCTTTAAAGAAGCAATGGACGACGACTTTAACACAGCCCAAGCGTTTGGGAATGTCTTTGATCTTGTGAGGAGCATAAACCGGGTGCTTGTTGAAAGCACCGAAAAGTCAGGTTTTATCAAGGCATTGTTAGCCGACTCCAGGGATAAAATCAGGGGAATCGGAGGGGTGCTCGGGATATTAACCTCTGAGCCCGTAGCCTACCTGGAACGCATCAGGGGGAGGAAAGTGGCGGACCTTCCGATTTCCGTGGACGAGATCGAGAGGCTCATTGCGGAGCGGACGGCTGCCAGGAAGTCGAAGGATTTCAAGCGGAGCGACGAGATAAGGGATGCGCTTCTTGCCAGGAATATCGTCGTGCTGGATGGACCGCAGGGGACGACCTGGAAGGTTAAATGACGAATCCTTAAATTGAATAGACAACAACGGTGTCAAAATTCTGACACAAATAAGGGGCGCACGGCGCCCCTTATTTGTGTCAGGAGATCAGGCGGCCCTTTTGTCCAGTTCGGGAGTGAGCCGATGTTTTAAAAGCTCCATGGCTTCCCTCATGATATCAGATACACTCTTGTGGGTTACATTCATGATGAGCTCAAGCGTTTCCTTTTCCTCGTCGCTGATCCTCATGGATACTACATTGTACCTTGGATTTTCCCTCATTCTTCCCATTCTTCACCTCCGCTATTTGTAGTGTTTTGTTTGTTTTCGTTGAATACACTACAATATGCCAGAAGCATGCCAGTCTCGCCATAAGTCGGTGTGGCATTGTAACATACCGATAATGTTATGTTTATTTATGGTTAGTGCGGGTTAATGGTTGGACGGCGCTTGGGTTTTGTGCCGCAGATGGCACACCGTGTCAAAAATGCTCATTTGCGCACGATTGTGCCGGCAAAGCCAGGGAGAAATCGATGTATTACCATAGAAGTCGGTTATACAGTTATGGGAAACGATTGCGCCTGTGTGAGTGGCAGGCGCGTTAGCTGGCTGTTAGCGGTCTCCGGCCCTGCCGCCGGTCCTGAACCTCTGCCCCTTAAGCCCGTGCTTGTCCAGGAGCCGGTAAAAGGTTCTGCGGGGGATGTTGGCGAGCTGTGCCGCTCTTGACACATTTCCCCCCGCATCGGTAAGGTAGCGCTGGATGAGTTTTTTCTCCACCCGCATGACATGGGGCTCCCGCTCATTCTTGAAAGAGACGAGATCGGGGAGGTCCGAGGCCCCTTCGGCGTAGTTTTCGGCGAAGATCAACGGCAAATTCCCCAGTTTGATAATCTTGTCGAGGGTGAGGACCGCGGCACGCTCGATGACGTTTTGCATCTCCCTGATGTTGCCTGGCCAGGAATACTGTGACATGGCCTTTATGGCCCGTTCCTCAAGGCCGATGATGTTTTTGTTCAGCTTATTGCGAGCCTTTTCCAGAAAATAGTGGGCAAGGAGCGGGACCGATTCGATCCTGCTGCGCAGAGGCGGCATGGTTATGGTGAAGACATTGAGACGGTAATAGAGGTCTTCCCGAAACCATCCATCCTTGACTCCCTCCTCCAGATTCCTGTTGGTAGCGGCAATAAGGCGGACATCCACCTTTTTGGTCACGGTTCCACCGACCGGTCTCACCTCCCCCCTGTCAAGAACGCGCAGGAGTTCAGCCTGGAGCTTGGGGGTGATGTCCCCGATTTCATCGAGAAAGATGGTTCCGCCGTCGGCCGCCTCAAAAAGCCCTTTTTTTTCAGCGACCGCGCCGGTGAACGCACCTCTCTTGTGTCCGAACAGCTCACTTTCCAGGAGCGAATCGGTAATGGTGGTGCAATTGACCGTTACCAGGGGTTTGTCGTTTCTTTTGCTGAATCGGTGGATGGCGCGGGCTGTCAGTTCCTTGCCGGTCCCCGATTCCCCTCGGATGAGGACTGTGGTGGGAGTGGGCCCCACCTGTTTGATCAGGTCGAGCACCTCCAGGGTTTTTCTGTCTGTCCCGACAATGAATTCATCGCCATATTCGCGATCAAGTTCCCTTTTGGCCAGTTCGTATTTCTGGATAAGTCTCCCCCGGTCCTCTTCAAGCTGCTGCAAATTATTCGGGAGGCACATCTCCAGATCGGCGAGGCCCTGGAAGACGGCAACTGCATAGTCGCGGCAGGTACGATAGCCGCAAGCCCGGCAGTTCAACTCGTCCTTCTGAGTGAACTTGTTGGTGCTCTGCAGGATTTTTTTCACATCGCTACCCTTTGGGATTGCCAGCTTCACATGCTTGCTTGAAAAATCTCTGTCAAAGGAGCACGGTTTTATTTGTTCCGGGTAGTGGTGAGCGGTGTTGTACGGGACATCCCGTTTAAAGTGGGAGATGACCAGATTGCGCTTGTAAAATCCTGTCAGTTCTCTGTTCCTTTCCGGTCCGCCGATGCAGCCGTCATAACAGAAACGGATGTCGGCAATGCGGGGATTGATGCGACCTGATGCAAGATCCTTGATGATTCCCATCACATTCACTTCTCCTTCGGCGGTCACGATTTCGCAGTCAAGTGGGTCGGTGGCAATGGAAAACGCTTTGAAGGTTCCTTCGGAAATGGGGAAAAGCCTGCCTAAGTGGGGCCGGATGCCATCGAACGGTTCTTCCTTGAGTGCGGGTACACTGATTGAACGGCTTTTGAATATCCCTTCCAGTTCCCTGTAAGTCAGAACGATGTCGATGACGCCGCCGGTTTCTTCTGCCTGGGCCTCAAACTTGGCGGCGATGCATGAGCTTAGGTAAACTACCTTGGTCTCGGCTCCCAGAATCGTTTTCAGGAAACGTCCCATTGCCACCATGGGGGAAACGACCGTTGCAAGATTGTTGATCAGTCGAGGATAGTGGCGTTCTATGAGGTCAACCACCGCAGGACAGTGTGATGAGATTAGAGGAGAAGGTGATCGTTCCATGGCTTCCGCATAGCCTGACGCCATCAGTTCGGCGCCGTAAGATCCTTCATGGACCTCGGCAAACCCCAGCTTTTTAAGTCCTGCCACAAGCTGACCAGGCGAAACGTAGTGGAAAAAAGCCGGGAAGGAGCATCCAAGTACGGCAATAACCGATTGGCCGGAAGCGAGCAGCTTTTCTGTCACTCCTACCTTGTCGCAAACAATCTTTGCTTTCTGCGGGCAGTTGCTGAGGCAGTTGCCGCAGCCGATGCAGCGGTCAAACATGATGTCGGTAAAATTCTTGTCCACCTTGATGGCCTTGACGGGGCAGCTCCTCACGCAGGAATAACATTTACGGCATTTTTCTCTTAAGGTAACGATCGGCTCCATATTTCCTCACAATATGATTCAATTTCTCTGTTTTTGGGTTTCATTGCGACTTGGCGTCTTTGCGTTAAGGCTTTTGGCTTTTGCGATTGCAGTTGACTTGCAGGATACACAAAATATACATAATGTGCAAGTATTGACACACTGTGCATGGAGATGTGCAAAAAATGGCACACTTTTTTGGCAAAAAAACACCCTAGCGACTAGGAGGGCAGTCAGCTAGGGCATAATGAGAGCCTTTCGGCCCTCGCAACTCCCTTTTCTATTATTATTATACTCCTGCCGGATATTTCCGCAAGCAAAAAAAATGAGCTAAATCCGGATAGAATGGGTGCTGGTCTTGGTGCACCGAGAATTCATTTCTGACGAAATCCGGTTGCCGGGGAATTCTGCCGCAGGGTTTCCAATATTGCTACCACGGCTGGATTATGGTATAACGTGCGGAAACCCGTCATAAAGGAGACCGGATTGTATGGACTTGAAACTGGATGAGCAGAAGCTCGTGGCCGATTTTCGCCTTCTTCCCGAGGAAGGGCAGAAGGAACTACTGGACCTTGCCTCCTCTCTGAGAAAAAAGTACCAGGAATGCGCTACAGAGGAGCCGATAAGAACTGAGAACCAATGCAGCCTCGACAAGGGGCCGGAAAAGAGGCCTGAGGCCGCCAAGGAGCCGATTTTTACCGAATAAAACAGCGTGCAGGGCGGAAAAAGACCGTTTCCGGATGGAAACGAATTAGCCTAATAACGGCACTTCTGACACAGACACGGAGGAAATCACAGAGAAAATCTTATTAAAGGCGATCACCGAACAGGTGAAATGCAAAAATGTCTATGAAACTTATAACATTTTGCATTTATTGAATAATATGTCTCTGTGCCTCTGTGCCTCTGTGCCTCTGTGGCAAAAGCTATTTTCAGGATTAGGATCCGAATCATGTATGTAACCCGTATCATCGCTTTCCTCGGCTTTACCCTGTTTTCTTTCATCACGACTCCCCAATCGTTTGCCAGGACCATCCCCCCCCTTGCAAAGCCTCCTATTGGTGAGCGCTGGTTTAGCATCAGCATGAATGACGAGAGGGTGGGGTTTGGCCATGTAAAAATCACCCCAACTTCAGACGGGTATGAGATCTCGGGCGAGGGAAGTGTCAAAATGCTGGTATTGGGCTTTTCCAGAGAGGCTTCTGCCCGGGAAAGCTACATCGTCAAAAAAGATTTGTCACTTAAATCCTTTGCAGCGGAGCAGATTATCGACGGCAGCCCCTTGCGCCTTTCAGGACGGGTAACGGCCAAAGGGGTGAGAGTGACAGTGGAGTCGACGGGGAGCAAAACGGAAAAGACCCTTAAGGTCAAGGGGGCGGTCTATCCGTCGGCGGTTCTTAATCTCTATCCGCTCATGCAGGGAGTGGCGCCGGGAAAGGTCTACCGCCTGCAGATGCTGGACATTGAAGCGGTCAAGATCAAGGAGGTAAATATTTCGGCCGAAGGGTTTGAAACGCTTCCCGGCGATGTGGAGACAGTCCATCTCCGGAATGATCTCTATACGTTTGTGGATAACGATGTCTGGGTAGACCTGCAGGGAAATACCGTCAAGGAATCGGTGCGCGACGGTTTGATCGTTACCCGGCCGGAGGATGAGGGGGCAGCCAGGAGATTTATCCTCGAAGCAGCCGTGGCCAAGAAGGACCTGATACTCGATTTCAGCCTCATCAGGGTTGACAGGCCGATTGAAAGGCCACTGGAGTTGAAAGGAATGGCGGTGGAACTGTCCGGATTCCCCGGCAACATACCCTTGCTGCAGGGACCGGGGCAGAAGGCCATGAGGGTGGACGGGGGGAGGGCACTCTTTACCCTCGCAAGCTCCCTGCCGCATGCGGTTGTAGCCGACAACGGCGTGGACAACTCTGAGTATGTAAGACCGACCGAACGGATACTGTCGGACAACCCGGCGGTCATTGCGATAAAAACGGAGGTCCTGGGAGCAGATAAGGAGCCATCGAAGATCGTGGAAAAGCTGGTCCGCTGGGTAGCCGACTATGTGGAGGATACGGTGACCGATAGCCAGTCGCCGCTGGAAACCCTCAAAACCAGGAAAGGAAACTGCCAGTCCCATGCCCGGCTTTACGCATCCCTTGCCAGGGCCGCCGGAATTCCGACCAGATTCGTTTCCGGGCTGGTTTATGCGACGGGGAAGGGGTTTCTCTACCATAGTTGGGCCGAGAGTTATGTCGGCGTCTGGGTAGCGGTGGATCCCACCTTTGGCCAGATACCGGCGGATGCCACCCATGTCAAGCTGGTGGAAGGGGATTCACCGGAAGAAATGGCCCCGCTCGCCGGGATTATCGGACGGGTAAAGGCAAAGGTTATCGAGCAGAAATACTGAAGCGTAGGGACAGGACCGGGAAGCGGGAAGCGGGAAGCGGGAAGCGGGAAGCGGGAAGCGGGAAGCGGGAAACGGGAAGCGGGAAACGGGAAGCAGTCTGTCCGATGAGTCGCCATTCCCTCGCCTACTGCACATTGCTCGGAACGGAAGCTTGCGGTTTTTCAGCCAGTCCCTACTCCCCGGTCCCCGGTCCCTGATTCTTTGTCCCCAATTCCCACTCTTTTCCATACTGTTTGAGAATCGCCTGAATATCCCACTTGGTTGCTACTCCCCAAGGACCGACCGCCACCAGATTCAGATTGTGGGGTGCAAACAGTGACCGTGCCGTTGATCTTACGGTTTCCGCATCAACGGCGGCCACCTCGGCGTGATCTTCTTCGATATGCCTGACCAGCCCCATCAACTCGCCCCAGCCGTAACGCACCTGCATCTCAAAGGTGGAATCCCTGCTGTACTCCAGATCGAAAAAGTAACCCTGCTTGATCCGTTGCAACTCGTCAGCGGGGATGGGCTCTACGGCAATCCGCATGGTTTCCCTGAGAACTTCCCCGACAGCCTGGGCAAGGTTTTCCGGTGCAGTGGAGAGCTCAATGGCAAAGGCGCCGGTCTCTTCGTAGGCGGAGATGCTGGCGTCAACGGAGTACACTATCCCCAGCCGCTCCCGAAGGGAGAGGTGAAGGCGGGAGCTGCCGCCACCGCAGAGGATTCTTCTGATCAGCCGGGTCGTTGCGATCCTTTGGTCCGGGCGGGCAAAACCGCGAAAGGCGATTTGCAGATGCACCTGACTGTCCGAATCTTCAATAAAAACCGTCTGTGGTGCACTCTGCCCACTGGGAGGAGGGCACAGAACACAGCCCAGAGCTCCGCTCCAGGAACTGAACGCGCTTTCACTTGCTGCAAAAGCGACGTCGGCATTGACATCACCGGCAATGACCACGACGGCGTTAGCCGGGACGTAATAGCGCGCCAGATGCCCACGCAAATCGTCCGTGGTAAAGTTGTTGATGGTTTCCAGATAACCGATGGTCGGGGCACCTAGCGGATGGCCCGGCCACAAGAGCTGGCTCGCCAGGTTATGGGTGTTGATCTCTTCACCACGCTCGTTGATATCCTCAAGGGCTTCTTCGGTAATGATCCGTTTTTCAACTTCAATTCCCGACAGAGCGGGGCGCAGCAGCATCGAAGAGAAGAGGTTAATCCCTTCCGCCACGCGGGTTGGGTGGACTCTGGAAAAGTAGCAGGTGCTTTCTTCATCGGTGGAGGCGTTGACGCTGCCGCCGATAACCTCGAAGGCGGTTTCCAGTTCCTGGGTGGTGGGATATTCTGCCGTGCCGCGGAACAGCATATGTTCAAGGAAGTGGGAAAGCCCCTCTTTTTCTGCCGGATCATTGCGCCCGCCGACTTTCAGATAAATTGCAATCTCGGCGCAGTGCAGGTGCGGCATCTCCACTACCACCAGCCGAAGACCGTTGGGGAGTGCTTTTTTATGGCAGGTGATCATTTTTTCTCCATATTTATAACAGGTTTTGTGCTCCTTGCCGAACAAGCCAGGCGACGGTCGCATAGCGGGCCAATTTACCGGAAAAGACCAGCAGGGAAAAACGGGCAAAGTGTATCTTCAGGACCCCCCCCACCAGGCAGAGCGGGTCTCCGATAACCGGCAACCAGGAAAAGAGAAGGGACCAGGAGCCATATTTTCCATAGAACCTTTCCGCCCGTCCCCTTTCCCTGTCGCCGATGCGCAAAACCTTGCGAACCAGGAATGGGCCGCCGTAAACGCCTATCCAATAGGTGGTGCAGGCTCCCAGGTAGTTGCCGACCGATGCCACGGCCACCGACACGACCGGATCGTGTTTTTTCAGAAGCATGGTCACCAGCAGCCACTCGGAACCGAGCGGGATGAGGGTTGAGGCCAGAAAACTTAACGCAAAGAGGGCCGGATAGCCGTGATTGGCGAGGAGGTCGTGCATTAATTCAAGTTAGCGGAAAGATAACGGTTTGTCAAAGGGTTTGGCAGCGGTGACAGAACCGACGCGAAAGGCCGCTTATCAGATGAAAAGCGGCCTTTCCCGATTCGGGAAATTTCTGCTTGACATCCGGCTGTAAAATCGGCGAATATGATCCCCATGGTTAACAACGGCTACTTTACCTATTTTAACTTTTACTTTTGGTACGGCTTTTATTTTATGCCGTCTGCCCCGGTAGAGGTTTAATTTAGGAATAGCTGGAACTAAATTCAAAAACCGAGAGCCGAGGGTGGACAGGAGAGCACACCCCCGGCTTTTTAGTTTCTAGAAGAGCAGTTACAATATCAAGGCCGGGGGGCGAACCTCCGGCCTTTTGCGTTTCG
This sequence comes from Geobacteraceae bacterium, assembly GCA_009773645.1. Taxonomy (GTDB): domain Bacteria; phylum Desulfobacterota; class Desulfuromonadia; order Geobacterales; family Geobacteraceae; genus WSYB01. The sequence continues at coordinate 177,956 of WSYB01000003.1, forward strand.
GTAACACGGCAAAGGAGAGAAAGGATGATTATTGTCATGAAGGCGGGCGCATCAAAGCATGACCGGGACGAGGTGCTGAAGCGGATCAAGGAGTTGGGTTACAAACCCCATGTGATTCATGGGACGACGCGGGACGTGATCGGCGCAGTGGGGGACGAGCGGGGGAAGCTGGTGCTCCAGTCCATCGAGTCGATGCACGGGGTGGAGAGTGTCGTTCCCATTCTCCAGCCCTACAAGCTGGCCTCCAAAGAGGTGAAAAAGGAGCCGAGCCTGATCAGGTTGAGCGATACGGTCAGCATTGGCGGCAAAGAGATCATTGTCATGGCAGGTCCCTGCTCGGTGGAAGGCGAAGCGCAGATAATCGAAACAGCGCAGGCCGTGAAAGAGGCAGGGGCCAGAGTCCTGCGCGGCGGGGCATTCAAGCCGCGGACTTCCCCCTATTCCTTCCAGGGGCTGGAGGAAGAAGGGCTGAAATTCCTTGCCAAAGCAAGGGCAATAACCGGCCTCCCCATCGTTACGGAGGTAATTAACCCCGAGACTGTGGAGCTGGTGGCCGAGTATGCGGATATCCTCCAGATCGGAGCGAGAAATGCCCAGAACTTCGCCCTCCTGAAAAAGGTCGGGCAGATCAGGAAACCGGTTCTCCTCAAGCGGGGAATGTCCATGACTATCCAGGAATTTCTCATGAGCGCAGAATATGTCATGAGTGAGGGAAACCAGAATGTGATCCTCTGCGAGCGCGGCATTCGCACCTTTGAAACCGCCACCCGCAACACCCTTGACCTCTCCGCCATTCCGGTGTTGAAGGAGAAGACTCACCTGCCGGTCATTGCCGACCCTTCCCACGGCACCGGCAATTACCATTATGTTGCTGCCATGGCCTTCGCTGCCGTGGCCGCCGGGGCCGACGGCCTGATAATCGAGGTGCATCCCGACCCGGAACGCGCTTCATCCGACGGACCGCAGTCGCTCAAACCGAAAAAGTTCGACACGATGATGACTAAGCTCCGCCTGATCGCCGGGGCGGTGGACAGGACAATATAAAAAGAGGTGCGAGGCTCCAGGTTCGAGGATCGAGCTTCAATAAAACGTAGAAGATTGAACGGAGAACCTCGAACAGCATTTTTGCTTGCGCTCATCTTCCCTTTTTTCTAGTATTGGGGAAATTTCATTCAGAGGAGGTTGTATGAGGAAGCTGGCTCTTTTGTTGGCCCTGATCGTTTCGTTCTGTGCTGTCTACCCTGCCCAGGGGAAAAGCCCGTACATGCCGGAAGATGAGCTGAAGGCCGAAGCAAGGCAGGGGCTTGAGGAGATTCTTGACCTCTGGAGAGAGGGGAAATATGCCGATCTCTACGAAAGGACCTCGGGCGGCAAACAGACGAAGGAGAGCTTTGTCGCAAAGCTTTCCGATGCCGTCTGCAAGCCTGCCTGCTGCTGGGAGAAGATGCAGGATGTCAAGGTCGGTATAAAGGGGGACAGCAGCGCGGAAATCAGGGCGAAACTCGGGTTTGAGGGGGGAAAGGGGACCGAATTCAAGACCAGGTCGTTCAGGCTGGTTAAAGAGGACGGGGTGTGGCGGATCGGCCAGTCGGACATCCTTTCCCTGGCCGGCTCCGCAAAAAAGAAGGGGGGGAGTAAAAAGAAGAAATAGAAGGGGTATACTGAATAAAACAAGTTCCGGGTTTCGAGTTTAGAGTTTCGAGTTGACCCCAACACCTTAACAACGGAAGAGATATGAAAGGGCCTGCTACCCTCCTCGTGCTCGTGCTTTTCCTGTTTCCTGTTTTTTCTGCCCCGGGAAACCTCCTCCATGCGGCGCAGGAGAAAAGCAGGGCCGAGGTTTATTACAACCAGGGGCTTGCTTACAAGGATGCGGGGGAATTCGACAAAGCGATTGCCGGCTTCACCCGCGCGGTTGAGACCGATCCTTCCCATGCCGGGGCGTTTACCGAACGCGGGTTGCTCTATTTCCTCAAAAGGGAGTTTGAGAAGGCCGTAGCCGACTATGGACGGGCCCTGGCGATAGACCCGTTTTTTCTCCCCGCCCTCTATAGCCGGGGGGCGCTCTTCATGCGGACAGGGCGATACGACGCCGCCATCGCAGACTTCAGCCATATCATCAGGATCAATCCCCTGGAGTTTGCCGCCTATGGCAATCGCGGGGTTGTCCGGGTGGTGAAAGGGGAGTCCGGGAAGGCGATCGAAGATCTCACTCGTGCCCTTGAGCTCAATCCCAACTATGTAGAGGCGCTCTACACGCGCGGTATCGCCTTTCGCAACACCGGCCGATATGACGAGGCAATCGAGGACCTCTCCCGGTTTATCGAGCTGAACCCTGCCCGCGGTGAGGCGTACTACGAACGCGGGCATGCCTACCTTGAGGCGTGCAGACTGAGAGAGGCACTGGCCGACTTCAACTGGGACATCCGGATAAATCCGGGGCATGGCGATGGATATTTCTTCAGGGCGCTCACCCTCGACCGGATGGGTAATGCGGTGGAAGCGGCGGCAGCGTACGAAGAGTTTCTCCGCAAGGATATACCGGCGTCCGGCGATTCCCATCGGGAAGAGGCGGAGAAACGGAGCAAGGCTTTAAGGTCGAAGGGAGAAGGGAGCCTTCTTCTTGCCCCCTGTCCCATGCCTGTGTCGCCTCCTCCGGACAAGCTTGAAGGCGAATGGGACCAAGAGGGGTAAACGATGGATAAGGCCTTCAGAACCATTGCTCTCCTCCTGGTTTGTGCGACGGTGGTCCTCCTTACCGGAAGGTGCTTCAGCACGGAGCGTGCGGTCAGGGTCAGCGACGGGAGCGTAATCGGCTTTGACCGGATGATAAGGGAGGTGAAGGGGGCGAAGCTGGTTTTTGTCGGGGAAGTTCATGACCAGAAGGCGCACCATGAGGCGCAGCTCCGTACCATAAAGGCGCTTCACAAGGCGGGCACGCCCATTGCCATCGGGTTGGAGATGTTTACCGCCGATAGTCAGCATGACCTCGACCGGTGGGTGGCGGGAAGGATGGAAAAGGAGAGGTTTATCAGGCTTTACTATGATAACTGGCAGATGCCGTGGCCGTTGTACGGTGATATTCTCCACTATGCCCGCCAGAACAGAATCCCCTTGATCGGCCTCAACGTGCCGCGGGATGTTGCCCAGAAGGTTTCAAGCAAAGGGTTTGCCGCGCTGACCCGCGACGAGAAGAAAAAACTCCCCTCCGGCATCACCTGCGATGTGGACGCCGCCTATACGGAGTTCATTAAAAAAGCGTATGCGCAGCATGCCAGAAACGACAAATCCTTCATTCATTTCTGCGAGGCCCAGATGCTCTGGAACAAGACGATGGCCTGGCACCTTGCCCGTTTCCTGGAAAAACACCCGAAATATACAGTTGTTGTGCTTGTGGGGGCGGGTCATGCCCTGAAGAGGGGGATACCTGCAGAGGTTGAAGCGATCTCCGGTTTCAACTGCAAGGTCATTCTGCCGGAGATGTCCGATATGCCGGCAAGGGCGGTGACCGGCGGGGACGCCGACTATGTTCTGTTATTGAAGTGAAATTACGGGGCTAACCTTCCTGTTCTTCCCCTTGCGTTTCGTTAAAAGCCGGCAGCGATACGTAAAAGGTGCTACCCGTTCCCTCTGCGCTTTCCACCCAGACCCGTCCGTTGTGGGCGGTGACGATCTCCCGCACCAGCGCAAGCCCGAGGCCGGTCCCGCCGATCATGCGGCGGTCGGTATTGTCCAGACGGTAAAACTTTTCGAAGATCCTGTCCCGCACCTCCTGCGGTATTCCCGGCCCTTCATCTTTTACCCACAGGATTACGCTTTCCCCTTTGCGGTGAGACCCTATGGATATCAGGCTCCCGCTTGGCGAGTATTTGGCAGCATTGGAAATGATATTGGTCAATACCTGGTGCAGCCTGGCGGCGTCTCCGCGGACCGGGGGAAGGTCGGGGGGACAGTCGATAGCGATCCGATGCTGGTTATCGTCCAGGGCGATAAGATCGACAGCGTCCTGAATGAGAGGTTGAACCGGCACCGCCTTAAATCGGTATGTCGCCCGGCGCGCCTTTATCTGTTGCATGTCGAGAAAATTGCCGATCAGTTCGTTGAGCCGCACGGTTTCCTTATGGATCGTGTTGAGATAGTTTCTCTGCTGCGCCGGATCCACTTCATGTCCCAGCAGGAACTCGCTGAAGCCCAACATGGCCGTTAACGGCGTGCGCATTTCATGGCTCACTGCGGAAATCATCTCGTCCTTCAACTGCTCCATTTCTTTCCGCTCGCTGATATCAATGGCTATTTCGAGCCTCACCAGCCGGCCGTCGGTCCAGTATATCGCCCGGTCGATACACTGGTACGATCTGCCGGTGATGCTGTTCCGGTACTCCCAGACGTGGGGGGGAAGCGGTTTGCCGTCTTGAGCTATATTGCCGTTGGTGCAGAAGGAACATGGGCCGATCTGGTCCGTATGGAACATGTGGAAACACTTTTCTCCATCCCAATCGGAGCCGAAGATGGAAGCGCCGTATTTATTCAGGTAGATAAGCTGGTGCGTGTCCATGTCGGCCACGTAGACCAGGGCATTGATTGAATCGAAAATTGTGTTCATTTGCTCGAACTGGTTGCGCAGGGCTTCTTCGGCCTGTCGTCTCCTGTTGCGCTCTGCCGCCTCGCGCAGTTCACGCTGGATGGCGGGAACCAGCCGCTGGAGGTTGTTCTTCATCAGGTAATCGTGGGCGCCGGCCTTCATTGCGGCAACTGCGAGGTCTTCGCCGATCTTGCCCGATACTATTATGAAGGGAAGGTCCAGGCCGGATGACTGCAGTATATTCAGCGCGGTCATGGCGTTGAATTGCGGCAGGTTGTAATCGGCGATGACCAAATCCCACTCCTGCCCGGCAAGTGCGGCTCTCATGGTCTCCGCCGTATCTACGCGCCTGCAAAAGGGGTCGTAGCCTCCCCGTGCCAATTCCCGTAGCAGCAGAACGACATCTTCTTCCGAATCTTCGATTACCAATAACCGTATCTGTGTGGTCACGTGAATGATATCCTTTGCGTCGTTATCGGCACACCACGCCTGCTTTTCGGCTTTAGTGAGATTCTACCCGTTTCATGTTTCGCTTACAAGAATCTCTTCAAAGCAATTATCCCATAGATGTTATCAAAAAAACGCCGCTTTCACAGGGATTCTTTTCGCCATAATGGTGCTTGACGCATTTTTTTGCTTCAGGTAGTCTGAACCGATGCACCCAAAGACGTTAACGACAAAAAAACCGGAGCTGCTCGCTCCTGCGGGGTCGCTGGAGGCATTTTTCGCGGCCATGGAAAAGGGAGCGGATGCCGTTTATGCAGGCCTTAAGGAGTTCTCCGCCCGCGCCAAGGCAAAGAACTTAACCCTCTCCCAGATGGAACGGATGATCGCCTATTCTCATCGCCTTTCGCGCAGAGTCTACGTCACCATCAACACCCTCATCAAGGAAAATGAGCTCCCCCGTCTGGTGGAGGTTCTCTCCGCCCTGGAAGGGATGGGGGTGGACGGGGTCATCCTCCAGGACCTGGCGGTGGCCCGCCTCTGCCGCGAGTTTTTCCCCGGTATCCCACTCCACGCCTCGACCCAGATGACCGTCCACAATTCCCTGGGGGTCCGGCAGTTGGAGGAACTGGGCTTCGAGCGGGTGGTGCTGGCCCGCGAGCTGCACATCGACGAGATAAAGGCAATAGCCGGGGGAAGCCGGGCGGAGATCGAGTGTTTCATCCACGGTGCCCTCTGCTTTTCCATTTCCGGCCAGTGCTACTTCTCCTCCTTTCTCGGCGGCCATAGCGGCAACCGGGGGCGCTGCGCCCAGCCGTGCCGGAGACAGTACACCTACCGGGGGAAGGAGGGGTACTATTTCTCCACCAACGATTTTTCCAGTATCGACATGCTGCCGGAGCTGATCGATGCCGGGGTCGCCTCCCTGAAGATCGAAGGGCGGATGAAGTCCGCCGAATATGTGGCGAGCGTGGTGGGTGCCTATCGCCTGGCGCTGGACGCCCCTGAGCGCAATCGTGCCGAGGCGGTGGCCGAGGCCAAGGAGCTCCTGAAGCTTTCCTTCGGCCGGGTGCCGACCAAGGGCTTTCTTGCTTCCCACACCCCGACCGATATAGCCACACCGTCACTTAAGGGGGCGACCGGCCGCTTTCTCGGGGTGATAAAGTCTCTGCACGGCAACCGGATTACCTTTGAGACCAAAGACCGGCTACACGTGGGGGACCGGATAAGGGTGCAGCCGAAGAGCGACATGGCCGGCCGTGCCTTTACCGTAAAGGAGTTGTTCGTGGGGGGACAACAGGTCAAGGCGGCGAAGGAAAAATCGCTCGTCACCACCGCCTCGCCGTTTCCGTTCAGGGTGGGGGACACGGTGTTCAAGGTCTCATCGGAAACCGCCTTCACCATGAGTGAAAGCGCCTGCGCTAAAAGGCTGGAAGGGGTGAAGGGGAGCAGGCTCGGCTGTGACATAAGCGTGGCCATGGCAGGCGATACCATGGAGGTGACCGCAAAGGTTTCAGGTAGCGGGTTTACCTTCCGGTTCCCCCTGGGGAGCCTGGAGCCGGCCCGCACCGCCGACATGGAAGGGGTGCTGGCCGCCCAGTTTGCCCGAAGCGGCGACACCCCCTTTGCGCTTTCCTCCTTCTCCGCACCCGGCTTCCCGGCGCTCGCCATCCCTCCGGCCCGCCTGAAAGAAATCAGGCGCGAGTTGTACCGGGCACTTGAGGAGAAGATACTTCCCGAGCTTTTGAAGCGGCGGCTGGCGTCGAAAAAACGGGCGCTGGCAGCCCTGGGGGTGCAGAGGCGAACCGGTGGGAGCCAGCGGGGAGAGCTGGTGGCGCGGCTGGAAAGCCTCAGGGATTACTCCCTCCTGCACGAGGCGGGGGTGGACGCCGTTTCCTTACCGGTATCGCGGGCCAACATGCACCAGCTTCCACTCTTCACAAGAAAACTCAAGGGGCGGGAGAAGCAGGTGCTCTGGCGGCTGCCGTTCATCATCTTCGAGGCGGACATTCCCTTTTACCGGGAGGCAGTGGCGTTCATTGTGGGGCACGGGTTCCGGCGCTTCGAGGCTGCCAACCTTTCCCATTTCCCGCTACTCAAGGAAGTCCAGGAGGATATGACGAAGCTTGAAATCGCAACGGATTACCGGCTCTTTTCCCTGAATACCCAGGCTTTGCTTTCCTGGCAGGAGCTGGGGGCAACGGCCGCCACCCTTTACATCGAGGACGACGCCGACAACATGGCGGAGCTCCTCACTGCGGACCTTCCGATCAAAAGAAGGGTGCTGGTTTACGGCGGGGTGCCGGCCATCACCTCGAAGATCGCCATCAAAGGAGTGCGTAGCGACGCGCCGGTGGTTTCGGACCGGGGGGACGGATACGAGGTAACCGTGAAGGACGGGCTGACCGTGGTGACACCGAGCCGCCGTTTCTCTCTGACCGCCTTCAAAGGGAAGTTGCAGGAGATGGGCTGCGCTTCCTTCGTCATCGACCTCTCCCAGACTCCGCGGGAAGAGTGGCGGCGGGTGCTGGAGGCCTTCAGCCGGGGGGGTGAAATTCCGGGGACGTCGGAGTTCAACTTCGTGATGGGACTTGTTTAATATCGTGAACTTTTACCGGAGGATCGATGGGCATTTTTGATAAGCTGAAAAATCTCGACAGGCTTAAAAACCCCGCCCTGATCGAACTGATCAAGGACCAGAGGCTCAAGGAAGTCGTGACCCGGCGGGAATTCCGGGTTACCGAGGAGTATTTCCACCGGGAGTTTATAGCCAAGGCGCTGGATGAAGAGATGCAGGAACTCTCCCTGCGATTTTTCGACGGCTACGGGGAGATCACAGGGAAGGTGAAAAAACGGCCGATTCCTTTCACCATCCCGTTTTCGGTCCGATTTGCCGTAGAGGCGGTGGATTTCACCCCCAAGGGAAAGGTGCTCCACCTGAAGGTGGAGGAGGTGAAGCCTCTCGACCTCGACTGGGTGACCGGCAAGGTGGTGGAGCGGATACCCTTTCTTTCCTACCGGGAAGGGGTCATCACCTGCGACCTGACAAAGGTGCCGCGCCTTGCCGATCTTTTCGCATATCAGATCAAAGGGGTGCGGCTCTGCGATTTCCTGACGGTCAAGGAACTCCTCCTGAAGGAGGGGGAGGTGATCGGCCGGCTGGGATTCATCCTGTAAAACAGGTTTGAGGAACGAGGAGCGAGGTTCGAGGAATTTTCTGCTATGACGGATTATCTCGTGCGGATCATCACCAAATCCGGCACCGTCCGGGCGCTGGCCTGTGTGACCACGGGGCTGGTCAGTGAGGCGTGCCGGCGTCACGGCACCTGGCCGACAGCTTCCGCCGCCCTCGGAAGGGCCCTGACCGGCGGTGCGCTCATGGGGGCCATGCTGAAAACCGGCCAGCGGGTGGCGCTCAAGTTCGAAGGGAACGGGCCACTCAAAAAGATAATCGTGGAGGCAGAGTCGAGCGGCGCGGTGTGCGGCTGTGTGGGGGTACCGGAGGTCCATCTCCCGGTGAAAGAGGGGAAGCTCGATGTGGGCGGGGCTCTGGGGCGGGCCGGCTTTCTCTCGGTCACCAAGGACCTGGGGTTAAAGGAGCCGTACAAGGGGATGGTGCAGCTCTACACGGGCGAGATCGCCGAGGACCTGGCGTTATACCTCGCTGAATCCGAGCAGATTCCCTCCGCTGTGGGGCTGGGGGTCTTTGTGGAGCCCGATAACAGCATCGCCGCCGCCGGCGGGTTCCTGATCCAATCCCTCCCCCCCCAGGACGAAGAGGCGGTGGAGAGGCTGATGGAGCATATCGGGAAAATGCCGCCGATCACGGAACTCCTGCGCCGGGGGAATACCCCCGAACAGCTCCTGGAGCTCCTCTTTGCCGGCATCCCTTACGACATCCTGGAGAAGCGGGCGCTCGCCTTCCACTGCTCCTGCAGCCGGGAAAAAATCGAGAGGGTCCTCATCTCGCTGGGGAAAGCCGACTTGGCCGGTATGATCGAAAAAGAGGGGAGCGCCGCAGTGACCTGCGAATTCTGCCGGGAGGTCTATCACTTCAGCCGGTCGGAGCTGGAACGGCTCCTGGGTGAGATCAATTGAATAGATTCAATAAATCATTGTATACATGTATTGTCTAAATCGGACTGATTTGGTATTATTTGCCTGTGCAGTTAATTGTGTTGTAAAGGAGCTGAAATCATGAAGGACATAATAGAGATAAAACCCGGCCTCTACTGGATAGGGGCAGAAGACCCGGATCTGCGCACCTTTGACGACCTCTTCCCGACCGAGCAGGGGACCACCTATAACTCCTACCTGATCAAGGGGGAGTCGAAGGTCGCCATCATCGATACGGTCAAGGGGAATCGGGCCGAGGAATTCCTGGCCAAGGTAAAGCAACTGGTCGACCCTGCGGATGTGGATTACTACATCATAAACCACACGGAACCGGACCATTCCGGCTCCCTTGCCTTCATGCTGGAGCATTCGCCCAAAGCGACGGTCGTTTCCACCCAGGCGGCCAGGACCTTTCTGGGGAACCTGATCCATACCCCCTTCAACTCCCATGTCGTAAAAGACGGCGAACTCCTTGATCTGGGGGAGAAGCATCTACGCTTCATCGTGGCACCCTTCCTTCACTGGCCCGATACCATGTTCACGCTCCTGGAGGAGGACGGGGCGCTCTTCACCTGCGACGCCTTCGGCGCCCACTACTGCGGCCCCTCCCTGTTCGCCGACGAGCTCCCCGACTATCTCGACGACATGGAGTTCTACTTCGACTGCATCATGCGCCCCTTCAAGGACAAGGCCCTGGCGGCCATCGAGAAGATAAAGAACGATCGGATCGAGATCGTCTGTCCCTCCCACGGGCCGGTGATCCGCAAGGATCCGTGGCACCACATCGGTTACTACGAGGAGTGGTGCAAGCCCAAAGGGGACGGGAAAAAGGTGGTGATCTTCTACCTCTCCCCCCACGGCAACACCGAGCGGATGGCGGTCGCTGTGGCCCGGGGGGCGGCCCTTCCGGGGCTGACGGTGGAGAGCTACCACGTCACCCACCATTCGGCCGACGAGATCCGCGACCTGATGGAGGAGGCCGACGCCCTCATCTTCGGCATCCCCACCATCAACCGGGACATTCCGAAGCCGATGTGGGACGTTCTCGCCTATCTCTCCTCGGTGAAACTCAAGACCAACATCGGCGGGGTGTTCGGCAGCTACGGCTGGAGCGGCGAGGCGTGCAAGATGGGGGAAGAGCGTTTGCGCGGGCTCAATTTCAAGCTCCCGGCTCCCTTTGTCCGGTTCCCCTTTACCCCCCGTCCCGACGGGCTGGAGCAGTGCGAGGCGTTCGGCCGAACGATCGCCGAGGAAGTGCTGAAGAAATAGTTCTTTCCCATGCGCAGAAAACAAAAGCCGGGGACGCTCCTTGAGAGAGACGTTCCCGGCTTTTTTGTACAAGCCTATAAAATACAAGAAGGCTGATCCTCTGGTTCCCCCCTTTTGTAAAGGGGGGCCAGGGGGGATTTAGAACGCGGCTGAAGCTAAATCCCCCTCGATCCCCCTTTACGAAAGGGGGAGGAATATCCTATCTTTTCTCCCAGATCTCGATGATCTTCTCCGCCACTTGCTTCGGCGTCAATGCGTCCGTATTGATCGCGTAGTGAGCGGCGCTCTCGTATTTCGGCATCCTGCGCTCCAGGACTTCCGCCACCTCTTCGGTAAAGGTTTTTCCGGTGGTCAGGGCGGGCCGTTCGGTGCCGTCCTGAATCCGTGCGACGATCGTCGCCACCGAAGCCTTCAGCCAGAAGATACGAGCGTTCTTCTGCAGGGCCTCGATATTCTCGGGCCGCTCGATGACGCCGCCGCCGGTATCGATGATGAGGCCATCCCGTCCCGCCAGTTCCCGGGCCAGTTCGGACTCCCTGTCACGAAATTCCGGCCAGCCGTATTTCTCCACGATTTCCGGTATGGACATGCCGGCCCTCCTGACTATTTCCGCATCCATACCGATGTACGGCATCCGGAGGCGCCTGGACAGCATCTTTCCGATCACGCTTTTCCCGGTGCCGCGATATCCGATCAGCACTATGTTCATGACTTGAGCCGCTCCATCACGACCCGCCGCATGACCTCGACGGGCGCGTCGACGCCGGTAAAATGCCTGAATTGCAGGACCGCCTGGTTGATGAACATCTCCACCCCCGAAATCACCCGGAGGCCGTGCGACCTGGCATCGGCAAGGAGTCGCGTTTCCAGGGGCGTATAGACGATGTCGAAGACCACCTGCCCCGGCCGGAAAAGCGCGGCGGGAACGAGGGATGCGTCTTCGTTGGGATGCATGCCGATCGGTGTGCAGTTGATGACGACATCGGCGTGCCCCATCGCCCGTGCCAGGGAGCCGTCGGTCAGCACTTCCGCTTCGATACGGGCAGCCGTGCCGGTTTTCAGGTCGGCCGTAAGCCCCTGCAGCATGCCTTCGTTGATATCCAGCATGGAAAGTTTCGCCAGTCGGGCATTGCGGGCCAGGGTAAAGGCGATGGCCCGCGCCGCGCCCCCCGAGCCGAGCATCAGGACGCTTTTGCCGTCGAGTTCCGCACCGGCATCGACCAGGGCCTTCAGCGCCCCAGGCCCGTCGGTCCCCAAACCGATCAACCTGCCATTTTCGTTGATGATCGTATTGATGGAACCGATGGAGCGGTCCACCTCCGCTACCTCATCCACATGCTTCATGGCCTCGATCTTGTGGGGGATGGTGACGCTCATGCCGCGAAAGTTCGAGAGCGCCCGCATGCCGGCCAGGGCGCTTTTCACGTCCTCCACATGGAACGCCAGATAGACGAAATCGAGCCCCAGTTCATCGAAGGCGGCGTTGTGCAGCGCCGGAGAAAGGGAGTGGGCGACCGGATTGCCGATAACGGCGCACAGCCGGGTGCTGGTCGTGATTGTTCTGTCGTTCTTCATGCAGTCTCCTTGGTGGTCGTCACTTCGGTGCGGGGCATTGTATCCGAAGGGGCTGATATCTGTCAAACGGCGATAAAGCTCCCGTGAAATTTATCCGGCACTGCCAGATGTCGGGTTCATTCCCCCGTCGTCATTCTCAGGAGTTTTCGCCTTCGAGCACGGCCCGGGCCTCCGCCAGTTCCTTCAGCTTTTCCCTGTCCAGCTTCGGGAGTGCCAGGTCCAGCTCCTTCAGGGCGTCGATGATGGCAGCAGACACCACCAGGCGCGTGAACCACTTGTTGTCGGCCGGCACCGCATACCACGGCGCGTGCCCGGTAGCCGTGCGGCGGATCATCTCCTCATAGGCCGCCATGTATTCGTCCCAGTATTCGCGCTCGCGGACGTCATCCATGGTGAACTTCCAGTTCTTGTCCGGGTTGTCGATCCGCTGGAGAAAGCGCTTTTTCTGTTCTTCTTTCGAGACATGAAGGAAGAATTTCCGGACTAAGACGCCGTTGCGGGTCAGGTAGCGTTCAAAGGCGTTGACGTCCTCGAAACGCTCCTTCCAGATATGCTCCGTCACGAGCCGGGGCGGCAGCTTCTGCCGTTCCAGGAGCTCCCGATGCACCCGCACAATGAGCATTTCCTCGTAGTAAGAACGGTTGAAAATGCCGATACGACCCCGTTCGGGCAGGCAACGGGTGGTGCGCCAGAGGAAATCGTGGTCCAGTTCCTCGGCGGAGGGGGTCTTGAACGAGTAGACCTGGCACCCCTGGGGGTTTACGCCGGACATGACGTGCTTGATGGCGCTGTCCTTGCCGGCTGCGTCCATCGCCTGGAAGATGAGAAGGATCGCCCAGCGGTCCTGGGCATAGAGCTTCTCCTGCATCCCGCGCAGGCTCTCGATGCCGCGCTCCAGCTCGGTCCCCGCCTCCTCTTTCGTGAGCTTTCCGGTGCCTGCAGGATCGACGCTCTTCAGCCGGAAGTCTTTTCCGTTGTCGATGCGGAAAGTTCTGGCATGCTCCCGCGCTTTCTTCGTCAGCTGGTTCATGGCCCGGTACCTCCTGTCGCCTTGCAATGTCGTGAGGGCTCTGTGACGAGCCGGGTATCTCCTCACTGGGCCTTCCCGAATCAGGCCGCCTTGCGCCGTTCGGCTTCCCACCCCACGCAGGCAAGCCAGATATAACGGGGGATCGGCTTTTGCCCGCTCCGGTAATAGGCCAGCATGCGGCGGCTGATGCCGAGGGCCTCTGCGGCGGAATCGAGGGTGAGGCCGTTACGGTGCATCCATTCCCATATCCGCTCGTGGGAGATCCCCCCGCTCTGCTCGACTCCTTCCGCCCGCAGGTTGTCGCCGGCCATGTCCAGCTCGCCCGGTATCCACTCCACCGTCCGTCCCCATTCATCCACGCGGGCCTTGGCGAACAGTTTCTTATCTTTCAGGGGGGCAAGGGCCGGAATGCGGTTGATGATCGCGGCGAGATCGACGGTCATGGTCGCGCTGTCGCCGAAGGTAAGACGCAGGCGATAGGGCTTTTCGGCTTTCACGGCTACGATGCGGAAATGCTCCTGTTTTTTCATGGTGAAACTCCTTGTATTTCTTTGCCGACGAGGCGACGACTTTCCATACGCTCAACGGGGTGGGGGCGCACCAGCGCGTCAGCGTCTGTGTGCCGCCGCCTGGTTGGAACCTATAGACCTCTAGTCGGAAGGCTTAAAAGTATTAATTCTGATGTATTCTTCATTCTCTGTAGCGGAAGAAATGAATTGCTGGGCTTCTAAATGTTTTGCAAATTGGCGGTTCGTCGATGTGTTAGGCAGTTTTGGTCTTTTCCCGAATTCTGCTATTTCGCTAAATGGCGCTGGGAGTTGTTCCAGCACATCCATTGTCATTTTCAAGTCCCAACTTTTACACCTCATAAGAATAAGAATTGAGTCTTCAACATTTAGAGCATTTACTATGGCAGAAGAAATAACTTCGTTATCGAAGAGATTGCAATCTGCTTCAGGTAGTTTGATTATGGTTGATATCAGACGAGAAAGCTGCTTGCTTGCCCGTACTCCAGAAGGTGTAACGTCCTTAGCTATTTCAAGTTGTTGTTTAAGGGTAATTCCACCGGAAAGTAACTTTTCACGAACAGAGTCTGTTACTGGATACTTTGGTTTATTTGCTAGATATTCGTTAACATTGGAAACTACCAAAAGGGAAAGAAGCAGTTCATCGTTTTCAGCAAATTTATATGACTCTTCTGTTAATTGAATTGTTCCTGTTTTAGCCAAGCATTGAGCCTTAACCTGAGAAATACCATCTGGGAAGTCAGGGTAAGAGTATGGCAAGCATTCTACTAAGCTAATATACGCTGCATCATTTATTTGGTCATTTCCAATTATAAACCTCGACAGTAAATCACTATAGTCATCACCAAGCTCATCTATTTCAATAGGTAGTTTGGAAAGACAACTAACTATATCATTTTGATTTAATAGCTCAGTTACAATTTCATTTTCACACTCTTCTTGATTTAGATAAGTTAACACGTTTATCCATGAAATGTTTATTTTTCTATTAGACAATACGTATCCCCATATATCAGTCGGAATACCTTCAAAGCTTTCGAAAATCAATTCTTGTTTAAAAATAATCTGCTGTTTTTGTTCATTGTCGATCGAGTCAGAATTGAGAAGATGTCTAATAGTTGCAGCATTCTCGTGGACATTATTGGGTAGAGCAAGAAAAACGTCATTAATATATTGCGATAGGTTAACGTCGATATACTTCTTTAAGTACTCACTACCTGCTGATGAAATTGCAGAATAATTTGCAGTCACAGAATCATGGTTAATCGATGAATCGCCGTAAGGGCAAAATTCGAGTAAAAGTATTATGTTTGAACTATTGATTGAATAGAGGTTTTCACGGTGAGCAAAATCAAGTAGGTCTGCATTACCAGAAAGACTTGTCAGACTGTTGAACTTCACTTTCAGCTTTTTCAAAATAGTATAATTGCTTGGAGGCGTAATATCAGAAGCATAAACTAGGTATCCCTGCTCTGCGAGATAGCTTGTCAGGATGTTTCCTGGATTCATCCTTTCAGCTAAATAATTTTCGTCTATATGCTGTAGGATCAACGCAAGATGCTCAGGTGCCTGTGATGATTTTACAGCAGCAGCTCCATACCCAGGCCACATCTCGGCAATCGCTCTAACGAGCCCCGCGACATTTCGGCCAATATCCCAGTATGCAGTGAAAAATTCTTCTGCATCCGTGAAGTTGGTAGATATGAACCCTATTGCAGAGCGGAGGCATTCCCGGTTGTTGTCATTATCCGTTAAAAGATAATCGATAAGGGCAACATTGAGAATGTAGTTATGGGCAAAATCCTCTGGCCGCATACTTAAGCAAACTTCTTTAGGAGTATCAATCGGCTGTTTTGGGTCAGGTTTTTTGAAGTCACGGATCGTTACCAGAAAGTCATGGTCGTTTCTTGTCAACCGGCCTTCATAGAATTTTGATGTGTAGAGATAATGGCTTTCATCCAAGTAACCGTTTTTGATCATGTAAGTCAAAGGTTGCGACTTAGAAATGCCTTCACTTGCAAGTATTTCCTCAACAGACAGATTGCTTTTAAGAATGAGTTTATGCAAGGGGAACTGCGAAATGGTTGACTTTTCTTTTTCAAGTTCGTGTATTCGGGTCTTGATTTCTAGACGTTTTGCTGACGCCTTGTTTTCGATCTTTTCTTTCCGCTGAACGAAAGTTTCATGGGGGCTGAATTCTGATTGCAGTTGAACGAATGACTTCCCGAGGCGAATATTTTGAGGGTTATATGTATGCGGTACATGTGAGACTATGACATTTGTTTCGTTGAACAATTGAGAAAACAGTTCCCAATTGTTAAGTTGCGAAAATGGTACGGGGTTATTATTGATAATGAATGCATTAATTGGACGTTCTGCTAACGACGCTATGTGGCCAATAAATATCTTTATAAGTTCAATCTCAGTTTTTGCTTCCTCCTCATCGGATGCTACCAAATTCTTTTTTAATATGGCAATCTCATCATTTAATCTCTGTTTACTTGCAGAAATAAGGGAAGACCTCTTGTTACCAATCTCGTAAAGAGCCCCTTTACCATGGTGCAATTTCTCAAAATCATCAGGGTAGACATTTTTATAGATCATCATGGCCAGAAGTTTTGTTGTATTCAGGCTGTCGCTATGCAGCTCCGATTTGTAGAGGGCGAATTCATTGAAAATATTGTGAATAAGCCGCATGTCGTCAATGTATAAGGAAACATCCCTGATAAAGTGTTCTGTTATCTTGTCTGTACCCAGATCGTCCTTCAGGCGCCTCCGCATCATTTCCAGCGAATTAGAGCTGTTGACAATCGGAATTACCGGAATGATGAAATCGAAAAACTTCACTCTATTGTTGTGGACGAACATGTCATCCTTGAGAGCATAAAGAAACTTTATTCTATTACCACGTTGCCTGTTGTCGTTAATCAGCTTATTGATTTCACGAAGCTTTACAAATATCTCTGGAGAGTTAAACCTATCAAGATCCTCGATGACTACAACGTTATAATCTACTACCTGAAAAAAGTAGATGATCTCATCAAGATGTCTATTTAATATTGAGTTTTCGGGGGTATCTATTGCCTCTATTTCCGCATTTTTAAGAGATAATTTTTTGAATGGAATACCAAAGAAAGATTTATAGATATTCAAAATTACGGATATCAGAAATACAAGAACATAGGAGATTATCAGAGCCTTTATAATGTTTAGGTTGTTAAAGATATTCAGACTTAGGAACTCGACTCTATTCAGGTAAATGTAGCCAATCGCCATAGCCCAAAACACAAAAAGAGTCGATTTTATGAGTGGCTTATTGGGTACGGCGATTCTCTTAAATCTGGAATACGGCAACTTACTTGCATCTGTACCATATAGCATTTGCTGCAATATGCTTCTTTCGATCAGATTGTTAGCAATTTCATCTTCTGCTTCTTCCTTGAATGAAGCCAGGGATATGTTCAGGAACTTATACTGGTTGTTTTTTTCAAAGGTCTTGATGATGCTGGACTTACCGGAACCGAAAGGGCCGGTAATCGCTATGTTGCATATTTGTTCACTATCGATTGCGAACTTCAGTGCACTGAAATAATTTGATTTTTCGTCTGCATCATCGACAGGAGTCAACGCAATATAGCCAACTGGATTATCGTTGTTTGATCCCGGTACGTAGTCGGATGTCTTGTCAAATATCATGCAGTTTGCTCCTATTTGTTTCTTACAACTGAGGATCTGCCAACGGCTGAGAGTGCAGCGGCGAAGCGTAGCGGAGACCGTCTGCCACGCTTGGTTGAAACCGCTTTTTACTACCAACATTTCGTGATAGCACTTTGCTTACTCATTATTTCACCAGTGAAAGCATTAATTCTATACACGTAACGGTAAAACACATCCCAAATCACGTAAGGATCGCTAGCTATCGCTATCTTCTTAAAGGTTTTTACAATGTCATTCTTAGGGTATCTCTTAATATCTTGCTCATTATGATCAGCTTCTACTAACGATATTATTTCGTTCTCAGATAGTGACGCATTATTAATGGCTTCATAAGCTGCTAGCGGAATTGCAACTAAACTTGCTTGAACACTTGTAAGGTTTTCTGAAGGGCCAACAACTACTTGGATATAGGCTCCTTCTACTTCTACTCCATTTATAAACCTTTTGTAGTTTATGTGGGTATACTCACCATGAGGCATTTTGTCTGTGGATAAATTATATTCTTTTATTTCATTTAGGTCTTTTATATCAAATAACACCTGCTCGTCCTCCAAAAATGCCCTAGCTATTTCTCTTGCTCGCACATCTTTGTTTGGTTCTGCTGACAAATCTATCTCTGGCTTCTTATGCGGAACGATATCACCACTTAGTGAAAAATGACCGGATCTTCCATCCTTTGTTAATACTACATCAGATGACGTCACTCTCATATCAAGGTTTTGATACTTTCTCTTAACGTAAGAAAGAAAGGTTTCTTCAGATTTTTCTGAACTAGATTCAGTTGTAGTAACATTATCGACTGCTGAGCAACTGTCCACTCTTTTGCCGGAAAGTACCACCTTATCTTTTTCAGAAAGCCATATATCGCCATCAAAATGATCCTTATAAACAGTGAGCTCAATTCTCAATTTTTGATTTCCAATTTCACCACCACTACACTTGACTTCATAAGTCAATTTATTGTCTTTCTCAGTCGATGATATGAGTTCGCATTCAGGTTTACTTAACACCTTCCAACCAATCCTGTTTATTTGCATACATCTTTTATCGATAACTTGTTTGCTTTGACCCATAGCATAAGCAGGCAATGATGATTCGACCTGATACTCACCTGGCTGGAAATCCACGGCTAATGAATCATTCACATTTGCTAGCATTAGTAGAAGTGCCCAAAGTGGTACTTTCATGTCGCCTTCTCTCCTTTTTCTGTTTCAACTACTTGTTGACCAGCCCACGCGCACGCGCGCGTGAACCGGTGATCTTCCCAAATGGAACATTTCTATTTAGATATATCCGCAGGCAGGCCGGCGACCTCCGCCAGCGGCAGCATGGTGATCTTCTCATGAGCAGCGTAGCGCACCGCGCCGGGATACACCACCCAGAGATGGTCTAGGGAGAGGTCCGCCAGAGCGCTCTGCATGGACTTGGTGATTTTCGGCGCTTCGTTGAATTTGCACTCCACACCAAACCGTCTTCCCCCTGAGAAGAAAAGCAGATCCAGCTCTGCTCCCCCCTGGGTAGCCCAGAAATACACCTCCTGCGTGTTCAAAGCCGCCACCACCTGTTCCAGGCAAAACCCTTCCCATGATGCACCGACCCGTGGATGCGCCCAGAGTTCTCCCCTGCCGGGAATATTCAGCAGGCTGTGCAGCAAACCGGTATCGCGCAGGTAAACCTTGGGTGACTTTACCTGACGTTTTTTCAGGTTTTCATGCCAAGGCTGCAACTGCCTGACCATATAAGTGCCGGTGAGGATGTCCAGGTAATGGCGCACGGTTTTGTCCGACAGGCCCATGGAGCGGCCTAGGTCGGAGGCGTTCCATGTCTGGCCGTGGAGGTGCGACAGCATGGTCCAGAACCGGCGCATGGCAGTGGCGGGAATGGTTATCCCCAGTTGCGGGATGTCGCGTTCCAGGAAGGTACGGATGAATCCTTCCCTCCAGGCAAGGCTGTCTGCCTCGCTGCCGGCGAGAAACGAACGGGGAAACCCGCCGCGTAGCCAGAGACGGTCCCGCTCATCCGGTGATATTTCCGCAAGGTTGAACCCGGACAAGTCAACAAACTCGATCCGTCCGGCAAGGGTTTCAGAAATCTTTTTGATGATATGGGAAGACGCGCTCCCCAGTACCAGATAGCGGGCAGCCTGACCCGGACGGTCCGCCAGCACCCGCAGAATGCCGAACAATTCGGGGACAAGTTGAATTTCATCGATAATTACCAGTCCCGACAAAGAGCCGAGAGCGAGTTCGGGGTTCTGGAGACGCTGCCGGTCAACGGGTGACTCCATGTCAAAATAGTGCCCTTCCTGCTCCTGGCCGATCTGCCGCGCCAACGTTGTTTTTCCGCATTGGCGCGGGCCGAGCAGGGCGGTGACCGGAGAACGCAGCAGCGCTCGTGAAACGGCTTCACGGTAAAAGGGGCGTGGTATCATAGATGAAATGTATCATTGCAAACTCGGAGTGTCAATCCGAATTTGTAAGGCTTGTGGGGTCGACTTAAGTCACTCGTTATTGACCGGTTAGAAGCCGGCATATATATGCACATGCAAGCATCTACAGATAGATACTTGCATATACCTGTAGATGACAACCGTGTATATACAGGTGGTTGTGCTCCCGCGGGTTGATGAAGATGGCGCAGTTGAAAAAGCGTTGAATGACTGGCATGGGAAAAGAATAGTGCAACAATTGCACTTGGTCAAGGAGAAATATATGCTGATCCGGCAAGTTCAAACTTGCCACATAGGATTCCGGGGAAAGAGTGTGAGGTCAGGACAACACAATTCACAGGAATTTCTGGAGACCCTCAGCAGCCTTTTAATGGGTGACCCATTTAGTTCGCTCATTTAGTTCGCTGTTGTCCCCTCTCCAGGAGCGCGGCCAGTCTTTTTATCATGAAAATGATGTCCCGATGGCAGAGATTACTGGCCACCAGATATCGGGGGTCGGCACGGTCGTAAGCCGGATCGCCTCCGAGCCGCTGCCATGCCTCATCGGGCGGGATTCCTGCCGCGCCGAGCGACTTCAGGGTGGGTCCCTCCTGCGTGCGGTCAGTCTCGGTTATCGCCGGAGATCGGAAGTCGGGGCTGTAAATCTCGACAACTGTCCCGTAGAGCTCCGGAGGTCGAGCGTCAACCCGGGCGAGAAATTCGGAGAGGAGAGCCTTCGCAAATAGCGATGGGTGCGCGAATTCGTTCCTGAGCCAGGCAGGCAATTCCACTGCCAGTGCCTTCAGCACGTTCTTCCGCACCTCGTACCCATATCGACGGAAGGTCTTGCCGATAGGAGCTCCTTCTCGAATTTCGGCATCGATTCGAGCAAGCTCTTGCGGGTACGGGGGAGCGAGGAAGGTAACCGCGAAGGTGCGCGAGATGCCCTGCCGGTCGACCAAGTGAGCCTCGCGCACCTCGTTGTCGTGGCGAAGCAAGCGAATCGAGACCGGTCCGTACGCCTCTTGGAGCAGATCGGTGTGCAACCGGTTCACGCGTGGAAAGAGCTCCTGGCCTCCAGCCTCCGGAGCTGCTTGCTCACCACGGGCATTGTGCTTGTTTGTCTCCATACGCTTATCTGTCCGTGACATGGGAATGGGGCGGGTTCTGTTCCAGAGGTTTGATTACAAAAGGCGCAGTAGGAAAAGCGCTGAGTGACGGCCACGGAAAAAGGATAGTGCACTTATTGCACCCGGTCAAGGAGGAATTAGAGAATGTTAGGGAAAGTCCGAAAGTCCAACATGGCCCCATTTTGGTCCAATTTATTTTTGACACCATAGTATCATTATAGTATCATTAATTTATGCCGCCAAAGATACGCGAACTGATCAATCGCCTGAAAAAAGCCGGTTTTATTGACAGGGGAGGTAAGGGGAGTCACCGTAACTTTACTCATCCTGACTGCTCCATTCCGATTACTTTGTCCGGCAACCCTGGCGATGACGCCAAGCCTTATCAGGAGCGCCAAGTTCAGGCGGCCATTGAGGAGAGCAGGAAATGAAGACGAGTGATAAATATCTGAAGATCGTCGAGTGGTCAGAGGACGATGGATGTTATGTGGGGACCTGTCCGGGGCTCATCTATGGAGGGGTTCATGGTGATGACGAAACCAAGGTCTACCAGGAGTTGTGCCAGGTAGTGGCGGAAGCGGTAGAACTTTACGAAGCCGACAACAAGCCGTTGCCTCCTGCCACCGCCAACAGGGAATATTCGGGGCGCTTTGTCCTGCGGGTCAGCAAGGAACTGCACAGGGAGATCGCGGTCCGGGCGCTGCGTTCCGGCGAAAGCCTGAACAGCTATTGTCAGAAAATTCTGAAGAAGGCCGTAGGACAAGGGTGAGCAGGATATTTAACCCATCCCCGGCCATATTATCTGACGTGCCCAGTATCTAGTCAAACTACTTTGGTTCTTAACGTATTGCCGTTATTGTATATATATGCTATTATGATTATAGAAGAAGTGATATGCGGTCTTGCCTCCGCAACCACGATTGGCTATATTTTCTTTCGATCGTGTGTAGGCTTGGTTGAGGGTTGACGCCGGGTTCATCGGAGGCAAGCGGGAATCTCCAGCTTGAATGAAAGCAGGATTATCAGTTATTTTGAAAGAAGGTGGAAATGAGGCAACTGGCAAACCTGTTCAACATTCAGGCGAGGAGAAATATAGAAGGATAGGGTTCCCAAGAATCCTATCCTTTTTTATGCGGGCCGTCTCATGTAAGAAAAAGCCTTGTGCAAAATACACAAGGCTTTTTTCTTATTGGCGTTAAAAGGAGTCGCTTTACCCTAATCCGTCGGTGGAATGCTACAGGCTCCGGCTGCGAGTTCATTGCCAACTATGCGGCCATTCTGACCTTACACCTTCCCCTTTTTCAAGCGGTAGCTGCACGCTTACGCCTGGCGGATGGGAATAATACGTTTTCTACGTTCTCTCCAAAACGCCAATAATCGTAACTGTCCGGAACGCCGTATATCTTTCGAGCCCACTGACCTTTTTTGCATCATATCCCGAGAAAACGCTTCAGGCATTCCTCACAACTAAAGGCTTGCACACCACGTTTGAGACTCAGAAAGTTAACTCTTTAGTTATAGACAGGTTCCTCTACTTAATGTTACGAACATCCCAGAACAATTATCAAAGAACATCTTCTTCTGATATTATCTTACTCCACCTGCTATATTATGTAAAGACTCCACGGCTGATGACACCACTACCCTGAGGACGTCCAAGTTTCAATTTGACACTGTCCCCGGCAGGCCTCATAATCTCATCTGCCATGACTGAGTCGAAATCCCCAATAATCATCGAAGTCGCGGTGCCGCTCCCCCTCGATACCACCTTTCACTACGCGGTCCCTTGGTCGCTCGCCCCCTTTGCCGCGACCGGCGTGCGCGTGCTCGTACCGTTCGGGAAACGGAAGCTCACCGGCTATGTGATCGCCGCCGTGGCGGAGAGCGGTGAAGAGGTCAGGGAGATCATTGCCGTCCTCGATCAGGAGCCGCTCTTCACCGTCGGGGAACTGGAGTTTCTGCGCTGGAGTGCGGGGTACTACCTCCATCCCCTCGGGGAGGTGATCAAGAGCGCCCTCCCTGCCGGGATCAATATCACGAGCCGCAGCCGGACGAGGCAAAAGCCGGACGGCGCGGAGGTGGCTGAAGAGGTCCTGACCGGCGGGAAACGTGTGAAGACCGAGCTCTTTTACCGGGCTGCCGTTCCGTTGCCGGAGGGTGGAAAGCTCCGCGATAAGCCGGCGCGGATCGTGGCGTTTCTCGGTGCAAACGGAGAAGCGCCTGCCTCGCTGCTGCGCCGGGAGTTTGGAGCCGACGCGGCGATTCTGAAGAGGCTCAACGAGAAGGGTTTTCTTGCCGCCACTGAGCGGGAAGTGTACCGCGATCCGTTCCGGGAGGAGGTGTTCCTGCGCGACACCCCGCCGGTCTTGAACTACAGCCAGGCGGAGGCCTTCCGCCAGCTCGCCGCGGCGATTAAAGGGCGTGCCTTTGCGCCGTTCCTCCTTCACGGCGTCACCGGCAGCGGCAAGACCGAGGTTTACCTGCGGGCCATCGCGAACGTTCTCGATCAGGGGCAGACCGCCCTGGTTCTGGTGCCGGAGATCGCCCTTACCCCGCAGCTGGTGCGGCGGTTCAAGTGCCGCTTCACCTGCGGCATCGCCGTGCTCCACAGCGGACTGTCCGATGGGGAGCGGTTTGACGAATGGCGGCGCATCAGGAGAGGGGAGGTTTCGGTGGCGATCGGCGCCCGCTCCGCCATCTTTGCCCCCCTGGAGCGGATCGGCGTCATTGTGGTGGATGAGGAGCATGATGCCTCCTACAAGCAGTCGGAAGGTTTCCGCTACAACGCTCGTGACTTGGCCCTGGTGCGGGGAAAGATGGAGAGGGCCTGCGTGATCCTCGGCTCTGCCACCCCCCTGGTGACCAGTTACCATGCAGCCCAGGCAGGCAAGCTCGGCACTCTTCATCTGCCGTCACGGGTCCGCAATCTCCCCATGCCGACGGTTATGCTCCTGGACGCCCGGAGAAAGAAGAACGAGACGTTCCTCCCCGAGCTGGCTGCCGCCCTCGGCGAGAATCTGGCGGCCGGCGGGCAGACGCTCCTCTTCCTCAACCGGCGGGGCTTTGCCACCTTTCTCATCTGCAACGACTGCGGCCATGTGCTCCGCTGCCCCAACTGCTCCATCACCCTCACCTATCACCAGCGCCGGGGGCGCCATTTCTGCCACTACTGCGACTTCTCCATCCCCGCCCCGTCGGTCTGCCCAGAATGCGAAAGCCCCGAAATCATCCTCCTGGGACGGGGAACGGAACGGGTTGAGGAGGAGGTGAAAGGGCTGTTTCCCGAGGCCAGGGTTAGCCGGATGGACCGGGACACCACCACCGGGAGGGGGGGGCATGCACGGGTCCTGAAGGGGGTGGAGGAGGGGAGCATCGACATCCTGGTCGGCACCCAGATGATCGCCAAGGGGCACGACTTTCCCGGAGTGACCCTGGTGGGGGTGATCTCCGCCGACGCGACCCTAAACCTCCCCGACTTTCGCAGCGGCGAGCGAACTTTCCAACTCGTCAGCCAGGTGATGGGGCGGGCCGGACGGGGGGATGCGCCGGGGAAGGTGCTGATCCAGACGCTGGCGCCTGACCATTACGCCATAAGCAGGGCGGCAGCCCATGATTTCGAGGGGTTCTACGCGGAAGAGCTGGAATCCCGGCGTGAAGCGGGCTATCCGCCGTTTGCATACCTGGCTGCGATCACCCTTTCCGGCAATGCTGCACCGGTAGTGGAAAAGTGGGCGGAGGAAGCTGCAAAGTTGCTGCGGCTGGTTAAACGTGAACAGCGGAGCAGGGTCGAGGTACTGGGGCCGGTAACCGCACCTCTGGGGAAAATTCGCGGCCGCTTCAGGTGGCAACTGTTGCTGAAATCAGCAGGACGTACCGAGCTCCATCGCCTTTTGGCCGGATTCAGGGGTAAGTTCAAAACGCCGGCGGTGGTGAGGACGAACATCGACGTTGACCCGGTGGATATGCTTTAGGGCCTGCCCGGTTTTTTCGCTCCGGTTGCTCCACTCCGCCGAACCCGCAGGCAAGCGGAAAAGCTAAATAGTTTCCATCCGGAAAGTCTGGATGAGAAACTATTGGTTTCCAGATCGGAAACGAAGATTTTTTCGTCCTGGCAAGGAAATCAAGGGATTGCGCGGAGACGTACATCGGTACGTCGCACAAGCAAGACCGAAGATTGACACCGCCAGGGCGGAAAAAGACCGTTTCCGGATGGAAACTAAATATCGCTTGCCTGTCCCATGACATTCCGGTATCTTAATTCCGTTTGTAAATTGCCACGTTAGAGGCAAACCGAGTCGACATTTCCGCAAGGAGAAAAGCGAGTGAGATCAATCATCATTGCCCTGACTTCCGTCCTGTTTCTGTCGGCGGCGCTGGTTCCCCGTGCCGGGGCGGAGGGGCCGGCGGACGCAGAGGCGCTCCTCAAACAGAAGGAAGAGGCGTTCCAGACCCTGCAAAAGGAGAATGCCCTGCTGCAGGAGCGGATCAATTCTCTGGAAAGCACCCCCACGATTACCAGCGACGCCCTTGCCCTCAAGAATTACCAGCGGTTGCAGGAAATCGCCAGGGACACCAAGGCACAGCGGCAGACGATGGCGGAGTTTGAGGGGTTTGTAAAATGGATGACGACCAATCTTTCCGGTTATGCAAAATATGTGGAGGCCGGGTCGGTTGCGGCCGGCTTCGCCAAAATCCTCCCCATTCCCTATGCGGGTCAGGCATCCCTGTTCACCAAGTTCGTATCCCAGGGGGTCCTGTCGCTGAACGCGTCGTCGGTTGCCATCAACAGATACCTGGGAACGTCGCAGCAGTTTATCGGCAGAGTCGAGTCGCTTGACCCCGCGCGGCCGAACACCAGGGAGACTTCCGACCTGACACGCTTCGCCGACGAGCAACTCCTGAAAGAGATGAACGAGGTTCAGGCGAAGCTTGCCGCCACCGGTGAGTTGTCCACCTCGACGCTCTCCTTCCTGGAGAGCCTCAACCACTATATAAGCAGCACCGACGAGTACTGGAACAGGACCAAATCGTTGCTGAAGAAAAGCGATGCGGATAAGAAGGAAAAGAGTTTCTTGAGCGAGAGCATCCAGAGCCTGAAGAACAGGGCGGGAAACTTCAACGGGAAACTGAAGCTCTTTAACGAAACCGCCAGAAAGGACGCGCCGCTGATAAAGACGCTCTCCGCCTATGACGAGCTGATCCGGGAGATGGAGGCAAAGGTGGCGGCGGTCAAGAAATGAGAAAAATTCAAAGGCGTAGATACGTGAAACTGTCGGAGGATTCATGAACATGGAACCGGAGCTGATGGAACAGCTGAAGCGGGTGCTGACCTCCCTGGAGCAGCTCCTGCCGAAACCCGCGGCAAAAATCGACTGGGAGGAGTGCCATGCGGCCAACTGGCGGCGTCACTCCTTCACGGGGTTTCTGGAGCCGATCCCGAACGTTGAAAGCATCCACCTTGACGACCTGCTCGGGATCGACAAGCAGAAGCGGACCGTGGAGGAGAACACCCGGCAGTTCCTGGCCGGCTATCCCGCCAACAACGTCCTCCTGTGGGGGACGCGCGGCACCGGCAAGTCTTCGCTGGTGCGGGCGCTGCTCCATACCTACGCCCCCCATGGGCTGAGAGTCATCCAGGTGGACAAGGACGACCTGATCCATCTTCCCGATATCGTGGACGAGGTGAAGGACCGGCCGTACAAGTTCATCATCTTTTCCGACGATGCCTCCTTCGAGGTGGGAGAGTCGAGCTACAAGATGCTGAAGAGCGCCCTCGACGGCTCCGTCTACGCCCCGCCGGAGAACGTGCTGATATACGTCACCTCCAACCGCCGGCATCTCCTCCCCGAGTACGAGACCGACAACCGGGGCGCCATGATGGTGAATAACGAAATCCACCACGGCGAGGCGGTCGAGGAAAAGATCTCCCTCTCCGGCCGCTTCGGCATCTGGGTTGCGTTCCATCCCTTTACCCAGGACCAGTACCTGATTGTAGTGCGGCAGTGGGTGGAGAAGCTGTGCCAAAAATGTGCTGTCAAGCTGGAATGGTCAAAGGCGTTCCAGGACGAGGCCATTCTCTGGGCCCAGAAAAAAGGGGACAGAAGCGGCCGCATAGCCTACCAGTTCGCCAGCAACTGGGTGGGGCGCAGCCTGCTGGGCGCAAAAGGGTGATCATGTGTACAAAATAAACTCCTTTCTTTCGGTAATTGTAATTGCCGAAAAAAGCATTCAATTCAATAGACAAAGGAAAAGAAGCCCATGGAAAAAGAAAAACATGACATAGAAGAAACCACCGGGGAAGAGAGCTTTGCGGAGCTGTTCGAGCGGAGCTTCAAGGACACCGGAAGGCTTTCGCCGGGAGAGAAGGTGGAGGCGCGGATCCTCAAGATCACCAATGACTGGATTTTCCTCGATACGGGAAGAAAAGGGGAAGGGGTCCTGGATAGAAAAGAGCTCCTTGACGCGGAGGGAAACCTTACGGTTAAGGAAGGGGACACTGTCAGCGCCTGGTTTCTGTCAGCGGACGGCAATGAAATGCGTTTTACCACCAGGGTGGGGGGAAGCGGACCGGCCGGGCAGTCCCAACTGGAAGAGGCATGGAGAAGCGGCATCCCCGTGGAAGGCCTTGTGGAGAAAGAGGTTAAAGGGGGGTTCGAGGTGAAGATCGGCGGGCAGGTTCGCGCCTTCTGTCCCTACTCCCAGATCGCGTTGCGGCGGGTGGAAAACAGTGCCGAGCATGTGGGAAAGCCAGTGCCGAGCATGTGGGAAAGCACCTCTCCTTCCGGATCACCGAATACGGCGAGAAGGGAAGGAACATCGTTCTCTCCCACCGGGCGGTTCTGGAAGAGGAGCAGCAGCGGCAGAAGGAGTCGCTGAAGGAAACCTTAAAGGAGGGGATGGTCGTCAGAGGGACCGTCTCCTCGCTGCAGAAATTCGGTGCCTTTGTCAACATCGGCAGCGTCGAAGGGCTCCTCCCCATCTCCGAGATCGGCTGGGGGCGCGTTGAAGATATCCGTGACGCCCTTTCCGTCGGGCAGGAGGTCGAGGTGGTGGTCAAGAAAATCGACTGGGAGAACGACAAATACTCCTTCAGCCTGAAGGACACCCTGGCCGACCCGTGGGAAAAGATTGCCGAACAGTACCCGGAAGGGTCGTTTCACGCCGGCAAAATTGCGCGTCTCACTACCTTCGGCGCCTTCGTCACCCTGGGGGAAGGGGTGGACGGGCTCATCCATATCTCCCGGCTGGGGGCCGGAAAGCGGATCAATCACCCCCGTGAGGTGGTGAAGGAGGGGGAGACCATCGAGGTGAAGGTGGACGCGGTGGACAGGGAACAGCGGCGCCTTTCACTTTCTCCGGCCGGTGCTGCCAGGGCGGCCGAAGAAGAGGAGACCACGCTGGCGGAGTTCCGCCGTGCCGCGGCGGAAGCTCCCAAGGGGATGGGGACGCTGGGGGAGCTCCTGAAGGCGAAGCTGGAGAAGGGGAAGAAGTGATGGTAAAGAGTGCGTTCATACTGCTGGCGTGTTCGCTTTTTTTAAGCGGCATGGCCCATGGGAAAGAAGACAGATGGTATAATCTTACCGAAGATGCCGATTTGACATATTATATCGACAGAAAGTCGGTCCTGAAGACGCCGGATAACACCCATATCTTTTGGGTAAAGATCGTTTCACGGAAAAAAGAGTACCTGAAAAAGGAATATAAATTAAGCGATCTGGAATATGTCCTATTCAATTATGAAATCGATTGCGGCAGGGGTATGTATAAAACGAGAGGGACTATCTTTTTTGACAAAAACGGCAAACAGATAGACAAACAGACTCCCACGTACGTCGATATGTCGGACGCGGAACCGATACCGCCCGAATCGGTTATGGAGCTGGCCCAGGACGCCGTCTGCCCCGATTCAGGGACGGATGACGGATTGCCGGCTGCGGAACAGTGAGGAACCGGGCCTGACTCGGGAAGCGGGAAAGGCCGGGATGCGGGAAGCGTAAAGGCTTTTTCCCTTCCCAGATCCCGAATCCCGAATCCCGGATTTTGGAAGCGTAAAGGCTTTTCCCCTTCCCAGATCCCGAATCCCGAATCCCGGATTTTGGAAGCGCAAAGGCTTTTCCTCTTCCCGGTTCCCGGTTCACGAATCCCGGCTTTTAAGGAGCTTTCCATGGAAATCAGTGCCGAGAAAGGCAGCCGATTGAAGGCGATTCGGTTTGACGACCCCTCCGGCCTGGTCCCTGTTGAGCGCGATGCCTGCGCGATTATCTGTTATGTAAACAAGGCGGGAAAACCCACCCACGGCAATGTGGCACGGACCATCGAGGCACTGATCAAGATGGGGCACCGGGCAGGGGAGATTAACGGCGAGGGGGACGGCTGCGGCATCCTGACCGATATCCCGCGGCTCTTCTGGCGGGAGATATTGGCCGGTGCGGGTTATGCGCCGGGGCTGGCCGATTCCAAAGGCTTTGCGGTCGGCCATCTCCTGATACCCAGAGATGCGCTGGCGGCGGACCCGGAACTCCAGGCGAAAATCCTCAGTCGATTTAACGCCCGCGGGGTGGAGATCCTTGTCGAGCGCCCCGGCCCGGTGCGGAGCGAGGTCCTCGCTGTGAGGGCCCGGGCGGGGGAGCCGCTTTTCTGGCAGCTTGCTTTCCACTGCCCCGATCCGGTAAAGGCGCAGTCCCTCTTCTACAATCTCCAGGTGGAGATCGAGCGTGACTTTCCTGCGCACGTCGCTTCACTCTCCACCGATGTGGCAGCCTATAAGGTGCACGGCGCACCGGAGATCCTCTCCCGTTACTACCCGGAGCTGAAGCGCCTCGATTTCCTGTCGGCGATCACCATCGGCCACAGCCGCTATTCCACCAATACCCTTCCTACGGTTCTCCGCGCCCAGCCTTTCTCTCTTCTTGGACATAACGGCGAGATCAACACCATCGCCCGTCTGCGGGAGGAGGCCCGAATGATGGGAATAGTCCTCCCTGCGGGAGGGAGCGACTCCCAGGACCTGAACCGGTCCCTGGAAGGGCTCATTTCCATATACAGTCTTTCCCTGTTCGAGGCGATGGAGATGCTGTTTCCCCCCATCTTCAGCGAGATGGAGCGGATGTCCCCGGAACTCGTTTCCATGTATACCTGGTTCCGCCGCTACGTTTCGGCCTCTGCCCAGGGGCCTGCCGCGATTATCGCCCGCCATCGTGACTCCTGCGTGTTCAGCGTCGACGCCATGGGGCTCCGCCCCCTCTGGGTAGGTGAAACGGAAAAGGAGGTGTTCGCCTCCTCCGAACTGGGGGTGGTTCCCCACGAAGAGATTCTTACCGACCCCAAACCCCTGGCGCCCGGGGAAAAGGTGGGGGTAAGATACGGTCAGGAGAAGCATTGCCAGGTGCTGGAACACCATGAGCTCAGGCGCGAGGTTTATGCACTTTTCAGGAAGAGAACCAATCTTGCGGCCCAGGCTAAGGTCTTGGTCAAGGGAACGGACCTGCTCCCCCTCACCCCGACCCTCTCCCACAAACTCTTCGCCCGCAACGCCAAACTCCTCCAGGAAAACCTTCTCTCCGCCCTCGCCTGGAAGAGCAGCGACGTGCAGAACCTGAGAGAGGCGGCACGAAGCGGACAGGAGCCGATCGCATCGCTCGGGTACGACGGACCGCTGGCCCCCCTTTCCCTCTCGCGGCAAAACCTTTCCGACTATTTCAAGGAGCAGGTGGCGGTGGTGACAAACCCCGCCATTGACCGGGAACGGGAGGCGGAACATTTTTCCACCCGGGTCTATCTCGGCCCCCGTCCGTCTTTTTCCGTTCCGGCCAAACCGGGGGTGGAACTGGCGGTGCCGCTCCTCCTCGGGGGTAGGCGCGAGCCAAGGGAGGACAGAGATGGGGCCGTTGCCGGGGAGGCCGGGACCTGCACACTGGAGGCGCTCGTTGCTCACTTTGGGGGGCGCCGCAGCCTCATCATTTCCTGCACGCTGGGGAACAACGAATCCATCAGACAGGCCTTGGAGCGGCTGAAAGGGGAGGCGGTGAGCGCGGTCAGCCGGGGCGTCGGGCTCCTCCTTCTGGACGACAGCCGGGCCTTCGGGCCGGGCAAGAGTTTCCTCGACCCTTATCTGGCGGTAGCGGTGCTCCATAAGGCGCTTAAGGAAAGGGTGGACGCACGTGGCGAGAGCTTACGCCGTCGTACCTCCCTGGTGGTCCGTTCCGGTGCGCTGCGCAATCTCCATGATCTCATCTTTGCACTGGGGATGGGGGCCGATGCCCTTTCGCCGTATCTCATGTGGGAGCTGGCCGACCGGGAGGAGGGAGGGGTGCGGAATCTCCTTTCCGTGCTCTGCAAGGGGCTGGAAAAGGTGATCTCGACCATGGGAACCCACGAAATCGGCGGTTATGGTAAATATTTCGCCTCCATCGGCCTTTGCGATGAGCTGGCGGAGATTTTCGAAACCCCCAACTTCTGTGGCTCGGCCCGGGGAGGACTGACCCCGGATCGCCTTGAGGAAGAGAGCCGGAGCAGGAGCGCGGTGGCGAGAAGCCGCGAGAAACAGCCGATGCAGGTCCAGTTCCGCCTCTATCCCCGTATCTGGAAGATGGTCGGTGCGGTGGCCAAGATGGAGGAGAGCTACGCGGATCTTTCGCGCCTGATCCAGCAACTGGAAGGGGAAAACCCACTGGCCGTCCGCCACCTGGTCGATCTGCGCTTCCAGGAGGAGCTGTCGGTCGACCCGGAAGAGGTGGATACGGAGGTCAAGGGTCACGATCTTCCCATCCTCTTCTCGGCCATGAGCTTCGGCTCCCAGGGGGAGACCCCGTTCCGCATTTACGCCGAGGCGGCTAAACGCCTCAACATCATCTGCATGAACGGCGAGGGGGGAGAGATCGCCGACATGATGGGGCGCTACCGGAAAAACCGGGGGCAGCAGATCGCTTCCGGGCGGTTCGGAGTCAACATGGAGTTCCTCAATTCCGCCGACTTTCTGGAGATAAAGGTCGGACAGGGTGCCAAGCCGGGCGAGGGGGGACACCTGCCGGGATTCAAAGTGACCGACAAGATCGCCGCCGCCCGGCATGCCACACCGGGAGTCTCCCTCATATCCCCTTCCAATAACCATGACATTTACTCCATTGAGGATCTGGCCCAGATCATCGAGGAGTTGCGCACCGCCAACCCCCGTGCCCGGATATCGGTAAAGGTGCCGGCTGTGGCCGGGATCGCCACCATCGCACTGGGGATCGCCAAGGCCGGCGCAGATATCATCACCATCAGCGGCTATGACGGCGGCACCGGCGCGGCCCGCAAGCATGCCATCAAATTCGTCGGACTTCCCGCCGAGATCGGGGTGCGTGAGGCCCACCGCGCCCTTGAGGAGGCGGGGATGCGCCACAGGGTGGAGATCTGGGCCGATGGCGGCGCGCGGACCGGCCGCGACGTCATCAAGCTGATGCTCCTTGGGGCCAACCGGGTAGGGTTCGGCACCATGGCCATGGTGGTCATCGGGTGCACCGCCTGCCGGGGGTGTCACCTGGGGACCTGCCACGTGGGGATCGCCACCCAGATCGAGACCGTGGAGGAAGCAGAGGCGAAGGGGCTCAAGCGTTTTGTGCCGCGCGTTCTGGAAAACGGGATCATCTATGAGACAACCTTTTTCCGGGGGATGGCGCGGGAGATCCGCATCCTCACAGCCAAACTGGGATTCCGGCGCACCCAGGACCTGGTGGGGCGCGCCGACCTCCTTGTGCAGGCACGCGGTCTCGACCGTCTCGATCTGTCGGAACTCCTCGCTCCCGTTTTTCCCGGGGAACTCCATCGCACCGATCAGAAGGTCCGCATCATCAGGAAACCCCTGAACTATCTTACCTCGCTCATTTCAAACCTGGTGGCCGGCGCATTTGACGAAGGCGAGGAGCGCGTCCGCTACGACGACGACAACGCCTCCAGTTCAGACCGTGCCATCGGCACGCACCTGGCGGGCACCATGGTCCGCGGTCGGGAGGAGGGGCGGTTCGGTGCGGAGAAAGATGCGCTCCTCCATTTCCGGCGCGACTCCATACCGGGAAACGGCCTGGCCGCCTTCAATATCCCGCGTATCACGATCCGTGTGGAAGGTGGAGCCCAGGACGGAGTGGGGAAATCGACCATGGGAGGAAAGATCGTGGTCCTCAAGGGGGAAAACAGGAACGGCCTTAGGGTGGGGGGCTCGGTGGGAAAGGGGCTTGCCTACGGCGCCCAGGGGGGGGTCTTTCTCATTCAGGGGGACGCGGACAGTCGAGCCTGCATCCGCCTGTCAGGAGCTGATGTGGTGCTTGGGGGACGAATCAGGACTCCACTCAATGACTCCCTCGGCGATCTGGCGGGACGGGCCAATCTCAAGGGGTTTGCCTTCGAATACATGACCGCCGGCAAAGCGGTGGTCATGGGCGACCCCGGTCCCTGGCTCTGCTCCGGCATGACCGGTGGGACGGTCTATTGCCACCTGGACGCAGCTATGGGGATGACCCGTGAGGCCCTGCGCAGGAGGATTGCACAGGGGGCGAGGGTGGAGATCCGCGATCTTGAGGAGGATGACGTCGTCCAGATCGAGGAGCTCCTCCTCCAGTATCACAGGGAACTCCTCCATACCCATCAGGAAGAAGAGGCGGACTGGGTGGAGGGGGTACTTTCCCGCTGCAGCAGCCGTTTTGTGAAAATAGTGCCGGAAAAGGCCGGGATGCGGCCGCCGTTGAGCACGGAATGACGGCCGGGAAGCGTTAAAGGCCGGGAAGCGTAAAAGGCCGGGAAGCGGGAAGCGGGAGAGGCCGGGAAGCGGGAAGCGTAGAAGGCCGGGAAGCGTTAAAGCCTTTCCTCTTCCCGGATCCCGGTTCACGGATTTTAAGGAGTCTTGTCATGGTGCGAAAACCCTATGTGGACCAGGAAGTCTGCGTCAGTTGCGAGCTTTGCGTGGAAACCGTACCCGAAGTATTCCGCATGAACGACGACAACCTCGCCGAGGCTTACAACCCCACGGGGGCGCCGGAGGAAAAGATCCAGGAAGCCGTCGACGCCTGCCCGGTGAACTGCATCCACTGGGAATAAATGAAGGTGCGAGGTTTATTAAACTTCGAACATCGAACCGATTTTCAGAGAGGTTTTCCATGTCCATTTTGACCCTCAATTGCCGAAGTTCCTCCGTCAGATACCAGCTGTTCGACCAGGAGAAAAAGGAAGTGCTTGCCAGGGGGATGGTGGAGCGGGTGGAAATCGGCGATTCTTATATCACCCTTGAAGCGCCGGGCCGGGTGAACTGCCGGAAGGAATCGGATTGCCCCGACCACCGGGCGGCCGTTGCCCTCATCTTGCAGACCCTTACCGACGGGGAAGTCGGTATACTTCCCGATGCCGGCCCGATCATGGCCGTCGGTCATCGGGTAGTGCACGGCGGAGAGAATTTTACCCGCTCATCCCTGATCGATGACCGGGTGTTGGCGGCGGTCAAGGCGGTGGAAGAACTGGCTCCGCTTCATAACGCCCCGAACATTGCAGGCATTGATGCAGCCCGGGCGCTCCTCCCCCATATCGACCATGTAGCCGTCTTCGACACCGCGTTCCACCAGACCATGCCTCCCCATGCCTACCTGTATGCACTGCCGTACGAGTGGTACGAAAAGTACGGGGTCAGACGCTACGGATTTCATGGCGCCTCCCACCTCTACGCCTTGAAAAGGGGAGCGGAGCTTCTGAAGAAAAGGCCCGAAGAGTGCAACATGATAACCATTCATATCGGCAATGGGGTTTCGCTCTGCGCCGTCAGAAACGGGATATCCATCGATACCAGCATGGGGTTGACGCCGCTGGAAGGTGCGGTCATGGAAACCCGCTGCGGGGATATCGACCCAGGGATACTTGTATTCATCATGCAGGCGGAAAACCTCTCGGCCAGAGAGCTGGACCGCATCCTGAACCAGAAGAGCGGCATGCTAGGCATAACCGGCCGTTTCTCGCGCCAGAGAGATGTGCTGGAGGGAGCAATACAAGGAGACAGGGGATGCCGCCTCGCCCTGGACATGACGGCATACCGGCTGAAGAAGTACATCGGCGCTTACTGTGCTGTCGTGGGGCCGCTGGATGCGGTTGTTTTCGTGTCAAGCGTTGGGAGAGGCGAGTGGCCGGTCAGGGAGTTGGCGCTGGAAGGGATGGAGGCATTCGGCATCAGGCTTGACCGGGAGAGGAATCTGCTGGGGGGAGGAGAGAATCATGCGGCGCTGGTGAGTGCAGATGATTCACCGGTCAGGGTCTTTGTCGTCCCAGCCGATGAGGACCTGATCCTTGCCGAGAATACGGCTGCTGTCCTGGCGGGAGAGCATCCGGCGGAGGTGCCTGAGTTTTTTTAAGACGGGGAATCTAAGTAAAAGAATGCATGGGGGTGAGGGAGCATTACTCCCTCCGGAAAGCGGGGAGGTACAGAACGTGGGTATTGAGTGGTACGATGATTTGGCGGTTGGTGTTGACACAATTGACAACCAGCATAAGGAACTTTTTCAGAGGTTTGATGCGCTGCTGCAAGCCTGCAACAGCGGCCGGGGGCGGGAGGAAATCACCAGGCTGTTCATGTTTCTCAACGATTATGTGGTCATCCATTTCCGCGAAGAGGAGAAATTGCAGCGGGACTGCGGCTATCCGGAATTTCACGCGCACCGTCGGGAACATGCCGTTTTTATCGGCAAGCTCAGCGAACTGGAGAAAGAGTTGGTGTCCGAGGGGGCATCACTACCGGTTATCGTAAAGACAAACAATGTCATGATCGACTGGCTGATCAATCATATTTCCAAGACCGACAAAAAAATCGGCGAATTCCTCCGGCGCGAGGGGGGCACTCCCCTCTGAACCGCCCCGCGGGATTCGGCCGAAGGAGGCTTATGGGATGGCAGGCACTGGTGGTAAATTCAAGGTGAGATGCCCCGCGTGCGGCGTTGCAAACCTGATTCCGGCCGATCGGGAAGGGGAGACGGGGAAATGTGGCGGCTGTCATGGGGCGCTGCCGCCACTGTACCTCCATCCGGTCCCGTTAACCGACAGGAGTTTCGACTCTTTCGTGGCACATTACCCCGGCCCGGTGCTGGCGGAGTTCTGGGCTCCGTGGTGACCCCACTGCCGTAACTTTGCACCGGTGGTGCAAGAGGTGGCTGGTGAGCTTGCAGGCAGGGGGGCAGTGGTGCAGGTCAATACCGAGGAAAACCCGGTTCTGGCGACGCGTTTCGGCATACGGGGGATACCCGCGGTTCTTCTGTTGGAAAAGGGGAAGGTAATCACCCGGCAGGAGGGCGCACTGGACAGGACAAGCCTGCTCAACTGGTTCTTGAACGCTGTAAAATAGGGTGCTCAGGCTTGGCAATATAGAAGCTGTTTACTTTGATGCGTTGACATACACGGCTTTTGCGTTAAATTTTACGGAACAATAACCAAAACAAAGGTACGATTTTTCCTCCCCCTTTCGTAAAGGGGGATCGAGGGGGATTTAGCTCAGCCGGTTTCTAAATCCCCCCTGCCCCCCCTTTACAAAAGGGGGGGGGAAATAGGATCAACTGGGTTATAGGTCCGAAATTTTACCAGTAAATACTCCTTTTGCGGACGCTTGCATATGCCAGTCAGCACGAACGACATCCCTGTACCCCCCCCTGAATCCATGGAACTGCTATCCCTGTTCATGTATTCCGCGGCGGCGGTCCTGCTGATCGCCTTTCTTCTCGTCGCCGCCTGGTGGCTGGGGGGGAAGACACGCTCTGACAATAAGGAAATGGCCTATGAATCGGGGATCATCCCCACCGGCACGGCCCGGCTGGCCTATCCGGTCCCCTTCTATCTGGTCGCGATCTTTTTCATCGTCTTCGACGTGGAGGCGGTCTTTATCTTTACCTGGGCCGTAGCCTGGGACCAGTTGGGGCTGGCCGGCCTTATCCACATAACGTTTTTCATCGTCGTCCTTCTCCTGGGGCTGGTATGGCTCTGGATCAAGGGTGGCCTCGACTGGGGACCGTCGGCCGAAGGCCGGCTCAGTGCGTACAAGAAGACGGATTCGTAGGGTGCGTTAGTGAAGCGTAACGCACCGATTTTCTTGGTAAAGATTTGTAGGATGAGTTAGGTGGGATGTGCCTTAACGCACCTTCTCCAGGTGCGTTACGCGATGAAGTCTCTAACGCACCCCAACAATTCTGGCTCAGTGGAATTTTAATGGCATTTACCGCCCAAATCTTCGAAGCCTATCTCAAGTGTCCTTCCAAGTGCTGGTTCCGATCTCTTGGGGAAGAGGGGACGGGGAATATGTATGCGGATTGGGTGCGGATGCAGAATGATGCTTACCGTACCGATGGGATTGAACGTTTGCTGAATAGCGTCACAAGCGAAGAACGTGCCGTCGCACAGGCTGATTCGGCGAATGTGAAAACGGCCAAATGGAAGTTTGCGGCAAATTTCCCAGCACGAAAGGAGAATCTGGAAACCAGCGTTCACATTGTGGAACGCGTACCTTCTGAAGGCCGAGGCAAGCCCGCCCAGTTTACACCAATTCGGTTCATTTTCCCCAACAAGCTTTCCAAGGATGACAAACTGCTGCTGGCATATGATGCGTTCGTTCTGTCCGAAATGCTCAGACGAGATGTCAGCCACGGCAAGATAATTCACGGGGACAATCACACGACGGTAAAGGTAAGGACGTCGGCCCTTGAAAGTACAGTACGGAAACTAACCGCAAAGATCGCTGCACTGCTGGCGAGCGATTTGCCGCCCGATTTTATTCTGAACCGGCACTGTGCAGAGTGTGAATACCAAGTCCCGTGCAGGCAAAAAGCGATTGAAAAGGATGATCTCAGTCTTCTGGCGGGCATGACGGAAAAAGAGCGGAAGAAACTCAACAGCAAAGGCATCTTCACGATCACTCAACTTTCTTACACCTTTAGGCCCCGGCGCCGCCCCAAACGGTTACGGGACAAACGGGAGAAGTACCTCCACTCCTTGAAGGCGCTCGCTATCCGGGAAAAGAAAATCCATATCGTCGGCAATCCGGAACTGAAGATCGAATGCACCCCGGTTTATCTGGATGTCGAGGGGCTGCCTGACCGCGATTTCTATTATCTCATCGGAATACGATTCAGAATCGACGATTCGGTTGAGCAGCACAGTCTGTGGGCTGATAGTCGGGAAGATGAGGAAGGAATTTGGAGGGAGTTCCTGAGATTGTTGGAAAGCGTCGAAAAGCCGGTGCTGATCTGCTACGGCAGCTATGAAATGACTTTTCTCAAGGCAATGTGTGGCCGCTATGGTGGGCCATGCCAAGGCTCGATCGCAGAGAAGGCGATTTCTTCGGTAATAAACATCCTTTCCTTCATCTATGGTCGCGTCTATTTCCCGGTACCATCGAATGGCTTGAAGGATATAGCAGGTTTTTGTGGGTTTCAATGGACAGAGGCAGATGCTTCTGGAATACAGTCCATTGTCTGGCGTGAAAAGTGGGAAGCCTTTAGAGACTCTTTGGAGCATGAGAGACTGACTAGTTACAATACCGAGGATTGTGAGGCTCTGGAAGTTGTGACACGGAGGGTGCTCAGCTTGCAGTGCCCACAAGCAGGGAGTGAGGTAACGAATGAAAAGGATATTGTGGATATAAGCAAACAAAAACGAGAGCATCCTTATGGATTTAAAAGAAATACTTTCGTCCTTCCAGAGTTCGACTCAATTAATAAAGCCGCCTATTGGGATTACCAGCGAGAGCGGGTTTTCATCAAATCAGACAACGCCATAAGGCATTCCTTGAAACACCCCAAAAAATCGAAGAAAACGCTTACCGTCAATAAAATAATTTACTCCAAACCACCAAAGTCATGTCCGAATTGCAGTTCCAATAAATTCCAATCGTATATCAAATCTGCAAAAAGGATTGTGATTGACCTCAAGTTCACCCCTTGCGGAATCAAGAGATGGGTTACTCAGCATCAATTCAATAGATATAAATGTTTTATGTGTGGCAAAACTTTTCCTGCCGAACATGGTTTGTTGTCTAAAAGTAAATATGGGAGTGAACTTATAGCTTTTGTTGTTTATCAATGTATTGAGTTACGCTCGCCAATCATGACAATAGAAAAGAATATTAATCGGCTATTTGGACTACATATAGGAGAAAGAGAAGCAAATCACTTCAAGGTATATGCTGCAAATTTATACGCTACCACCTACAATGCTCTAATTTCTATACTATGCAATGGCAATTTGCTTCATGCAGATGAAACAAAGATGAGTTTGAGAGATAAGAGTTGTTTTGTATGGGTTCTAACAAGCATGGAAGAGGTAGTTTATATTTGTACCGAAACCCGCGAGGGAGAGTATGTTAATTCACTACTCAAGGATTTCAAAGGGGTATTGGTTTCTGATTTTTATACGGCATATGACAGCATCAATTGTCCTCAGCAAAAGTGCCTCATTCATTTGATTCGGGACATAAATGATGCTTTGTACAAGCATCCATACGACGAAGGGCTGAAACGGGTTGCAAATGAGTTCACAAAGGTACTTCGGCCAATGGTTGAAACAGTAGATCGTTTTGGTTTAAAACATTATTTTCTGAAAAAGCATCTGCCGGATGTTGATCGTTTCTACAAGAATCTTAAGTGCTTAGCCTTGACTACCGAAACATCTGAAAAATTAAGGGAACGATTTGAGAAAAATCGAAGCGTACTTTTCACTTTCCTAAGTTATGATGGTATACCATGGAACAATAACAATGCCGAGCATGCTGTCAAAGCTTTTGCCATGCTACGCCACATCATAAAGGGCGTGACTACCGAAAAGGGTCTGCGGGATTACCTCATACTTCTCAGTATTTGTGAGACGTGCAAATACAAAGGACTCGATTTCCTCGATTTCTTGCGGTCTGGTGAAAAAAACATCGATGTATTTGCGGAAAGTCAACGAAGACGTCGGGGACGTCATAGCGCCGTCTTGAAAACGGAACACGCTCGTAGTGTCATGCATTGATTTGTGGTGCGTTACGGCAATAAACCGCCTAACGCACCCTACGTTTAACGCAAGAATGATGCATTATTACCGTAGGGTGCGTTAACGAATGCGTAACGCGCCGGTTATAGTGGCACCGGTGAGTATATGCCCAACTACACAAGAAACTTCATCCCCGGCGGGACCTTCTTCTTTACCGTGGTTACCCACGACCGTCGCCCCTGGCTTTGCTCCGACGCGGCGCGGACTTCCCTGCGCCAGGCAATCGACAAGGTTCGAAGGAATCTGCCGTTTTCCATCGAGGCATGGGTTCTCCTTCCCGACCATCTTCACTGCGTCTGGACGCTGCCGTCGGGCGATACTGATTATTCGTCTCGCTGGCGTCTAATCAAGGGGGATGTGAGCAAATCGTGTGCTGATGAGCTTGCCGATGGCCCTCTATCTCCGTCACGGCTGAAGCGCCGCGAACGGGGTTTGTGGCAACGCCGGTTCTGGGAGCACACCATTAAGGATGAAGCAGATTTTGCAGCGCATTGCGATTACATTCACTATAATCCCGTAAAGCACGGGCACTGTGCTTCTCCCCGAGAATGGCCATTTTCGACCTTTCACGGTTTTGTTAAATCAGGGGTGTATGGGGTTGATTGGGGAGATGGTGTCATGGCACACTTACCCGAAGATATTGGTGGGGAGTGACGAGTGTGGGGCTCCAAAGCGGATTCGTAGGGTGCGTTAGGCGGGGTGTGCTGTAACGCACCTTCATACGGTGCGTTACGCGATGAGGCCGCTAACGCACCCTACGATTCGATTACGATTTGACGACAAGGCAGATTATGACTGAAAATGAAATCCCGGAAAATATCCTCCTTGCCCGCCTCGACGATTTGATCAACTGGGGGCGGGCAAACTCCCTCTGGCCGATGTTCTTCGGCCTTTCATGCTGTTTCGTGGAAATGATGACCTCCTTCACCTCCCGTTATGATATCTCCCGCTTCGGCGCGGAAGTGCTCCGCGGCACCCCCCGCGAGGCGGACCTGATGGTGATCGCCGGCACGGTCTTCAAGAAGATGGCGCCTTCCATTTTGAGACTCTACGAGCAGATGGCGGAACCCCGCTGGGTGATCTCCATGGGGAGCTGCGCCAATTCGGGCGGCATGTACGACATTTACAGCGTGGTGCAGGGGGTAAACCAGATCATCCCGGTGGACGTCTACGTCCCCGGCTGTCCGCCGCGGCCCGAGGCGTTCCTCCAGGGGCTCATCCTCCTGCAGGAGAAGATAAAAAGGGAAGAGCGGCCGGCCCGGTCGGTGCTCCACATGAAGGGGGGAAGCCAGGGGACCACCACGGATGTCCTGGTGGACGGGGTGACCAAGTCCCGCGATACCCGCGGCCCCGGCATGGAGGGGTGCGCCATCCGCGGCGCGTCGGTGCAGCATCCCCGTTTCTGGATGCCCCGTTCCGATGAGATGTGGCGCCCCCCCGCCCCGAAGCACCCCTTCCCCGATTTCGGCCTTGGGGGGGAGCTGGAAGCCGTCTTTGGACAACGGATCGCAGTGGATCAGAGCGCTACCGACATGCCCACCTACAAAGTACCGCCGGAACTGGCGCCGGAAGTGCTTATGCATCTGAAGAACCGGCAGAAGAACCCCTTCAGACGCCTCGAAGATATCGCGGCCGTTGATGAATCGTGCCGCCGCGATAAGGATAAATACAAAGACTTTACGGTCAACTACCACCTCCTCTGCTTCGACACCCCGGGCCACATCCGGATCAAGACCGAGTTGGAGGGAAGCTATCCCGAGCTTCCCTCCGTGACCGGCGTCTGGCCTTCCGCCTCCTGGTACGAACGGGAGGTGTTCGATATGTACGGGATACGGTTTACCGGCCATCCCAACCTCCGCCGCATCCTCATGCCCCACGATTGGGAGGGGCATCCCCTGCGAAAGGAGCATCCGTTCCGTGCAACGGAGATGGCGCCTTACACCACGGAAGATGCCCGCAAGCATCAGCCCCTTCCGGCCGGCGACTTTTTCGATCGGGTGGACGAGGAAACCTTAATTCTCAATCTGGGCCCCCAGCACCCCGGCACCCACGGCATCCTCCGCATTATTCTCAAACTCGACGGAGAGGAGATTGTCGATCTCGATACCGACATCGGTTACCACCACCGGGCCGCTGAGAAAATGGGGGAGCGCCAGCACTGGAACCAGTTCATACCATACACCGACCGGATCGATTATCTGGCCGGTGTGCAGAACAACCTTGCCTACGTGAACTCCGTGGAGCGGCTCTGCGGCATCACGGTGCCGGACCGGGCGGTGTTTATCCGAGTCATGCTGGCGGAGCTGTTCCGCATCGCCAACCACCTGGTCTGGCTCGGCACTTTCGCCGCCGACCTGGGGGCCATGACGCCGGTCTTCTACACCTTCACCGACCGGGAGAAGATCTTCGACATCGTGGAGATGATCACCGGCGGAAGGATGCACCCCTCCTGGTTCCGCATCGGGGGGGTGACCGAGGACCTGCCCGAAGGGTGGGAGGTGCCGGTTACCGAGTTTCTCCGGTGGTTTCCGCCGCGTTTAAAGGAATACGAAGACTTGCTGAACGACAACCCGATCTTCAAGGCGCGATTGAAGGGGGTGGGAGCGATTACGCTCGAAGAGGCAATCGACTGGGGGATTTCCGGGCCGAACTTAAGGGCCTGCGGCTTCGCGTGGGACCTGCGGAAGAAAATCCCCTATGCCGGCTACGACCGTTTCGATTTCGAAGTGGCGGTGGCGGAGGGGGGGGACAGCTACGCCCGCTATCTGGTGCGGCTCGAAGAGATGCGGCAGTCACTTGGCATCGTGGGGCAGGCACTGAAGGGGATGCCCGGCGGCAGATGGATCACGGACGACTACCGCTACGTCCTCCCCCGGAAACGGGACACGCTCCACGACATCGAGTCGCTCATCCACCACTTCATCAACTCGACGCGGGGGATGGCGCCGCCCAAGGGGGAGTGCTACGCGGCCATTGAGGCGCCGAAGGGGGAGAACGGCTACTTCGTGGTTTCCGACGGGATCAACATCCCTTACCGGGTGCGGATCAAGACCCCCAGCTTTCCCCACATGCAGGCGCTGCCGCTCATGAGCCGCGGGTGGCTGGTGGCGGATTTGCTGGCGATACTGGGGTCGATCGATTTTGTGCTGGCGGATCTGGACAGATGAAACCTTTAACATCTGCCACAGAGCCACAGAGGGCACAGAGGAACACAGAGAAGTCAAAGAATCGGGTAGGTCGGGTTGGCGGAGTAACCCAACGCTTCTCGGGATGTTGGAATGCGGAGAATTCGATGGAGAAAGGAATGAACGCTTTTAAGCGGTTAGCGTGGCTTGC
This sequence comes from Geobacteraceae bacterium, assembly GCA_009773645.1. GTDB lineage: Bacteria > Desulfobacterota > Desulfuromonadia > Geobacterales > Geobacteraceae > WSYB01. The sequence continues at coordinate 221,130 of WSYB01000003.1, forward strand.
GGCGTCGCGGGGGCTCTGTCTCCTCGTACTGGCCAAGGGATGTTCGTTTCCGGAGCAATGGTGACAGGTTAAGACATGATTCCCGATACCTTGAGAGAAGAGCTGAAAGCCCGCATCGCCTCTGCCATTACCACCCGCGAGGCGGCGGTGGACGTGATGAAGGAGCTGCAGCGGCACTACGGCTGGCTGACCGACACGGCGGTCCATGAGGCGGCGGAACTCCTGGGTCTCTCCACCCTCCAGGTGGAGGAGCTTGCCACCTTTTACGAGATGATCTACCGCCGGCCGGTGGGTAGGCGTGTGATCCACGTCTGCGACTCCATCTCCTGCTGGAGCGTGGGGTGCGAGGAGATCATGGCGTATCTGCAGGAGAAGCTCGGCGTGGAGCCGGGGGGGACGAGTGCCGACGGGATGTTCACCCTCATTCCCTGCGCCTGTCTCGGGAACTGCGGGGAGGGGCCGACCTTGATGATCGGCGACACCCTCTACGGGAGGCTTACGCCGGAGAGGGTGGATGAGATACTGGAAAAAGAGCGAAAAGTACTGTAAGGGCGAACGGCGCTCGCCCTTTATCGAATCTGTGTTGTTGTTACCATCAGGGCGCATGTCATGCGCCCTTACAACAAAGGAGGAAGAAATGATGAAAAAAGGATTGATTGCATCAATCTGCATGCTGGCGGTCTGCTCGTTCGCAACGGCTGGATTCGCCGACACAAAGAAGGGGGAAAAGATCGACGGGGCCAAGGAGTTCAAGGAGCACTGCGCGGTCTGCCACCCTGGCGGCGGGAACATCGTCAACCCGAAAAAGACTCTGTCCAAAAAGGACAGGGAGGCCAACGGCATCAAGACGGCAAAGGATCTCATCAAGAACATGAGAAACCCCGGACCGGGGATGAACAAGTTCGACGAGAAGACCCTGCCGGAGAAGGAAGCGAAGGCGATCGCGGAGTATATTCTGAAGACGTTCAAGTAACATTTGCGGATATGTAGGGGCAACCCCATGTGGTTGCCCACAAACTGGGCGGCCACACAGGGCCGCCCCTACCGGTAAGAAAATGCTCAGGATCAAACGCATCTACGATCTCCCTGCACCGGAAGACGGCAGACGCATCCTCGTGGACCGCCTCTGGCCGCGGGGCCTTTCGAAGGACGAGGCGCGGATCGACGAGTGGCTGAAAGAGATCGCGCCATCCGATGCGCTGCGCAAGTGGTTCGGCCACGACCCGGCCCGCTGGGAGGAGTTCGGGAAGCGCTATAAAGAGGAACTTAAGGAACACTCCCAACTCCTGGAAGAGCTCAGGGAAAAGGGGAAGAAGTGTACCGTCACCCTCCTCTTCGCGGCGAAGGACGCCGAGCACAATAACGCGGTGGTGCTGAAAGAACTGCTTGATTAGCCAGAAACAAGAAGTGCACGAAAAACAAAATCTGATGATAGGACGCGGATGAACGCGGAAGGCGGATTTAACATCTTGAGAACGTTATGATTTTAATCTGCGTTTATCTGCTAAAATCTGCGTCCCAAAAAGCTTGTCTGATTTTGACTTTCTCCGTGCCTTTGTGACTCTGTGGCAAATATGAAAGTATAAATGGAACAGGTCCTCTTCCGACATAACAAGCCCGGCCGTCCCGTAACCTTTGCCGAGTACCAGGCCGAGGGGGGCTTCGCGGCGCTGAAAAAGGGGCTGAAGGAACTCTCCCCCCTTGAGGTGCAGCAGGCGGTGATCGACTCCGGCCTGCGCGGCCGCGGCGGGGCCGGGTTCCCCACCGGCAAGAAGTGGTCGTTCGTACCCCGGGACCTCCCCGGGCCGCGATATCTCATCTGCAACTGCGACGAGATGGAGCCGGGGACTTACAAAGACCGGGTGCTCCTGGAGGCAAACCCCTACTCCCTTGTGGAGGGGATGATCCTGGCCGGTTACGCCATCGGCTGCGAACACGCCTTCATCTTCATACGGCGGGGCTACGAGACCGCGGCAATGAACCTGCGAAGGGCCATAGGTGAGGCAAGGGAAGCGGGGTTCCTCGGTCGGAACATCCTCGGGAGCGGCTTTTCCATGGAGCTCGACCTGCATGTCTCAGCCGGACGCTATATCTGCGGCGAAGAGACGGCACTCATGAACGCCCTGGAGGGGAAGCGGGCCAACCCCAGAAGCAAGCCCCCCTTTCCGGCGGTCAAAGGGCTGTGGGGGAGGCCGACGGTGGTGAACAACGTGGAGACCCTGGCCAATGTTCCCTCTATCATAACCAACGGCCCGGCCTGGTTCAAGGGGCTGGCTGGAATTCCCGAAGCGGCGGGGATGAAGCTCTTCTGCATCAGCGGCCATGTGCGGAACACGGTCTGTGTCGAGCTTCCCCTCGGCATGACCCTCGGGGAGATCATCGACGGCCCGTGCGGCGGGATGCTGCAGGGGAAGAAGTTCAAGGCGTGCATCCCCGGCGGGGCCTCGACCCCCTTCTTCACCGCCGAGCACTGGGGGGTCCCGATGGATTTCGATGCCGTGGCAAAGGCGGGCTCGCGGCTCGGCACGGGGGGGATCGTGGTCTTTCCCGAGAATACCTGCATGGTGGCCGCGACCCTGAACCTGACGACGTTCTTTGCCCGCGAGTCGTGCGGCTGGTGCACGCCGTGCCGTGAGGGGCTGCCGTATGTCCGGGAGATATTGACCCGGATCGAAGCGGGAGGGGGAGAGACGGAGGACGTGGAGATACTGCGGGAACACGTGAAATACCTCAACTACGCCTTCTGTGCACTGGCGCCGGGCGCCATGGGGCCGGTGGAGGGGCTGTTGCGGCTCTTCGAGGACGAGATCAGGGAGCATGTCGTGAAGAAGCGTTGCCCGTTTAAAAACTGATAGTTTCACCGCGGAGGACGCAGAGGTCCGCAGAGAAAATCTTTTGAAAAACTTAAAATCATTTTTCACGCAAAGACGCAAGGGCGCAAAGAAAAACAAGAAAAAGACTTTTGGTTTAAATAAAAGAAGGATCCGGGTTTTGATTTTCTTGGCGTCTTGGCGGCTTTGCGTGAGACAGAAGTTACTTTTTTATCCGATCTTTCCTCTGCGATCCACTGTGTCCTCTGCGGTAAAAAGGTTTTTATGCCCAAGCTGATAATCGACAACATCGAAGTGGAAGTCCCTGCCGGGACCACTGTGCTGGAGGCGGCGAAAAAGGTCGGGATCGTCATCCCCCACTTCTGCTACCACCCGGCGCTGGGGAGCGTCGGCGCGTGCCGCCTCTGCGCCATGAAGTTCCTGGAAGGGCCGGTGAAGGGGATACAGATGTCGTGCATGGTCCCGGCCCAGGACGGAATGGTGGTTTCCACCACCGACGACGAGGCGGCAAAGATGCGGAGCCTGGTGATCGAGTGGCTGATGACCAACCACCCCCACGACTGCCCGGTCTGCGACGAAGGTGGGGAGTGCCTTCTCCAGGACTTCACCGTGGCCGGTGGTCACGGCATCCGCCGGTACAGGGGGAAGAAGCGGACCTTCCTCAATCAGTGCCTGGGGGACTACATCGAGCACGAGATGAACCGCTGCATCGAGTGTTACCGCTGCGTCCGCTTCTACCAGGAATTTGCCGGCGGCAGCGACCTGGGGGTGATGGGAAGCGCGGCGCGGGTCTACTTCGGCAGGTTCGAGGATGGCGCGCTCGCATCTCCCTTTTCCGGCAATCTGGTGGACATCTGCCCGACCGGGGTCTACACGGACAAGACCGCCCGCTTCCGGGCCCGCTATTGGGATTACGATATGGCTCCCTCGGTCTGCCCCCACTGCTCCCTCGGCTGCAACACCATCCCGGCGGCCCGCTACCGGGAGCTTTTAAAGACCATGGCGAGGAGGAACGACGCGGTGAACGGCTGGTTCATCTGCGACCGGGGGAGGTTTTCCAACAGTCCGGTCAACGACCCGGAGCGGCCGCGTCATCCCATGATCGAGGGGAGGGAGGCGGGGTGGGATGAGGCGTTCGACGCCCTGCTTTTCCGCATCGGCGAGCTGTGCGAGCTCCATGGGGAGGGGAGCCTGGCGGTGGTCGGCTCGGGGCGCCTGGCTCTGGAGGGGAGCGCCCTCCTTCCGCAGCTCGCCGGGCTTCTGGGGGCGGGCTTTCTCTGCTACTTCACCGATGATGGGGCAGGTGACAGAACCGCCACGGCGGTTTCCCTGCTGAATACGGATAATGCCGCCTCGATGGCCGATGTAAGGGCAAGCGACTGCATCGCCATCGTTGACTGCGATCTCCTGGAGGAGGGGCCGATGATGCTCCTCGCTGTGCGCCAGGCGTGGCGCAACGGGGCTCCGGTCTTACTGGTGGGAGAGCACTCGCCGCTGGAACAGGCAAAGGCCGCCTCCATCGAGGCTGTACAGATCAGTTTCCTGGAAGAGGCTCCGCTGGGCTTGTTCGAGAACCCTGTGGTCATCTGCGGCACGAAAAACAGCTCTCCTGCCGCCATTGAGAAGCTCGCACGGGCCGAGGCCAGGGTCGCCTGCCTCCTCCCGGGACCCAACGCCTTCGGCGCGGCACTCCTCGCCCGGGAGCACGGGGGGACCTCCCTCGCCGCGGCAGTGGCCACCGGCAAGGTGAAGGGGATCGTTGCCGTCGAGGCGGATATCCCGGTGGAACTCCTGGAGGGGGTGGCGCTGGTCGCCGCTTTCGACTGGCTTCCGACTGAAGTGGTGAAAAAAGCCGATATCGTCCTCCCCACCACCGCCTGGACGGAGATGGACGGCACCTTTGTCAATAACGAGGGGCGGGCGCAGCGCTTCCGCAAGGTGATGACCCCCGGCCTCCCGATCAAGGGGCTCCCGGAGCGTTACCACGCCTCAGCCGACAAGCCGGCGCCGTTCCACCCGCCAAGGGTCCACCGGAAAGAGCCGCCGGGTGGGGATCTGCGGCCGGCTTGGAGGGTGATTATGGATTTGATTGAAAGACTGGGTGGGGAGAAGACCGAGGAGCCGCTCAGCGGAAAATTGGAAGCCTTACGGGACCTCGACCCGGAAGGAGAAGGAGTTCGGATTTGGGAGATTGACGGCTAAATCCCTCCCGACCTCCCTTTACGAAAGGGGGAAGGAGAAAGGCAAAGGCCGGAATAAAAGCAATGAGCAACGCCACCCTCGACATAATCCTCCTCCTGGCCAAGATCGCCTTGGTCTTCTTCGTCATCCTGACCATGGCCGCCTACCTGGTCCTGGCCGAGCGGCGGATACTGGCCTGGATCCAGGATCGGAAGGGACCGAACCGCGTGGGTCCCCAGGGGCTTTTGCAGCCCCTGGCCGATGTGATCAAGATGCTGACCAAGGAAGACGTGCGGCCGGCAGGGGCGGACAAGTGGCTCTTCTACCTGGCGCCGGCCATGGCCGCGATCCCGGCTATTCTGACCTTTGCCGTGATTCCGTTCGGCGCGCCGGTTATCCTGTTCGGCCGCGAACTCCCGTTAGTGATTTCCGACCTGAATGTGGGGCTCCTCTTTTTTATGGCCCTCTCCTCTATCGCGGTCTATGGAGTTGCGATCGGAGGATGGGCCTCCAACTCCAAATATGCCCTGTTGGGGAGCATCCGGGGGCTCGCCCAGCTTATCTCCTATGAGCTTTCCATGGGGCTGTCGCTGGTGCCGGCGGTGATGCTCTCCCGCTCTTTCCGTCTCTCGGACATAGTGAACGCCCAGGCGCACGTCCCCTTCATCGTCTATCAGCCGCTCGCCTTCATAATCTTCCTCATCAGCATCGCGGCGGAGTGCAAAAGGATTCCGTTCGATCTTCCGGAGGCCGAGGGGGAGCTGGTCGCCGGGTTTCACACCGAGTATTCCGGGATGCGCTTCGGCCTCTTCTTCGTCGGGGAATACATCAACGTCATCGTTCTGGGGGGGCTGGCGGCCTCCTTTTTTCTCGGGGGGTGGCACGGCCCCTGGTTGCCGGCGCCGGTCTGGTTTATCGTCAAGGTGCTTGCATTTGCAGTTTTTTTCATCTGGATGCGGGGGACCCTCCCAAGGCTCAGATACGACCAATTGATGCATTTCGGATGGAAAGTGTTGACTCCCTTAGCCTTGATTAATATACTAGTCACCGGTTGGTGGTTGATGCTCCGTTGAACCGTTTCATCACATCTCTCATGACACTCGTCAAGAAAGGAGAAAGGGCCGATGGAAACTGTAACAAGGACAGGCAGCATGATCAGAAAGGGGGAATGGATGATGCAGAATGTAAACGCGAAGGACAGGCACGGACATACTCCTCTTATCGAAGCGGCAAAGGAGGGGGACATTGAAGCGGTTAAGAACCTGCTCCACCGTGGGGCCGAGGTGGATGCACGGAGCGACAAAGGTAAGACGGCCCTCCATTATGCAGCGACCTATGGCCATGTGGAGGCGGTGAAGCTTCTCCTGGAACATGGTGCGACGGTGGACGCACGAGACCGCGACGGGCATACCCCTCTGATGTTTGCCGCGATTTACGGATGTAATCACACTATCCAGGCCCTTATCAACGGCGGAGCCGATCCCCGTGCAAAAACTCTGGTGGGTAACACTGCCATGATCTATGCTGAAAATAACAATCATCCAATCGCCCTTGCCCTGCTGAAAAAAGCCCAGCGTACGAAAGAAGCAACAGCCTGAATTGACATCAGCCCTGTGCAGCCGGGAGGAATTTTTTCCCACCTCCCGGCTCCATTCCCTTTACGAACCCGACAGTGTGGTATAATTGCAGGGGTCTCCCATGTGGTGGCCCCTACATCATATGTCGCCTGGGAACTATGCCTTTACTGACCGACACAAAAGCCCTGCTGCTCGGCTTCTGGACCACCTGGAAGCATATCTTCAGACGCCCTGTTACAATCGAGTATCCGGATGAAAAGCGGGTTCCCTATCCCCGCTTCCGCGCGCGCATTGTGCTGACCCGCGATCCGGACGGGGGGGAGCGTTGCGTCGCCTGCTATCTCTGTTCCGCAGCCTGTCCGGTGGACTGCATCTCCATGCAGGCTGCGGAAACGGATAACGGCCGCCGTTTTGCTGCGTGGTTCCGCATTAACTTTTCCCGCTGCATCTTCTGCGGCCTTTGCGCCGAGGCCTGTCCGACCATGGCGATCCAGATGACCCCGGATTACGAGATCTGCAAAAGGGAGATCATGGATCTCGTGTACGAGAAGGAAGACCTGTTGATTTCCGGCTGCGGCAAGGACCCGGAGTATAACTTCTACCGTCATGCAGGGATCGGAGTGGTCAACCGGCGCGGCGGGAATCCGGACGAGGAGCCGCCGGTGGACCCGCGCAGTTTGATGCCGTAACGCATTTGTAGGGGCGGCCCTATGTGGCCGCCCAAGGGCAACCACATGGGGTTGCCCCTACAGAGAAAAATAATGGAACAAATTATCTTCTACATACTCGCCGCGGCGACGGTGATCGCGACTGTCTTTTCCATCACGGAAAGGCATGCGGTGCATGCCATCGTCTACCTGGTCACCTCCTTCTTCGCCCTGGCGGTGATCTTTTACCTTCTCGGCGCGCCGCTCGTGGCGGTTTTCGAGGTGATCATCTACGCGGGTGCCATCATGGTGCTTTTCATGTTCGTCATCATGATGCTCGATCTGGGTCACCCGGAAAAGGTGGGGACCCCCGGCATCCGCGACTGGTGGCCCGCGCTGGTCCTCGCCGGGGTAGTTTTCGCCGCCATAGTCACCATTGTTGCTGCCGCCACAGGTTCTCCCGCGGCTGGTCAGGCCATCGGCGTCAGGGAATTTGCCCTCGTCCTCTTCCAGAGGTATGGAGTAGCGATCGAGATTATTTCCATGCAGCTTTTGTTCGCCCTCGTGGGGGCGTTGTATCTGGGAAGGCGGCAGGGAAAAGGTGAGAAGCCTTAAAATGCCCTGACGGTTCCCGATTCCCGAATCACGAAAGAACACCGTATGATAGTTCCTTTGCTGCATGTGCTCATCCTGGCCGGCATCCTCTTTGTCCTGGGGCTGGTCTGCGTTCTGGTCTGGCGCGCCAACATCATCATGATGCTGATCGGCATCGAGATCATGCTTAATGCGGCCATGCTTGCCTTTGTGGGAGGAGCGAACCGGTGGGGCGCCGCTGACGGACAGGTGTTCGCCCTGATGATCATAGCCATGACCTCCGCCGAGGTCTCGCTGGCGCTGGCCCTGGTGGTCTATCTGCACAGGCGGAAGAAGACGGTGAATGCGGATGAGTTCAACACTATGAGCGGCTAATGGCGTAAGGCAAAGGGCTAAAGGTCATCAGGTTTTCTTTAGCCTTTAGCCCTTCGCCCTTTGCCCGGTAAATCTTGATCACCATGAAACTCTACCTCACACTCATACTCCTCCTCCCCCTCCTCGGGGGGGTGATAAACGCCGTAGCCGGCATGCGCCTTCCGCGCAGGCTTGCCGAATGGCTTGCGTGCGGGGCGGTCGCGGGCTCATTCGCCTGTGCGCTGGCCGCCTTTGTTACCTACCGCTCCCCGGTCACGGTGGAACTCTTCCGCTGGCTCTCCGCCTTCGACTTCCAGGCGCCGGTCACCCTTTACTACGACCCCCTCTCGGCTGTGATGTGTCTCATGGTCACCTTTGTTTCGGGCCTCATCCACATCTATTCGGTTGCCTACATGGCGGGGGAGGAAGAGTACGCCCGCTTCTTTTCCCTCTTGAACCTCTTCGTCTTTGCCATGCTGACCCTCGTGCTGGCGGAGAACCTGCCGCTCCTCTACCTGGGGTGGGAGGGGGTCGGCTTCTGCTCCTACGCCTTGATCGGCTACTGGTACCGGGATGAGAAGAACGCCACCGCCGGACGCAAGGCCTTCATCGTGACGCGGATCGGGGACGTCGCCTTCGGCATTGCCGTCATCTGGATGTTCCAGCTCTTCGGCACGATTTCCATCACCGGGATAAACGGCATGGGATTCCTCATGCCGGGGGGGGTGATCACCTTCCTGGGAATTCTTCTCCTCATGGGTGCCATGGGGAAATCGGCCCAGATGCCGCTCATGGTCTGGCTCCCCGACGCCATGGCAGGCCCTACCCCGGTCTCGGCGCTCATCCATGCCGCCACCATGGTCACCGCCGGGGTCTATCTCCTCGCCCGGATGTTTCCCCTGATCGGCTCGTCGGGCACGGCCCTCGCCGCCATTGCCGTCACCGGGGGGGTGACCGCCTTCTATGCCGCCACCTGCGCCCTCGCCCAGCGTGACCTGAAGCGGGTCCTCGCCTATTCAACCATCAGCCAGATCGGCTACATGGTGCTCGGTGTGGGGGCGGGCGCCATCACGGCGGCCACCTTCCACCTCCTGGTGCACGCCTTCTTCAAGGCCCTCCTCTTCCTCGGGGCAGGGTGCGTCATCGCCGCCATGCATCATGAACAGGACATATTCAGGATGGGGGGGCTGGGGAGGCGCCTGCCGCTCACCTTCTGGCCATTTGTGGCCGGGGGGGCCTGCCTGGCGGGGTTGCCGCTCACCGGCGGCTTTTTCAGCAAGGACGGAATCCTTACGGCGGTCTGGCTGAAGGGGGGGGCTCTCTACGGCGGGCTCTATCTCCTCGGGCTTCTGACCGCCATCCTGACGGCGGTCTATACCTTTCGGCTCATCTATCTGGTCTTCGGGGGGGCCTCTCCTGCATTTCCCCCTCCCTTGATGGGAGGGGGCGAGGGGGAGGGTGAAGGGGTTGCCAAGGTCCCCCGCCTCATGGAGGCAATCCTTTTCCCCCTGGCCCTGCTCGGCCTCTTTGGGGGGCTCTTCAACATCTCCGCGTATCTCGGAAAGGGGTGGCTCGGCGGGTTCCTGGCGCCGCTCTCCGGTGCCGGGGAGGAGGCTCCCCATGCCACGGAGATGCTTCTCCAGGGGATTGCCGCACTCCTTGCCATTGTCGGGGTTGCGATCGCCCATCTCTGCTACGGGGGGGAGAGGCGGCTTGCGCGGGTCGAAGCGGCAGCCGAGCCGCCGTCGGGGGTGGTCGCGTTTTTCCTGAACGGCTGGTATTTCGACGCGCTTTACCGCTTCCTCTTCATCCGTCCATTTGAGACGCTCTCCCGCGTATTGTGGGAGCGGATTGATGAAGGGGTGATCGACGACTCCCTCGACCGGCTCGCCTCCTTCTTCGGCTGGTCCGGAAAGGGTCTCGGGCGCTGGACGAGCGGGCGGGTGTCGGTCTACATCCTCAGCTTCGCCGCCGGAGCAGCCTTGATCATAGTTTACTTTGCATGGGTGGTGAGGGGGTGAAAATCCCGACAAGATGTCGATCCTGCCGGGCTAGATATATTAGATTACCAAATGCGATCTTAAACTTGAGTTCCTTACCATATTGGAGGGAAGATGGAAGTGCTTGTGCCAAAAGAAGTGATTGAAAACAAAATCCTTCTTGTTCGCGGCCAGAAGGTTATGCTGGACGAAGACCTGGCTGAGCTTTACGGGGTAGAGATCAGGGTTTTGAACCAGGCTGTGAAACGAAATCTTAAGCGATTCCCGGCTGATTTCATGTTCCAGCTGACGCAGGAAGAACATACCGAGTTCATTTCTTTAAGGTCACAAATTGTGATCTTAAAAAGGGGACGCGGGCAGCACCGGAAATACTTCCCGTATGCCTTCACCGAACAGGGGGTGGCGATGCTTTCCAGTGTACTCAACAGTGAGCGGGCCATCGAAGTGAACATTCAGATCATTCGGGCTTTTGTCAAACTTCGGGAGATGCTTGCTTCGCACAAGGATTTGGCGCGGAAGCTGGAGGAGCTTGAAATGAAATACAATAACCAGTTCAAAATTGTTTTTGATGCCATCCGGCAGCTTATGACGCCTCCTGAGCCGAAGAAGCAGAAGATTGGGTTTCAGGGGAAGAATGAAGGAGTTAACTGAAAATAAGACGCAGGAGCGACGTCTTTGTTGCGATTGTTGTTGCGAGAAGCCGTTTACTGGATCACCAATATCTCTTACAGCTTGTTAGAGAAGCGGCGAGCGCCGGAAGGCCAAGGAGTTGAAGCGGAAGATCATGCGGGAGTTGAGGAAGAATGTAGGGATACCCCTCGCGGATATCCAAATGCAACGTAAAGCCGGACGATATGAGGAGAGGGCACCCGCAAGGGGCGCCCCTACAATTAATGACATACAATCCCGCAATTCATCATCGCCGTTCAATTCGCCTGAAGGAGTATGATTATGCACTGAGCGGCGCATATTTTGTGACCATATGCACGTTCAACCGGGAATGCTATTTCATGCAATTTCCCCAATTGATGGAAATCGTTGATGAGGAATGGAGAAGGATTTCAAAACGTTTCCACATGGCATTTACGGATGAATACGTTATTATGCCGAACCATTTCCATGGAATCGTAATTATTAATAATGAGATGGAATGCCGGCAAGGAGGATACCCGCAAGGGGTATCCCTACAAAATGTCACGGATATCATAAATGGGAAACCGAATCTAGGAACCATTGTCGGTTCATTCAAATCACTGTGCGTCAATGCATGGCTGAAGGTCATTACGTCTCGAAACAACAACGCCAGAGGAAAATTCTGGCAGAGCAATTACTACGAACACATTATTCGCAGCGAAGACGAATTAAACCGCATCCGCAATTACATTATCGACAATCCGTTAAAATGGGAATCGGACCGGGAGAATCCCGTGAATCAGAACCGCCCTGGTACGAAACAGGCTGAAGAATGGATGGTTTGATGTAGGGGTGCCCCTTGCGGGTACCCGGATACACCGGGATTCGGGGTAGTGAAGGAAGACAGCAAATGAAAAAAATATTGGAAGGTGAAGCCCTTGAGCAACGTGCCCGTGAACTTGGTGTCGATATTCAAGGAGGCCCGGTTACTCAAAGCATATCTGGACGGCATAAGCGTGCCGATGATCATGAGCTTCAGAAACGGGTTATTGAAGCGGAGCGTTCAATTAGAGAATCCAAACTGTGGTTGCTAGCTCTTGTTTCAGCGATTGCTTCTGTAATGAGCGCTTTGACTGCTCTACTGGTTGTCTTTTCCAAAAAATAAACAGCGGACAGATAACATATCACAAATAGGAGGCAAGAAGCCAATGCCTTCATCACGCTGGTGCACGGTTTGAAGAAGAGAGGCGAACTGGATGAGAGATTCAGGGACCTGCCGACCTCATAACGGAATTGCCGTGGGAAACCGATGCCAAACGATTATCTGATCCTGACAATCCTCGTCTTCATCCCCCTCACGGGGTGTCTCCTGCTCGTGCCGGTCTGGAGTCGGGTGGAATGGGCGCGGCGCATCGCCCTTGGCGCGGCGCTCTTGGACCTGGTGCTCGCCTGCTGGGTCTATGCAGCCGCCCCTGCCGTCATCGCAGGCGGCGGGACTCTACCCGGCTTTTTCCTCTGGGAGGACCTCCCCTGGATCGAGCGCTTCGGCATCCGCTACACCCTCGGCATGGACGGCATTGCGCTTCCCATGGTGCTTCTGACCGCCTTCATCACCGTCATCGCCATGCTCGTCTCATGGCGGGCGATCAAGGAACGGGTCACCTTTCACTACTTCCTCATCCTCGTCATGGAAACGGGAATCATGGGGGTCTTCCTCTCCCTCGACCTCTTCCTCTTCTACCTCTTCTGGGAGGTGATGCTGATCCCCATGTTCTTTCTGATCGGGATCTGGGGGCACGGTCGGAGGATCTATTCGGCGGTGAAGTTCTTCCTCTTTACCCTGGCCGGCTCGCTCCTCATGCTCCTGGCGATCATCGGCCTCTACCTCATTCACGGAGACCAGTCGGGCGCCTATACCTTCGGCCTCCCCGCGCTCCTCCATACGCAGATCGCCTCCGGCGCCTCCCTCTGGCTCTTCGCGGCATTTCTCCTCGCCTTCGCCATCAAGGTGCCGATCTTTCCCGTTCATACCTGGCTACCCGACGCCCATACCGACGCTCCGACGGCCGGGAGCGTGATCCTGGCCGCACTCCTTCTCAAGACCGGCGCCTACGGTCTCATCCGTTTCGGTTACCCTCTCTTCCCGGAAGCTGCGCGGACCTTTACTCCCCTCCTTTACATCCTCGGAGTTATCGGCATCATCTACGGCTCGTGGGTCGCCTTTGCCCAGGCCGACATGAAGCGGCTCGTGGCCTATTCCAGCGTCGGGCACATGGGGTTCGTGGTGCTTGGGATCGCCGCCTGGACTCCGGTCGCCTTGTCCGGCGCGGTTATGCAGATGGTCAACCACGGGGTCACCACCGGGGCGCTGTTTGCCCTCGTCGGTATGCTCGACGAGCGGTCCGGGACGCGGTCAATCGCCGCTTTCGGCGGGCTCTGGGGGAAGGCGCCGGTTTACTCCTTCTTCTTCCTCCTCTTCTCCCTTGCTTCACTGGGCCTGCCGGGGCTCAACAACTTCGTGGGGGAATTCCTCGTTCTGGCCGGGGTCTTCCGGGTCTCCCCCATTGCCGCATGCTTTGCCTTCGTGGGGGTCGTGGTGACCCTCATCTACATGCTGCGGCTCGTGCAGGAGGTCCTCTTCGTCGGGGAGCGGACCCCGCTTCCGCTTGCGGACATCTCTTTCCGGGAAGGGATCGTCCTCGGGGTCATGGGGGTGACGGTGATCATCCTGGGGGTCTATCCTGCGCCGTTTCTCGACCTCGTCAGTATGCCGGTGGCCCTGCTGACCGGCGGAGGCCTTCCTTGAACCGGTTAAACTTCGGATTAATTCGCCGGAAAAGCAAAGAGCTTTTAACCACGAATGTCACGAATGAACACGAATAGAACCAAACAAGAAGCTTTAATCCAAGAACTGCAATTAACCACGAAGGACACGAAGAAACACAAAGAAAATCAAAAGGATTTACTTTGTTTGCTCCTCCCCCAAGTGGTGTGTCATATGAATCTTGCAAGATAATGAATTCCTTGGTGAAACTTCGTGTACTTCGTGGATAAATGCTTTTTCCAGGTTTATTGGTTTGAAGGTCTTAAAATATTCGTGTTATTCGTGTAATTAGTGGCTGAGAGTTTGAGGTTTGGTAAATGTTATGACAACAACCGACATATGGATAATAATGCCGCTCCTGATCCTTGCAGTCGGCGCGCTGCTGACGCTGCTCCTCGGCGCGCTCGTCCCGGACCGTTTCGGAACGACCGTTGGTATTGTCACCGTCCTTTGCGCAGCCTTCTGGGCCGTCCTTACCCCGCCAGCACCGGTTGCGCCGACCCTCGGGGTGGCTTTCACCCCCTTTGCCCGGTTCTTCACGGTCCTCTTCTCCCTGACCGCCGCCGTCACCTTCCTCCTCTCCCGCGGCTACAACGAGCGGCAGGGGATCAGGGGGGAAGAATACCCGGCCACAGTCCTTTTCGCCGTCTTCGGCATGACGGCGCTCAGCATGTCGGTCAACCTCCTCACCTTCTTTCTCGGCCTGGAAGCCCTTACCTTCGCCTTCTATATCCTCGTTGCCATCGACAGGAACCGGCCTGAATCGGCCGAGGCGGGGCTCAAATACCTCCTCCTGGGGGCCATCGCCGCAGCATTCATCGCCTTCGGGATCGCCTTCATCTACGCGGAGGGCGGTACCCTCGACATCGCGGCGGCCATGAAATCGGCGCTCAGTGGAGGCCGCGGGAATCCGCTCGCCCTCGCGGGGTGGGGGTTCCTCCTGATCGGCATCGCCTTCAAGATATCCCTTGTCCCGGCGCACCTCTGGACACCGGATGTCTACCAGGGGGCACCAACGCCTGTAGTCGCCTTTCTCTCCACCGGCTCCAAGGGGGCGGCATTCGCCGCTCTCCTCCTCCTTTTGGGCGCCATGGACGGGACCGGGCTCCTACGCACCCCCCTTTGGTGGCTCTCCCTCCTCTCCATGGCGGTGGGAAACCTGGCTGCCCTTCTCCAGACGAACCTGAAGAGGATGCTCGCCTATTCCTCGATCGCCCAGATGGGGTACGTGACCTTGGCGCTCCTGACCGGGAGCGGCAGGGGATATGAGGCGGTGGCGTTTTATGTGGTCGCCTACACCGCCATGAACCTTGCGGCCTTCGGCGCTGTCGCCTCCCTTACGGGGAAGGGGGGGATGGAAGAAGTGGAGGATTATCGGGGGATCGGCTACCAACGGCCGCTCGCGGGGGGGGTGCTGGCGCTTGCCATGTTCGCCCTGGCCGGGGTTCCGCCGACCGCCGGATTCATGGGCAAGTTCTACATCTTCTTTGCCGCCATCCGGGGAGGGGAGACCCCTCTGGCGGTGATCGGCATCCTGACCGCCGCGGTTTCGGTCTACTACTACCTGCGGGTGGTGGTCAACCTTTACATGCATCCGGCGGGAGCCCGGGCGGATGCACATGCAGCCTCACCATATGAGGTTGTGGCTCTCGGCGTGACGGCAGTCGCAATTCTTGTCCTGGGGGTCTATCCCGAGCCGCTGCTGAAGGTCATAGAAGAGATTCTCTCATAGGTGACCGCATCAAAAAGGGCAACCGTAAGGGTTGCCCCTACTTGACCACCACAAAATCCCTTTTCCCCGGGTCCCACCTGTACCCCTTCCCGCTCCAGATCGTCTCGATTGCTTTCCAGTCGAGCCCGAGCCCCTTCATCTCTTCGGTCAGGTAGTAGGCGGGCATGATCTCGTTGTCGTCGATAACGCCGTCGCCGTTCTGATCGGCCCAGTGGACGCCGGCCACTTTTACGGTCCTGTCGCCGCCGATACTTTCCGTACGGGCAATCCCCCCCACATGTACGACGGCCTTACCGGAAAAAGGTGCATCGGTTTTCAAGGGGGCAGGCGCTATTTGAACGGTGTAGGAGACGGTGACCGGTCCGGTCCCGCCCGAAATAAACCATTTTATCTCATCGGCCGATGCCTCCCCAGCCGCGGGGGAGGGGAAGGCGCTGACAAGCCGCCACCCCGAAGGCAACCGCTCCTTGACGATAAATCCCTTTGACCCCGATTCCTTCCGGCTCACCTCGATCCGGACGGGGATGATTTCGCCCGGCGCGCCGAAGTGGGGGAGCCGTCTTACTGCAACGGGGGAGGCGACCAGAAGCCATGAATAGATGGCCCAAGCCGTCACGGCAACGGCAAAGGTGCAGACCAGCAGGATCACCAGGCGGCGGCTCCCCTTCTTCTCCAGGGGAGGGGAAGGCTCTTCTGTCGTTTCGGCAAACCCTTCCTGCTGCAGAATCTCCGCCAGCTCTACTTCCAGGGCTGACGCAAGCTTTTCCGCATTGTCGCGCTTGATCGAGGGATAGCGGTTATTCTCCCATCTGGAGATGGTATCGGTCGTCACCCCGACGACGCTGGCCACATAGAGCTGGGTAAGCTTTTTCGCCTCCCTGATCTTTTTTGCCTTTGTCCCGTCCAGGGGAACGATGGGTGAAGGGGATTTATCGCCTGTTTCCGCAGGATTTTCCATGAGGGCATTATAACAGGTTATCTATCTATTTTCACATATCTTTTCCGGGCTCTGCCAGGTAAGCCCCGACCCGACATCGGGTCGAATTGCTATAGATGTCGATAGCGATAGTCGTTAAAACGGATTATACAGTTACTATAGTAACAATATTTTTTTCAGGAACGAAAGGAGAACAGCATGAAAAAGATCATTGCGGCGGCAGCACTCTCACTCTTCTGCCTGGGAACGGCGCAGGCGGCTGACGACATCACCCTGCCGGCCAAAAACGGCAACGTGACCTTCACGCACAAGAAGCACCAGGAATCCCTGAAGGACTGCAAGGTCTGTCACGGCGAAGGGACACCGGGCAAGCTGACCCTCGACAAGGACTCTGCCCACAAACTCTGCAAAGGGTGCCATGAAACGAAGAAGGCAGGCCCTACCAGGTGCGGGGAATGCCACAAGAAGTAATCCCGGTCCCTCAAGCATCGATTCCCATTGAGAAGGGGTGGAATTTCCACCCCTTTTCTCTTTCTGCACATCCCTCATACGGATGAATTCAGGCGGAACCCTTGCCAAAACGATAAATCCCGGTAATATTTATGACAAATCATTTTTTTCCGATGAAAGGAGCGTTACCATGAGAAGAATAATAGCTATGACGGCACTGACCCTGTTCGTCACGGGGGTTGCACTGGCGGAAGAAACCATGGTCCTGCCGGGCAAGCAGGCTGGAGACGTGCCATTTACCCACCAGAAACACACCGAAGCGCTCAAAAGTTGCCAGCCCTGTCATTCGAGTGAGAGCGGCGGCAAGATCGAGGGGTTCGGGAAGGAATCCGCCCACAAGCTCTGCAAGGATTGCCACGTGCAGAAGGAGGCCGGACCCACCACGTGTAGCGGTTGCCATAAGAAGTAGGCAGGAGGAGCGAGGAGCGAGGAGCGAGGAACTAGGAACGAGGTTAAACCGAATCTCGTTCCTAGTTCCTTGCGCCCAGTCCTCAGTCCTCAAACCTCGAACCTCGCTCCTTTTTTCCATTGCAGCAGGCGGGTAAAGATAGTATCTTCACTCTTAATGAACCGTTTTATTTCGGAAAAGGCTCAGCTGCAGATGCGGGATGCGATTGCCGAGGTCGGCGGCAACGAGGTTTTCTTCCTGGGCCGCACCGACGAAGCAAAAAAGGTGATCGAGGCGGAACCACTGGCCCGCGGAAACCGGGACGCGGTCGCGGCCATAATGGTGGCGGCCTCGTTCGGCGATGTGGTGATCCACAACCATCCCACAGGCAACCTTACCCCTTCCCAGGCCGACCTGGAGATTGCCTCCGTTCTCGGCAACCAGGGGGTCGGCTTCTATATCATCGACAACCTGGTGGAGCGTTGCTATCAGGCAGTCACCCCGTTTGCACGGGTGGCGGTGGAACGCCTCTCCTACCCCGAAATCGAACGCTGGTACACCCCGGGCGGAGTTCTTGCCACCGGCCTCAAGGGGTATGAATACCGGGAGGAACAGACCCGCATGGCGTTTGCCGTTGCCGAGGCCTTCAATGAGGAGCGGGTGGCGGTCGTCGAGGCGGGAACCGGCACCGGAAAATCGCTTGCCTACCTCTTGCCCTCCGTACTCTGGGCGGTCAGAAACCGCGAACGGGTGGTCATTTCCACCAACACCATCAACCTTCAGGAACAGTTGACGAAAAAGGATATCCCTTTCCTCCGGAAGCATGGCGGGCTTGAGTTCCGGGCAGTGCTTGTGAAGGGACGCAACAATTACCTCTGCCTGCGCAAGCTGGAAACAGTCAAAAGCGAACCTTCCCTGTTCAAGGATGATGCGGCAGCGGAGCTACAGGTAATCATCGACTGGAGCCAGGCAACCGGCGCCGGGTGCCGCAGCGACCTTTCCTTTATCCCGCGCGATGAAACATGGGAAGAGGTCTGCTGTGAGGCCGACCAGTGCGGCAGGGTCAAGTGCCCCCATTATACGCGCTGTTTTTTCTATACGGCACGCAGGGAGGCATCCAGCGCCGATCTCCTGGTGGTCAATCACGCCCTGCTCATGGCGGATGTGGCCGTGCGGCAGGAGACCGGCTATTCGTCATCGGCCATTCTTCCACCTTTTGAGCGGCTTATCTTCGACGAGGGGCATCATCTGGAGGATGTGGCGACCGGCTATCTTTCCTCCCAAGTCTCCCGACAGGGGCTCCTTAAAATCCTCGGCAGGCTGCAGCACCCCCGCAAGTCGCAGCGTGGGCTTCTACCGCAGCTCTCTGCACAGCTTTCCCGCGAGATACCCGAAACCCACGACGACCTCTACATGGAGATTGCCGGTATTCTGGAGACCACCCTTATCCCGAAAAGGAGTGCCCTGGCCGATGCCGTTTCCCGCACCATGGATGCCATCGGCGTGGCGCTGTTAAGCTACCTGAAAAATAACGGAGAGAGGGGAGGGGAGCAGAAGCTCCGTCTGACCCCCGCTGTTTACGCTACCTCCTTTTGGTCGGAGGTGGAAAAGAAGGTCCGGGAGCTGAACGGGGAGTTGATCGACTACGCCTCCGGGCTCAGGGGCTTTTTAAAGGCCTGCGGGCGACTGCCGGATAAGGTGCAGGAAAAGCTTGCCGGGAATCTGGTGGATATGAAGGGGATAATGGGGAGAGTGGAAGGGGCCGTCGAAAATCTCCTCTTCTTCATCGCCGCCGATGAGGGGTTCTGCCGGTGGTTTGAGGTGAAAAAGGGGGGGAAGGGGATGTCGGTCAGGCTCTGTTCTTCCCCTTTGGAGGTAGCGGAGTCGATAAAGTCGGTTATCCTGGATAAATTCAAGACGGTTATCGTCACTTCAGCGACCCTGGCGGTGGGGGAGCGGTTTGACTATCTGGAGAAGAGGACCGGTATAGGTCTGCTGGAGAGATCGCGGGTGACGGAGCTTCTGCTGGCCTCTCCCTTTGATTACGAGCACCAGGCATTCGTCGGCATTCCCGCCGATATGCCTGAACCGACCTCTGCCGGCTTTGAAGCCTCTCTGCAGGAATGCCTGCTGCAGGGACTTGGCATCTCCCAGGGGAGGGCCTTTGTCCTCTTCACCTCATACGACCTGCTGGGGCGGGTATATAGCCGACTGGCGGAGCGACTTGAGCATCTCGGGCTGACTCCCATGCGGCAGGGGGAGATCAACCGTCACCTCCTCCTCTCCCGCTTCAAAAAGGAAAAAAACGCCGTACTGTTCGGGACCGATTCATTCTGGGAGGGGGTTGACGTCCAGGGTCGGGCGCTGGAACTGGTGGTGATCACGCGCTTGCCGTTCAGGGTTCCCACGGAACCGATACTTGCGGCGCGGGCCGAGCACATCGCAGCGACCGGCGGTGACCCGTTCATGGAATACACCGTCCCTCAGGCGGTGATCAAATTCAAGCAGGGGTTCGGCAGGCTTATACGAAGCAGGGATGACCGGGGCGCGGTGTTGATTCTGGACAGCCGGGTGCTTTCAAAAAATTACGGCAGGTTTTTTCTCAATTCCCTGCCTGACGCCAGGGTCGTTCAGGGGAGAGGAAGCGAGGTGTTTGAAGGGATGGCGGACTTTTTCAGCCTTTTGCCCTTATCCCCCGTTTCGCAGCAAAGTTGAAGCATTGAAAGTAGGTGAGGATGGTCAGGATAAAGGTAAAAAAGGTGGTGCTCATGACAAAGGTGGCAGCCGGCGACCTGGCAATAAAGGTGAGGAAAAAAATGAAGATCGCCGCCTTGATGAAATCGCCGTAGAGCCTTTTTCTGCGCTGCTCTTTCATTTCATCCGGGGAAAGGTTTATTTTGCAGGCGGCTATTTCCTGTTCCGCCTCGCGGGCGGCAAATTTGTTCAGCGGATAAAAAATCATCAACTGGATGACCAGGGTCGCCACTATGCTGTTGATAAATATCCGGGGTGTTCCCTTGGCCTGAAACTGGCCCTGAAAATTGAGTGCCATGAAAACGAGAAGCGCCACAAGGAATATCTGCACAACAACATAGATAACAATCTGTCTGCGCAGCCGCTTAAAATCAAAACCGTTTGCCATCTTTTCTCCAGGTTCCGCAAGGCGTTATTCCGGCATCAACCGTGCCATACCATACCAAATGAAATGGCGTTTTACAAGCAAAGAAACGGTATGTAAAACGTTGAGTCGTTGAACATTCGTAACCATTCGCGAAAATTTAGTGACACGTCACCGGGCTTGGTTCGGTATGTCGGCACAAAAAAGGCCCCATTCGGGGCCTTTTTTATCGAGAAGCGTTATCGCTACTTTTTGTGGCACTCACCACACTTGGTCGGACCGGCTTTCTTTGTTTCGTGGCAGCCTTTGCAAAGCTTATGGGCAGGATCTTTGCCGAGGGTCAGCTTGGCAGGGGTCCCTTCGCCGTGGCAAACTTTGCAGTCGCCGGCAGCGCTGTGGGCTTTGTGATTGAAAGTTACGTTACCGTTTTTGGCCTTCATGGTGACGGAGTCGGGTGCGCCGGCGAACGCAGCGGAAGCGGCGAAAGCGACTATCAATGCAGCAGCCAGTAACTTCTTCATAGATCTACCTCCTGATAAAATAATGATTAAATACGGGCTTAATTTAATTTCATAAGCCGGCATTGTCAAGATTTTTTTCTCTAAATCCGCACTATACGGGTCATCGCACGGCCCTGGCAACGGTGACCACGAAAACTTTCTCTGCGCCGGACTGCTTGAGCGTTTTTGCGCATTCGGCGACGGTACTGCCGGTGGTGTAAACGTCATCCACAAGAATAATCCGCTTTCCTTTAACCGCGCAAGGGCTTTTTATGCCAAAGGCTCCGCGGACATTGCTGGTGCGTTCCGCGACGGAAAGGTTTATCTGCGGTTCAGTCCAGCGGGTACGGCGCAGATTGTCCCTGGAGAGCGGCAGCCGCCAATGTCCGGCGAGGACCTCACCCAGCAGTACGGCCTGATTGAATCCGCGCTCCTTGAGCCTTTTGACGTGGAGGGGAACAGGTATGACGAGATCGGGTGAGGCTGCAGAGGCGAATGTACTCAACCCTTGAGCAGCAAGAATTCCCAGTGGGCGACGGAGCTGGACCTTCTTGTCGTATTTGAAACGGTGAATGAGTTCCTTCACCGTCCCCTCAAAAAGCATGGCGGCCCTGGCGGCCGTAAAGTGTGGGGGAGCGGTGCTACAGCCGGAGCAGAGGTGGTCGATTCCCTCTTCGGTAAAAAATGGGGCTCCGCAGACAATACAGAGGGGCGAGCTTAAGCGGCTGTTGTTTTCCAGACAGCCGGAGCAAAGGTGAACATCGCCTGCATCAGGAATAAAGGCCTTGCAGAGGTGGCACAGGGGGGGGAAGAGCATGTCGATGAGTGCGGCAAAGAACGGGACCGGGGATCGGGGACCGGGAACCGGTGAGCGGGCTATAAACAATGTCATCTCTGAGCGCTGCTTGCGGTGGCTTGTCGTCGGCTTCCTCGACGTACTACCTGTACGCCTCCGGAGCCTCCACCTCGCCGCATTGGTATAACCTCAAATCTGGCGTTGCATTCTGATTTTTTGTATATATTCATGTTTTTACCGATCCCCGGTCCCCGGTCCCTGATCCCCGGTCCCCGGTCATTAAAGTCCCATCTCCTCATTTACCACAAGCACCCTCATATCGGTGCGGCGCGGTTTGCGGTCGATGATGGTGGTGATGCGGCAGATTCGGTCCGGGGAATTGCAGTCACAGCAGAAGCCGGTTTTGGCACAGGGGGTGTTGAAGTTGAGGCGTTTGGCGTTGGGGGGGGATGCCCACTCCTTGACCCGCCTGATGGCGTCCTCGATGGTGCCGTCCACCAGCTTGTTCCGGCCGGCTACCACGATGACCTTCTTCGGCCCGAAGAACATGGAGCCGACCCGGTTGCCGGTGGCGTCGATGTTGACCAGGCAGCCGGAGAGGGTGACGGCGTTGGTGCCGGTCAGGAACAGGTCACAGGTGAGCTGACGGTGCATGACCGCCTGCCGCTCCTCTATGGTGAGGCCGGGCGCGCTGTGGTTCAATATCTCCTTACCCATCTCTCTGAGGCGGTCGGCCACCCTCAGGTCGGCGACCGACATGGAGCCGCCGAAGCCGATGGAGCAGGCCTCCTCCGCTTCATTGATTATATAGTTGAAGACTTCCCGGCCGGTACGGCAGTAGACCGCGGTGAAACCGTTCTTCCCCAGGGATTCCACCGCCTTTTTGCATTTCTGTTCGAAGGTCCAGTTTACCAGTTCTTCGGTTAAGCTCATCAATTTATTCTCCTTTTAACGGACCGGCATAGTCCGGCCATTTATACCATAAACGAAGAAGATCCTACTCATAATGTGTCCACATTCGAATAACTTTCACAGTCTTGATATCATCCAAAATCTGGTAAACCAGTCTATGTTGGATATTAATTCTTCGAGAAAATGCGCCGGTCAGATCGCCTAGAAGTTTTTCGTAAGGTGGAGGGTTTTTGTAGGGATTTTCTTTGAGGATTTCGGGCAGACGCTCTGCTTGGGGCTTAATCCCGGAGTGTGCGATCTTTTTTGCATCCTTTTGAGCCTGTTTGGTAAAAACCAGTCGCCAGTTCACCATTCAAGTTCCTCATCGCACTCCTCTATCGGACTCTTAATTCCATCCTGGATGGACTCACGCATTCCGGGTATCGATGTGAGGTACAATGTTTCCTGGATTGCACGCCAGTCCTCTTCTGAGATGAGGACTGCCGAGTGCCGCTTGCCCACTATTTGAACCGGGTCATGAGATTCTGCCACGTCATCAACGAGGCTATAAAGGCATTTTCTTGCTTCCGTTGCTGAAAGTGTTGTCATTTTGCTCCTCCTAGTCGTACGGTAAATCGTACGTCACAAGTAATTCTTTGTCAAGTTTTTCCAGCGCAAAGGCCCACATACTCCGCATCTTCTTCAGACCACGTAACTCGATAGTGTATTTGTCATTTTTCTGTGCATGTTCTAACTCCAATCTTTCAATTGCCTTGAGCACCTGCTTGACCTGATAGGCTTTTGCCTGCCCTCTGTCGTTCTGGATGTTGACCCTCGGGTCGCCTATCCACGGGGTCCTATACACTCGATGGCTTCCGCTTGACTGACGGGCTTGGCCGAAATAGTGGTCGCATACCTTGCAGAGATGCTGCTGACCCCTTATTCTCTGCTCTGTATCAATAAACAAAAGGAATAAGGCCAAAGGTTGATTGTTTATATTTCATATAATTTTCACCAAATTCTGCCTCCAACAATTCGTCTTCAGCCTTTGCGCGAATAATAACAGGCACAAGGGTTGTCAGCAACATTCCGATGAAACCGGGGATGCTTCCCAGTATCAGCCCCGGAAGGGATCCCAGAATCAGGATACCCAAATATGCCGGATGGCGACTAAACCTGTAAGGACCTGTTTTGATCAATTTACCGGATTCCGGCATCTTCACATCGTATGAAAATGATTTCCCTAAGTGAATAACTGCCCATATCCTGATAAGAAGACCTGCGGAACATAATGCAACGAGAAGCGCCATAAACCATGAAGAGAATTCGGCCGTAGACCAGTGATAGCGGATGTCAGCCCACGAATATATGACAAAAAAAAGCCAAAACATCCGGCTGATCATAAGCAGTGGTTGTTTAGGCTCCGTGCCCTGACAAGGTCTTGTGATGCCAATATAAAATTCTATTGATACCCAACTAAGCAATATCGCGATCAAGATAATTATAAAAATGCTGAAAACAATTGAGTTCGAAAATATTAGGGCAGGGAGCAGCGTTATTGATGCAGCAATAGTCATTGCGAACTTTTTCATATTCTTATCTTCGTCTCCTTTCTTCACATTCAGGTATACCGGGTAGGCGGGGAGCCTCTCGGCTCCCGACCCCCCTCAGAACCGGACGTGACAGTTTCCCGTCATCCGGCTCAAGCACTCCAAAAAGTATTCTCCC
>WSYB01000004.1 GCA_009773645.1 Geobacteraceae bacterium
GAAAACTACATTCACTTAGGAGCTACCACCATGATGTTCCCGTATCTGTTCTCCCCCCTCAAGCTGGGGACGGTCGAAGTGAAGAACCGTATCTCCTTCCAGCCGCACCTGACCAACTTTGCAGTGAACTGCCTCCCCAGCGAACGGCAGATGTACTACTGGGGGGAGCGGGCCAAGGGGGGCGCCGGCCTCATCATCACCGAAGAGATGAGCGTGCATCCGACGGACATGGCCTACGAAAAGCTGATCGACGTCTACCATGCCGAGGTGATTCCGGGCTTCAAGAAGATCACCGACTACGTCCACCAGTTCGATGCCAGGATCTTCGCCCAGTTGAACCACAACGGCCAGCAGTGCGACGGCGCCATCTCCCGGCTGCCGGTCTGGGCTCCCTCGCCGATGCCCGACGTCCTCTTCCGGGAAACCCCGAAGGAGATGGAGCCGGAGGATATCGAAGAAGTGGCCCGCTACTTCGCCAAGAGCGCCATCCACGCCCGGGAGGGTGGCTTTGACGGGATCGAGCTCCAGTTCGGTCACTCGAGCCTCTCCCGCCAGTTCCTCTCCCCGTTGACCAACTTCCGCACTGACGAATACGGCGGCAGCCTGGAAAACCGGATGCGGGCGCCCCTCAAGTTCATCGCAGCGGTCCGCAAGGCGGTGGGGAACGACTTCACCCTAGGGCTACGGATGTGCGCCGACGAGATGATCCCGGGCGGCCTCGATCTGGCCCAGGTCCAGGAGATATGCGCCCGCTTCGAGGCGAGCGGCCTCATCGACTTCATGGACCTCTCCATTGCCACCTTCTACAACCTCTACCTGGTGGAAGGCTCCATGCACACCCCGCTCGGCTACACGATTCCCCTTGCCGCCGGCATAAGGGAGAGGATCAAGCTGCCGGTCTTCTGCACCGGCCGGATCAACGATCCGGTCATGGCCGAAAAGGTGCTGGCCGCGGGGCAGGCCGACATGATCGGCATGTGCCGCGCCCTTATCTGCGACCCGTTCCTCCCCAAAAAAGCCATCGAGGGGCGGCTGGACGACATCCGCTACTGTATCGGCGACAACCAGGGGTGTATCGGCCGGATGGGGGTCAACAAGCTGCTCGGCTGCATCCAGAACCCGGCCGTGGGGCTGGAGAAGGAGTGGGGCGAGGGGACCCTGGAAAGGACGGCAGTGAAGAAAAAGGTGATGATCGTCGGCGGCGGCCCCGGCGGCATGTGGGCAGCCAAGATGGCCGGCCGCCGCGGGCACAAGGTGACCCTCTACGACCGAAACGAGAACCTGGGTGGGCAGGTGCTGACCGCCATGAAGGGTGCGGGCCGCGATGAGTTCGGCGTCATCATCCGTAACGAGAAGGACCAGGTGACCAAGGCCGGTGCGACGGTGAAGATGGGCGTCGAGGTGACGCCGGAGCTGGTCCGGACGGAAAAGCCGGATGTGGTGATCATCGCCACCGGCAGCCTTCCCAAGGAGCATCCGGTGGGTGGTGCCGACGGCCCGGCGGTCTACAACGTCTGGCAGGTGCTGAACGGCGAGGCTGAACTGGGCGACAAGGTCTGCCTGATTGACTACGACGGCCACCACCGGGCCTCGGCCACGGCCGAGTTCATGGCCAATCAGGGAAAAACGGTGCACATGATCACCTCCAGCCTCTTTGTCGGCGCCGAGCTCGGTCCGACCCAGGACCTCTACCTGGCCCGGCAACGGCTCCTCCAGAAGGGGGTGACCTTCACCCCCGACATCGCGGTGATGGAAGTTGGTGGTGAAGCCGGCGCCAAGACCGTCAAGGGGTTCAACGTCTACTCCAACGCCTGGGACGAGTGGGGGCCCTTTGACACCATCGTGCTGGCCATGGGACAGAAGGCCGATGATGCGCTCTATGCGGCCCTGAAAGGGAATGTGCCGGAGCTGTACCGGATCGGCGACAGCGTGGCGCCCCGCAAGGTCGACATGGCGATCTGGGAAGGGCATAAGATCGGGAGGGCGATCTGATGTCCGGCACGGAAAAGATCCTCGTCTTTGTCGACCTGCCCGAAGGCCTCCTGGACGAGACCGGACGGGGGCTTCTCTCTTACGGCTCGCGGCTGGCCGGCATACTCGACTCGGTCTGGGGAGCGGTCATCCCCTGCGAGCCCGCAGCCGACCAAGTGGCCGGGTTCGGCGTCTACGGCGCGCCGGCGATCACCCGCGTGGTCGGAGGGGAGTCGCTGCTCGACACTCCGGCGCTCCTGGGCAAGACCCTCGCACAACTGGCAACGGAGGAACGGGCTGCGGTAGTAGTTCTCCCGCACAACGACCTGGGCGCCACCCTGGCGCCGGTCATGGCCGTGGCCCTCAACGCCGCCCTCCTGACCGAGGTGACCACGGCCCGGCGCGGCCCGGAAGGGTTGCGTCTCTCCCGCCAGGCCCTGGGTGGCCGGGTGGCGGAGACCAAGGTGTGGGACGGTTCCCGCCCCCTGGTCATCACCGTGCCGACCCGTAGCTTGAGCCAGGTGCTCCTGCCGACCGTCCGCCCCACTGCACCGGTCGTGGCCGCCTGGCAGGCGGCTGCCTCCCCCACCGGCGCGGCAGCAAGGATCACCAATCGCATCCCCCCCGATCCCCAGACCGTGGACCTCACCGAAGCGGAAGTGATCTTCAGTGTCGGCAAGGGGTGCGATCCAGCCACCTTTGCCCAGCTCAAAGAGCTCTGCCAGCTGCTGAACGTCTCCTTCGGCGTGACCCGACCGGTATACGACCTGGGGTGGACCGGCTTTGAACGGATGGTCGGCCAGACCGGCCGGACCGTTACCCCCCGGTTCTACCTGGCCCTCGGCATTTCCGGCTCCATGCACCACGTGGGGGGGATCAAGGACTCCCGGCGGATCATCGCGGTCAACAGCGACCCCAAGGCCCCCATCTTCACCAACTCCGACGAGGGGTTCGTGGCCGACCTGCGTGAGGTGCTGCCGCGTCTCCTGGCACGGGCAAAATCGACCGGCGGAGGTGCAGCATGAGCAAGATGTATCAGGCAATCGTGGTCGGCGCCGGCCCGGCCGGTTCCTCGGCCGCCCTGACCATGGCCCGGGCCGGACTGGACGTGGCCCTGGTGGAGCGGGGCTCCTTCCCCGGCGAAAAGAACATGTTCGGCGGGGTCCTGCACCGGCTCCCCGCCCTGGAGGAGGTCTTCCCCGACTTCTGGACGCGGGCGCCGCTGGAGCGGCACATCATCAAGAAGGGGGTCACCTTCATGACCGGTGACTCCAGCTTCAATACGACCATTGAAGCCGGCAACTTCGACCGCCCCCCTTACAACGGTTACACCGTTTTCCGGCCCCGTTTCGATAGCTGGTTGGCCGAAGAGGCGGTCAAGGCCGGCGCCACCCTCATCACCCGGGCCACGGTAGAGAATGTGGTCCTGCGCAATGATCGGGTGGCCGGGGTAACCATTCTCGACCGCCAGGGTGAGATCAACGCCCCAGTGGTGGTGGCTGCCGACGGCGTGCTGTCGTTTACCGCCAAGAAGGCGGGGCTCCGCCAGCCGACCTTTGACCCGGCCCAGATGGCGGTCGGCGTCAAGGCGTTGATCGATATGCCGCGTGAGGTGATCGACGAGCGGTTCGGCCTGGTCCGCGATCAGGGTTTTGCCAATGAATTCGTCGGCTGCACCGGCGGCGTCCGGGGGGGCGGCTTTCTCTACACCAACTACGACTCCCTCTCGGTCGGCCTGGTATTTCACCTGGCCAGCCTGCGGACCAGCGGCAAGACCCCCTACGACCTCTTGAACGACTTTCTGGAGCAGCCCCAGGTGGCCAAGATGGTCCGGGGGGGACGGCTGCAGGAATATTCGGCCCACCTGATCCCCGAGGGTGGCTACAACATGATCCCCGAACTGGTCGGCGACGGCATCCTGGTGACCGGCGATGCCGCGGCCCTGTGCAACGCCACCGGCCTCAACCTGGAAGGGATCAATCTGGCCTCCCAGTCCGGGGTGCTGGCCGGCAAGGCGGTCGTGGCCGCCCATGAGAAGGGTGATTTCAGCCGGCGGGGACTCCAGGAGTACCGGCGCCTGATGAACGACAGCTACGTCATCAAAGACCTGAAGCTGTACCGGAAGGCGCCGCACATGCTGCACAACGACCGCATCTACAACGAGTACCCGGAGCTGGTCTGCAGCGTCATGGAGTATATCTACCGCATCGAAGGTGCCCCCAAGGAAAACCTGTCCAAGCTGTTCCTGAAGACGGCCAGGGAAAAAGTGGGGCTGGCCAACCTGGCGGCCGACGCCTTCAGCGCCTGGAGAGCATTATGAACATAGATGAGATATTCGATTTCACCAGCTTCACCATCGACCGGGAGCCCCATATCGTCCTCGATCCCCAGGTCTGCGTCGACTGCGACAACCGCGGCTGCGTCAACTCCTGCCCGGCCCGCTGCTACACCTGGTCGGAAGAGGAAAAGAAGATGACCTTCGTCCATGACGGCTGTCTCGAATGCGGCACCTGCTACGTGGTCTGCCATCGCAACGCCTTCACCCGCTGGCGCTATCCCCGGGGAGGCTTCGGGGTTGCCTACCGGATGACTTAATGTATTTACCATCTGTAGGGGCGGCCCCGCGTGGCCGCCCTGATGCAAATGGCCACCACGTCGGCCATTGCAACAAGGGCAACCACACAGGGTTGCCCCTACAATCGATTTTATTGGAGAAAATCCATGCCCTACAACAACCTCGACATCCTCGTCCTCCTCCGGGAGGTGAGCGACCCCCGTCCGCCGGCCCGCGTCATCACCCGGGGAGCGGCCATCAGCGACCGGGGCTTAAGGCGCGTGCCGAACCCGGCCGATCTGGCGGCCCTGGAAGAGGCGCTCCGTCTCAAGGATAAACTCGGCGCCAGGGTGACCGTGTTGGCCATGGGCCCGTCGCGGCTCGACGATACACTCCGGCTTGCCTTCTCCATGGGGGCGGACCGGGCGATCCGCTTCCGGGACCACGGTCTGGAAGGTGGCGATGCCGTGGCCGACGCCCGGTGCCTTTCCCGCATCGTTGAAATCCTTTCCCCCAGCCTCATCTTCACCGGCAACCGGCTGACGGACCGGGGAGACGATCCGGTGCCGGCCCTGGCCGCCGCTGCGGCCGGCATCCCCTGCATCAGCGCGGCAGTCTCCCTCAGACTCAGGCCCCATGGGGCAGAGGTGCTGCGCAAGGGGGATCGGGGCGGCAGACAGGAAGTTGCCGCGCCCCTTCCCTGCTCGATCCTCTTCGAGGAGGAGGTAACGCCCCGTTACCCGTCCGTGGAAGCGATCACGCACGCACTGTCTGCTCCGGTGGAAACCTGGGACCTGACGCATTTGGGGCTCCCCTTCTGGCAGGTCGGTGCCACGGGCGCATATCTAACGACGGCGGAGTTCGGCGTGCCGCGCCCCGACCCGGTCCGGGTAGTGACGCCGGACGCCAAGCTCCCCGCCTTCGAGCGGATTCTCTCCCTCCTCTCCGGCGGAATCAAGGCCCGCGAGGGGAAGACCCATACCCTGTCGGCCGATGATACGGTCGCGGGACTCTGGCGGATCTTCACCGAAGAGGGGCTGACGTCATGATCTATCGCCTGGCGCCGCACGTGGAACTGGTGGAGCGGGACGGGGGGAGTTTCCTCGTGGCCCGGGCTCCCCTCTGCGTCCTGCGCCTGAACCGCGCCCTGGTGGAACTGGTCAGGCGCGGGGAGGAGGGGCCGCTGACCGCGGCTGCTTCGGGCGAGGCCGCTGTTTTGGAGCAGTTGGCGGCAAAGGGGTTCGTGGAACGGCTTCGGACCGCTGTGGAACAACCGGCAACCTTACCCACGGTCAGTGTCGTCATCCCGGTCAAGGACCGGGCAGACGAGTTGAAACGCTGCCTTGCTTCCCTCGCCCAGCTCAACTATCCGCAGGAGATGATCCAGGTAATCGTCGTGGACGACGGCAGCCGAGACGACTCCCCGCTGGTCGCGCGAGAGTTCGGAGCCCTCGTCGTACCATCGGGTGGAAAGGGAAGGGGGCCTGCAGCGGCCCGCAACGTCGGGGCTGCGAACGCACGGGGAGAGATCCTCGCCTTCATCGATTCGGACTGTACCGCGTCGGAGAAGTGGCTCGCGGAACTGATACCGCTCTTCAACGATCCCAAAACGGCAGCGGTGGGGGGGATGGTGGACGGCATGTGCACCACTTCCGCAGTCGACCGCTACGAGGCGGTCATGTCCAGCCTTTCCCTCGGTTCCCGGGAGCGCTCCGGAAGCGGGGGGGACGACACCTTTTATCTCCCCAGCTGCAACATGCTGGTGCGGCGGACCATTTTTCTCAGCGTCGACGGTTTCGACGACGCCATGCATGTGGGCGAGGACGTGGACCTGACCTGGCGGCTGCGGGACGAGGGGTGGACCATCTCCTACCTTCCCGTGGGGCGGGTATATCACGAGCACCGCAGCAACCTCCGTTCGTTCATGTCCCGCCGATTCGATTACGGCACTTCCGAGGGGCTGCTCCAGATTCTCCATCCCAATCGGTGCAAGCGCATGGTTATCCCGCCATTGCTGGCCCTCATGCTGGTCTTCTGTCTCATGGCTCCGTTCGCGGGGTGGTGGACCCTCATGCTGGCTGGAGGGGTGCTTGCGGCCGATGCAGCGGTGATTTGGCGGCGGTGCGTTCGCCGGGGACTTCCCATCGGCCTGCCGACTCTGCTCGCCGGGCGGCTGCGGGCTCTCG
Source organism: Geobacteraceae bacterium (assembly GCA_009773645.1). Classification (GTDB taxonomy): domain Bacteria; phylum Desulfobacterota; class Desulfuromonadia; order Geobacterales; family Geobacteraceae; genus WSYB01. The sequence continues at coordinate 6,712 of WSYB01000004.1, forward strand.
GCAGTCTGGTCTATTACCTCTGCTACCATCTGGTGCGTTATTACTCCATACCCCTCATTGCCGGCGCCCTGATTTTCCCGCTGTTCTGGTTGGTTGCCGTCGGTGTGCTGGGGTGTGCGGCCAGGGTCGATTATGCGATCAAAAGGCCGGATCTGTCGTTCGTCCGCTTTGCCGGCATTTACCTCCTGGAACAGGTCGCTTACGGGGCAGGTGTCTTCTGGGGGTGTCTGAGCCGGAAAACGTTTGCCAGCTACCGGGTCGTGCTGCTGCGGCAGATGGAGGTTTCTGTGTAGGGGCGGCCCTGTGTGGCCGCCCTGTTGCAAAGGGCAACCTTTGTCGGCCGTTGCAACAAGGGCAACCACGCAGGGTTGCCCCTACAGGATTTAAAATTTATTTGCTCCGAGCCAGAACGCCTACAGGAAAACTCCCATGGCGCCTGGCCAATGGGTTTTGCCGGAAACGGCAGGGCCTCCCTTTGGAAAGGAGAAAAAATGTGGCGCCCTGCCACACCATTCAACAAACGGGAAAGGAGATTATGTATGGACAAGATTGCAAGGATCGACATGGGAGCGGCAGGCGGCCCCAAGGTAACGGTAGGTCCGGTGGGGGAATACGCCGGACTCGGTGGCCGGGCGTTGACGTCTCTGCTCATCGCCAAGGAAGTACACCCCCTCTGCCACGCGCTGGGCGCGGAGAACAAGCTGGTTATCGCACCCGGCATGCTGAGCGGCACCACCGGCTCCATGACCGGCCGTCTGTCTGTGGGGTGCAAGAGCCCTCTGACCGGCACCATCAAGGAATCCAATGCGGGCGGCCAGGCGGCCCAGGTGCTGGCCCGGCTCGGCTATGCCGCCGTCGTCCTCGAGGGGAAGCCGGAGGGTGACGACCTCTACAAGATCTTTATCAACAAGGACGGCATCCAGGTCATCGTCGACAACAGCCTGAAACTGCTGGACAACTACCCGGTCATCGAGAAGCTGCGCGGCGAGTATGGCGACAAGGTGGCCTACATGTCCATCGGCACCGCCGGGGAGCGCAAGTTGCTGGCGGCCTCCATCGCCTGCACCGATCCGGAGCTGCGGCCGACCCGTCACTGTGGCCGTGGCGGCGTGGGGGCGGTAATGGGCGCCAAGCGGGTCAAGGCGATAATCCTCGATGACGCGGGCATGAAGATGCGTCCACCGGTGGACCCGGATAAATACCGGGACGCCAACCGCAAATTCGTCGAAGGGCTGCGCAAGCACCCGGTCACCGGCGAAGGGCTCCCCGCATACGGCACCAATGTGCTGACCAACGTGCTCAACGAGGCGGGGGGGTATCCGGCCTACAATTTCAAGGGTGGTCAGTTCCCGGGTTCCGAAAAGCTCTCCGGCGAGGCCCAGGCGCAGCTGGAAATCGATCGGGGCGGCACAGCCACCCACGGCTGCCATCGCGGCTGCGTCATCCAGTGCTCGGGGATATATAACGACAAGGACGGCCATTACCTGACCAAACAGCCGGAGTACGAGACGGTCTGGTCCCACGGCGGCCACTGTGGCATCGACGACCTGGACACCGTCGCCATGCTCGACTTCATGGACGACAACATCGGCGTCGACACGATCGAGATGGGGGTCGCCATCGGTGTGGCCATGGATGCGGGGATTATCGAGTTCGGCGATCGGGAAGGGGCCATCCGGCTGATGAAGGAAGTGCAACAGGGGACGCCGCTCGGGCGTGTGCTCGGCAGCGGCGCTGCAGTGACCGGCAAGGTGTTCGGCGTCGAGCGGGTACCGGTGGTCAAGGATCAGGCGCTGCCGGCCTACGACCCGCGTGCCATTCAGGGGATCGGCGTCACCTACGCCACCACCACCCAGGGGGCCGACCACACCGCCGGTTACGCCATCGCCACCAACATCCTCAAGGTTGGCGGCGACGTCGACCCGCTCAAGACCGAGGGTCAGATCGAGTTGTCGCGGAACCTGCAGATCGCCACCGCCGCCATCGACTCCACCGGCATGTGCCTCTTCATCGCCTTCGCCATCATGGACCAGCCGGAAACCTTCCAGGCGCTGCTTGACATGCTTGGGTCCTTCCATGGCATCACCATGACCGGTGACGATGTTGTGGCGCTGGGCAAGAAAGTGCTTTCCGCCGAGCGGGACTTCAACACCCGGGCAGGATTCACCAGGCATCACGACCGGCTGCCGCGCTTTTTCTACAACGAGCCGATCGCGCCCCACAACCAGACCTTTATGATGAAGGATGAGGAGCTGGACGAGGTATTCAACTGGTAGTGGGGCGGACGCCGATATTTCCGCCATCTCGGTGCCCGTCCTCGGGACTTCCTTGTGCGGCGTAGCGCTGCTACGCCTCCGCGTAGTCCCTGCGGATGACACCGACCTGACGAAAATCTCGACGTCCGTTGGGGCGCAACAGCCCTTTGGGAAACCCGAATAACACAACAATGCTGGACGAGGCGGGGCCTTTGCCCCGCCTTTCTTGAAGCCGCGGAGGTGATGCAGTGAAACTGGAAGTTGCACTTTTTGCCGGGTTGAAGTGCGGCAACCCGGAACTCCCCTGTCACGGGGAGCGAGAATTTTCCCTGGAGGTCCCCGACGGGACGACCGTCCGGGAACTGCGCGCCTTGCTGGCGATCGCCCCGGCCATCCCGCTCCTGACCATAGTGAACAACCACCACGAGCAGGAGGAATGGGTGCTGAAGGAAAACGACCGGGTCGGGATATTCCCCCCCATTGGCGGGGGGTAGGGAGAGGGAACCATGGTTACGGAAAAGCGGGGCGAGTACCTGCTGCGCCTATCCCTCACCATTGATCCTGCGGAAATCGGGGTGTTTTACCCCTTCCTCATGCAGGGTTTTCAGGTCGTAGTGCGGGTAGGGTGCAGCATCAGGGAACTCCTTTGCGACCAGTTCGGTATTGATAATGAGTACGTGCTCGGGCGGATCACCACCGTTTTTCAGAACGGCAAAGCCATCGACGACCTGGATGCGGCCATCGTCAGAGACGGTACGCGCCTCACCCTCTCCGCAGCCATGCCGGGGCTGGTCGGGGCGACCATGCGCCGCGGCGGATTCTATGCCGCCATGCGCGGCTCCATAACCCACAAGGAGACCGGGGAAAGCGGCCTTAGCGGCGGCGGAACCATCACCATGAAGCTCTTCAACCTGCTCCTTCCCGAGCTGGGACCGGATTTTCTCAAAGTGGGGATCGGAGTTGCCGCCGCCGACCTGGCCGATTTCTTTGCGAAAAGGCCTTCGACCTTCTGGCGGGGGTGCCGGCAGCTACTGCTCGACGGTAAGCCCGTGGAGCCGGAGCGGCTGATGGGTGGAGAGGCGTTTTTCGGCGAAGGAACGGTCTGGCTTTCGGTTACCTGCTGGAAAGAGGACAAGGAGCCTGCTCGTAATTAAATTATCGCGTCCGTATTTGGGGGGAAGCATGCTACTGGAACAACTGGTTGAAAAAGCCGCACAACCCCCGGAGTACGATTGGGACTCCTACTATCGCTGGCTGTTCAGCCGGCTTGCAGGTCGGGAAGTCACCGATTTTATGTTCTGGCAATGCAAAAAGTGCCTCTCGGTCAATGTTCTTTACCTCCCGGCGCGGTACGGAAAATGTCGCGGATGCGAATTGATCTACCTCAGCGGCGGTGCAGAGAGGTGAACCGGGACGTTTGCGCATCGGTTATCCCTCTTGAGGAGACATCGTGAATATCAGCAAATTTGTGGCCCCTGAAATCATCTTCGGACGAGGCTCCCTGAGCCAGCTTGGCGAAAGTGTCGTGCGGATCGGCGCCTCCAAGGTTTTCCTGGTCAGTGACGAAGATGTCATCAAGGCCGGTTGGGTTGACTTGGCCGTTCACTACCTGCACGCGGCCGGTCTGGAAACCGAGATATTTTCATCCCTTACCACGAATCCCAAGGATTTCGAAGTGACCGAGGGGGTGATAAGATACCAGGAAGCGCGTTGCGATGGAATAGTCGCCGTCGGCGGCGGTAGCCCGACCGATGTTGCCAAGGCAGTCGCCATGCTGGCGGCTAACGGCGGCAACCTTCAGGATTACGAAGGGATCAACAAAATCAGAAGGCCGCTGCCGCCGATGGTGATTGCCCCCAGCACCGCCGGTGCCGGCTCGGAAGTGAGCCAGTTCACAATCATCGTAGATACCGTGCGAAAGCTGAAAATGTCCATCATCTCCAAGTCTCTGGTGCCGGACATCGCCATCGTCGATCCTGAACTGGTAAAAACCATGGACGCCAAGCTGGCCGCCGCCACCGGGCTCGACGCCTTTACCCACGGCATCGAATCGTACGTCTCGCTGGCAGCGACTCCCCTGACCGATATCCACGCCCTCAAGGCGATTCAACTGGTTTCGCAGAATCTGCGGCGGGCCGTAGCCGACCGCCGGGACATGGAGGCCAACACCAACATGGCCATGGCCAGCCTCACCGCCGGGCTGGCATTTTCCAACGCCATTCTCGGCGCCACCCACGCCATGACCCACCAGGTGGATGGATTGATCGACCAGCATCATGGGGAGACCAATGCCTCGATCCTCCCCCACGTCATGGAATTCAACCTGCATACCTGCCCCGACAGGTTCCGGGATATCGCCATCGCCATGGGTGAGGACGTTGCCGGGCGGGACTCCCTCGCCGCTGCCGCGCTTTCCATCGAGGCGGTCAAGCGGTTGATCGCGGATATCGGTCTGGCCAAGGGGCTGGCGCAGATCGGGCTCAAGGAAGAGTTCATTCCCCTCTTGAGTCAGAACGCGATGAAGGACGCCTGCATTGTCACCAACCCGCGTATCGCCACCTGTGAAGAGGTCGCGGCCATTTTCCGCAAGGCCATGTAGTCTGCGCCCGTCTTCAGGGCATCTTCGGCCCGGCCTCAATCGCACAATCCTCGACGTAGCGCTGCTACGCCTGCGGTTGTCCTCAATCGGCCAGGCCAAATCTGCCCTAAATCCGGACGCAGCCGGAGCGGTCAGTTCGGTCCAGGACTGCGACTGAAGAGGGGAAGGGAATGGAAAACAGGGAAAAGCTGCTCGAACAGCTGACCGGAGTCGACTCTTCCAAGCTCAACTACTACGTCGAGCTGAAAAAGCGCAACCAGGACGTTCTCAAACAGAACCGCCGCCTGCAAATCCTGCATCAGCTGGCCCGGGACATCAACATCGACATGTCGATCCCCGACATCATCGAGCGGGCCTTCACTCAGCTGCCGCAGACGCTCCCCTGCGACTTCCTCGGACTGGTGACGGTCAAGAGTGGCGATCTGACGCTCAAGGCAATGATGCCCAGGGACTTCTGCAAAATCGACAGCTTCCCCGCGCACTCCCCCTCCCTGAAGGTCATCCGGCAAAAGAAGGCCGGCATTTTCAATCTGGCGGCGGAGGAACTCAGCCACGTCCGGATCAATCCGGGCCATCCCGGGCCGCTGCGGGCGCTGGCGGTCGCCCCGATGTTCAAGCGGGACGAGGTGATCGGCGCCCTCATCGTCGCCAGCGTTACCGAAGCGGCTTACAGCGAGGCGGATATCAGCTTTGTCCAGCACCTGGCCGACCAGCTGTCGATCAGCATCCAGAACGCCCGTCTCTACAAGCAGGTCTCACGTGCCAAGAAGGAATGGGAAGAGACCTTCAAGGCCGTCACCGATCCGATCTTCCTGATCGACACCGATTACAACCTCCTGCTCCACAATGACCGGCTCCCCCCCGAGATGAGCGGATTCTGGAACCGGGCGCTCAGCAACAAGTGCTTTGCCAAGCTCCACGGCCGCACGCATCCCTGCCGGGGCTGCCCCATCAAGGAGGTCCAGCGGACCGGCAGGCCGGTTTTCCAACGCTGGCAGACCGAATCGGGGCTGGTCCTCGACCTCTCCTACTATCCGGTGCTGAACGAAGACAAGCAGCTGGCGGCAGTGACCATCATCCTCAAGGACGTCACCCGGAAGACCAAGATGGAGGCGCAGCTGGTCCAATCGGCAAAGCTGGCGGCTGTCGGCGAGATGGCTGCCGGGGTGGCTCATGAGCTGAACAGCCCGATGACCGTTATTATCGGCACGGCGCAAATGCTGGCCAGGGATCTTCAGCGTGACGCGAAGCATGAGAAAGCCGAGGTGCTCGAAGATATCATTAACTCCGGCCTGCGCTGCAAACGGATCATCCAGAGCCTGCTGACCTTTTCCCGGCAGGACCAGTTGCCGGCGACGGAAATCGACCTGAATGACGAAGCGGAACGCGTGTTGAGCCTGATCCAGTACCAGATCAACCGGAGCCGGATCAGGATCATCGAACATTTCGACCCCGACCTGCCGCGGATGACGGCAAACGGGCCACAGATCCAGCAGGTGCTGACCAATTTTCTGATCAACGCCCGGGATGCCTTGACAGAGGTCGAGCGGAAGGAAAAAATTATCGAAGTGACCTCCTCGCTGCGGGTGGAGGGTGTAAAGAGGTGGGCAGTGCTCAGCGTGAGCGATAACGGCATCGGCATAGCAGCGGAAAACCTGTCGAAAATTTTCACCCCGTTCTACACCAGCAAAGAAGCGACCAAAGGGACCGGCCTGGGCCTTTCGGTCAGCCTGGGAATCGCCGAGTCCCATAACGGCACCATAGAAGTGGAAAGTCGGCCGGGCGAGGGGAGCACCTTCTCCCTGGTCCTGCCGGTGGAGTAGCAATGGCTATCCCTGCCCCCCCAGGCGGGGAAGGTCAGGGTGGGGGAGTTCCCTGTAGGGGCAACCCCGCGTGGTTGCCCTGATTTTGGGCGGCCACACAGGGCCGCCCCTACATGAAATTGACCGAGAGATGGTGAGGTTATGTCCCGTATCCAGGTTTTGATTATCGACGACGAAGCGGATGTGTGCACCTTTTTCCGCCGGCTGCTGACGAGCAAAGGGTACGGTGTCGTTACCGCAGTGGACGAGCCGGAGGCGATGCGAGCCCTTGAAGAAAACAGCTTCAACGTAGCCATGGTCGATCTGAAACTGCCGGACACCGACGGCCTGACCCTCCTGCAAACGATCAAGGCCCGCCAGCCCGCCTGCGAGGTCATCATCATGACCGGCTACAGTACCATTAAAACGGCGGTCACGGCTGTTCAACTGGGTGCCTACGAATATCTGGAAAAGCCCTTCGATGACATCGATGAAATTGAAACCCTGATCGAAAAGGCCGCCGCTTACGGAATCAACCTGCAGCAGGGGCGCCACGCCAGGGAAGAGTGGTCCGAGGTAGCCCAAGCCGTTGGTTTTCAGGTCGGCAATTCACCAAGCATGAGGCGCCTGGTGTCCCTGGCCTTTAAGATCGCCGGCAAGAATATCAACGTCCTGATTCAGGGGAAGACCGGAACCGGCAAGGAAGTCCTGGCCCGTTTTATTCACGCCGCCTCCAACCGGGCCGATCAGCCCTTCATTCCGGTGAACTGCGGGGCCTTGCCGGAAAGCCTCCTGGAAAGCGAACTCTTCGGCCATGAAAAGGGAGCCTTCACCGGCGCGAACCAGACCCGCCGCGGCATATTCGAGCTGGCCAACCACGGCACCCTGTTGCTCGATGAAATCGGCGATGCCAGTCCCGCGATCCAGGTCAAGCTGCTGCGGGTACTGGAAACCGGGGAATTCATGCGTGTCGGCGGTGAAAAACCGATCAAAACGGATGTGCGGGTGATCGCAGCAACCAACATCGACCTGGAAGAAGCCATCCGTGAAAAAACCTTCAGAGAGGATCTGTACTACCGCCTCCATGTGGTCCGGCTCGAGATCCCCCCCCTGCGCTCCCGCGCAGATGACATCCTCCTGCTGGCGGAGCACTTTGTCCGACAGCTCAACCCCGATTTACGGCTTTCCCAGGGAGTCCTGCGCCTCTTGCGGGATTACGGTTGGCCGGGCAACATCCGCGAACTAGCCAACGTCATGCGACGTGCGGCGGTCATGTGTAACGGCGACACGATATTACCAAACCACCTGGGTGGCACACTCCAGGTCACCCCCCCGGACTCCGTAAAAACTCTTTCGGCTCCGCTCCCAAGCGACCGGAACCCTGAGCTCCCCCTTTCCCGGGGAGGTTTCTGGGAGCATTACGGCAAGGCTGAGGTTCTGGAAAACATGAGCGCAGGTGAACTGAACCAGATGCTCCACTCCCTGCACGGCCTTGAAACAAGCCTGCTCTCGGTAATGCGCAATAAAGGGATCGGGCCGCCCCCCCAGCGCGGCCTCAAGGATTTGGAAGTGGAAACCATCAAAAAAGTGCTGGAGCAGTGCCTGTGGAATATCACCGAAACGGCTAAAACCCTGGGCATCGGCCGGAACACCCTCTACCGCAAGATCAAGGAGTACGGCATTTCCAGTTAGTCCCTCCCTCCATTCCCGTTTCCCGCTCATCCCCAAAAGGTTGAAAAAAAAGAGGAGAATAAAATGAAGGTAAAATGAAGCGGTCAGGTAAAATGAAGCGGTCAAGCCTTGAAAATGGAAAAATGATCTGTGATGGGCTGCGGGGGGGGGGGACACTTGTGGGGCATCCTCTCTATATAGACTACTCCCCACTCTCCTTCACCCTATAAACAGTCCCGTGGGCCTCGGTGTCCGTCCGGTGGGCAGTGAGGTCGGCGGCAACGGCATCTACCTTGGCTTCGAGACGATCCATCCTTCCTTCGAGACGATCCATTCGCCCATCGAGACCATCCATTCGCCCATCGAGACGGTCGATCTTTTCGCTTAGCATTTGATGTCCTTCAACAACAATGTCCAACTTGTGCTGAAAATCCTCGGACATTATCCCCACCTGATGCTTGAACATTTCCTCAATCTTTTTGAAGTCATCAGCGTCCATAAAATCTCCTCAAGTATTCACGACGACAAAAAGCCGCCCCATCAGCCCACAGCTGACCCTAGCGGCCTTCGCCCAAACCTGAAATGACCCACCCGCGTGAAACCATTGATCCCCCCGAAAAAATCGGTGAAAAGTGAAAAGATATAAGCACCTCTAAGGCCCTCTAAAATACGCCTACCCCTGCGGCATGTCAAGATTTATGGGGCAGCGCGGCGTCAGGCTTCCAAGATTGTAACTTTGCGAAAGTCCTGCATCTACTGGTTGAAGCGATAGAAGATCAATGAGAATTTATTTACGGCACAGACTACAGCGCATTTTAAAAACAACAAGGGCTTATGGTGTAAGCCATAAGCCCTTGTTGTAATTGGCGCGCCCGGAGAGATTCGAACTCCCGACACCCTGGTTCGAAGTAAGTTAATATGGCCATCTCATACGTTTTCAAACCATCTCAAGTAACTTCCGTTCCCATTATAAGTACTTGACATATAAAGAATTATTTGTTAATAACAACTTTATGTTGTTTCAAGTAATTTCATTAAAGTTCAATTTAAGACGGCAACAAAACGGCAACAGTAAAAAAGGATACTTATGCCAGATGTTCTTGATGATATGACAATTCGTAATCTGAAAGCAACCGGAAAAGAGTACACGAAAAGGGAGAAGGGTGGATTTGGAATCCGTGTGCTTCCATCAGGCCGAAAGGTCTTCTTTTATCTATATCGTGTAGATGGCGTTCGTCGGTTTCTGAATTTAGGTGAATACAAAGATAAGCAGCATCCGAATGGTATCACGCTGGAACAAGCCAGAAAGGCATTCAACATAGAACAAGGCAAGGTTGCCGCTTTGAAAGCGGGACGTTCCGAGGGCGTAGATCCTGCACGAGCCAAACAGGAAGCAGCAGAAAAAAGAATCGCAGACGGAGAAGAACGTCGCAAGGCTTTTACTGTTGAAGACCTGGTAAAGGAATACATAGAGAAGCACTCCATGAAGTTCAAGCGTTCATGGAAGGAGGATGAACGCATACTCAAAAGAGAAGTGGTTCCTCTTTGGGGTAAACGTAAGGCTAAGGATATCGTTAAGCGTGATATCATATTGTTGCTTGAAAAGATCATCGAGCGTGGCGCTTCGGGCATGAGCAACAATACGTTTCAAGTCATCCGTAAAATGCTGAACTTTGCCGTCGAACGTGACATCCTTCCTTATTCACCGGCAGCAGGCGTAAAGGCACTTGCTCCTAAAGTTGCAAGGGAAAGAGTGCTTTCCGCTGATGAAATTAAGACTCTATGGCGAACTTTGGATAACGCAGCCATAAGTGATGAGATCAGGGGCGCGCTGAAACTTATGCTCTTAACGGCACAACGCCCCGGCGAAGTGATTGGAATCCATACCAGCGAGATTAATGAAAATTGGTGGACTATCCCCAGCGAGAGAGCCAAGAACGGGAAAGCCCATCGTGTATTCTTGTCGCCTTCGGCAAAGGAGATCATTGTGCAATCAATAGAAAGGGTTAAGGACATCCGGGAAATTCCGGCAGAGGATAAATATGAAGGCTATATTTTCCCGTGCCCCCATAGGGATAAGATACAGTCTATTGATTCACATGCCGTAGCTATTGCAGTTCACAGGAACCTTGATTGGCCTTTGCTGGACAAAAAGGGTAAACCGCTATATGGGAAGGACGGCAAACCAGCGACAGAAAACCGCCTGGATATTGAACATTTCACGCCACATGATCTGAGAAGAACTGCCGCGACTTTCATGGCGCAATCCGGCGAGATGGATGAGGTCATTGATGCCGTCCTAAATCATGCAAAGCAGGGAGTGATCAAGGTTTACAACCTGTATCGGTATGACAAGGAAAAGCAGCAAGCCCTTGAAGCGTGGGAACGTAAGTTGTTGAGCATAATCAGCGGAAAAGAAAGCAACGTCATTTCGATACGAGCAAGGAAAAAGACAGTATAATTTTTCTTGTATTATACTTTTAAGAGGTATATTTTATGAAGTGGACCGTAACCATGAGCCGCGCTGCCGAAAAGCAGAAGGCCAAGCTTTCAAAACCGGTGCGGCAAATGCTCTATGCGCTCATCGGTGATATTGAAGCGGGCGGTCCTGTCCGTGGGGATTGGCCGAATTACGGCAAGTTGGGGGCTTCCAGGCATCATTGCCATCTAAAAAAGGGGCAACCCACCTACGTTGCCGTTTGGGAAGTCAAAGAAAAGAAGATCAGGCTGGTGGAGGTGCAATATGTTGGAACGCACGAAAAGGCCCCGTACTGAAGTTATTCATTTTATTGGGCCTGCAAAGAAAGTTGAAGAACTCCGCAAGTATGCGGCAAAGCTTGGCTTGAAAGAGGCTGGCGACAGCATTCCCTGGCGTGACGCTTTTCCTGAATTTAAGGAGAATGAGGTGGGAACAACGCTTTCCGGATATCGTCACAGGGAAGGATTGACACAGATACAACTTGCTGAAGCAACTGGCATTCCACAACGCCATATTAGCGAGATGGAAAACGGCAAGCGAATAATTGGGGTTGTCAGCGCCAAAAAACTCGCTACGGCATTGCATTGCGACCATAGACGACTGCTTTGACTCAAGCATTTTCGCAAAAGGCATATCCTATAACTGTCACAAGTCCGATGCGGAAAAGCAGCAAGCACTTGAAGCATTGGGCGCAAATTATCGAGCATAATTAGCAGCGCGGAAAGCAACTTCATCCCAATAGCTGCAGAGTAAGTGTCTGAATTTAGCACTAGAGAAGTTATATCCAACCATATTTAAATAAATACCTTGACATTGTTTCCCCGCTGCTTTATTTTAACACTTAGATTACTAAAGACAACTTTTAATGTCTATGTGAAGGACAGATTGAAAATGCTAACTTGCGAGGAAACATCTGATTTGCTGGCCCAGCTTCACGGTAGCGATTTCAATGGCAAGCCAAACGGGAGGTTCCGCATTGGCCGTAAAATGCTCGCGCTGCTTGCAGGCCGACAGAATATTGAGCAGCCAACTGTCGATCAGATAAAATTGTGGCTTGCCGAGAAACACAACCTTCTCATTATTGACATGCACGATGAACTTGCAATTATAAAGTGCAGTCTTCCCCGCAGGTACCGCAAGGCCACATATAAAGTTTTAGAAGACGTCCTCGGCATTTCTTACGAATCAGATGCAAATGATGACGATGAGTAATCCAAGGTTAGCTTACCTTTACTCCATACCATAGGCAAGCTGCATATTTCATATATGAAAGGAGGTGACTCAGGAAAAGCGAGCTATACGCTCGATTAGCAGTTTGGTGAAACTTGAGGGTGCATACTGGCCTTAAAGTTACTCACCTAGTATAAACAACCAAATAATTGTGGATGAAGTCTATCCATCACATCCAAATACCAACCAAATAATTGTGGATGAAGTCTATCCATCACATCCAAGTATTCAATTACCGTCATATCAATTAAACTGCATAATCCGGCAGTTTGGTGCTGATTATGCGCGTCTAACTCCTTTAACTATTCAGAAGTACAGCTTAATTGTACTTCAGTTAAAGGTTACTTAAGCGATCTTTGAAAATCAAATAACAAAGGAGAATTTTATGGGAGTAAAAATCCTTCGTAGGAAAGCTTTGCTCGCGAAACTCGGATTTTCATCAGCGACCCTCCACAGGAAAATTGTGGCAGGGGAGTTCCCTCCACCGCTAGTGCTGGGTCCTAACATGCGTGGTTGGACTGAAGAAACAGCTGATGACTACATAACCAGCCTCAAAATCGACGTAAATCCCTGTCCAGTTGCTCCAGGTGCTAAACGGGGCCGTAAACCGAACACCAATAAAGGGGGCAAAAATGACTAAGCCATTTGAATTTATCAAAGGGATTTTCGGCGATGATATTGAGAAAAAGGAAGCACAACCATTATTTTGCGGATTTCCTGATGATCCTGGGTCTAATAAATCCTGGTCTGCTAAAGCGATTGAGAACAAGACGTTGCCTAATGTGATTAAGAAGGAAAACAATAATTACTTCACACCAGCTGTTTTCTGTACTGATCCGGAAGGCAAGCATCGAGCAAAGAAGGATTATTTTGTAGCGGGCCACGCCATTTTCATTGACGACATTGGGACCAAAGTAAAAAGTAGCAAGATTAAAATGCCGCTTTCATGGAAAATCCAAACGTCGCCAGGGAACTATCAAGGAGGTTATATCCTTGATATCCCTTGCACTGATCGTAAACTTTTTGAAGCCGTTATTAATGCTATGGCTGAAAAAAAGCTTACCGATCCTGGTTCAAAAGGTGCCGCGAGATGGATGAGAATGCCTTTGGGGAGGAACACCAAAGAAGAATATCTTGTGGATGGTGTTGCCCCAAAGGTCAAGCTTGTCATTTGGCACCCTGAAAGGCGCTACAGCATTAATCAGATCATTAAGGCTTTCGGTCTTAAGATTGATAGCAACCTGCTAGGCAGCAACGATACAAGTCAAAGTGATAAAGTGCTTGCTGCGCTTCAAAATGCAGGTTTATGGAAAAGTATGTTGGAAGCAGGCAAACACGACATAACTTGCCCATGGGCAGAACAACATTCAAAGGGAGTTGACCACGGCACGATATATTTTGAGCCCAATGCTGATAATAACCTTGAAGGTGGGTTCAAATGTCAACACGGCCACTGTTCAACGCGAAACATCTCAGATTTGAAGGCGTTTCTCGGCATTACAAGTGAGCAACCGAAGAAAAAGCTGCTCGAAGTTGCTCTTGAATTTGTTGATAACATTCCAGCATTCTGTGATGAGAATGGTGACCCGTTTGTTTTTCTCAACGGTAGCTGCCACCCTGTGAGAAGCAAGGAAGTAAAAGCAAATATTTCGCGTAAAGTATATGTTTCAACACGAAAGCCATTAAGGCAAAATCTCCTTGCTGAATCACTCGCTGCTCTCGAAAGCCGGGCAATTTGTGATGGAGAGCAGATTAAACTGAACCTTCGTATTGCCCAATTAGGGAATCATATTTTGTATGACCTTGGGGACGGCCGGGCCGTAAAAACTGGGAAGAAAAAGTGGACAATTGTTGAGGCGCCTCCACTATTCAGGCGTTACAAGCACCAGCAGGTTCAGGTTGAACCTGAACGTGGGGGTGACCTGTGGCAACTGTTCGATTTTTTGAATATTCCGAAATCTCAGTGGCTTGAGACAATCGTAATGTTTATCTCTTATCTGGTTCCTGGTATTGCGCACCCTATCTTTCATCTCTATGGCCCGCACGGTAGTGCAAAGTCAACGTTGTTCAAGATTGTAAAGTCACTTATCGACCCATCCTCAATAAAAGTGATGATCACCCCCAAAAGCAAACAGGAAGTAGTAAGGGCGATAAACCACCACCATATGCCACATTTCGACAATATGAGCAAAATTGACTCAGAATTGTCGGATATATTGTGTACAGCGTGTACCGGAGGTGGAATCCCCAAAAGAGCCCTGTACACGGACGATGATGACCATATCTTTAATTTCCAGAGTTGCATCGGGATCAATGGAATTAACTTGGTCATTTCAAAACCTGACTTGTTAGATCGTACTATGCTTCTTCACGTCAACCGCATATCCAAGGAAAACCGCAGGCTAGAAAAAGAGGTGTTGAATGAGTTTGAAGCTGTAAAGCCAGAGATTCTGGGAGGCATGTTTGATGTACTTTTAAAGGCAATGTCAATATATCCGAATGTTAAACTGAAAGAATTGCCCCGTTTAGCTGATTATGCAACTTGGGGATATGCCATTGCTGAAGCTCTTGGTGAAGGTAAAGGAAATAAATTTATAACCGCTTACCAAGCAAACGTAGATCGTCAACTTGCCGAAGTCATGCAGCATAACAGTTTATGTTTGGCTGTTACTCTCCTTATGGAGGGAAGGAAGAAGTGGACTGGAACCGTTCAGAAAGCATATGTGAAGCTCTATAATTTGGTATCGCCAAGCAAGACAGATGGCACCTTTCCAAAAGATGCCAAAAATCTTCGCAAACAGTTGGAGCTAATTCACGCAACACTGGCTGAAGCTGAAAATATCTCTTATCGTTTCTCTGATCGGACTAACAAGGGGTATTCTATTGCATTTGTAAAGAAAAAGTAAGTATATGCCAACTACACCAAGTTTGCACTATTAACTTCGGTTGACAGTAATGAACTTGGTGTAGTTGGTGAAGTTGTTTTCGTGTTGTTAATGCACCACACCACACCACCAAGTTGGTGTGCATAATATTAAGATATTAAATTATTATTGCAATACTAATTGTAGTATTGAATAGTGAGAATATTATGTTCATCAACTTCACTTACTATTACTAAACAAATAAGGAGAAATATCATGAAACGTAACACTCAAAGATCACCAGAAGCACTGGCAATTATCCTTCGTCGTATTTATTATGGCTACTTTAAATTTGCACTGGCTACTGGATATCGCATTGAATGGCACGAATTGAGGAGTCTCTCAGGTCTATCAAGTATTTCGCTTGAGTACGTTGTAGAAGTCAATAAAATCTTAAATACCAGGAATCTCTCATTGACTGCGTATGTTGATTTTCTCGTAGTGGACAAACTCGACCGCTTACAGGACTTGAGGATTCTTACACCAAGAGTATTATTTGATAATCATCCTTTTCAGGTACGTGGGAAACGTTATAATCCTCATGTTGAATTTTATAAGAATGTAAAAGATGTAGATTCAAATAGTTATCTCAGGTGTGGGGATGGATATTATAGAAGTTGGAATGATTCATTACGGGATGATAGATGGGATTAACATTCAGAAAAAAAGTCAACCGTGGCCCAGTCTTAGGAACCAGCACAGGCAGGTACGAAACAGCGTCCTGCTACTAATCAATGGGGGCATGCTGACAAAGCTGCCCCCATTTTTTGCATTAAGTGATATACCGACGGTATCGGTTTTAGTTGCCACCGAATGTGGAACTTTTCGTCTGTGCTGGTGGCATTGTGTGGATGAGTTTACGCTAAATGCCACGAGGGTTGGTTTTGATGGTCATAATAGGCTGTTCTTTGCCGATTTTCGGCCATTTGAACCCGAGTTTTAGCCCCGTTTTCTTTCCTTTATATAGTGCGGTAATCTTGAAAATGGGGTGACAAATGGGACAATTTGCGGATAAATCAGCAGATTGGTCAACTACAACTGATATGTACCTCCCGGTCAATCCGTAAGCTTCCCTGTCAAGTAGACAGTTTGAAAGTAGAGTTTCTGGTGTAGTTTTCCATGCATTCTGCCGGTGTCATGTCACCCAGTGAATCATGGGGGCGCAGCTCGTTATAGTCGTTCAACCAGCAGTAAGTTATCTCCCGCACTTCCTTGAGGTTGCGGAAGAGATAGAGAGAAAGCACTTCTTCACGGTAGGTGCGGTTGAAGCGCTCAATATAAGCATTCTGGTTTGGCTCACCCGGCTGAATATACTGGATCATTATTCCAGCAGCCTCGGCCCAGGCGACAAAGTCGCCGCTCAAGAATTCCGGGCCGTTATCGACCCGTAGCACGTCGGGAAGACCGCGCTCCTGGCGCAGCCTTTCAAAGACCCGGACCAGCCGCCTGCCAGTGATGGAAGTATCGATCTCCACGGCTAGGCACTCACGGTTGAAGTCGTCAATAACGTTGAATGTCCGGAAGCGGTTGCCTGCATAGAGCGCATCACTCATGAAGTCTGCCGACCAGACCTGGTTTGGCTGTTGTGGCACCAAGAGCGGCTGTTTCACGCGCTTGGGCAACCTTTTCTTGGCCCGGCGCTTCTGGTTCAGTCGTAGACTGCAATAAACCCGGTATACCCGTTTGTGGTTCCATTGCTGGCCTTGGCGCCGCAGCGCCTTGAAGCACTTCCAGAAGCCCCAGCGGGGGTGACGATCAACAAGGGAATTGAGGGCCTTGATGACGTCTTGATCAACTTCCGAGGCCGAAACCGAAGCTCGATAGTAGGCCGCACGAGCGAGACCGACACAGCGGCAACTGCGCTGTACCGACAACCTGTGCTCGGCGATGAGGTAGAAGACAGCTTCCCGTTTCTCGAACGGCCTCAGAGCTTTTTTTCGATCAGGTCTTTCAGAGCACGATTCTCAAGGGCCATGTCGGCATACATTCGTTTGAGCCTGTTAAGCTCGGCTTCCATCTCTTTCATGCGCTTGAGATCCGAAGCCTCCATGCCGCCATACTTGGATTTCCAGTTGTAGTAGGTTGCGTCGCTGATGCCGTGCTTGCGACAGACTTCCTTCACGAGCATCCCGGATTCCGCTTCCTTAAGAATCGCAATGATCTGTGTTTCGGTAAAACGTGATCCTTTCATCTGAACCTCCTGGCCCTATATATTGCCAGAAAGCTCTACTTTTAGCATGTCTCAATTTTGGGGAAGTTTACGAATCCACGGCTTGCTTAATTCCCTTGGTACTCGACTGAATGCTCCTCATGTACCCTCGAAATGACTCGCCTGACTTGGTCCTTCCTGTTCAACATAGCCCTTGCAAGGTAGCTGGGCCACAAACTTTCCGAAACAAATCAACATTAAAGCCCCAGTCTTTAGCTAATTGATCCGCTTCATCTTCCATATCCAAGGTATTTGTTCGTTTGTCAGAATAATGATTTAACCTATAATGAGCAAATTCATGTGCGATTAAAGCCATTGCCACGTCTTCTTCATAATGTCTAAGTTTGTCATTATCCAACAATATATCTCCATCCTTTGTGACCTCTCCTGCCTCCCCACTAAAAGTTCTACGTTCATACAACGTACCGAAACATAATTCATTTTCGTCTATGTGTATTGATATTTGCTTCAAAACTATTTCTACAAGCCTCAAGAGCTCAGCTGATTTGATTTCACAAATATCAAAAGCGTATTCAATAAGTTTGTTCATAAACATTTACCTCCTATAAATGGTTGATTAACAAAGAGTTGCTCGGCCTTGTTAATGCGGTAGTAATGTATTTGACCTTTTGATTGGTATCACTTCACCTCCACATTCCTTATCCCATCCGGCCTCCACGCCGGGGAAATCACATGACTCCCCTTATCCTTGGCCTTCTCCTCGTCCAGCAGGCTCCCGAACGTAACGCAGAAATTTCCGAACTTATCGTTCACCTCATCCATGGCGTTGACCAATTGAGCCTTTTTCCGCTCCTCGGGAAATAGCGGCAACTGGTTACTCTCATACCGCAAATTACTCAGCCGGACTCCCAGTAGTCGAACCGGCTGCATTAGCACAAGGCTGTCCAGGATGGCTACGGCTGCCTTGTAGATGTCTTCGGACTGATTAATGTAATGTCGCAAGGTCTCCTGTTTTCCCGCCCATGTGTCGAAATCCGCGTACCTAATGGACAAAGTAATGGTCTTCCCCCAGACGTTGTATCTCCTCGCTCGCCGTCCCACCATTTCTGACAATTGCAGCAGAAACTTCAGAATTTCCTTCCTGTCATCAATGTCCTTCTCCAGGGTCATGCTATGCCCAACCGATTTGACTTCCTCGGCATCTTCTGCCGGTATGACCTGGGAATCGTCCATTCCCTTTCCCATCATACTCAGCCGTTCTCCGATGATTCCAAACCGCTTCCTTAGAATTTCAACCGGAAACCTTCCTAAATCCCCGCAGGTGCTTATCCCATACAACGCCAGTTGCCTCGCTGTTTTGCTCCCAACCCCGCACAAGTCCTTGGCCGGCACTCTATCCAGTATCCGCGCAACCTCCTCCGGCCTGATAATCGTCAACCCATCCGGCTTCTGCATGTCTGAGGCAAGTTTGGCCAGGAGTTTGTTTGGAGCGATGCCGATGGAGCACGTTATGCCGAAATGGTGCAAGATTTGAGCTTTAAGAAGGTGAGATATACGTTCGGGGGAGGTAAAAAGAGTCATGGAGCCGGTAACATCAAGGAAAGCCTCGTCAATGGAAAAAACTTCCACCAATGGGGTGAACTGCATCATCAACTTGATTATTTGGCTGGAAGTCCAGGTGTATCTGCGGTTGTCGCCTACAACAAAAATAATATGGGGGCACTTCTGCCGGGCCTCCCAGGTGGTCATGCCTGTCTTTACGCCGAAAGCCCTGGCTTCGTAGGAACTGGTGGTGATGACTGTCCTTTTGGCGCTGCCAATGACCGCAATGGGCTTTCCCCGGAGTTCAGGCTTGTTCTGCTGTTCGACCGATGCGAAAAAGGCGTTCATGTCGATGTGCATAATGATTCTGTAACTGGTCATGCTTTGTCCGCATCAACGCTTTCCAGTACCCAGAGTTGTTCCGTTGCGTTGTAAATAAGTTCGTAGAGCGCCGTTCCATCAGTGACTGAGTAATGCAGTATCAGGTCATTACCTGTCCGGTGCCGCCAATGATAGGTGACTTCCTTAACCTCGTGCTTCTGTCGCTTCCAGTCAAACCAGATTGGGCGGAGTTTGGTCCCCGGCCCGTGGATGACTGCAACTCGGATATATTCACGGATTCGCTGGAGCATATCGTACTACTCGTATTATTCGATGTCACGGACAATCTTGACCACCTTGCCTATGATGCTGACATCCTCCCCTTCAGGAACGATTATCGGTTCCATATTTGGGTTTCGTGGCTGCAAGCGAATGTGGTCTTGCTCTCGATAGAAGCACTTTAAGGTCGCCTCTCCTTCCACCATTGCAACGACGATATCCCCGTTCTGTGCTGTGTCCTGCGGCCGAATAAGCGCCAGGTCGCCTTCCATGATGGCGGCGTTAATCATGGAGTCACCTTTGACCCGCAAGAAAAATACACCGCCTTTAAGTTGCATCTTTTCGATTGGGTAATAGCCTTCAATGTCTTCGTAGGCCAAGGCCGGGAGTCCAGCGCGGACAACCCCGACAACGGGAACTTGAGTAAATTCCGGCTGGGGTTCCCGATTGACGATGATTCCTCGGGAGCTTCCGGCCTCTCTACGGAGGTACCCCTTCCGTTCCAAGGCCTCCAAGTGATGAATGGCGCTGACGGTGCCCTTTACCCCGAGATGCTGAGCTATCTCACGGAGAGTCGGAGGGTAGCCGTGGCTGTCTATGTGGTCGGCGATGAAGTCGAGAACCTGTTGCTGACGGGGAGTGAGATTTTCCATTATTCACCAATATTATACCAATTGATATACTATGCCATTTGATATAACACCGGAGAAGATAGATGTCAAGGGGGAGCGTCGGATGACGCCTAACGAAGCTTGTAGAAGATATATGGTGCGAGGGCAAGCCAAAGAAGAAACAGCACCCACACCCGCCCTGCCGCCAGATTGTAGTCCTGAATGAGTTGGTGCCACGGTCGATGCATGAGAAAGCGACCCATGGCAAATTCAAATGCGACAGTGAGAGAGACCCAGACAAGCCCGATGGAAACCGCCTGCTGAGAAGAGGATGGCGGCCAGATACGGATAATACCCCATATAAACAGCCCAATTATAACTGAGCCAATCGCTGTGGATATATGAGAAGATTAAAGACAAGATCGTTGCAAAGCAGCCCAGAAATAATATAGGCTCAAATAAAAGTTATGTAGCCGCTCTCATTCCGAGCGGCTTTTTTATTACCCGCCAGGTAAACTAAGTTGTCATTTGTAAACTTTGTTTACATTTCTCTATAATCCCACACCCATCAAAGTTCTCCATAGATTTAATCATCTGTAATGTTAACTTTTTTTACATTATCAATTTCTGCCTATTATCAAACTACTCATAAGTAGCTGATCATATTAGGAAGTCATTTTAGGCGCAATTATTGCGTTATATATTTGTTTAACATTTGTTTTAGGGCTCTGTTAATCCTAGATATGGATAACTCCTTGAACTAACCCCTTCGTCTAATTTACAGCAGGATTCCTTCCTTTCCTGCTTATAGGTTAAGGCAGCCACCAACAAGTGGACATCGTAGTAAATTTGCTACTGTTAAAGAAACTAAGGCTTAACCAATATGATATGTGAATATATAAAGAGCTGCCCATTTATAAAACATATGAGTAACATAGTACCATTCGCAGTTAATATGGCCAAGATACAATATTGTGAATATGATAAACACCAATGCGAAAGGTACAAATTATCAGAATTGTTTCCTTATATGGAGCTTCCAGATGATTTATGGCCAAGTGATGAAACAAAAGCACTGGAGATAATAGAAATGGAATTTAGGGAGTATTAAATGCACACCGTCAAACAAGAAGACGTTCAACTCGCAACATACCATTTATCCAGGTATATACGTGCTTTGGCAAAATAAATTTACATCGTTTTTAAGTGTTTTAATGGAATATGCAGCCGTTATCTTGTAAACAAGGGGAGTCTGCTGTTGACGTAATAATATCCATGTGAACCATCCAGGACTCCATAAGAAGATTGAGACAGCATATTACGCTTGCAACGTCACCGAGCACCCCCACAGTTCGCACTCAAGTTGATGATAGAGGACATATACATTCTTCATACGGTAAAGTTGCCTACAAGTGAAAGGAGCTTGAGATGAGAAGTAGACCCGCAATTAGCGGCATTGTTGCCTTATTCCTTTTTGCAGCTGCCATTACTTATTCAGATGGAGCACAGAAAAGTAAACCGCGCACCGTCACAGATGCACAAATTAAGAAGGCGATTATTCAAGAATCCATACAGAACTATCCAGGTAACTGTCCATGTCCATACAACACCGCTAGCAATGGAAGTCGTTGCGGGAAAAGGAGTGCTTGGAGTAGGGCTGGAGGTTATGCACCACTTTGCTATGATACCGATGTAACTAAGGATATGGTTCGAGAATGGCGAGAAAGGAATAAAAACCCAAGTCCATCGGCCGAATAGTGGCTGTTTGTTCTCTGCAAGTTTGCGATTGATAACCATATGGGATAGATGCACCTGAGACCGTGAAGACAACTTGTTTTAGGAGGTAATAAAAATGCTATTGAAAATCACAAAACTTACAGTTGCTATTTTTGTTTTAAATGTTGCTGTTGTATTCGCTGGTCCTCTAGAAAACTGCAAGGAGTACACAAAATATGGTGTACCTGGAACCGACGGCGATCTTCTCTGCCGGAAAGGATATTTACTCGCCCATGATTCATACTGTTTGACTCCTTTTTGGGTTGCGGAACATCTTACTAAACCGAAAGCCAGTGGAGCACTTAAACGTAAAGATAGCTTTAAAGCTGATCCTAACCTTACTAAGGGACACAGAGCAGAACTCTCTGATTATAAGAGTAGTGGATTTGATCGAGGACATATGGCGCCTTCTGCTGATATGTCCTGGGACGCTCAAGCCATGAAGGAAAGCTTTTACCTGTCAAATATGGTCCCTCAGAATCCCAACATGAACCAACATATCTGGAAAGAACTGGAAGAGAAGATACGCCAATGGGCCTTGGATCGAGGAGAGCTTTATATCTATACCGGACCCATATTTGCCGGCGAGGAGATCGAAGCTATAGGCGATAACGAAGTCTGCGTACCCACCCATATTTACAAGATCGTCTATGATCCCAAAATGGTCGAAGCAATAGCCTTCATCATGCCCAATGAGCCCTTAGACCCTTCTGATATACCTAACTACATCGTGACCATAGGTGAAGTGGAAGAGCAAACAGGTCTGGACTTCCTGAAGAACTTAACTAAGTCTGTTGAGGATGTAGTAGAGACAGAAAAGGCCCAGGAGCTTTGGTAGGTAAGTGCTGGAACAAATGACCCTGGATATAACCGGTGCTTCCCCCTTTAATATTCATTAATGTAATCAATTCAAAAGGTTACATTTTTAATCATAAATATCTTGACAGCCCATACATGTAGTGGTTTATTGCGTGTGGTGCCACTATATCTGGGTTATTTAAGAATTATACAAACAAATAATCGGAGGAAAAGATATGTCCAGGAAAGAACATCATGTGACTTACAATCCAAAGGGCGATGGGATGTAAAGCGTTACGGTGCTAAACATAAATATGAAAAGCCAGGGAATCTAAAGAAGTTACTATTAACTATCAAAACCGTTGAGGTCAATAATGTCAAATTTCATGTTATTTGCTGCGAGAGAACAGGATGCTGTAAAATACCATAAAGAAGATGATCATGCATACCGAACAAGGTTTGAACGAGATCGAGATAGAATATTATATAGCAAGGAATTTCGTAGATTAAGCGGTAAAACACAAGTTTTTGTTGCGGGTTCTGATGATAATGTTAGAACAAGACTTACACACACGCTTGAAGTCACACAAATAGCAAATACTATTGCAAGACATCTTAACCTTAATGAAATATTGACCGAAGCTATTTCATATGGTCACGATATAGGTCATACACCGTTTGGACACGTTGGCGAGCGCACATTAAATTTATTAGTTAATGGTTGTGATGTGATTAAAAATATAAATGATTATATTGAGCCTGATTTAAGAGGCTTTAAGCATAATTGGCAAAGCATAAGAGTTGCCACTAGATTAGAAAGGATCAGTAGAGAATTTGCAGGATTAAATCTAACAGACAATACGTTATGGGGCATGCTTAACCACAGTAAATTAGACTATAAACCATGTGCATATCTAAACATGGACAAATGTGGCTTTAAACACGAACATAACAAAAAATGCATAAATCCAACATTATCTCTGAAATTCTATGATAGGTACAATAAATATTTTAATGATAGTTCATGGACTATCGAAGGACTTGTTGTTAGTTGGGCTGATGAAATTGCACAGCGTAATCACGATATTCAAGATGGCTTGATTTCTGACATTATAGATAAGAATGAATTTGTTGAGTCATTCAAACAAATATTTAAGGAGCAAATAACAGAAAGTGAACATATTGAATTGAATGTGATAGTTAAAGAAAATTTGAAAACATACTATTTATCACAACTATCAAAATTTATTGTCAATTATTTTGTTACTAGATTATTAGATAATACCAAGTACAATCTAAGAGTATTGCAAGCAAAATATAATTTAAGTGCTAATAATAGCTTTATGGCAAACAAAAGTGTTATTGGTAGGACAGAAGATCTAGCTAACCTAGTGTCATATAAACATGAAATAATAAATCCGGAAAAATTATTTCATAAATATATAAAAGATAGAATAATTAATTCTGGTGCTGCACAAAGAATGGATGGAAAATCAAATTATATTATCCTGCAATTGGTTAAGGCATACCTAAATAATCCGCAACAACTACCTGATATAACAATAATGTCTTTATACAGGAACTACAATGATTTCGATCTTAATAAAAGCCCCAAGAAACTACCCTTAAGTGAAATTGTAGCAAATAAAAGGAATGAATTACAAAATGATTATTTTTCAGATGGAAATGACCACTTCAAGGTGGCATTGTTACGGACAATATGTGATTACATTGCTGGCATGACAGACCAATATGCATTAGATCAATACGAAATTCTTTACGGTGGCTCCGGCTTTAGAAAATTGTAGCTTAACTGTTTATTTAATAGATTAAGTTATAACAGTTAAAGGGGGATACCTTTCTACTACTTCCAACTATATCTATCAGCAAAATTGCAATATCTCCCAAGTAACTACGGCAGTTGTGGCCCTACTGCGTCTTGAGCAGTTTTAGCAAAAATCCTTTTCCCATTGCCCACTTTTATCCGCCTTAGGGAACCATTATCAACCAGAACCAGGATATATAAACATGGCCGAAAAGCTTGACAAGGGACAAACCGTAACAGTTGATGAAGTGGTAGCCTCGCAATCTTACGAGATAGCAGCCCTTGTATCCCTGCTGGAGAAGAAGGGCATATTGACCAGAGAAGAGATAATCGAAGTTATCAAGGAATTAAGAGATTCAAAATGATGCTTAAGAAAGTAATCTCAGGAGGACAAACCGGAGTAGACCGAGCAGGACTTGATGCAGCTATGGATGCTGGAATACCGGTAGGCGGCTGCTGTCCTAAAGGTAGGAAGTCAGAGGATGGAACGATACCTGACATCTACCCACTCCAGGAGCTATCCACTACCCAATACCACATTAGAACTGAAAAGAACGTAGTCGAATCAGATGGGACGCTGATCCTCAATAAAGGCCCATTAACCCAAGGAACCAAGGCGACCTACGAATATACACAACAGCACCATAAAGCATACCTCATAGTCCAGCTTGATGCAGAACAGATGATAGACCCTGCTCAGGTGGTTAGATGGATAGAGGGGCAACAGATAAGAGTACTCAACGTAGCCGGTCCCAGGGAGTCAAAGTTTCCAGAGGGCATATACAGAGAAGCATCTTTATATTTGGGAAAGGTATTCTCCATGCTAAAGGAAGATCATTGAAGGCAACTAGCTATTGGTGTGCAGGTATAAAAGAAATTAATAAGAGCATACAGTACATTCTATATTACAAGCGGATTAGATAATCCTTATCATTTAAAGGAGACAAAATACATGGCTGAAAAAACCATTGAAAAGGTAATATCTCCTGATGAAAAAACTGTTTTTGATATATTTAACAACAATAAGTCATATTTCATAGATATATACCAAAGAGATTATAAGTGGGGGAAAGTATATGTAGACACCTTACTGCAAGATATTGAATTAAGATTCGAATTAGGGAAGCGAGAACAAACAGACCCAAATTACATACTTAAGGATGTAACAGCAAATTTTGAACCTTATTTTCTTAATACGTTTCTGACACATAATACTAGTAGCAACACATACATAGTTGATGGGCAACAGAGACTAACAACATTTTTATTGATTCTGATCAAGATATATTGTCTGCTCAAAGATATAAAGAGTGATAATAAAGTTGATACCAAAGCTTATAGCCCTGAATTTATCTCTAAATTAATTTTTGAAACCAACCCTTTTGGAGAGACAGCACGATTTAAGATACATAATGAGAATAGAGAAGCAGCATTCAAAGCTATTCTAGACAATGATCTTGCGTTCCAACCAACTGACCAAACACAGAAGAATATTGTTATTAATTATGAAGTAATCAGCAAATGGTACAATGCTTATTTTATCAAAGATAACGAAATTGATCGTGTAAAGCTAAACTACTACATCAGCTACATAATTAACAAATTGGTAATTATAGAAATAGAAATAACTAAACCAAATGACGTGCCAATGATATTTGAGGTTGTCAACGATAGAGGTATGGGACTAAAGCCATATGAAATATTGAAAGGTAAAATTATTGGCATTCTTGAAGATGCTAATAAGGAAAATGCAAATAATGTTTGGATCAATATGCAGAATGCATTTTATAGAAAAGGATTAGATATTGACGAGTTTTTCAAGATGTTTTTCAGAGCTAAGTTTGCTAACTCGGAATTAGACTATAAAAAATTTGAGGACAAATATCATTATGAGATATACAGAAATGATAGCATCAAAAAGTATTTTGGCAATTTCAGAAACAAGAAGAAACTTTATGATGTACTGATAAATGATATTAACTATTTTGCAAATTTGTATATTCGCTTGAAGACAGATGATATTTCTCCATATGTAAATTACAATAAATTGCTTGAACAAGATCAACAGTTTTTGTTGCTTATGTCTTGCATTACATATTCAGATAAAGGCAAAGATCAGGGCAAAATAGACGCAATATCAAAGAAATTTGATCAATTCCACTCAACATTACGATTATTAGATTTGTATGAGTCAAGTATGTTCCAGACTTACATTCATATACTAAACAAAGGCATACGCAATAAGGGCATAGACGAAGCGTACATGCTATTCGATAAAATATTTATTTCAGCATTAGAAATCTTGCAAGTTATCGAGCCAGGCAAATACAGTAAAATTGAAGATGTTTACGAGTATGAAAGATTCAAGAATATTTACAATCGCTGGCTCAACTTTAGCAAATATGTATTCTTAAGAGTTGAAATTGTGCTTTCTCAACTACTAAAAGGAAAACCATCTTATGTAGTCAACAACATGAGTAGTCTTGAACACATTTTTAATAAGACTAACAGAAAAACATACGCATTACATTTGGAGCATATGTATGCTAGGAACGAAAAAAATAACATATTGTTTACTGATACGGATGATATATTCGATGAAAGATTATTTTATTCGACAAGAAATAAATTAGGCGCAGTATTATTGCTAAAAGATTCACATAACATAAGTAGTGGTAATGATATTTATGCTGATAAATTAGCAGTATATTCTAAAAGTGATATTATATGGAATCAGATTTTGGTCGGGCATATAAATGATATTGACTTGAAAAAATTGCCGGAAGGCTTCTCCTTTAAGATACAAAAACCTGATACCAATGGGCTTCTGCCTTTATCCGCGATAGATGAGAGACAAAAAGAATTGTTTATATTGATCAAATATATATGGAGTGATACTTTTAAGAATATCCAGATGTAACGCAAGAGAGAATTAGTCAGTACTAATTGGGCGATATTCCAAAACATTGATTATGAACAGCAAAGAGAATGTACAATGCATAATAGCTGCCTTGGTAAATCTTTTGGAGTTCTAGGTCTGTTGACCAGAGAAGAGATAATTGAAGAGATAGAGAGCTTGAGGAGATCATGACCAAAGCAGACCTTGTGGAACATATCCATACGAGAACCTCCATAGCCAAGAAAGATTCTTTTGATATTGTTGACTCCGTATTCTCCATAATGAAAGATACTCTGGAGTCAGGCGAGAACATCAAGATAGCAGGCTTTGGTAACTTTGAAGTGAAGCAGAAGAAAGAACGTAAGGGTAGGAACCCTCAGACTGGAGAGGACATTACCATAGAGGAAAGACGGATAATAACCTTCAAGCCCAGTATGGTTCTAAAACAGGCAATTAACGAGGCGACTGAATAGGACATAAATATGGCATCCCAAGATTCGGAGAACTTTGTAAATAAAATATGGTGGGTCGTAGGCGGAATTCTTGTCGGCACAATTATTACCGGGACCCTGCAATTTGCTTACTCATGGTACGATAGATATCAACAAAAGAAATCCTTGAAATCTGCTTTTTCTGGTGAAATATCGGCTTTATTGGGTATAAACGATCAACTTGAAATTAGTAAATATGCAAAAGAATGTAAATTGAAAATACAAAAGTCTGGCAATACGAATCTATTCTATTTCCCGGTGAAGAACAATTACTTCAACGTTTATACAAATTATATAAGTAAGATAGGTATGTTAGAAAGTGATAACTCTAAAGATATATGTACATTTTATACATATGCACTTTCTGCTACGGAATATTTGAATGAGCTATCAGAAAATAAGAAAACAAGACGTAATGTTAAGCAGCTATGTGAAGATATAGATGATTTGATAGCTTTATTATCTAAATTAGATAAAATTGGTAAAGCAATAATAAAACATTTAGATGAATCTTAATAGTAGGAGTATTTCACAATAGGATAGACGTTGCGGGATCTACGCAATTGACAAAGCTAAAGTGCGTACGTGACACCGCCGCTCCCTTTTAGGATAGCCATATGCGGACGTTTCGACCTTCATTTACCCAAAGAAGCCATCGCGGAGCTTTTCGGTATCCCTATTGTCCATGATATCTATCCTCATTTCAACGTCGCACCCACACAGCAAGTAGCAGCTATCAGAGAAACAATACGAATATCGGAACATAAAGGCTATGAGTAACTCGTTAGATCAACTATTTGATACCATTAAAAGTCACCTTGAGCGTCTGTCGGCAGGCCATGACTCTGAGGCGATGCGACACGACCTAATAATACATCCGCTTCTTACGAGTCCCTTAGCCCTTGGGTGGGACCCTCCTGAGATTGTTTCTCAAAAGTCAGTTAAGGTTCCCAGTGAGATTATAAGTTCATATGTCTGGAAAGGTGCAGTGCCAAAGCAAAAGCGTCCGGATATTTGCATCATGCCTTATGGGCTCTCATATCCTGTTACTGTTATTGAAGAGAAAGCTCGTCAAATCAGCCTTCAAAAGCTCAGAGAACATCTTGGCCAGCTTAAAGAATATCAGTATTTACATAACACAGTCTGGGGCTTACTCACTGATGGAGAAAAATGGATACTTCAGAAAAATAACGAAACATTTCACCAATACGCGTCTCTAGATGAGCTAAGAAGAGGAATGAGTGATTTAAGAGAGTGCATTGGGCGCGAAGCACTTATGGATCGACTTTATAGGGATAAAACAACTGACTTAGTAATAGTAAGGCCTAACAATAACATAATTGTTATTATTTCCCCGAGTGGAGCTCTCAAACAAAAGAATATAGTAGAATATTTATGGGAACCAACACCAAGTGGACGTGATCTAATCAAGAATCTACAAAAACCCATTGTTGATGCATTAAGACAAAATATGAAGCCCATTAATAAAGATGATATTAAAAAAATTGTATTTAACAACAAATTAAAAGTAAAAGATAGGCTCTATAAATTAGAAAAACGCAGGAGGAAGCATGTCGATTCTTACAATTATTTGATTGCAGATTCTTTTTTTGATATATGTTCTAGTTTAACTGGAGGTATTGAATTACTATTAAATACTGAAATGAAATTAAACAAAGAAGAATGGAGATCAATTTGTGATATTTACGGTCAGAGTCTACAACGTTTTGCAAATTGGTATCCTGTGCTGGATAAGAACGTTCCGCACATTAAAACTAATCGAATGCTTAAAGAGATAGATTTCAAAGAGTTATGCTCACTTATAAATGATGAAGCACTTTCAATGAAAACTGAAGCTATTCGATTAAAAACGAATATGATGACGGTTGTAGATTTCAATAAGTTTTGGTCAGACTTTCATGGAGAAACAATAAGAGAGGAGGAATTCGAAAGAATATTCAAAGAACTATATAATCTAGAATAGGTTTGATGTCAGACACAAAAAATCGGCTGAATGGTAAAGGAATTCTGGAAAAGTGCAGTTGCTAAGAGCGATGCTGTTGTCTAAGGTATGTTGCACAGCGTCAACCTAGTTCTATTAAACCCCTCTTCAAATCATATCCTTCTGAGCTCATGGAAATGTACCCAGTCAGTGATCTTGTATATACTCAGAAAAAAATGACACCCCTGAATGTATAGAACCTATATAAATGAATTGACAAAATTCAATAGTTCTGGATAATTACCGTTATGACTATCTAAACACATCTTATGGAGGTAGTATTAATGGCAACACTACTGGAAATGGCATCTGAAATTGTATCTTCACATGCATCAACATCAGCTATGACAACAGATGAACTTTTGCAGGAGATCCAGAAAGTCTATACCGCGCTCAAGAAGTTGGAAGTTTCAGAAGGAATAATAGTGGAAGTAGAGGAGCCTCAGAAAGTAACGATCTCAGTTAAAGATGCATTCAAGAAAAATGAAGTGATTTGTATGGTATGTGGTAAAGGTGGAATGAAGACACTTGCCCGTCACCTTGCTAAATCACATGACCTGAAGCCTGGAGAGTACCGAAAGCAGTATGGCATACCAAGGACTCAAGCACTTGCAGCAAAAGCTTTTTCAGAATCAAGAAGACAAATGGCTATGGAGAGAGGTTTAGCTGATAATCTGGCAAAGGCCAGAGAAGTAAGAGCAGCAAAGTTGAAGGAGAAGAAAGCTACACCTACAAAAGCTACTAAACGCAAGGCAACTCCTAAATCCAAGAAGTAGAAACTATTTAAAATGAATATGCGAAGCCGTCCTCCATACCGAGGGCGGCTTTTATTTATTATTTTAGAATTATCCAGCTACCAGTTACCATTCAGGTATATTGCTGCCTATAATATCAGTTACTTCCTGGGCAACGTGCCTCAGTTCACCGCAGTTATCATGAAGGGCTGCTTCATGTAATTCGCTCCTAATATTTTCTGGTATATCATCCGCATTCAAAAATACATTTACCTCATTACCTTTCGTTATACGAAGCGGTCCTGAATAGCTAACCATCAATCCATCGTTGTATTCGCATCTCATACAAACACCTCCTTTTCATACTTTCATTCTATCAGACAGGTAACTGAAAATCAATATCACCCAAGGACAGACTTACCCAAGGCCCACATATGATTAATGGTGTTATACGTCAGGGGCCAACTATCTTTTCGATCCCGTCCAGACAAAAGAGCTGCATCACGTAACAAGGGTGCGTAATAATCGAATTGCCACTCGTTTTGTTTTATCGTCCATCATATGGATAATACGTAAAGCCTGATCCTCGATATGTTCTTCTTTAAGAAGGTACTGGAAATCAAATAAATCCTTCATCTCTACCTGTAGTTCCCTTGCTATTGCTTCCAAGGTATCCATTGACGGTGAGCTTTTGCCGCCTTCAATACGACTAATCTGCTTTGGTTCTACTCCAACCTTTTCTGCAAGTCTCTCCTGTGATAACTGCCTTGACTTTCTAACCTCTTTTATCCTCGCTCCAAGAAGTACCTTAGCTGTCTGCATGCATAGCTGATGAGCCTGCGTTCGGGCATTCGCTTACCGAAAGTGAACTGACGAAGGGCACCATTCGCGATTGCAATAGCCAGCATTGGAAACCATGCCAGCACGTATCGAGTCATGCAGATATCTCCCTGTGTCAATTAATGCATCAGCCGCAGCATCTCCAAAGCGTTCTTGATTGCGTACCCCAGATGACAGTTGTTGAACATGATGAAGGTCATCTTCGCTTTGTGGGACAGTTCCTTCGCGGCCGTAGTAAAGTCTTTGAGCTCTTCGCTGCGATACAGGTAATCATACCGCACCGAAGTCTCCACGCCTTTCTTGAGCCACGTTTCTTTATTCCTCCCATGGAGGCGCAGGTAAGCGATATCGGTGGTCACTTCCGGCAGGAACGGGATGCTAGCCAATGTCCCGTACTGGGGCTCGTCAGCGGGGATATAAGTAATGCCATTGTCACGGAGGAATTTGAAGACCTTGTCGCGGTGATGGTCGGTGAGCCAGCTTCCATGCCGAAATTCGACAGCGATTGGGAGATCGCCCATGAGTTCTTTGCAAGTGAGAATGTAATCGAGGTCGGCGCTCTTGTACCAAAACCAAGGGGGGTACTGGAAAACGAGGAGTCCCAGCTTGTCTGTTGAGCGCAGAGGAGCTAAGGAAGCGACGAAAGCGTCAGCAACAGTTTTCAAAAGCTCAGGTTCTTTGATGTAAATGGTGCGCTGTTCCTTGTCTGCTGCCGGGAGAAGCTCTCGGATTGGCTTGGGCAAGGTCCGCGGGTCGATCCCGTGGCCGGTCAAGGCGCCATAGACTTTGATGTGGAAGAGGAAGTATGAAGGAGTGCGTTCGGCCCAGAGTTCGGTGGTGTGTGCGGCGGGGATGGCGTAGTAGGTGGAATCGACCTCTACCGTATCAAAGTAAGAAGCATAGAAACGCAGGCGTTCTTCGGCGGAGGAAACCCCCTTCGGGTAAAATTCGCCGCTCTGAATGAGAGATTTCTCGGACCAGGAACAAGTGCCGACACGAATGTTTAAACTCGTGGTCATTTGCAGTCCCTTACATCTTATTAGCACTCGGGTTTTCAACTACTCGTACTCACAAGGCTACTTTTTCTTCCGTCATTCAACAGGCATCTTCATTCACCGGCCATTACGAGTTGATCTCTTGCCGCAGTATATTGCTTGGCTTATACGTAAGGATCTTCCGCGCCTTGATCGTGATTTCTTCTCCAGTCTGCGGATTCCTCCCCTTTCTGGCCGCCTTCGTTTTCACTAAGAAATTGCCAAAGCCAGAGATTTTCAGGTTTTCGCCCGACTCCAGTGTGTTCTTGATGATATCGAAGACGCTTTCCACGATCTCCGCAGCTTCTTTCCTAGTGACGTTTCTTTTCTCCGTTATTTTCTCGATGATGTCGGCCTTGGTCATCTGTTTCTCCCGGATGTTCTTGGCTTAAACTCGTAGGGAAGACTATGGCCCCGATGCTCTTCAAAATTGGCGACATACTTATCAACCAACGGCTTATTTCCTTTTATTACAAGCAAATTCTCGGCGTTCTTTTCTTCAGCCGCCTTGGTGAAATTAAAGCTGCCAGTGATGAGGGTCTGCCGGTCGATTATGATGATTTTGTTATGGGCTATGGCATGCGAATCGTCGATCAGCACAGGAATCCCGGCGTTAGCAAGAAAGGTTGCTGCCGTAAATTTCTCGGATCGCTGACTTTTTCCAAGACTGCTAATACCCTTACCCCACGCTTATGAGCGGAGAGAAGAGCCTTGGCTATGGGCGCGCTGGTGAAGCTGTAAGCTTGCAGCAGAATCTCCGAGCTGGCTTTGTCGATCTCGCGGATGATTGCATCGGTAGCGCCCCCGCGAGGGGAAAAATAGATGTCTACCGTCCCGGCGGAACGAATCGGGGCAGCCTGGAGTGGGCAGGCAATGAAGATCGCCAGGATTATGATGATTAGTCGTTTCATGGGCCAAAACGATAGCAGGATTTAGCTTCTAATTCCAGATATTAATGGGGTAACAGAATAAAAGCTCATTCCCAAACGCCCTTGGCAAGACAGAACGGTCAGTCAGAAAGGCAAACCATAGAGATCGGGGTGCTATAACACCGGAGAAGATAGATGGGAAGGGTGGGCGTCGGGCTCAGACTGGCGCCAGCCTGGACGCTATTTGGGGCTATTCTGATTTGAACTACTCAATGGGAGTTGCAACACGGCTTTTCTGGTTGTTCCACCGCTTCTGGACCTCTGCAATAATGTTGACGGGCTCCATATCGAGGGCCTTTGCAAGCTCAAAAATTGTTACTAAAGTCGGTTGAGCCTTCCCTCGTTCCAATCTTGATATAAAGCTCCTCTGCAAATCACTTTCCAGAGCCAGTCTTTCTTGAGACATATTCCGTTCATTGCGGCAGGAACGAATGACTTCTCCGAAAATTGCTTGAAGTGCTCGGGCCATGTAGGCACCCTAGCACTTTTTGAATTAAGAAATTGTATACTATAGTGTTCAATGCTGGTATATTCTGATGGAATTATAATAAGCAAGTTTTTTTTGGCGAAAGCCAACGTCCGGGACTGGGCGGGGGATGCTGGGATGGCATCCCTTTCCGGATAAACATAAGAGGGAATATGAAGATTCTGCAACAAGGTCACATGGATGGTTTTTGTTTACTGTACGCAGTCGCAAATGCGTTCAAAGCCTTAACGTGCCCAACCCAAACTGCAAGCCGGTTTGTTGAAGAACAGCGAAACGTTTGGCGTAAGCTAGTTTCGGTGACACCATCCCTCCACAACTTTGCCTCCGGTAAAGGTAGCTGTTTCAGCACATCAACTGAGCAGCGGTTCTTGGAGCTATGTGCTGCCGCTATCTCCAATAGAAGCAAGGAGAGTTTCAGCGTACACAGGATCACAAAAATTGAGGAAATATCAGAGTCCGTCACGGAAAATTCGGTGGTAGTCTTAGCTCTGGGCAAGGAAGCGCGCACTAAAAGATGCACAATGGGGGACCACTGGATTTGTATTGTCGATACGGAGGATAAAGAGTTTCTCATTGCCTGTTCGTATACTGACTATCTAGATAACAAGAACGGAAATAAAAAGAAAGAAGATGACCAGAAAAAAACATCGGGGGAAAGCCCATGCTACAATAGGCCATTCAATAACAGAATTACCAAGAAAGAACTTAGTAAGAAGGCAATTGGGAGATCGCTATATAAGTTTCGATATGAAGCGAACATCCGAGTGAGCGGAGACAGGGAATCCTGTAAGCCATAGGGAGAACCGCGTTCCATGAAATGTTGGTACATCCTAGAGAGGAGTTGTTGCGGATGCCGAAAGTCTTAACGGTTACCGAAGGAATAACTTCGGAATGGCAAGAACGTGGAGTGCTGAGCGGGGAGTGCCCCATGAGGGGCGTTCCTACCGTATCCTTAGCTTAGCCTTAATTGGCGGTCAATAGCAACCTCTCCTATCCATAAGTCCTCCCTCATATGATAAATATAAGATTTCGCTTAGTTATCGCCAAATTTTCGAAAAATATATAATTTAGTATCAAACGCTTGCGACATTTTCTGTCGTGTTGTCATGCGATAATTATTTAGTAGACCGATCACGCCACTTACAGCAGCGGAAAAGCAAGCCTCGAAAGCATCTTCGGATGGCATTGAAGAAGATTGAGGAGTAAATATGAAACCAACCACCAAAGTCTTGCCGACTAAAGTCTTGCAAAAACGCATATTATACGCCGCTGAAGCAGGCAAATCCCGTTTACTCGTGGAACTGCTTATTCATGGCAATATGACGGACGTTCGTGATTATTACGGCAATACTCCTCTTATTCTAACAGCCCGGAATGGCCATACCAAGTGTGTCAAGGCGTTAATTGATGCAGGAGCTGACATTCATGATGAAAACTTTGAAGGAGAAAATGCCTTGATCCTGGCGGCACGCGAGGCACACCCACGAGTAGTTCGCTTATTGCTGGAACGTGGCGCTCAATGCAACCCTAATGATATTGGCAACAGACGAGCTCTCGCCCTGCTCCAGCCAGGAGATAGTTCGATTTACAGGGCTGATTACATGATTTCAAACGACGACCCTGCTTCGGGGGCGCCATGTATTTCGATGGAGGGGCAATCTGAGCTTCGTGTTCAGCGATTCGCTAAATTAATGTGTAAAGTAATTGAACTGCTCATATCCTACGGGGCAGATGTCGATGCTCTTGATGAAAAAGGAAGTTCTCCTCTTCACAATTTCTTGTGTTTAGAGAGGAAAGATTGGATACAGTTATTGTTAAAATACTCCCCTAACCTCAATATTGTCGAAAGCGGCGAATTATCTGTTCTTGGTGAAGCTATTATGTGGGGGGAACACGATGTAGCTCGATTGCTTCTTGCATCAGGGGCTGATCCCAACGTCGGCGAACCGGCTAAACCGATTCATATAATTGCCAATTTGGCTCAGCCAACACAAATTTTGAAAGAGCTGATCGCGGCGGGAGCAGATGTTAACGCGCAGAATAAAGAAAGAGGAAGGACTGCACTACATGAGGTGTGCTATCGAAAGAAAGACAAAAAGGAGGTTGCTCAAATTTTGTTAGACGCCGGTGCAAACCCGGCTATCACTGATAATAACGGTTTTACGCCTTCTGATTACATGTATTACTTAGACAGAGCCTCAGACGAGCTTGAAGACATCTTGCCCTTTAATTTTGGCCACGCAAGCCTTATATCGGCTGCCAAAGCAGGTGACTTTGATGAGCTGAAAGCACAACTGCGCGAAATAATGCCAGATAAAATCAAGACATTGGCTCTGCATAAAGCTATCACACACAGTAAGTATGAATGCTGTCAACTATTGTTGGAAAACGGAGCAGATCCCAATAAATGTGAGATTCACGGGCTTACGCCGTTGATTTGTGCGACATATAACCTTGATATTGACGTAGTTTTATTATTGCTTTCATACAAGGCTGATCTTGAATTGGCAAACGACTGGGGCCAAAAGGCGCTATTTCTCACTTGCCAAAGCCACGTGCCTGACCTCCCCCAAGACGAACTAACACAAAAGCGATTGCGCATGGCTGAACTATTACTGGAACGTGGTGCAGACGTAGAAGGAGCCGACAAGGAAAGGTGGACGCCGTTGCGTCAGGCTGTCTTATCAGCAAATGACATCGATCTTACCCGTTTATTGCTTGAGCATGGAGCAAATCCTGGCAAAAAAGATAATTCCGGTACTTCACCGCTTCAACTCGCTGAACAGTTCTGTTCTTCTAAAATGGTCGAACTGCTGAGGGAATATTTGAGGCATTAAATTGTCATGGTCAAACATGAAGGTCCCGGACAGACCTAGGAAAATTTAACAGTGGGTGCATAACGTGTTGACCGGCTTTGAAGTTTTATCCATCATCGGCACTCAATTTGACCTACATGATTTCAATTACTCCGGCAAATCACGCATAGATAGAGATGCAAATGGGTCACCTCGACGCCGATGTGGGTCACAATTGAAATCAGCACAACTTCAGTTCGAGTCCGTGCTGGCTCCCCGAGCGTGACGTCAGCAAAACTTTTTTTCTCACAATTCCAGCTTTTTGATGACTCCAGTCAGTAAAGAAAAATCATCCTAGAACTGAATATAGTTACCGGCAGATTTTAGAAAAATATATAATTTAGTATCAAACACATGCGACATTTTCTGTCACGTACTTATGCCATAATCAGTTCAATAAAAAACTCATGGACGCAACCATGGCACGTTCAGCAGAGGAAACAGCAAGCATTCTATGGAGGTGAATATGAAGCCAATAACCAGGCAAATCCGACAACGCATGCTATATGCCGCTGAGGAAGGTAAATCCAGTCTACTCATGAAACTGCTGCTTATACTGGACAATAGGACTGACGTTCGTGATTATTACGGCAATACTCCTCTGATGCTGGCAGCCCGAAATGGCCATACCAAGTGTGTTAAGGCGTTAATTGCTGCCGGTGGTGACATTGATGCTGAAAACTTCGATTATGAAAAGGCCTTGATCCTGGCGGCACGTGAGGCACACCCTCGAATGGTACGCCTGCTGCTGGAGCATGACGCTCAATGCAACCCTGGCAATTTGAGCAACAGACGGGCACTAGCCAAACTGCGGCCTGAATATAATTCGTTTTACAGAATTCGTTACTTAAATCCATCAACTCCAATTGGCGAAAATTGGGAGCCATGGAGTTCGTTAAAGGACCCATCGGAGCTGCGCATTCAGCGAATCGGTCGATTGATGAGTAAGGTAATTGAACTGCTGATATCCTACGGGGCTGATGTCAATGCTCTTGATGAACACGGAGACTCTCCTCTTCACAACTTCTTTTCGTTTGATAAGAATGATTGGGTACAGTTGTTGTTAAAACACGCCCCTGACCTTAATGCTGTCGATAGCAGCGGATACTCACTTCTTTCTAAGGCCGCTAGGGAGGGGGAACACGATCTAGCACGATTGCTTCTTGCATCAGGGGCTGATCCTAACATCGGCGAATGGAAACCGATCCATATAATTGCCGGTTTGGCTCAGCCAGCACAATTATTGAAAGAGCTTATTGCAGCCGGGGCGGATGTTAACGTGCAGGATAAAGATACAGGAAAGACTGCACTGCATGAGGCATGCGGTCGAGGGAAAGACAATAAGGAGATTGCGCAAATTTTGTTAGAAGCCGGTGCCGATCCGACTATCAAGGATAATTATGGTTTTACGCCCGCAGATTACGCGATGATGTTTGCCATAGGCAGTGCCTCAGACGAACTTGAAGGCCTCATTCCCTTTAATATTGGCCATGCACGCTTTTTATCGACTGCCATAACAGGTGACTTCGATGCCCTAAAAGCACAACTGCCCGACATAATGCCGGATAAAATTAAGACATTGGCTTTGAATATAGCAATCGCCAGCAGGAAATATGAGTGCTGTCAACTATTATTGGATAATGGAGCAGATCCAAATGGATTTGATATTCGTGGACTTACACCGTTGACTGGCGCGGTATCTATGGTTGATATTGACCTTGTTGGTTTGTTGCTTTCATACAAGGTTGACCTTGAACGGGCAACCAGCTGGGGCCAAAAGCCGCTATTTCTCGCCTGCCAATGTCGCATTGATGGATTGCCACAAGACGAACTATCACAAACGCGATTGAATATGGCTGAACTATTACTGGAACGTGGTGCAGACGTAGAAGGAGCCGACAACCACGGGTGGACGCCGTTGCGTCAGGCTGTAGTTGCGATGAATGACATTAATCTTGCCCGTTTGTTGCTTCAGCATGGCGCAAAACCTGACAAAAAAGATGATTCCGATACTTCCCCCCTTCAACTCGCCGAACTGTTCTGTTCTTCTGAAATGGTCGAACTGCTGCGGGAATATATGAGACATTAAATGGTCAAACATGAAGGTTGTTTCAGCGGGGAGCAGCAACAAGTCACGCGACTAGCGCCTTCTGCGGCTCATGTTCCGCGACGGGCACCGAGTACACGATTACCTTGCCTAGTGAGGTATCGATTTCAGCACAGACAGCCGTTTCAGGGTCATAGGTCGGAATCGTTTTCAGAATTGGGTATTTCGACCAGATTACGGAGCAGTATTTTTGATACTGGTTTCTTTCCGTCAAAGCCGCAGTGTAGCCATATGGCGCGAGGTCAACGCTGTCGCAAGTTTCTGTGAGAACGAGGATATCAGGATCGATAGAAACGATTCGTTGTGTCTGCAACTCAATCGGTCTGCTGCCGTTTGAGGCATGGTCCAAGTTCCAGGCCGCGACTCTCATAGGTTCCCTATGGCTTGTGGTCTACAGTACTATGACATAATCGAGGTCTTCTTCGGATTTGAGGTAAATCCGCTTGTTCGTCCAGTTGTACCCGTCTGGAATCTTGTCGGCGCCTTCTCTTTTGCCAGAGGTACGGACTTTATTTTCTTGAACTTCCCATTGTGTTTTTTATAAATGGGCATAAGGATTCCATTGCTGACTCAAGATTGATGTATCCTGCTCCTGTTACTGACCTTGGTTAGTATTACTCCGGCAATTAAACAGATCAATTATGCTGCATAAGCAGCACATGGGTGCTCAAAGAACTTTTTCACCTTGCTCCGGTCGTTCTGGAGATGACACATGTGCTTTCTGGCCTTTGATTCAAGCTGTTTGGCATTCTGTGCCCGTACCCCTGAATGGACACGTCCTTTCAGGCTGTTGTTGAGATACTCGTCCGGATTCAACTCTGGTGAATAGGACGGCAGGTAGAACACTTCAATTTTCTCCCGGTGTTTCTCCAGCCAGTTCGTAACCGCCCCACTGTGGTGGACTTTCAGGTTGTCGAGGATCAGATACACTTTTCGCCCTGCATCCTTGATGAGTCTTTTCATAAAAGTAATCAGGCGCTTACTGTTCATGGTCTCTTTGTAGAACATAAATCTGACCTTGCCTTGGTTGGTGATAGCAGAGATCATATTGATTCGGTCTTTTCTACCGGTTTGACGAAGCATTGGCGTCTTGCCTTTCGGAGAGTACCCCTTCTCCACATTGGCTCCGGTTTGTATGCCTGATTCGTCGCCCCAATAGATTTCAGCCTTCTCCTGCTTGGCCCGTTTCTCAATGACCGGGTATTCCTTGAGCAGCCAGCTGGCAACGGCAGGAGTGCTTTGCTCTTTCGCCCACTTTGCCGGTTTCTGGGGAGTAAAACCCCACCGCTTCAGGTATTCGCCAACAGTCCTGATCGGCATGGAGAACCCGCATCGTTGTTCGATCAGGAGGCGAACGGCATCACGAGTCCAAAGAGCAAAGGAAAGCTTCAGCTGATTTGGTGCCTTGTCGATGATAAGGCGCTTGATTTCAGCTTCCTGTTCAGCGCTCAGATTACGCTGTTCTCCCTGGCGGCGACCACGTTTGCCTTTGGCTACTGAGCTTGCTCCGCCTTTCTGGTAGCGTGTCCAGACTCGGCTGCAATGGGATTCAGTGACGCCAACGATGTCAGCAATTTCCTTGTGCGAGCGACCGGCTTTGCGTAGCCTCACGATCTGGTTCCGCAACGCCTCTTGAGCTTCTTGATTAAGTGTTCGAGCATCGATCTTTTCCATACACGAACTTTATCATACCCATGATCGTTATGCACTATTTATTTGCCGTGGTAATAATAAAACCAATCACTTTTGAATAGTTGACGCCTAATTCTTTAAATTTTACTGCCAGCTCGATAATTGTCGTGAATCTGCTGACTATTTTGCCAAAACGACCCACCTCTTCCTTGGAAGCCTCTTTTTCGAATAACTGCGTGTTCTGAACTATCATTCCCATACAGTAAGCCAAGGTCTTTCGCATGCCATCTGCGCCCCGTATTTTGTATTCGGAGATGGAGCGCCTGATGCTTTCCAGCAAATCTAATATAACCGTCTTTAACTGGCCGTCTAAAGGAGCTTTTAAAATCTTTTCGAAAAGCTCGTCGATGTCTTTCTTTAAATCGAGCAAGTCATTTTCTTCAATAGGGGTTTCATCGTACCTTGATAAGGTCTCAGCACAATAGGCAAGATTGAGCATTACACCATCAGATAAATGGGGCTTATATGAATCCCATGGCACATCATAGTTCGTTGCCTTAACAACAACTTCAATTTGAGGAAAGCGAGATAGGTGAAGTTCTACATTAACGTCGTCAAGACTAGATATCCTGCTCTTAACATCATCCACAAGTTGGTGCATGGCGGAAATACGCAAAAACAACTCTGTCTTTTCCTGAAGCGGGATATCAAATACTTGTGACCACATCTGCAATGTGGAGGTGCTACCAGGTGAATTAAGAGCTTGTGTCAGAATCGCATGCAGTCTGCCTGCAGGATTGTTTTTTTTACCATCCATAGACCCCTTGTTTACAGTTTCGCCGTTATCGCCGCCAAATCCTTACCCTTCGGCATCACAAAGATACAGGTTCCGCCGCTCCGCTTCTCCCACAACTCGCCCAAAGCACGCTTCTCCCGCGAGTCGTCATCCGACCAACGGTCAGCGCCTTTGTACTCCACTGCCAGGAAGCGTCCATCTTTGAGGAGACAGACGAAATCCGGGTAGAAGCGGTCGGTTGATGTTTGGAGCCAGAAGGAGTACCGCTCGTTTTTCTCGATGTTCCTGACCCAAAATTTCATCTCCTGGTGGGTATCAAGGAAGATTGCACAAGCCTCTTCCTCCCCATTCATGCTCCCGATGTTCTTGTAGTAGTGCTTCTGAAAGTGGTAACTGCCATGATATTTCGTATTATAGGGATATTCATTTGGGTCGAACGAAAAGCAGAACTCCGGTGTTACCAGCAAGGGGGTCTCGCACTCGGGAAGTAGCAGGGACTGGTATGCCTTGAAGTGTGCTGCCTTCCGGTGCGCTTCAATTTTGGCTGTCACTTTCTGCCGGAGATTGAACTTGTCATGATACAGCTGGCCTATCGTAAATTTCCGCTCCTCGATGAGGTGGTTTATCAATGCGGCTAGGAAGGCCCCGGATTCAGATGGAATGACATCCTGGTGGGGAATATTCCTGTCCAGCCAATAGACCAGGTTCACTACCGTCTGGGAGTGGTCATTAGTTAGGAGGTTCATCTGCTCCTGCAGGTCTTGGATGAACCTCTTACCAATCTTTCCCTTGTCGGTGATATCGATTTCGACAACCTTGCCGTCGAATGGCTTCTGTGAGTATTCAGCATCCGTCAGTTTGAAATCGCACTGGGAGAGCCGCCAGGGCCTGTCCAGAAAATAGGTATCCTCGAATTGGACAAAAAGCTCTCCTTGCTTTATTGCCAGGGCCGGTACGGAGAATGGCTCCCCTCTCTCAGCTGGTGATTTCGCCGCTGCCGGTAGACCTCGGGTCTTTCGGTAAACCCGCTCTACAGCTGCCTTCCCTTCAGGGGTCGTGAAGCATTCCTGCAAAGCATGTTTATCCGGTTCGGCCATGACACCCTTGAAGGTTATTTCGCCTTTCTGTTCGTCGTAAGAAACCTTGCTGGCGACTTCTGCGGGAAGGGCATCGAGCTTCGGGGGTTCAGGTACCGGCTCAACGACATGAGTCCAGAAGTGCTCCATTTCACCCTGTTTCCCAGTCGGGGCCTTAAGGATGAAGTCTTTCGCTTCTTGCC
The DNA here is from genome assembly GCA_009773645.1 of Geobacteraceae bacterium. Classification (GTDB taxonomy): domain Bacteria; phylum Desulfobacterota; class Desulfuromonadia; order Geobacterales; family Geobacteraceae; genus WSYB01. The sequence goes on from WSYB01000004.1 coordinate 49,079, forward strand.
TATTGAAACCGTTTTGCACAAGGGCATCTTCAAGGGCATTCGCGGCATCGACAAAATCTTTCGAGGCAGAGAAGGCATAGGCCATATTCAAGTCGTCATTGTTCTTCTTCTCTGCATTCGGAAGCCTCATAATGCGGCCAAGAATCTGCTCTACAGCTGTCGAGGAGCGCATTTCCGCTACGGAACATAGGACATAAGCAAAGGGGCAATCCCAGCCTTCCCTGAGCGCTTGAACTGTGATGATGTACCTAATTTCACAAGTTGGTAATGACAGGTCGATGCCTTCGAGTCCCTTATCCGTTCCGGTCGCCCGGCATATCTGTTCAGACGGTATCTGGCAATCTTCAAGCAAGCACTGTTCAACGACCTCCACGGTCAGCCGTTCCTGCCCCTGTAATTGGGATTGGGCTTGAATCAGCATGATGGGCCTGATGTACTCACCGGTAGCCTTACGCTCGGAACCTGCTTCATCCTCCAGGTGGCTCCTCATGGTTATTGCGTCATCGAGGAGTTCCTTCCAGTTGGGCCGCGTCTCAAGCCGGATTGGAAGCTTTATCATCCTGTCGGCTTTAAGTTCAGCTGCGGACACCGAATGAAGAACGTTGCTCGGGCTTTTTTCGGTATCCGGGGTTGCTGTAAATTCGATAATGCAGGATGGATTGAATCGGGCAAGGGTCTCGAAAGACAAGGTGGTTCGTGCGTTATGGGCTTCGTCTACGATGATAATGGGGCGGTGGAGCCGTAACAGATTTGCAAGGGATTGAATCGGCCTGCCGTCCTCATATTTTTCAAGGGACTCCAGAAGAGCTGGGTCGATTCCATTGAAGTGCTCCATCAACGCCCCGGACTGTTCATAGACCTTTCGGCCCTCAGTATCGTCAACACGGAACGCCTGAATAGTGGAGACGATAATCGTTGCCCCGGTTGCAAGAGTCGGGCGGGTCACATAGAGTGCTTCCTGAATTGAGAGGACATTGGTTGTCGGGAACGTTTCTTCGACTGCCTGGCAGTAAGGGTGGCTCTTATCCTTCAGGGCCTTCAGGGTCTGCTCGCGGATTGTATTTGACGGGACAAGCCAGAGCACAACGGGAGAATCGGCATGTAAGAGTTCTTTGGCCGCAACGTTGATGGAATAGCAGGCTACAAGGGTCTTCCCGCCTCCCGTGGGAATTCTGAGACAGACATAAGGGAGTCCGGGTAGCTCGTCTACCGCCGTGAATGACAGCCCCTTGCCAAAAGTGTCACGAGTTGTCTTAAAATAGGCAAGCTCGACATCATCAAGTTGTTGGTATGTCTTGAAGAACACCTGTAAGGCGATGAGAGCTTTGCGTTGATATTCTTTTGGTTCAATCTTTTTGATTATTTGGGGAGCACTCATGACGCTTTCACCTCGTAAGGAATTTGCCGGAAGATGATGTTGTTTCGCCTCATGAAGGCATCCCCGATAAGACAGCCGTTGCCGTAAATTATCCGTGTGCCGTCATGGGGAGCAAGGGACGCCAGAACCTTTTGGGTTAAGACATTTCCGCCATCATCGGTTTTGTCCCCCAGGATTCCGTTGTAGAGGAGGTAAATGCCGATACCGTTGGATACCCCAAGAAATGGAGATTTCAGGTCAGAATCGACCGGTAACGGCTCCCCTGTTGCAACGAAAAAGACATGGTGGGCAAGGTCGCCGAATTTGACAGCCTGATTAATTTGACCCTCCGGTGTAAAGAGAGGTTCCCCAAGTTCACAGAAACGGAAGCCGCCGCCGAGTCCTGGTACCGCTTCGTTTTTGGCATTCTTGTAGCCGGTCGTCACTCGTTTCAAGCGCTCCGCAGTGATTTCCCGCGCAATTTGAGGCTTCATCTCGACAAGAATGAATCGGCGGGACTGCTTATCGCTCTTGTTTAGCTTCATGATAGCGTGGCCGGTGGTTCCTGAACCGGCAAAAGAATCAAGAATGAGGTCGTCGCCGGAAGTTGTGAAGCTGATAATCTCTTCAAGCAATGCTGTAGGCTTAGGAAAGTCGAACGGTCGTTTGTCGTGGTGGAGTATTTCCTTTATCTCGTTGGTACCTACCCGGCCATCCAGCGTAAAGAGGCTTGAAAGCTTGGCCCGGTAATCCTTTACGTACACCTTCAATTCGACAAGCTTTGTTTCGTCATCTCCAAATAAAATCCGCTTCTCTGATATCAACCGCTCCATAGTCTCTTGTGGGAAGCGATACCCCATCATTGGCTCTTTGCAGGGTTTCTTGGTATCAGGATGAATTACGTCATAGCGATACCCTTCTTTACCGGGGTTGTGGACGCTTTGGCTTCCGGTATATATCCCGTCATCATCGATATATTTATAGCGGTCAAAAGGCCAAAGCTCGTTCTTGTTTACTCGAAACCATTTTGTGTAAGCTGCTTTCCGCTCTTCGAGGTCAGGATACTTACTGATAAAATCTTCTCCTATCTGCAGTAGGCGCTCCTTCACGTCAAGATTTGGTGACTTCCAAACGGACTCTAGCTTTGATTTATTCCGTGCATAACAGAGGATATATTCATGCTCTAGGGCTATATTCGTGGGGTTGTTATCCGTGGCGTTATCCCAAATTATAGTGCCTATCCTGTTTGTAACTCCGAATATCTCATCAAGAAGCTGCCTCAGATTTGCGTACTCGACTTCATCAATGCTGGCGAAGATTACCCCGTCTTCACGTAAAAACCCATGCAGCAAGGAAAGCCGGGGATACAGCATGCATAGCCATTTGTCATGACGTGATAAATCTTCTGCTTCAGCCCCTACAACGCGATTTAACCAGTCTTTGATTTCAGGACTGCTCACGTTGTCGTTGTAAATCCAGCCGGTACGCTTGCCCTTCTCATCCCGTTCATCGACGCCGGTATTGTACGGCGGGTCTATGTAGATGCACTTCACCTGCCCGGCGTAGTACGGAAGCAATGCCTTCAAGGCGAGAAGGTTATCCCCTTGGACGAGAAGATTCCCGCTGCCGGGTTCCCCCACTGACAGTTCTTCATTACATTTGAGTAGGTGGAAAGGCACTTTCTTGTGGTGTTCGACGACGGCTTTTTTGCCTATCCAGTCTAAAACGGGCATTCAATTCTCCGGTGAGATATGGGATATTTATTTTTAGCTTCCTGAAATGTTGAAATTAATCGCCGAAGTGAAACCATTCCTCTTCAGTCAGTAAACGCAAAAAGGCATCAACTTTCTCAAGATCTCCGTGTTTTTCTGCGTAATCTATATGTTCCTGCAATCGCATCACTTTTAGCAATCCAGGAGAGTCGTCCCAGGCTGCAAGAATTAAGGGTAATGATGGTTCCCAACCACCACTACCCTTGCGCTTCTTATCAGGTAACATTTCCCACAACTCATGCCATTTACCGGGCATGGGGCAAACTCGGTTGTTGTCTTTGACATATTCCTTAAGTGATTCAAGCATATCAATCCCCAGTAGTACCAATGGCAAGCGACCACTTCTGAAATCAGTGATTAAAATAGCTATACAGCTGAATTATTGAAACATTTTTTCCTGACGTTGAATCTTTAGAACCCGCATAATTTTGGGTTTACTCCCATGTACCACCATCTCAACCTCATCGCCCACGGTAGTGTCTAACAATGCTTTTGCAAGAGGCGTATTTTCGTTAATAAGATTTCGTCGAGCATTGCTCTCCGAATCCACAATCATCACAGTGTGACGTTCCTCGGGCTTATCTACAGCGCAATAAGTTACTAAATCCCCGACTTCGACAAAAAGTTCTTCAACCGAAACCGACAAGGAGGGGTCGAATGTGTCAACTGCCTCTTCTGCCGGCTGAACAACAGCTTCTTCTAACTCTTCAAAAACGTCTTCAATTTCATAATCTAGTGGTTCTGTCAGAGATTTTGCGCGGCGCTCTTCGAGGAAATTAAGCAACCGCTCTGATTCGCGTCGAGGGTTATAGAACCAGTCGGTTGACCATATGCGCCAAATGCGGTCTTTCCATCCCAGTGACTCTAATATTGCCTGGCGGATACGGTCACGGTCTCGGGCAGAATTGCTGGAATGGTAGCTTGCTCCATCGCATTCAACAGCTGCCAGGAATTCACCCGGTCGGTCTGGATTGCGTACCGCCAAATCGATGAAAAAACCTGCTACTCCCACTTGAGGAACAACCTCATAGCCTCGATTCCTCAACATATCGCCAACAGAAATTTCAAAATCACTGTCGGCTTCTCGTCCTGATACCTCCGTGCTGGTGAGAATGCCGTGCTTTGCGAAGTCCAAATACTCTTTCAAGGCCCTGGTGCCTGCTGGCGTATTAGTGGCAAGAATAATGTCTTCCGGAAGCATGGAAGTGAACAACTCAATTTTCCGTCGAGAACGGGTAAATAATACGTTGAGACGCCTCCAGCCATCAGGGCGGCTAATCGGGCCAAAATTCTGGCGAACCTTGTCTGTCCCTGCGGCCTTGCCGAATGTCGTAGAAATGAAAATTATATCACGTTCATCACCTTGAACGTTCTCAAGGTTCTTGACGAAGAACGGCCAGCCTTCCTCTTCCCAGTTCGAGATAAAAGTCTGGGCCTCTTCGATATTGCGTATCTTCTTGTCGAGCAAGTCTTCAATCAGGTCTCGCTGCGTCTGATTGAGCGTTACTACACCCAGCGATTCTTCCGGGAATTTCATCATGTGCTCAATCACCGCATCGGCTACACGCTGTGCTTCAGGCATGTTCTGCCGGTCTTTGTAGGTTCCATTTTTTATATAGCGGTAACGGAGACCAAGACGGCTATTACGGGCAAATGGTGAGGGGAATACAATCAGTTTTCCGTTGTAGAAATGGTGGTTAGAGAAGGCAATCAAGGACTCATGCTGAGAGCGGTAATGCCATTTCAGAGTCCTAACTGGGTGAAAGAGCTGCTGACAGATGTCAAGGATGCTTTCTGAGCCTGTAAACACGGCAGGAGTATCCGAATCCTCTTCTTCGTCACCATCGTCAACCAGGCGGTCAAAAAAGTTGGTTGGAGGTAGCTGTTTTGGGTCTCCAACAACGATTAATTGAGAACCTCGCGCAATAGCGCCAAGTGATTCTTCAGGACGTAGCTGTGAAGCTTCATCCATCACAATCATGTCAAAATTGATAGTGCCTTGCTGTATATATTGGGCAACGGATAATGGCCCCATCATGAAACACGGCTTAAGTGCTTGTACTGCTTTCCCGGCACGTCTGATTAGTTGGCGAATAGAGATATGTTTGGTTTTCTTACCTAATTCCTTCCTCAGGAGATGCATTTCTGTCAGTTCAGAAACCTTGTAACTTGTCACTCCATCAGGGACTTTCTTTGTCCTGTCAATTTCATAAGCAAAGCTTCTTCCGGTGTGGCGAATAATATCTTTATCAAGTGCAACAAAATCTGAGCGCAACTTCTCATGATTTACGCCAGAGAACTTATCGAGTTCAGGAAATTGTATGTATATTTTTCTGCCTATTGAACGATAGACAACATACTCGAAAACATTTCCAATAGATTCAAACGGCAATTCTTTATTTTCAATGTGGGTTACAAAGCTCTTTAGTCCTATATCGCGGCAAATAGTTCGTTGGGTGTAATATTTAGACCACGGCAGAACAGCCTCTAAATTTGCTACAGCAAACTCAATCCTTTTGAGGAGTAAGTGAACATAGCCGTCTCCCAAACTATTCCAATTGTTTATCTCAAGTTCCCCAAAATCTCTTAATTCACTGAGCTTGTTTAAAAGATTGCGATGATTTCCCGTGATGTTCTGAAGCTGTACTTTTGACCAGTTAAAATTCTCAACGGCGTTATGACACAATATAAATGAAAATAGCGGTGTGCCTTGAATAGTACGTTTTTTTGAAACCACTTCACCCCATGAAAGGGTTGCAGAAAGCGATTCTAAATCAGTATCCATTCCATAAAAGAGGTCTTGCAACATCGACATGATAGATTCGTCGCTACGGATTTTATGAATCAATACGACTGATTTCTTTTTAGAATTGAGGCCAGTTACGACCTCTTTAGCTGTTTTTCCAGTGGCACCAACGGGCTTTAAAAGATTGACCAAATCGGCGGCAGCAGCGATGCGGTGGCCTGCTATCGAATGGTATTCTTCCCAGCTTGCTGTAGTTGTCCTATCTGGATACTCTGCAAATTTTGACAACGAATCATCAAGCTCAAGCTTTGCAACGATAAAGGTACGAGTTTTCGAGGTATTGCAATTACTGTCGGCATATTCTGAAAGCGTTTCAGCAAGACTCTCGGATGCATGGGCAAGCCTTGCGAGCTGTAAAAGATATTCTCGCCAATTGATGCATGGAATTTGGGAGATGCTTGGAAGTAACGGCTCCAGCTTATCTTGAATCGCATGAATTCCATAATTCAGAGCATCAAAATCAGCTGAGGCTGATAACAGTTCCAGTTTCGCATTCAGTACATCGACGGAACGTTTTGGTGATACATCATGTTTTACAAAATGTTGGAGATACGAAGAGGAGTCCCTAAAACCGTCTGCAATCAAGAGAATTTTTTGGTTATATCCATTCCATCCGAATTGCCTTAAAACAGAATCCATTTGAGTCGCAACGTCTTCAAGAAGCTGTCTGCTTTCTTGGAGGCAAATATCAAATTCGGCAGAAATCGCTTCCAGCCTTGCAGATAATGCTCCCAACTGATTAATCGTCTGCGAATTCAGCGAAGTCAGGTCAACTTGCTCAATGAAACCTGGATGCTTAAGCAATTCTGCCTGGCTCTCAATATACCAGTTATGCAGCCGTCTGATTTTTGAAAAATCTGTATCGAGACCCTTAAAAAGGGTGCCAAAAGTTTTTTGGAATTCATCGTTTGAAATAAATAACGTTCGGTGCTCTATCCAGCAAACTAGAGAGGTGATTTTTGCTTCATATTCAGTAGCTTTACATTTTATTTTCGTCTTGGATACACTGTTGAAAAGCTTTTTGGCAGCTCTCCAATCTCCATTGAAGATATTGAAGAGGCTGTCACCGCGCCTAAAAGTCAGGATTGCGGCTTTTAGGTTCCCTAGATCTGGAAGAACATCAAGATAAAATTCGTTGGCAAGACTCTGCCGTTGCGAGTTCTCGGAGGAAAAGGCTCCTTCTGCCTTGGGTAACAGCTCCAAAGTCAGGGGATGCGCCAGGGACGCATGACGATAATCCAAAAGGTCGGATGGTGCTGACGCTGATATTTTGCTGACGGTCGCCAAAAATTCGATTGATTTCTGTGTGCTGTCGAAGGGCAAACCTAGTTTGCTTGCATACCCCTCTATTTCATGTAGCAACCGGGTGATTCGGTCATGGAGGCTATGTAATTCATGCTGTCGTTTATCCAATTCCCCAATTGATAAGTCCGAGAGGTAGAATTCCGCCGCCTGCTTTGCTTTTTCTAGAACAGTCGAATCCACATTCACGCCAGGAAGAATTTCATCGATTCCATCGCCTTGCCCTAAATTCGCAATAGCAGATGGAGAGTCATCAAATTTCAAAGCCCTGCGTTTAGCTATGCTCGACACACGTTCAAGAGATTGCTCAAGCCGGGAGACCTCTTGTGACAGCAGCTTGGCTCCCTCCTTGATATATTTTCCCGGCTGCTCTACAAGGGATAGCGGCAAGGTAGCCTGAAGTCTTGAATCAAGATTTTCGAGACTTGAAACATAGATGGGGAGATAGTTACATGATAATTCGGAATTGACCTGTTTAAACCGAATCAGCGCAATTTCAGCACTTGAAACTGACTCTGCCAGAACATCAAGGGGCGTTGAGAAAGCAGCTTTAGCTAGTGTTTTTGTACACGTCTCTACAACCGGCTCAGCGGTATCATATTCCAGTTGACAATCCGGGCATAATAATTTTTCCGATGCATTCCGGAGTTCCCTGGCGGATTCAACCTTTTGAATTACACCATTAAGAATGACTCTGTTGCGCTTCCCTAGTGGGTCAGTCGAGGTGAATACACGGGGAAGAAGTTCACTTTGTAAGTTTCCAGGAGGAACAGGTAATTCCTGAATGATTCGATTGAATGAAGTCAAGTCATCAATCGAAGGCTCCTCCAAAAATGAAGCTTGATCCTGAAACTCAATTACGAGAACATACAACCCATCAGCAATGGCTTGAGCTTCATTGATAATGCGGCCTATGGCAAAATCATCGCCTGGGGCAAGTGGTTTCGGAATAAAACCCCACCAGGGATGATTTGAATCGTAATTTTTTAATGTTGAAAAGAGTTGCCCGAGTCCTTCTAATTTTGCCCGAATATCCTCTATATGGTCGTATGTCCAACTGTCTGCCTTGGGTATGTTTAACGACTGGATTTTATTTACCAAATCACCAATAGATTGACGATATTTCTCTGTTTTCCAAAAGACATCATAAACAGTCATTCCTAGTTCATTGCCAATTTGGCTTGAAATTATCTCGACATAACGATTCAAGTCTTTCTTGTGCCGATTGAGGGTAGTTATTTTGTTCTGAAAATGTTGTGGTAGAAAAAATTGAGCGTCCAGGCGGTCTTGCAAGTCGCTTAAGAGCTTTTTCTTTTGGGTCTTATGACTATGCAGTTCAAGGCAAAAATGCCCAAGGTGCGCGTGATTTAGGCGATGACGTACCACCTCAAGAGCCGCCAATTTTTCAGATACAAATAGTATCTTCTTTCCCGCCTTCAACCCAGCGGCAATGATGTTCGTAATTGTCTGTGACTTCCCTGTCCCTGGTGGGCCATTGATGACCATGTTTTTGCCAGAAAGCACGTCGATAATTGCGCTATGCTGGGATGAGTCTGCGTCATAGATTAACGGGAGGTCTCCTTGCGGGTGCGAATCAATTTCATAATCTTCCGGGGAAAGGCTCACTTCGTTCCCGGAACCGCCAGAGAAAATTTCGTTCAATAAGGGATGGCTCAACAGCCCAGGCCACTTTTTCGGGTTGAGGTCGTCCCATATGGCAAGTTTTCCGAATGATAGAAACCCTAACGTGAGTTGATATCGGACTTTCCACCTTTTCTTATTCTTAACAGCCTGTGAGATACTGCTAAAGTAGGTGCCAGGCTCATCTTCATCGTTGAAATCAGGTAACTGGAGATTGAAATCCTGGCTTAATTTCTCTCGTAGAGTTTGGTTCTCGTGAACGTCCTCTCCTGAATAGTTAATTGCATATTGATAGGTTCTGGTGTCTGGGTCGATTGCCCCTCTATCAAGTGTAACGGGCACTGCAAGCAAGGGTGCAAATATTGGTTTTTCAGAGTCGTCACTGTCGTAAAACTCAAGAAAGCCGAAAATAAGGTACAACATGTTTGTACCAGTCTCTTCAATGACAGTTCGAGCATCCGATGCAATTTTTTTGCTAACCTTATAAAGGTCTGCTGGATAATAGAGGGCTTGGAGCCTTGGAGTGTGTTTATGGGTTGATGAACAACAAGACTCAAGTGGAAAATCTTGTTCAACATCAATCCCCAGCGATTGAGCATGCGCTTTTACATCCGTTTTTTTTGTAGAATAACTATCGGGAGGTGGGTCTGGAATAAACTTGATTGAAAGGGCCTTGCTTTCTATGAGACGACTGAACACAAGGTTAAGATTTGGTTTGTCTACAAACTGTAATGACCTGCCTTTGGGGTATCTGTAGCTGATAAGGCGATTTCGAGTTGAAAGGTCAAGCAGCTTGGTGCGGAGTTTTTGAAGAGCCTGCTCAATTGACATCCTGCCGCTGAAAAGGTCGCTTACAATCCGGTCAGCATTCTCAGATTCGTAGATATTATCCTGTTGGACTTGCTCCATGTTAGCCTCAATATTGCAACACTTGAATTACTCCGCTATTTCATACAAGTTGATGTAAGGAGCAGTCAAGACACTTTTTTGTGTGTTCGACGACGTTTTTTTGCCTATCCAATCCAGAACCGGCATTGCTTCTCCCTTGGAAATCTGATAAGTTACCGCTGATTCCATTAATGAAATAAATTCGTGCATTTATACCATAATATATAAGATAAATCCACATAAAGGGCTATGCATGCGTCATTCTTGGTTTCTAATCCCAGTCGTCCTTTTTTTACCTCACCACACCTGCCCTTGCCAAAGACCCCATCCGCATCTTTGACCCATGTGCCGTTACGAAGGTCAGCGACGGGGATACCATAACCGCGGACTGCTCCGGGACGAAAATTAAGGCCCGGCTCTACGGCATTGATGCTCCAGAAACGACGAAAATCAACCGGAAGACTGGTCGGGTCAGCAAACAGGGTCAACAAGGCACAACAAGCACTAGCGGGGAAAATCAGAGGCCGGACGGTAAAGGTAGACGTTATGGACATTGACCGGTATAAGCGGCTGGTATCGGTGATTTCTCTCGATGGACGGGATATCAACCTGGAGATGGTACAGGAAGGCTGGGCCTGGGCATACCGGCAATATCTGCAACGGCCTTATGCATCGGAATACATCGGGGCGGAAGAAAAGGCGAGGAAGCAAAAACTGGGGCTATGGAAACAAGCGAATCCGGAGCCGCCGTGGGAGTTCAGGAAGCTTCAGAAAAAGAGCAAAAGTAAATTATGAAGAACGGTAACAAAGAATGGGCCTCTTAAAGCAGCAAAATTGTGGAGGAAATATCGCTTTAATATTTAGCCTTAACAGCCAATCTTTTTACTGAACTCGCGTATATATTTCGACTCGTAAACTTCTTTTGAGCACGTAACCATTCATCTTCGGAAATTTCTCCTGCAGCAAATTTGAGCTTACTTTGGTGAAGTTCAGCACGCCAATTTTTCTTGGTCTTCCCGACTGACGCACCGTGGGCGATATTGATGCCAGTAACAACCTGACTTGAGGATTTATCAAAAACACCACCTTTCGTTGGATGTATTCTATAACCCTCATCTTTTACTATCATTTTGACTTTGTTCTCGATTTCTTTTGGAATATCCTTACCAGAAAAAGTTACGTCATCTGCATAGATGGTGAATTTAAGTCCCCATTGCTTCGCGAGACCCAATAACCTGCTTTGCAATCGAAAAGTTACGATGTTGGCAATATCCGTACTGGTCGGCGCCCCTTGTGGAAGTTGATAATCACATGTAACCAGCTTTGTGAGAAGAGAAGCTAAATCGTCATGACAACCAAGTTCGTCAATAAAAGCCCGATTTACCCTCTCTGGCCTGACTGAAGGGAAAAATGACTTCAAGTCAAAAGTGAATATGACCGGATTTCCCAAATGCTCCCGTGCATTGGTAATATTTGATTTACCCTTGATACCGTAATTGGAAGGTATTCCGTAGTCGATTTGTGAAAATACAAGCTTATGGAGCTTTTTTTGAATACTTTTGAGGGAAGGATACGGTGACGAAAAGTTTCTCAAATCACCGGAAGGTTTAGGTTTACTCCACCGGCTATATGTATCATTTGCATTGTTTGCAATGCGCCATAGTTCATTAATTGGAATACCGAGTAATGTTGCCAAATCTGATACCGTCTGGACTGGCAACCGGCGTTTCATGCTGCTTTCCCGCTCTGAAAAAGCAAGAGAGAAGCGACATTTTCTTGCAACTTTCTATAGTTATCGGCGTTATCTGTGTCAAGCTCGCCGGGAATATCCGTAGATAGGAAATTTAAAGCGTCTTTTGAAATCTTGAACTCCTTGGCAACACGCTCAATAATATCGGGACTTGGAATCCGTTTACCATTTTCAATCTGACAAAGGTAGTTTGCACTTATTTTCAGCTTTTCTGCCAAATCTTTCTGCTGCCAGCCAAAGCTGATTCTCAACGATTTTATTAATCTTCCTACCTTCATTTTGCACCTATATTTACATGTGAGAAATGTTGAAAAAAACGATTGATTAGTTTACCTCAGAAATTGTTCGATTACCTGTTTAGCTTCTGCCAAAAGCTCTTTCAGGAGCCTTACTGTTGGCATTAGCAATGGTACTAAGATAAAAAGATGTTTAACTTTAGATACTCTTTTTTCTTCAGGTAATGACTGAACAACCTCCTTCTCCATTTCCATGAGAAAAACTTCAACTTCCATCATGGAATCTCTGGTTGAGGAAACAGGGCCTACTGAATCACTTATCACGGTTACTAGTTGTTTTGCTTCTTTAATAGTTTCTAAGACTATCTTGACTTTCAGCTCCCTTCGAAACATATGTCTTCACCTCCTTTCGTGTGGAATCCATGACGAAAAAAGGATGACAGCTCTTTTCCAAGCTACCATCATCCACCCCATTTGAGTTTGCATCGCTCCTTGGGCCTTTCGTCAATCGTATTTTGGAGCAACAAAAGAGCGTTGCCCTTGTCGAACACAAAATACCCGTGAACGACTCACCCATGCACTACTTACGCATGCACGTGTGACAGCTTCATCTTCCGACGAAGTACGAGAAAACGGCTACTCCCTGTACCCCGCAAACAAACACACACTTAATACCCGTAGTGCGGGAGGGGGGAGATAACGGCTTTTCCTGGGGGTGAATGAGACCGCAGCTATGAAGAGACATATTTTGCCGCGATAAGTTATTCAGTTTTCAAGGAACAACTCAGCGAACCACTGAGGATGCAATAATGCGTTTATACAATGCCCGAAAATTGTTGTCAAGTTAATTTGACTGTGAGTTGTATTATTATCACTATATTTTAGAATCCGTGCTTAATTTACAAGCCGGAGAGCTGACACAGCCGATCCGCCTTCTGGGAATCAGAATAACCAACCTGCAATACGCCACCAGCCAGTTGCCGTTATTCCCGGAAGTACAAACCAAACTCAAGCTGACCGAAGCGATGTGGACAAGGTCAATAACGTCATGGCGACTTTACGGTGATGTTTGGCAATCTGCTCAATCAGGAAGGTAAAGGGAGTCATGTCATCTCTCCAGCGCGGCAACCAGATGGAATCAGGAATGTGGCGGTACAGTGATTGTAGTCAATAGCTATCCAAACTAATCATTCTCACTTGAGCAGGCCTTAAATTTTAATATACGTGCACCGTCTTTTATAAATACTCACTTATCATAGCGACATAAAACGCAATAAGTACTTGATTTCAGAGGATAAATGTGTTATTTTGGCTATTGCGAAGCGTATGCTGTGCACTTTACCATGAGTCACTTTAGCATAATGGTTAATTAAAGTTAATTAACAAAGAATACAAGCTTTCCACACTCGTCACACGTTACATTTCTGTTACAATTCCAATTTTTTCAACACAATTTTTCCAGTTTTTGCTCGGCTTGGTTCAGGCGCTGCGCTGGAATATTTAGCGAATAATCGAAATGTTGCCGACACCAGTTAGCAGACGGTGCCGGCGTTTTATATTTTAATCGGCGTGCAGTATTGACCCACCTAAGGGAGGAGGAAAAGTTGAGTAATGAAGGTGCCATTTAGACAACAAGTTTCTGAGTATGATTGCGGGCCAACTTCGCTAATCAACGCGTTGAGTTATCTATTTGACCGGAGAGAAATCCCACCGTTCGTAGTTCATCGGGTTTATAAGGACTGCCTAGATATTGAGTCTTCTCGCGGTACATCAAGCCGAGCCATTCAGGACCTTGGGTTTTGGCTCAGCCACTACAAGGAAAAAAGATACAAAAAATTTGCAGTCGAGTCCAAATTTATAAGTGGTGACCAGGTACATTTACAAAAAAATAGCAAAATCCTCCAGTGTATTAATTCAGATGGAGCTGCACTGATGATTGTACATTCGAGCCGGAACAACTGGCATTACATCATCGGCCTTCGCTCGGAAGGTGGCTGGCTGCATTGTTATGATCCCTCGCCACGCTCCAAAAGGTTCATCAATAGTGATGCCGTGCAATTTGTCGATACAACCGGCCAACAGGACCCAAACTTAATAATTCGTTGCGACTGGCTGGATAAAAATTTCAAAAAGACAAAAGATTCTGACGAGCGCAAATATGTTTTTGGTAGCGTTAATGATCGCGAATGCCTCTTGCTGAATAGGATTCGCGTATAGACTCAATCAAGGGACGGCTATCATAACGATTCTGTCACGATTGCATGCCAAGATTTACCTTCTGAAACCTGTTCTTCAGTCTGTTTCCCACTAAGTTCGTATTTTTCCCAAACACCATACAATTACCGGTCCTGGGCTTCCTAAGTCCCGGAACTGGTAATTGGCAAAGATTGCGAAATCAACGACCGATTGTCGGCCCAAACCACATGCTGACAACCGGTGCGGCACAGTTGCGCCTTGCGCTCGATTCCATTGATTCGATCTTCCCGTACCGAGTGAATCACATCAAAGAATATTTGTTAGGAGGCGACACCATGAGTTTACGGCTTTCTCCAGAAGGACATATTGACCGCAAGATATTGCAAGCTGTTGCAGCAGCAATCAGGAGTATTGAGGCGCTAACAGGAGCTATTGGGGAGTACGACATCGGTAAAGATGACGCCGAGTTACTTGGTTCCGCATTGATTGATCTCTGGTCAATTCTGGAAATCAACGGCTACACCATCGACATTGATACCAATCGACTGAAGAAGGCGAAACCATGACAATTGACACCATATTCGGTCAGGAACAGGCTCCGGCAAAACCCAGGACAATCAAGATCAAGAAAATCAGAGCGGTATATGAAATTTTGGTTATCAAGGAAGAGATTGATAGCTATTTGCAGCCATTCACCAGATATAACAGCCCAGAGCAGGTTTTCGAAACCTTCAGCTTTTTGCGTCATGAAACAAAGGAATATTTCCTTGCCATTCACCTGGACGGCAAAAACCGTATCTGCTGCGTTGACGAAGTATCAGTCGGCTCCCTTAATCAGAGCGTTGTCCATCCAAGAGAGGTATTCAAGACAGCACTCTTGTCATCGGCGGCCGCGATTATCCTGCTGCACAATCATCCAACCGGAGATCCGACACCGAGCAGAGAGGACATAGAAATAACGAAGCGATTGAGGGAAGCAGGAGAGCTTATCGGCGTGAAGGTATTGGATCACATCATAATCGGTGACAGCTATCTATCGTTTGTAAGCCGGGGATTGCTCTAAAGAATACACTCATCAAAGTTAGCAAATATGCAGCAACCGATCATAAGGAGTACAACAATGAAATTCAATTCAGGGCAGCTGGTTGTGACCAGAGGCGTTAATGGTTTGATAGCCAGCAACGAGGAGTTTGCCAAGCACGTTATGTTGTCAATAAGGAGGCACGTGGCCGGTGATTGGGGTGATGTCTGCGATGAAGATAGGGTTGCCAATGAATTGGCGCTACGGGAAGGGGAACGGCTATTATCGGTCTATAAAAAAGAGGGGCTGCCTGCGATATGGATAATAACGGAATGGGATCGGTCGATTACTACCGTGTTATTTCCTGATGAATATTGATATATAAGTAATATTGCATTGTAATTGCACAACCAATTGTATTTATTGATTATTATTTCATGTTGTTTCATGCCGTTTCTGTTTATGGTAAAAAAAGAAACGGCAACAAAACGGCAACAATTATTAAGAACAAGAAGAAAAAGACCTAACCAATATTGGCTAAGTCCTTGTTATAATTGGCGCGCCCGGAGAGATTCGAACTCCCGACACCCTGGTTCGAAGCCAGGTACTCTATCCAGCTGAGCTACGGGCGCGTTGGATGTGGTTTTCTTCGGTGCCGGGACAGAATGCCCGCTTTCCAATTTTGCTGCGGGTGTGCTGCGAGATATATTTTCCAGCTCCCCCGGAAAAAAAAAGAGTCTACGGGAAAGCCCATAAACCCTTTATTTAAAAGTGGTGCCGAAGACTGGAATCGAACCAGCACGAGGGAACCCTCACCAGAACCTGAATCTGGCGCGTCTACCAATTCCGCCACTTCGGCATTTGAGAACATTTCTTATATCACCGTTTGCAGGTGATTGCAAGGCAAAATTTTGCTCGTCTCTTCAGCCGGGTTCATTCCCTTCCAGCATGCGTGGTGTTTTGTCCAGCGCCTCAAGTGGCTCGATATCCTTGCCCGTTGATGCGCCGAGTTCCTTGAATTTGCGCGCGGTCACCAGTACTCTGGTTTCCAGGGAGCCGACCGCCTTGTTATAGGAGTCAACGGCCCGTTCCAGCCCCTTGCGGACGTCGGAAAAGTGTCCGGCGAGGGTGGTTATCCTGTCATAGAGGGTTTTGCCGAGTTCGCTGATTGCCTGGGCGTTTTCTGCAATCTGTTCCTGGCGCCAGCCGTAGGCTACCGCCCTGAGCAGGGCGATCAAAGTCGTCGGCGTGGCGAGAATTACCTTCTGCTCAACGCCGTATTCGATCAGGCTCGGGTCCTGCTCCAGTGCAGCGCTGAAAAATGTCTCACCGGGGAGGAACAGCACCACGAACTCGGGGGTCGGCCGGAACTGGTCCCAGTAGGACTTGGCGGAGAGCTTCGAAAGGTGGACCCGGATATGCCGGGCATGCTCCTTCAGTTTGTGCAGTTTATCCTTCTCATTTGCGGCTTCCAGGGCTTCCAGATACGCTTGCAGGGGGGCTTTGGAATCGACTACGATGTTCTTGCCGTTCGGCAGCTTTATAACCATGTCCGGCCGCAGGCGCCCATCTTCGCCGCCGGACGACTCCTGCTCGGCAAAATCGCAGTAGGCGATCATGCCGGCGATTTCCACCACCCGCTTCAGCTGGATTTCTCCCCAGCGGCCGCGTACCGTAGGTGTTCTAAGCGCCTTCACCAGGTTGGCGGTCTCTCCCTGGAGCTGCGACTGGCTTGTTGCCAGGGATTTGATCTGTTCGGTCAGGCTCACATAGGCGGTGACGCGGCTCTTTTCCAGTTCCTGGATCTTTCCGTCGACCTTTTCGAGAGATTCCTTTACCGGTTTAATCAGTTCGTCAATGGCCTTCTGCCTGAGTTCCAGATCGCCTTTGGCCCCCTCCTGGAATTTTTCCAGGGTGGCCTTTGCCAAATCCAGGAATGACTGGTTGTTGCTTTTGAGCGCATCCGCAGAGAGAGCCTTGAATGCATCGGACAGCTTTACGTGCGCCTCGTCCAGAACGGCCAGCTTTTCCTCGGCGGACTTGCGTTCTTCCTGGAGCAGCGTGGAAAGTTCCGAAATCTTCTCTTTTAGTGCGGTATTTTCGCCATATATGTGCCGTAACTGTTCTTCCCGTTCTTTGCCTGACGCTTCCAGTTCACTGATCCGGCTGTTTTTTTCCTCTGCCGCCGATCTCTTCTCCGCTTCGGATTTCAGTTCGCTGCGCAACGCAAATATTTCTGCGCTTCCCTTCTCAACCGAGGACTTCAGCTCGATTATCTGCAGCTCTTTCCCCTGGATGCGCTCGGTCAGGGCGGCTACTTCCGCTTCCAGTCCTGATATTCCCTTTTTATAGGCAAGCTCTGTTTTGGATTTAAGTAAAATCCATACGATACCACTGCCGATGACGATGCCTGAAATGAGAAATATGTAGTCCATAAAGCGGTGTTCCCTTGGTGCCCATTTCCGTTAATCGGCCCTTCCGTGATGGCAGGATGAAGAGCCGGAGTTGCCGGGCAAAGGGCAAAGGGTTTCAGATAAACAGGGGGCCTTCATCGTCTTTGAATTCATCGTTTTCTCTTTTTTTGGGCGCAAGCAGCAGGACCAATCCCACTCCCACTGCGCTGCCCACCAGAAAAGATAGAAGAACCGTTACTGAGCTTGTCTGTTTTTCGATATCTGACATAACCTGCTGCCTCCGTTACTTGAAAAATATGGGTAACCCCTGCCGGAACTCTAGGCCGGCTTTTATCTTGACTGTTTGATTATATATCGGACCTTTAACCTAAACCTTTAAGCGAGAGAGTGTGCAGATGGCTATTCGAGTGACCTTGGGGAGAATAGCAGAAATCACCAGAGATGTATAGCCTTTGAAGAACGGATTGTAGAGTGCGGACCGTCTTCCCGACTCATCAAAACGTCGTATCAGACCTGACCGCACAAATCTTCCAGCGTTCGCAGAAACTCCTCCACCTTTCTGACATCCTCCATTTCCCGGAATTCCCGATAACCGTCGATGCCGTCAGGGTCGAGTCCCCGGTAAAACATCGGCCGTTTTGCCTTAAGTCCGAGAAGCGCCTTGTTGATGGCGTAGTTATCGCTATTGAGTTTTTCAGCCGTTCTTTTCAGACCGATAATGACGCTGTAACCGAGCTGGAAAAGCCTCTTCAGGTACTCCTCCGTAAGGACTCCGGCCGCCTTCTCCTCATTGCCGCCGGTCAGATATTCCAGGGCAATGTTCAGGCAGCCGTAAACACGCTGGAAAACGGCCTGCATCACTTCATTGTCGGCTAAGGCAGTTTCTTCGGCGACCAGTGCACTGTTGATCAGGTAGTTAAGCTCCAGGAAGAGTTCTTCCGATCCCGCTCGCGCCAAGGCCCTTTGCAGTAGAGAATCTCCTGTCAGGAGTGGAACGGGAAGGCTTTCCTCGCCGCCGAACGGTACCAGTTTCTTTTCTTCCCCCGGAACGAATGCGGCAGGGTCGACCCGGGCATAAATTGACAGGGCTTCTTCAAACTCCGGAAAGCCCAGATCGGCCAGCCTTCCGGATCGTAACTGGTAACAGAGCTCTTCCAGCTCGCTCTGCGGTTCGTTTCTGATCCCCTCCATGAGGGCAAGGTAGAGTGGGTGGTCATTCCTGAAGACGATATCCAGAAGGGTGGCGATGAGGCGATAATGCTGCGGACTTTTGAAACTGATGAAGTAAATATTGTCGAATGAGTGGTCCCAGTCCGCCAATCGCTCGTCATCGGTGGCCAGTTCCCCTATGCCGCCGCCGACGGTAACCTCTTTCATGAATATGAGGATCAGGAGTTCGAAGTCGATGTGGGACAACTGATCGAGGACTCGTGCTTCGCCTGCTTCCGCCAGGTAGCCTAACCACTCCAGGGCCTTTACCTGGGAAAAGGACCACTTTTCCCAGAGCTCCGTGTCCAGAAAGAACGTGAATTGCTCGGGCGATGAAAGTTCTAAAAGTTCCAGGGCGTCTGTTAATCCGATCTCATTGACCATCCAGAAAAGCTCCTGGGGCTGAAAGGCCCTGGTAAGCTTGTGTGCTTCAGGGTCCGCCAGGATCAGTTCCATTCGTTTTACGGCCGGCAGTTCCCGCAGTGTGGTGAGTTTTTCAGGGAAAGGCCGCTTCGCAAATTCTTTGCCGCTTATCTTCCCTCCCTTGATCAGGGTCAGTTTGGCGGAGTGTTGCTTGCTGCTGTTTGGCATTGATACCTCTGTATGTAAATTCCGGGCTGGTTACCGTTTACGCATCTTTCGTCTTTCGCGGCGTATCCCCAGCGCCTGACGGTAACCGCATTCGTCATGGAGCCAGTGAAGGTCCTTTACCAGTTCTTCGGTGAGTTGAATGCATTCGGGGTTGATTTTAGCCCGTCGGTCGTAGATTTTGCACTCCCTTGTAGTGACGTCCAGGTAGCGGCAGGGGGTAGCGGTAAAAAAAATCGTTCCGTTCTCGTCTTCGATTTTTTCAAAGCAGCAGAGGCCGCACCGGTTACAGAGCGACTCCCATGAATTCTTGATGTCTTCGTTAGTGTCCATGGCCTGAGGATAACCTATCACGCAAAAAAGTCAACGTCTCATCGGTCTTGACGATCAGGGGTGTTTTCAGGCGAGGTCCACCGGCCAGAGGGTCATTTAATCTCCGGATGTCTTGCCTAGGAGGACTTCGACGGTCCGGTTTTCGAGGGAGAAGCGTACCCGGTCCGGAAAGATTTCCTCGACCCTGGCTCCTCCTACCGTGGCCCCTTGCGTGACCGACATGCCGTTTACTACAGCCAGACGACTGGCGCTGTCCTTTTGCCAGGCAATCCCGGATACGCTGAGAACCGGCAGGGGTGCAGCAGTGGCGGGCTGAGCGGTCTCCGTCCTTGTTTCGGCTGTGGGTGCGGGCTGCTGCGGTGAAGCCGTTGGAGCAGCCGTCTGCATGGCAGGGAGGACCTTCGTTATTGTCCGCGGCGCCATGAGCGAAGGGCGGTTTTCAATGACCGATGGTCCGGCAGGGGGAGGCGCATGGTCGAGAAAAGAAGGGGCGGTTGTCTCGGGGCGGTTGGAAGGAGTTGCCGTGACTGGAGCGGTTTCCTGCCGCATATGGGAAAAACCCCCCATGAGAGCGTAGGTCGCCAGTACGGCCGCAACTGCCACAAACAGCATGCCGGTGAGGATAAGCCATTTCTGTTTCTGCTCTTTACGACGGCCGGTCTTGAGGATGGCGCCGGCAATATCGGCCGTCTTGCCGCTGCGGGCGGCTTTTTCATCCTCCAGTTTTTTGAGCGCTTTCAGTATGGAACTCATGCCCGTCAACTCCCCTTTTTCTGTTCGAGTCCCGGGAAAGAAAACCGATTCCCGGCCCGGTACAGAAGGAGCAAGGTCTGCGTTCCTACCCTGCCGTCTGCTGCAATTCCCCGCATCGCCTGAAAATTTTTGATCGCGGCGATTGTTTCCCGGTCAAAAACCCCGCTCATCGGTCCCTTATAGACCCCCACCCCATTGAGGAGCTGTTGCAGGCGATTAACTCCCTCCCCCTTTGTTCCCGGAACGGCCAGAGAGGGAATATTCAGGGGATTTTTCCACAGGAGGTAAGCGCGGCCGGACCAGAAGCTCTCCAGTTCTGCGCTCGTGAGAAAATTATGCCCCTTAAGCGGCGGAGCGATAAAGACCCGCCCGTTTCCCACGCCGGTAAGGGCCAGGTAGCGCCTGCCGGCAAGACCGGGAAGGGAGAATTCCAGCACGGCAGGTACATCGGTGCGCCTGAGGTCTTCAAAACTTCCGTTAAAGACGGTCAGACGAAGCCCTCTTTTCGTTGCCGACTGCTCCAGCTCCCGTAACGGATTCCTGCTGTTGTATTTCTTGACCGGCCTCACATCCCAGAGTTTTGCCAGGACATTAAAGGCTTGCACTGCACTGTCCATTTCGGTCTTTTGCCGGTGCTCTCTCCGCAAGGCATCAAGAAGGGTCGATGCTGCCGGTCCGTCCGGGGAGATACCGGCGGTTGCCGGAGGGGATGAATTATTCTTCTGCGGCATATCCCGCGGTATGGCGTAAATCCCGGCGGCAATAAGGGCAATGAGAGCCGCAACGCCTGTGGCCCTGACCCGGCGGACAAAAGCAGGCGATCTCTCACCCCGCTTGATCTCCTTGATTGCCGCAGCCGCCATCCGGCTGGAAATCTCCCGGCTCTCCTCTGTATAACCGATGAGGAGCGCCCGGTCGCAGACGATGTTGATTAATCGGGGGAGTCCTCCCGCGTAGCGGAAGATCAGCTTCACGGCGCCCGCCGTGAAGGACGCAGCCCGCCACCCTCCGGCGATCTCCAGGCGGTGCTCGATATAGGCCCCGGTGTCTTCGAAATCCATGGGTTGCAGATGATAGCGGACCGTGATCCGCTGGGAGAGCTGGCGAAGCGATGGCTGGCTGAGGAGTTGCCCCAGCTCCGGTTGTCCAGCCAGCACGATCTGGATCAGCTTGTCGGTTTCCGTCTCCAGGTTGGAGATGAGGCGGATCTGTTCCAGCACCCCCGGCTCCAGATTCTGCGCCTCGTCGATCACCAGCACCACCGTGCGTCCTGCGGCGTTCTCTGTAAGGAGGAACCGGTTGAGGGAATCCAGCAGCCCGGCAGCGCTCAAGCCTTCGGCGGGAATGCCGAATTCGCGGTTGATGCTGCGTAAGAGCTCCAGAGCGGAAATGCATGGGTTGAATATGAGGGCGGTCCGGTGGCTGTCGTCGTCAAGCTGGCTGAGCAGGGCGCGAAGCACCGTGGTCTTCCCCGTCCCGACTTCGCCGCTCAGCTCGATGAAGCCGGCATGGTTGTCAATGCCGTAGAGAAGATGGGCGAACGCCTCCCGGTGGTTTTTGCTCAGAAAGATGAAGCGGGGATTGGGAGTGATGTTGAAGGGCTTTTCTTTAAAGCCGTAGAATTCGCAGTACATTGGTTTTTTATCGTCTGATCGGAATCCGGGAAATTTTTCTTATGAGATGCAACTATTCCATAAAAACGGCGGTTTCTCAAGGATAAACCTCGCAACCCCTCACAGTGGTCATTGGGCATTCTCACTTTTACTCTTAGCATTTCGGGCAATCTTTTCCTAGCTGCATTTCCCTCAGAAGCGCTAACTGACGGTCGAGGCCGTTGACCGGCTTTGCCCCGGCCCATTCCAAAAGCCCTGGCAGAGCCTCTTCCGGCCCACAACGGGGGAGGGGGGCGGCGGACAGATGGTGGATCAGTTTCATGGTCTTCAGGCCGTCGAACCAGCAGTGGAAGGCGATGGAAAGGCTGGCCCAGTCACGGTGGTTTTTCCGCAGCTTTTCCCATACCGCTTCGAACCGGACATTGTCCAGGTAGGTGCCCAGGTGGGAAGAGATGCACGCGGCTTTTGCCCGGAGCTCCTCTCCGTTCCCGGCCGGATGGCTCCTTACGAGGTCAAGCCATTCCTTCAGGAGCCGGAAGCATTCGGGCCGGTAAAAGAGAACCGCCCCTTCCTCCAGGGCCAGCAGCCGGGAAACGCTGCGGCCGGTGCCGAACGGGACCCTGTGGGAGGCCCTGGCGGACGGATGGACAACAGTCCCCCCGACCTGCTTGACGCCTGTGGTTCTGTGGAGCTGCTGCAGGAAATAGAAGTCCTCGCCGGCAGTGCGGCCGTTCATTCCCCCCATCCGGGCATAGGCGGAAGCCCTGCACCCCATGGCGCTGCCAACGGTGTGAAAGGCATAGGGGGAACCGGCCAGCTCCAGTCCCAGCACGTAGCTGCGGAGAAACAGCTCGTAGCGCTCGATCGCCTGCTGTTGGCGCCCCGAGCATCCTTCCTGATGCCGGAAGTGGAGCACCGCCCCCCCTGCCGTTGTGCTGTGGAAATGATTGCTGATGGCCGGCAGGTACGAGGGCTCTACCAGGGTGTCGGCATCCAGGGAGATGAGAAGCGGGTCGGCATTTTCATGGTCGAGACGGGTGAGCGCAAGATCAAGGCCGATCTTGCGGGCCATTCCCACTCCGCCTCCCTTGACCGGCAGTTCCAGATCCTGTGAAGCGGCATCCACCCAGGCCAGTTTCAATGGCCTCAGGGCAGGCTCTCCCGTTGCCAGCCGCGTCAGGGCTCCATAATTGTCCGCCTTGTCCTCCGGCGGGGCATCGGTCCGGTGATTGACAACAACCAGGACCAGGAACCGCGTGAGAAGATCTGCCGGGTTCCGGGCCAGGGAACAGAGGGTGGCAAACAGGTTGTCTCCTTCCGCCAGGGCCGGGATCACAACCGCCCCGGCAAAACCGCCTTCCGCGGGTCCGCTGATCTGCCAGGGGCCTTTGATGGCGCGGGAGTTCAGATATTTCCGGACACAATCATCCCCACCCATCTGCGGCGTCCTTTCCGGTCAATCTCTTCCATGTCTGAAGGGCCTGATTAAGCGGATTGCCCGCGCCGTCCACCCAGTGGATAACGGTGCCGTGGCGTTCCATGCGGCGAAACCAGGTCTCCTGGCGCTTGGCAAAGTCATGGATGGAGCCGTTCAGTTTCTGGAACATGTCGTTTCTGTTCAGCTCCCCCTTGAGAAACTTTGCTACAAAGCGGTATTCCAGGCCGTAGAACTCCAGGGTCTCATAGGGGACCCCCGACCGGTGAAGCCTTTCCACCTCCTGGATCAGTCCCTGGTCCAGCCGCTCTTTCAGCCGGTCGGTGATCCTCCGGCGCAGAGCGCTCCGCTCCCAGCGGATGCCGAACACGGCCGGCGCAATTTCAGGGAACGGCTCAGGTTCATCTCCTTTTTCGAATTCGGCGATTTCGATGGCCCTCACCAGGCGGTCGCGCTCAAGGAGATCGGTGGTGTTGTGGAGCCGGGGATTGAACCGTTTAAGCCGCTCGGCCAGTTCCTCCAGGGGAAGACCGGCCAGTTTCTCGCGCAGTACATGATTTTCCGGCACCTCCACCAGCCGATATCCCTTCAGGACCGCCTCCAGATACATGCCGGTTCCCCCCACCATGACCGGCAGGCGGCCGCGGGATTGAATATCGGCAAAGGCTTCGAGAAAGCGGCGCTGGAATTCAAAGACATTGAATTCATGGCCGGGGTCGACGATGTCGATGAGGTGATAGGGGACGTTCCCGTACTCCGCCAGGTCCTTGCCGGTGCCGATGTCCATACCCCGATAGACCTGCCGGGAGTCGGCGGAAATGACCTCTCCATCCAAAATACGGGCCAGCTCTACCCCCAGGCGGGTCTTGCCGGAAGCGGTGGGGCCGAGGATGACCAGAAGGTTGTAACGCATGAAAACTCCTCCCATGAAACCTAACTCTATACGTTCCGCCGGACTTTTGTCAATTAGTACGGAATCCCAAACCTTACTTGAGCGTGGGTGGAGGGAAACCCACTCACGGGGGGTGAGCCGCTCCCCTCCCTCACCGGTAAGACGGTCACCGGCAGGCAGGCATAGGCTGGAACCCCTTGATAAAAATATGAAAATATTCTATTATTTATATGAGGAGGGGATGGAGTGTTTTCAATTTGGTTATTTCATCGAGGAATGAACGATGGGTAACCGGAAAGGAAGCAGGTCATGAAAAGAGTCGGATACGACATTAAAAATACATTAAAGAGATTTGCGACCGTTATCACCACAACAGTGGTCGGCTTGACCTTCGTCTTGGTCAGCAGCGCGGCTGCAGTACCTGTGGATAAACAGGTCCTGATAATTAAAAAACCGGAAGTCGTTAAAATCGTGAAACCGGAAGTCGTTAAATTCGTGAAGCCGGAAGCGGAGGATTCCAAAGCGTTTTTTGACCGTGATCGGGTCTTCTTTAACCGTGGTCTGTTCGCAGACCGTGATCGGGTCTTCTTCGAACGGCGGCCGTTCTTCTTCTTCAATCCGTTCTTCGATTTTGACGCTGAGTTCTTTGAAGAGGACTAAATAGTCGGAGGTAGGCTGAATGAGTCGCAAGAGAAAAGGGTCAGGACGATGTGTTCTGATCCTTATTTTTTCTCTTATATCTTTTCCCAAGGCCTGAATTGTTACAGCTGTGCAACAATTTCTTGCGCTGTCGGATTTTTAGTTGAATCCATGAGAATTTCTGTTAAATAAGCTTTATAATATCCCTATTTGATGAAACAGCCGTTGCGATTGAGCGAAGGTGGGACATGAAACTGTATATCGTTAGACATGCCGAGGCGATAGAAAGGGGAGGAAAAACTCCCGATGCATGGAGATACCTGACCCCGCAAGGGAGGTCCTTGTTCCGGAAAACCGCAAAAAGACTCAGGAAAATGGGGGTTTGCCCGGAATATATCATAACCAGTCCGCTTTTACGGGCGGTCCAGACCGCGGACATTCTGGCGGAAGCCCTGACGTTTGAAGGCCCCCTCGTGGTGGCGGAGGAACTGGCTGCCGGATTTGACCGCGGTAAAATGCCGACTCTGCTCGCCGCTTTCCCCCAAGCCAGGGGGGTGGTTCTGGTCGGCCACGAGCCGGATCTCAGCGCCCTCGTCCACTCCTTGCTCGGCCTGCCGCACGCATTTAAATTCAGAAAGGGGGGGGTGGTCGCCCTGAAATACGACCCAGCTGCCCCCGACAGGCCTGCGGTCTTCAAATGGATGGCCGACGGGAGCAAAGATATTCTGCTCACGGTGGAAGAGTTGCTGGACAAATATTCCGTCTGAAGAAATGCCAATACAAACGGAGGACGCATGAAAGGGAAAATCAGCGAACTGGCAAGGCTTAAGGGAGTTGGGGAGATCCTGGCCGCGCGGCTGGCGGAGGCGGGAATCGACACCTTTGAAAAAGTCGTTGCCGCCGGTGAGGTGGGGTTAAGGAAGATCAGAGGGCTCAACCCGCGAATGATTCCCTCAATCCTGAGCCAGGCCAGTGAATTGGTCGGTGAGGCTGCAAAAAGCCGCGAAAAGAAGGTTGAAGAATTAAAGAGCCGAGCGGCTGCGCTGAAAGAGCAGGTGCAGGCTATCGCCCTCAGTGTCAGAGACCGCTTCAAAGGGGAAATCGCCGGGAAAAGCGGCAGGAATGTGGAGAAGGAAATCCTGAAGGCGGTCACATCCCTGGAAAAGGTGGAGGCAAAACTGGTCAAAAGAGTGAAACGGGCCGGCAAGGGGTTGGCTAAGGCCGAGAAACGGCTTGCGGGGCTTGTAGACTCCGGGCTAACGGGGGTCGGCAAGGGGCTGAAAAAGGCCAGAAAGTCGTTGAAAAGGATATAAGCATAAATGAAAACCGAACTTCACACCGAACTCCCCGGCAGGCTGATCGCCGTCGAGGGGTTGGACGGCTCAGGCAAATCAACACAGATGTACCTCCTAAAACGGTGGCTTGAGATGAAGGGGCTGAAGGTGTACTTCACCGAATGGAACTCCTCCGTCATCGTGAAGAGCGCCACCAGCAAAGGGAAAAAGCGTCAGCTTCTGACTGCGACCACCTTCAGTCTTATCCACTGCACCGATTTTGCCGACCGCTACGAGCGGCAGGTGCTTCCTTTGCTCAAGGCGGGCTACTTGGTCCTCTGCGACCGCTATATCTATACCGCGTTTGCCCGGGACGCCGTAAGAGGTTGCTCCCGTACCTGGCTGCGCAATCTCTATGGGTTTGCCCGTCGCCCGGACATCGTTTTTTTCTTCAATACCCCGCTCCCCGTGGCGCTCTCCCGGATTCTTTCGGGAAGACCGCAGTTGAAATATCACGAGGCGGGAATGGACCTCAGGCTTTCCCATGACCCCTATGAGAGTTTTCGCCTCTTTCAGGAGCGCATTTATAACGAATATCTTGCCATGAAAGACGAATTTTCCTTTATTACCCTCGACGGAGCAGCCTCCATCGAGAGTCAGCAGAGACTGGTCCGCGAAACAATTGCCCAGGCCATCGATTTGCCGCGCTATCGATGGAAAACGTTAAGGTAGTTTCCATCCGGAAACTCCGGATGAGAAACTATTGGTTTCCGATTTGGAAACGAGGATTTTTTCGCCATGGCAAGGAAATCAAGGGATTGCGCGGAGGCGTACATCGGTACGCCGCACAAGCAAGCCCGCAGCTTGACACCGCCAGGGCGGAAAAAGACCGTTTCCGGATGGAAACTAAGGTAGGTACAGATGAAGTTTTATGGTGAGGGGATTCCCGGAGTGGAACCCTCGGAACTGATTGGGAAACTGATCGTGATCGAAGGGGCGGATGGGTCCGGACGTTCCACCCAGATGGAGCTGTTGCGGGATTATCTGGAGAATCACGGGCACGCCACTGTAGATGTGGGTTTGCGGCGTTCCACGCTGGTTTCGGAGGAGCTGAAGGAAGCCAAGCAGGGAAACGTGCTTGGCGAAACGACGAGAAGCCTCTTTTATGCCACGGACTTTGCCGATCAACTGGAAAACCGGATAATACCCGCGTTGAAGTCGGGATTCATCGTCCTGGCAGACCGTTACATCTATACCCTGATGGCCAGGGATATCGTGCGCGGCGCCGACAGCGAATGGATACGCTCCCTCTACGGCATTGCCCTCATGCCCCACCTGGTCATCTATTTGAAGGTAAGCCCCGGTCAGCTTGTGGAGAGGAATTTCAGAAAAAACTCGACGTTGGATTACTGGGAATCAGGAATGGACCTGGGACTTTCCAGAGATATATTCGAAAGTTTTATGCGCTATCAGAAGCTTATCCAGAAGGAGTTCAACCGCATGCACCAGGAGTACGGCTTCCACGTGGTAAACGGCAACCGCTCCATCAGGGCTGTGGCAATGGAGCTGACGGCAAAGATTGAGGCGGTGCTGGATATCTGAATGATGACGAAAAACAAGGAGAAACGCTTGAACGGCAACGGTGAGAAGGAGCTGGATGAACTCCTCCGGGAGCTGAATCTTCTGCGCGGTCTGGTACGCGATGTGGGGGAGGGGTATATTCTCCGCAGGGAAGGGGAGATTGAAACCCTCATCAGCTATCTCAAGTCTCTTTCATCGGGAAGTCTGAAGACCCTTGCGCCGAGTCTGCTGCAGGAGGTACGGAGCATCAAGCTGAAGCCGGCCAAAGGGCGCATCAAAGACCTGAAAGGGCTCGATGACCTGATCGAAGATTTGACGGACGATGTTATCAACGCCCAGAATATCAGGAAGAACCCTTAGCAGGCCTGTTAACAGGAAGGGTGGCGCGACTGAATGCAGTTAAACGGGCAAACTTCTCTATGGCTTGCGGCAAGGATACTTCTTGCCGAACGTCGTGACGATTTTTTCCGGCGCTGGTTTAGAGTTTTAAACACCTTCGATTTGGATGATATCCATGACTTGCGCGTGGCTTCCCGCCGCCTGCGGGAGGGATTAACCCTCTTCGCCCCGATTTACCCGGCAAAAGGCATCGCTCCGTTAGTCAAAAAGGTAAAACAGGTTACGACCCTCCTGGGAGAGATGCGGAATACCGACGAAGCGCTCCTCTTTTTCAAAGCCCTTTCCGACGAACTTGACGCAGTATGCCGGGGGGCGCTTACGGATCTCCTCACCGAGTTCAAAAAGCGGAGGGAAAAAGAAGAGGAAACGCTCCGGGAGAGACTGGAGTCGCCGGAGCCAAAGTCTTTCCGCAGTTCCTTCCGTAAGGTCGTACGCACCCCTTTTCTGTTTTTCCCTCCTTCTGTAAGCGCAGATCCGTTTTCTACCATATCCGCTTATGCGAAAGAGAGCATGCAGCAGAGAATTGCGGAAGTTCTGGAGCTTCTGCCTCAGGCCAGGGGGGAGGAGAACATCGATGCCCAGCACCGTTTGCGGATCGCGGTAAAGCATTTCCGCTACAGGATGGAAATTTTCTCCTTTCTGGTCGGTGGTGGCTACCAGGAATTACATGGGGCCGTACGGGGTTATCAGGATGTGCTGGGAAAAATGCACGACCTCGATGTCTTTGCCGGGATCGTGCGGGATAGAGGTTTCGCTCTTCAGGTGGAACAGGCCGTTCTGGCTGCGATTGCGGCAAAGCGCGGGAATCTGTTTGGCGATTTCATGGCGATGCTGGGAAAAACGCCGTTGGAAACGATCGGACACAAGGTGGTGAATGCATGGTAAAGCGGAACAGGTTGGCCGCCATTGACATAGGTACCAATTCCATCCGCTGTATTGTGGTGGAAGCGGACAAAAGAAGCAAGTTCAAGGTGCTGGACGACGAAAAGGCAACGGTGCGTCTCGGGGAAGGGTTTGCCCGGGATCACGCCATATCGCCTGCTGCCTGGCAACGTGCCGTTGACGCCCTCTCCCGGATGAAAAAGATCGTAGACGGTTATGGAGTGCAGGCGGTGGAGACGGTCGCCACCAGTGCGGTAAGAGAGGCGGCCAACGGCGCGGCCTTTGTCGACGACATCGCGGAAAAAGTAGGGCTGAACGTATCCGTGATCAGCGGCGAAGAGGAGGCGGAACTGGCCGCGCTCTCCGCTCTCAACAATTTTGACATGGAGGGTGTCCGTTATGCCATGGTCGATATCGGCGGCGGGAGCGTGGAGGTCGTTACGGCCCTTGGCAACCACATAGAAGAGATTTATTCCTTTGATCTGGGAGCGGTATTTCTCACCGAGAATTTTATCACTTCCGATCCCATCAGGAGCAGCGATTATCTGAAACTGCGCAAATACGTGCGAAAGACCCTGAAGGGTGCGTTGGTCGGGGAGGGGATGCCGGTACAGTGCATGCTCGGCTCGGGAGGGACAATGACCTCCATCGCCGCCATGGTGATGGCGATGCGCAAGGAAGGGTACGGCTCCATCCATGGCTACGAGGTGCTCCGTTCCGAAGTGGTGCACCTGCTTGCCATGCTCATGAGAAAGGATCTGAAGGGGAGAAAATCGGTGCCCGGGCTTAATCCTGACCGGGCGGACATCATAGTCGCCGGTGTGACCGTGGTGGATGAGCTGATGGCGTTTTTCAACGCAAATGTGTTGAAGATAAACGAGCGGGGAATCCGGGAAGGGCTGATCCTGAAAAGCCTGAGAAACCACAATCTTCTCCCTGCGGGAGTGAAGGCGAGGGGGTGGCGGGAGTCGGTGCTTGAATTCGCCCGTTCCTGCCATAATGATGAGGAACATTCCCGCCAGGTGGCCAGATTGTCGCTGATTATCTTTGATGCGGCCGCCTCCTCCTTCAGCCTTGGCGAGAGGGAACGGCAGATGCTTGAGGCGGCGGCCCTGCTCCATGACGTCGGTTATTTCATCAGCTATTCGGGGCACCACAAGCACACCTACCACCTGGTCCGGCACGCCGACCTGTTCGGGTTCACGCCGCGGGAACGGGAAATAATCGCGCAGATCGCCCGCTATCACCGGAAAGCCCTGCCGAAGAAAAAACACGAGAGCTTCGCCAGGCTTGCACTCCAGGACCGGCTGCTGGTCATGAGGCTGGGCGGCATCCTGCGGTTCGCCGACGGCCTCGACCGCCGCCGCAACAGCCTGGTGAGTGCGCTCGACTGCTCCCTTTCCCCGTCCACCTTCATGGTCAGGCTGATGAGTGAAGCTGACGTCTCCGTCGAACTTTTCGGCGGAAAGGTCAAGGGGGACCTCTTTGAAAAGGCATTTGACAGAAAGATTATGCTGGTTTCCGCTCCTGGTGCCGAGCAGCTCTGCGCTGCGGGCCGACAAGGTGTCTCAGTATGAGCGAAAAGGCCCGGATAGTTGCCGCCCTCGGCGAGCGCCGCCTTCTCCTGCCGACTCTTCTGAATGAAGCGCTCGCTGCAAACGACCGCGCAAAGTATCGTCTCACCCTCCTGCAGACGGCTAAAGCCCACGCGGACTCCCCTGACGAGGCTTTCTCCGACTTGCGCACGGAGCGTCTGGCATGCGGTATCGCAGAAGCCTTTTATGACGATGTCGTGGCAAAGACCACCAAAAGCGGGATCGATACGTACGCGATGCCTCAAGTGCGCGGACTTTGCTCGGCACTCCTTGGTGACCTGATGGCGATGATCGCCCCTTTTGAAGCGGCACAAAAACCGGAGGCGGAGCTATTTCAAGAGCGGTTGCAGGAGTTGTCCGGAACACCGTGGTATGGGGAGGACGGTACGATCAGGGGGGGAAGCATCACCGCGCTGACTTCGGGAGACCGGGCTCGGGGTGACAGCCTCCATCTTCTCATCATGGAGATGCACAAGGCTCTGAACAGGCTGCAGGCCGAGATTGCAACCAAAAGCGTTGACGGTGCACTGACCTACGGCTTGCAGTCCGATGATCGATCCCTTGTCGCTGCCTTCATGAAAGGGGTCAACCGTACGCGCGCCCTCAAATTCGACCATCCCGGCCTCGGCACCACCGCAACCAGAATCGGCGCGAAGCTGACTATGCAGAACGATATCGGCACTACGGACGCGCACGTGCTGGTGATATACGTCGAGGAAAAGCGCGTAACGGTGACATACACCGACAACCATCTTCCCCGCCTTCTCTTCTTCCAAGGGTTGTTTGCCGATTGGGGCGTTACCTGGGGAGACGTACATTCCCGCACAGACCAGGCTTTCGAGGGTGGGGTCTATCACCTTTGCGTGGGGATATACACGGCGCTGGACAAGGCAGACCTCAAGGCCTATCTGACGCACCTCGGCTCCCGTCTGGTGTTTCTGATCGACTGGAACCGGGCACGCAAGCGTTTGCAGCTGCTGGTACCCAGGGAGGATGCGCTTTCTCTGTTGTCCTGGGCTGCGGAGAACGACGTGGGCCACATGGCCTTTATGAAGGCAGGCGGCGAGCGGATGATCTTCGATGCCTTGCAGTTCGTGGCGGGGGGGACGCTCACCTACGGTGTCACGCTTGCCGAGCTGCTTGGCAGCGAAGCGGCCGTTTCCTACCTGCGCTTCATCCTGAAGGACTGCGCCCATGGCCTGCTCAATAAGCGGCCCCTGGCCCTGATTCGCGACGAGGCGCGGGTGGAATTGTACAAGTATTACCATAGCGCCCAGCAAAATCTCCTTGACCTTGCCAGCAATCACGCGGCCCTGGCGGTCGAGATCGCCACCAGTATCCGCGACGGGCTCTTGGCCGCATCCCGGCCCGAGACATTCCCTCGCTTCGAGCGCATCGGCCAGCGCGCCAAGGATTGGGAGCGCAAGGCCGACGAACTCGTCATCCGCGCCCGCGAGCTTGCCAGGCAATCGGAACAGGCGGATGGCATCCGGCGACTGCTCGAGGCCGCCGATGACATAACGGACGAACTGGAGGAAGCGGCCTTCCATCTTACAATGCTGAAGCCGGAGAGCATGGCGGAAGAGATCCGTCTGCCGCTGGCCACCATTGCCCGGCTCCTCGTCGAGGGGACCCAGGAATACCTGAAAGCGATCGAGAACGCCCGGGGAATACGCCGCAGCGGTTCGCCGGACGACATGCACGATTTCCTGGAGTCCATTCACCGCATCGTCGCCATCGAGCAGCAGAGCGACACAACGGAACGCGCGGTACGCAAGGCGCTGGTCGGCGCCGAGGTGGATTACCGGCAGGCCTTCGTCATCGCCGAAAGCGCAAAGAAACTGGAATCGGCCGCCGATGCGCTGATGCATACCGGCATGATCCTGCGGGATCAGATACTCGGCAGGATTATGGAGAGTCGATGAAGCATGACAGCATTTTCAGAATCGACTCCCGCGGCATGGGTGCCGCAAAAGGCGACGTGGAGGTGATGGGGATAAAGGCCTTCGACCTGTCACGGATGGCGCGTCTCGGGTTGCCCGTGCCGCCAGCCTTCGTTTTGGGAACTCCCCACTGCCGCCGGTGCTACCAGGAACCGGAACGATACGGCAAAAACCTTGCCCTCCTGCTGGAGGAGCAGCTGCGTTGGCTCCAGTCCGTGACAAACCTGGGTTTCGGAGATACCCGCAAACCGCTCCTGGTTTCCGTCCGTTCCGGTGCGCCGGTTTCGATGCCCGGCATGATGGATACGCTGCTCAACATAGGTCTTTGTGATGCCACGGCCCGCGGCCTGTTGCGGATTACCGGCAATCCCCGGCTAATTTGGGATTCGTACCGCCGTCTCATCCAGAATTTTGCCGAGGTGGTC
This sequence comes from Geobacteraceae bacterium, assembly GCA_009773645.1. Taxonomy (GTDB): domain Bacteria; phylum Desulfobacterota; class Desulfuromonadia; order Geobacterales; family Geobacteraceae; genus WSYB01. The sequence continues at coordinate 82,023 of WSYB01000004.1, forward strand.
TTTGGCGCCGGCCCGCAACCGTTCGCAGCAGCGCTCGATGAGGTGCTCACCCGGGAGCAGGTGGACCGCTTTCAGGAACTGGACTACCTGAGCCTTGCGGAACTCACCCAAACTTACCTCCGGCTCTTCAATGAGCTGACGGGAAAACCGTTCCCCCAGAACCCGCACGTCCAGCTCGAGCTCGCGGTGCATGCTGTGATTGCCTCATGGAACTCGCCCCGCGCCGTTGAGTATCGCCGCCTCTACGGGTTACCCGATGATCTCTGCACCGCCATCACCATCCAGCGGATGGTGTTCGGCAATGGGGGAGGAACGTCGGGGGCGGGGGTGGGGTTCACCCGTGATCCGGATACCGGTGAAAAAAGGCTCTACTTCGATTTCCTTTTCAACAGCCAGGGGGAAGATGTCGTTTCCGGGCGCACCACCGGTTCCGATGCTGAGAGGCTCTTTTCAACTCTCCCTGAAACCGAGCAGGAATTACTCGATATCTGTAACGCACTCGAGCACGAGTATGGCGATGCCCAGGAATTCGAATTCACCATTCAGGACGGCGTTCTTTATCTGCTGCAGACGAGAACGGCCAAAAGAACGCCATGGGCGGCGTTGAGGATCGCGGTCGAACAGGTAAGGGAAGGGCTTATCGGGAAGAGCGAAGCTCTTGTCCAGCTCAACGGCCTCTATCTTGATGACATCAAGCGCCGGCGGTTGTCCCTGGAGGATGAACAACCGTTGTGCCAGGGTCAGCCGGCGGGTATCGGCGTGGCAATCGGTCCACTCGCGCTCGACGTTGAGGCCGCCCGCAGGTTTTCCGCCGAAGGTTGCCCGGCGGTGCTTGTTCGCGACGAAATGAGCACTGCCGACATTTCCGGCATCGCCCTCTCTGCCGGTATGTTGACGGCCCGAGGGAATCGCACCTCCCACGCGGCAGTGGTGGCACGGCAACTTGGCAAGGCGTGCGTTACGGGGTGCAGCTCTCTGCGGATCGATCCTGCGCGGCGAACAGTCGAGTTCGGCGGCCGCTCCATTGCCGAAGGCGAGCCGATCACCCTTGACTCCAACACGGGACGGGTTTTTGGCGGCGAAGCGGAGCTCGTTACCGATTACCCGACACCATGGCTCGATGAAATCAGGAAGTGGCGGAAATCGACGAATCTCCGGAAAAGTGCAGGTGAACGGTAGTTAGTCAACAAAAAAACAGCGCAGCCTTTCCGAGCGCCGGTTATCTGCCACAGCGTCAATGTGTAGGCAATAGATTCAGCGAGGTCTCATGCAATCGTTTATCAATTGTCCATAAAGGTATTCTGGTCAGCAGGGCAGACATAAGCAAATGAATGTCGATATAACCCAGCCCTTTTCCCATAAGCCTGTGGTCGTTAATGAATTGAATTACCTCGTCATCATCCGCGCAGGATGCCATAGGAAGGTCCTGAAGGAGAGAGAGTATTTCTGCTCTGTTTTTGAGGTTTCCACATGCTAGTTCACCAATAATAAATGGGTGACAAACTACCTGGCCATCATTCAAGAGTGCTTCAAGTCCGATAGTCCCGGATCGTAAATGTTCTACCCAGACCGACGTATCAACAAGAATCATGTTACATACCCTCTGTTCTTCTTCGAGGAATCATTTTCAAATTCTTTTCAGTCCCCCCCAATCCGGCAAGTCGCTTCGAGCTTTCCTTGGCAATAAGTGCTTGTAACCCAAGCCTGACGAGGGATGTTTTTTCCGTGATGCCAGTTAATTTCGCAGCTTTTTCCAATAGAGCATCTTCGATATTGATCGTAGTTCTCATGGGTTTTCTCCTGTATGCATGTATTATATGCTTTAATATGCATCCAATGTATGCCTTTGTCAATATCTGAATTTTTGCAGCAGGCACCGTTACATCCCCTGACCGGCTGCATACCTTTTGGTCCAAGCCTGACAGCCTCATTTGGCTTGCTCCTCTTGACGGCGCGAGCGAACGTTCACTTGCGCAGAGTGGGGTCCGGCGCAGAGTGGGGTCCGGCGCAGAGTGGGGTCCGGCGCAGAGTGGGGTCCGGCTTTGGCAATGGCAATTCAGAGAAAACTTTCCTTTAACTCTCTCATGCAATCAGCCAGTTCTTGATCGCTCTTGGCACGGATTTGAACCGCCTTGGCAGCGGAGCTCAGGGTTGAGACATCTCTTCGTGTGTAGCTGCTCAATTCAACAAGTTTTGCCGCACCTGTTTCAAGTATCAGCCAAGCAACAATCCCCCGTGCCTCGGAATACTTGCGATATTTTCCGGAGGCCTTTAAATCCTTTTCTTCAATCCCGTATTTCCGGCAGACACTCTGTATTATTTCGTCAAGATGGATACGTTGCTTCGGTCTTGCTTCAGTCTGGGTAAGAACTTTATCAATGAAGGCGTCATCGCCGAGAACGCGGCTGTCATTGGCACTTCCACTGTGGTATTGCTGTAGATGCCCCTCCTCTTTCCCCTCATCAACGAATTCCCTGTATTTAAGGCGAGCTTTCTCTCTTTTTCGGGCAAACTGCGACAACACCCAGTCAGTAGTGAGCCACGGTATGGTTTCTATGCCAAGATATGCGCGATGGCCACTCCATGGGTATTCTTCAGGGAATTGTACCATTTTGGCGCGTACCGGATTGAGGTGGATATAACGGGTTAATTCCAGCAGGTATGAATCAGCATCGACCAGGACCGCCTTGAATCGCCCTTGGAACAGATGCCCACTCCTTTTTTGCCGCCAGTTGATCCATTTTGTGTAGCGGAAGGTAAGGTTCTGCATTATGCGAGACAGAGATACTTCGCCAACCTGTATTGCCAGATGGATATGATTGGTCATCAGGCAAAAGGCATGAATGCGATGACCATATCGTTCGAGCCCCTCTTGCAACAATAAATAGAAGCGGTAGCGGTCTGCGTCATCAAAGAAAATATCCTGCCGGGCGTTGCCTCGCATGATCACATGGTACAGTGCCGCAGGGTAATGGACTCTCGGTTTTCTTGCCATGACGGAAATTTATCACATTAATCCAAGCATTGCAAGCCTGACCCCATTGTCTCTCGCCAATCAAGCCGATTTATACCATAATTACTGCCCGCGCAAAATACATTTATGAAAATTCTCTATTGACACTTCTGCAAATGCGCAAGCCCGCTCGATTTCTGAAAATGAGTTGCCACCGCCGTTTGCACTCCCGGCTAATTGCCGTAAGCCGATGAAGTTCGTACCATGAACTCAAAAAATCAAAGGGCCGAAACGTCTCGTACGTTTCGGCCCTTTATTTACCATCGTCACCGGCTTTGCCTTCCCGGTCAGTCTCGAAAAAGATAGGGGAGAGAGGAGGAACTCTCCCCTATTAATCTGCGGCTATCAGTCCTTTTTAAGCCGCACGCATTCGTTTTTTGCCGAATTTTTTGCAGGATGCCTTCACATCCTGGTGTTCTTCCGTGAGCCTCCGTTTGTCGAGGGCTTCCAACTGTTTCACCATTTTGACGTTGTGTATGACCTGGTGCATGTTTTCCTGGAAAAACCGCAGGGTCTCCATGTCGTTATCAACCGTTACCGCCTGGAATGATAAGATTTTGTTGTCGCTTTGCCGCTTGACCAACGTAACTAACCGGAATTGACAGTCATCGTTTTTTGCTGAAGGATACAGATATCTTTGTCCCATGACTTTAACCCTTCCTTTCCTGGAGCATCTCCGTAATTTCCTTGATTGCCCATTCCTGTTACAATTTCAATACCAAAGAAAACAAATTTGTAAAATAACGTGGCAATGGCTTTACACATGGTCCTCTGCGGCTAATCATCCTGGGTAAATTGAAATAAGGTTTCAAAAACAGGCTGACCGACTTCTGAACATAAAATAAGAAATGAGATGGGAAAGGCGTTAAATATCGGGTGGTTAGCAAAACGTAGTGGATTGTGCACATCCTATAATATTTTGCACAGGCGGAACCAGTGGGCAGCTCTGTTGAAAGGCTGCTGAATTGAAAAAATAACGCGGCTCATTGTATGGGGAAAAATAAGCTGTTAAGGGGTCACTTCACACTGTTTATTCTGCTCAGAATCTCCACTCCGCGCAAAAGCTCCAATGCCCGGGAAAGCTGGTAATCCTTCGCCACTTCTTCATCCGACTTGCCGGCCCGGGGCTGCTCTTTTACCTTGTCCACCTCGTCCTTTCTGCCAGCGGATGCAATATGGTTCTCCAGGTCCTTTTCCCGGAAATGCTGGTCTTCCTTTTTCCCGCCGTTGGGCAGGTCCACTTTCGCCACGACGATATCCGGCGTAATCCCCTTGGCCTGGATCGAACGTCCATTGGGGGTGTAGTATCTGGCGGTGGTCAGTTTCAGCCCCCCCCCGTTGCGCAGAGGCATAATGGATTGGATCGACCCTTTGCCGAAACTCTGGGTCCCCATGATAACCGCCCGTTTATGGTCCTGCAGGGCGCCGGCGAGAATCTCGGAGGCGCTGGCACTGCCACCGTTAATGAGTACCACGATGGGATAGGGGGGCTCTTTTTCCCCCACGTTGGCAGAGAGGCTCCTCTTGGCGGTGGCGTCGCGCCCTTCGGTATAGACGATCAGGCCGTTACTGAAGCCTTCACCGATGAAGCGGTCGGCGACTTTGATCGCCTGGTCCAGGAGGCCACCGGGATTGTTGCGCAGATCAAGGACCAACCCCTTCAGAGATCCGCCATTTTGCCCGCGCAGGGATTGCAGGGCCTTGACACACTCATCGCCGGTCCTCTCCTGGAACTGGGCAATCCTGATATAACCGAAGCCTCCTTCCAGTGTCCTGAATTTCAGGCTTTTTGTCTGGATAATGTCCCTGACCAGAGGGAAGACCAGCGGCTTAGTATGGCCTTCGCGCAGTATGGCAAGAGTGACCCGCGTCCCCTTTGGCCCGCGCATCAGGCTCACAGCCTTGGTAATACTCATATCCCTGGTGAATTTGTCGTCAATTTTCCAGATATGGTCGCCGGACTTGATGCCGGCCCTGAAAGCAGGGGTGTCCTCGATGGGAGAGATAACCGTCAGCTTGTTGTCTTTTATGCTGATCTCGATTCCGAGACCGCCAAAAGAACCGGACATCTCCACCTTCATCTCAGTGAACGAGTCGGGAGGGAGGTAGGAACTGTGCGGGTCGAGAGCAGCCAGCATGCCGTTGATGGCACTTTGCATGAGTTTCTTGTCGTCGACCTTTTCCACGTAGTTCTGTTTGATCAGCTCGATTACCTTGGTAAAGAGCCTGATATATCCCTGTTCGGTTTTTTCCGGCGTGGCCTTCCAGAATTTTATTCCTATGCTGAAACCTGCCGCCAGAAGGGCAGTGATAATTACCAGCAGGATCGTTTTCCTTGCTTTTCCACCCATTTTCTTTCGTGCCTCCGGCATGATAAATGTTCTTGATCATCAGTGTAGCAAATAATTCTTCCATGTTGCTATGGTTCTTTTGTGAACGCTGCATTTGAAAGGAAAGAGTCTTTGGTTTGCAGGCTATTATTGATAATATCTGCCCGGCAGCGTAACTCTTCTCCGCTCATGGCGGTTTCCTTCAGCCGAAAGGTGACGCTTAATTCCTTGATCTCCCCAGAATCAATGCGGATCCCATTTAATGCGAGGGTTCCCTTTGTTTCCTGCCTGAAGCCGTTGTCGCTCACTTCAACCATCTCGTACTGTTGCGGGAAACTGAGCCTGAGGGTTATATCCTGGGCCGCAGTGGTTCCCACATTCAGGAGCGTTATCAGGAAACCGATCTTATCACGGGGTGCTACCCGTGCCTTTTGGCCCCTGACAACCGCCCGTAATAGCGGTGCGGAAGCGACCAAAGATACCTCTTTTGACTGGGCAACATCCCGAGCACGGTGTGATGCAACCATTAGAGGATAGAGATATTTCTGGCCGTCAATGCTTCCGGTCGGAAGCCTGACCGTCAAAAGCCCTTTAAACCTCCCACCGGGGGCGATGGGAGGAGTCTTATTAATAGCATGATCCTGAGTTGCTTCTAAAACGAAGCGGGCATTGAATTCCGCTGGGAAGCCGGATTCAAGATGGAAGCTGTCCGTGTTGCTCCCCCGGTTAATGATTTCAAACGGAATGGAGATTCTCTTGGCAACCTCATGGGGTTGCTCGATGGGTAAAACACTGAAGTCAAACTTTGCATACCTGTGGATGTCGGATTTTCCCTCTTGAGCATCCTGCTGAGAAGAGATTCCACTGTCCGGCTCCTTGATAGGAGGCTTGGGCGTTTGGGGAAGAAGCCCAGTTCCCTGAATCGTTGCACGGGCAACTGCCCCTGCTATGATTTCGGACGGGCTGGCAATTGTTGATGTGTTTACCTTGGCGGTTTTTTGAACCACGGCAGAGGCAGCCTGTTCTGCAGCGATCCGCTCTTTTTCGGCCTTTATCCTGGCCAGGCGCTCTTTCTCCGCCTGTTCCGCAGCCAGACGCTCCAGTTCGGCTTTTTCTCTGGCGATTCGCTTCAGTTCAGCTTTTTCTTGAGCTGCCTTTTCTGCAGCAATCTGCTCACGTTCCGCCTTCTCGGCGGCAGCCCGCTCTGCAGCGATCAGCTCTTCTTCAGCCTTTAACCTAACCAGGCGTTCTTTCTCCGCCTTCTCAGCAACCAGGCGCTCCCGCTCGGCATTTTCTCTGGCGGTTTTCTCAGCCGCAATCCTTTCACGTTTCGCCTTCTCGGTGGCAACCTTTTCAACAGCGATCCGCTCTTCGTCAGCCTTTATCCTGGCCAGTCGCTCTTTCTCCGCTTTCTCAGCAGCCAGGCGCTCCTGCTCGGCCTTCTCCTTGGCGAGCCGTTCCAGTTCAGCCTTTTCTTGAGCTGCTTTTTCTGCGGCAATGCGCTCACGTTCCGCCTTCTCTGCAGTTGCTAGTTCTGCAACGATCCGCTCTTCTTCAGCCTTTATTCTGGCCAGGCGCTCTTTCTCCGCCTGCTCCGCAGCCCGGCGCTCCTGCTCGGCTTTTTCTCTGGCGATCCGCTCCAGTTCGGCTTTTTCTTGAGCCGCCTTTTCTGCGGCAATCCGCTCACGTTCCGCCTGTTCAGCGGCAGCCTTTTTCGCAGCGATCCTTTCTTCTTCGGCCTTTATTCTGGCCAGGCGCTCTTTCTCCGCCTTCTCAGCAGCCAGGCGCTTCTGCTCAGCCTTTTCCCTGGCGATTCGTTCCAGTTCAGCTTTTTCTTGAGCTGTCTTTTCTGCGGCAATCCGTTCACGTTCCGCCTTCTCGGCGGCAGCGATCCGCTCTTCTTCGGCCTTTAACCTGGCCAGGCGCTCTTTCTCTGCCTTCTCAGCAGCCAGGCGCTCCTGGTCGGCCTTCTTCCTGGCGATTCGCTCCAGTTCGGCTTTTTCTTGAACTGCCTTTTCTGCGGCAATCCGCTCACGTTCCGCCTGCTCGGCGGCAGCCCGTTCTGCAGCGATCCGCTTTTCTTCGGCCTTTATCCTCTCCAGGCGCTCTTTCTCCGCCTTCTCAGCAGCCAGGCGCTCCCGCTCGGCCTTCTCCTTGGTGAGACGTTCCAGCTCAGCTTTTTCTCTTGTTGCTTTCTCGTCCGCGAGCTGCCCCAGTTTGGCTCTCTCAACTGCCGCATTTTGTTGGGTTAACCTTTCGGTCTCAGGCTTTTCTGCAGCAGCTTTTCCAAAAGCTATCCGATCTTTCTCTCCCTTTTCCGCTGTTATTCGCTCTTTTTCAGCAAATGCCTGATCAACGGAAGGTTCCTTGGTCGGAATTTTTTCGAAGACTTTCTGAGGCTTAGAATCTCCGGCCAGTTTTTCACCCTTTTGGTAACGGGCAACAAGATCCAGAAGCTCGGCTTCAACAGTCCCTTTGAGATTACTGCCAGGATATTCTTTTATGAGCCGCAACATATATTTTGCGGCGTTTTCTTGATTGCCAACCCTGAAATTTGCGCGGGCGAGGTAGTAGAGTGACATGTCACGAAGGGGGGTGTCAGGATGAACTTGCAGTATCAGGCTCATCTTTTCGATGACTGTTTGGTAATCCTTTTTCTGATATGCGTTGAAGCCGGCTATGAAAATTTGCGCATCACTTGATTCCAAACCGAACGCGCTCTTGGAAAACAGTACGAGAATGATGATAAATCCTAAGGTGAACCTGGATAGGAAAAAGCGGAACAATTTAAAATTCGTGGCAGGTAACATGTTCAAACATCCGTCTCCGTTAAGAATAGTCTAAAACATCCATCTTTAAATACACTGCCAAGCTAAACGGTGTCAACTGGGAATAACGTTTTAATCAGACGCAAAACGAGAAAGAGAAAAGCAGAAGATGTCCCTATTTACCCTTGATTCGATGCGTCTATAGAGGTAACATGTTCGGAAATCCGAAGGCAAAAGCTCAAACTCATGGTTTTTTAACTTTGAATTTTCTGCTACCAAATATTCGATACCATGTCCAATAAAAAAGAGAGACTTGACAAAATCCTGGTGGATCGCGGTCTTGTCCAGTCCCGCGAGCGGGCTCGTGCGCTTATTATGGCGGGAACGGTGGTGGTGACTGATCATGTGGCGGATAAGGCGGGGATGATGGTTCCGCTCGACTCCGAGATTCGCCTGAAAGGGGAAGTGCTGCCGTTTGTCAGCAGAGGGGGCTTAAAGCTGCAGAAGGCGCTGGATGAGTTCGCCATTGATGTAACGGGGTTTGCTGTTTTGGATGTTGGGGCGTCGACCGGCGGGTTTACCGACTGTCTTCTCCAGCGCGGCGCACGGAAAATCTTTGCCGTGGATGTGGGGTATGGGCAACTTGCCTGGAAGCTGCGTCAGGACGAGCGGGTGGTGAACCTGGAAAAGACCAATATCCGGTTTCTTACACCCGACAAGCTGCCGGAGATTCCGGACATGGCAGTTATCGACGCTTCCTTTATCTCCCTCGATAAGGTGCTTCCAAACACCATCCGCCTCATCAGGGATGACGGGGTCGTTGTTGCCCTGATCAAGCCGCAGTTCGAAGTAGGTCGCGGTGAGGTGGGAAAGGGGGGGGTGGTCCGGGACGAGGCAAAACATCAAGCTGTAGTCGCATCCATCCGTGCTTTGGCTGAAAGCCTGGGGCTGACTGTGGAGGGAGTCACGGAGTCCCCTATCCGTGGGCCGAAAGGCAACCGGGAATTTCTTATTTATCTGTATAAAACCGCATCCAACAAGTTGATTTGAACATTCATCGGCATTCATCTTGCGTGTAATTTCACTATTTATAGTGAAAAATCATTTCAGATTTTAAGAAATTGATTTATAAGGGTGGAAATACAATTAATTAGTTTCCATCCGGAAACTAATTAAGAGAGGACTGGCACGGTGGACAGTTGCATCTTTTGTAAGATAATCAGCGGGCAAATCCCTGCCAGAAAGGTTTATGAAGACGAGCTGGTCGTGGCCATCGAAGACATCGCGCCGGTTGCGCCGGTGCACCTGCTCATCTTTCCCAGGCGACATATCGTGAATTCCCTGGATTTGCATCCTGAGAACAATGCGCTAATCGGGCATATTTTCCAGGTTGCAGCCCATCTGGCAAAGGAGAGGGGGGTAGCAGACAAGGGGTTCAGGATTGTCAATAACAACAACGCGGACGCCGGGCAATCGGTCTTTCATATCCACTTTCATCTGCTTGCCGGCCGACATTTCAATTGGCCGCCGGGTTGAACTCCCGGGAAAATCAGAATGCGGAATATACATAATCGGAGGATGAAAGCATGAAGAACTTCATTGTTATGTTAACACTGATGCTGTTTACAGCCCCGGTGACTGCTGCGACCTACAAATGGGTGGATGACAAGGGAACGTTGAATTTTACGGAAGATTATGGCAAGATCCCGAAAAAGTTTCGGAAAAAAGCCAAGGTGGTGGGAGAAGAGGATACTGCCCCTCCCACGGCGATTGAAACTAAAGAGGAACCCAAGTTCGGGCAAAAAGCTGGTGATAGCGTTGATACTAAGACAAATGCTACGAAAGGGAAGCAGGAAAAAAAGAAAACGGTATATGACGGAAAGGAAGGAGAAGCCTGGAAAGCAGACTTTGGCAAGTTGCGGGCGGATCTGAAGGCCTCCGAAGAGCAGCTTGTTGAGGCGAGGGGCCGAATGAATGACACCAGCAAGATGTCAAGAAATGAATACATCAGCCTGCACAATACCATAAAGGCCATTGAGAACAGGGTCCTGGAGCTTCGGAAAAAACTCGATTCCTTGGATGAGGCTGCAACAAAGGCAGGAGTGCCGGCCGACTTACGTCAGTAATTTTTTTCTGCGGATAGAAAAAAGAAAAGCCCGGAAGATAGCAGCCGGGCTTTTCTTTTTGTATAACTGGCGTTGCAGCGGAATGCTTTATACTAATTCGTCGGTGGGAATCTATTGGTGCCGGATTGTACGCTCTTCAGGACCGTGCAATCTTGCTTGGCCTTTCGATACCCCCTTTTTCAAGCGGTTGTTACGCGCCTGGCGGATGTGAATTACTTTTTTCACACGTGATTCCCTGCGCCGCCAATTAAATAGTTGCTCCAGAGTACCGTATAACCGTTAGAGTCACTGACCTGGGTTTTAACTTCTCCTGAGAAAACGTTTCAGACTTCCTTCCACCGGGAAGGCGTGCACACCACGTTTGGACTCAGGGATAGTTTAAAAGATTAATTGATAGTCAGGCTGCTCAACCGATTATTACTTGCATCCCAGAGCAATTTTCAGAGAACAATTTCTGCCAATCTTCTAGTCTTATTCTACTACTGCCAGAAACTTTGTCAAGGGGAATTGGAAAATTTAATATCCTTTGAATTCGGTTCTTTTGTAGTAGTTTTTCGGCATGGAGAGTAATTACTTTAGGAAGAATTTTAAATAACTTTTCTATGGCTCCCGGCACAAGGCCCTGGAGATTGACACCCAGGATTTTTGTTGGTACCTTACACGAAAAATTCATGTGTGGGGACATCTATGCCATTTCCTGATATTGACCCGGTTTTTCTTCGTTTGGGCCCGCTTGAGTTTCGCTGGTATGGCCTCATGTATATTATAGGTTTTGTAACCGCTTATTTTCTTGTTTTGGCAGGGGTAAAGAGAAGGAAGCTTCCGTTCAGCAAGGAAGATGTCGCCGATCTGATATTTTTCGTGGCAGTTGGGATTGTCCTTGGAGGGCGCACCGGATATATTCTGTTTTATAATCTGTCATACTACTTCACCAATCCGCTTAAGGTTTTTGCCGTTTGGGAAGGAGGAATGTCCTTCCACGGCGGCCTGATTGGTGCGGTACTGGCCGTTGTCTTTTTTGTACACAAAAAGAAGACCGGTTTTTTCACCGTGACCGATCTCTGTACCCCGGCGGCCCCGATCGGCCTGGGACTGGGGAGAATCGGCAATTTTATCAACGGGGAACTCTATGGACGGGTTACCGATGTCTCCTGGGGCATAATTTTCCCTGCCGGCGGGCCGCAGCCGCGCCATCCGTCCCAACTGTATGAAGCTTTTCTGGAAGGGCCGGTAACCTTTGGTATCATCTGGCTTTTGGGGCGCAAAAGGCGGCCGGCAGGTGTCATATCCTGGTCATTTATTGCGTTGTATGGTTTATTTCGCTTTTTTGTGGAGTTTTTCCGGGAGCCGGATCTTCAGGTCGGCTTTATTTGGGGGGGCTTTTCTATGGGGCAGCTGCTGAGTTTCCCTATGTTGCTTGTGGGGGTAATGATGGTCTGGTGGTCATATCACCGGGAAAAGGTAAGGTAAGGCTCAGGGGAAGAGAGGTGTAACCTCACCTCATCGTAATTTTTTTGACATTTCCAGCACATTGCCGTCGCTGACCTTTCTATAGCTCACGCAGTCCATGAGGGTTTTTATTATAAAGATACCGCGACCCCGATCTTCCAGTTTCTCGAAATCCGGAGGCGGAACGGAGTTGATATCGAACCCCTGCCCATTATCAAAGACCTTTATTAATAGCTCATCGTCGGTAATATTGATAAAAATATGTACCATCTTGTCGGGATCATCGGCATTGGCGTATTTAATGGCATTGACCATTGCCTCGGTCAGGACCAGGTTTATATGATACGCCAGCGTTTCCCTGTTTCCGGAATATCTAACCAGTTCTTTGGCGATATCTTCGCCGATTCTGCCTATGAGACTTAAGTAACGGGTCTGGTTGGGGACCTTGATGTCGATCTCGAGTTCATTCTTTTCCATAATAACCTCGATAGCTTAATAATTTTCCAGTGCCTCGGAAGTGGATGTGAATATTTCGAATACCCTGTGCAGTCGCGTCAGCTCAAACATGGACTTTACCTGGGGTTGCAATGTTGACAGTTTCAGGTTTCCCTGATGGGAGATGGCATTCTTGAAACCGGAGACCAGCGCTCCCAGGCCTGAGCTGTCGATGAAACGGACGTCCTTCAGGTCCACCAGTATATTTTTTTTCCCACCTTCAAACAGTTTCTGCATCTCCAATTTCAACTCTCCTGAATTATGGGCATCCAGCCTTTCTTCTTTCACATAAATGAGCACGATCTCGTTTTTTTGTTCGATATTCAGGTTCATGAGGCGCTCCCGTGTCCCAAGCCCCTGCCGGTGGAGGCAATTGGAACGTTTGATTTTGTTTCCCTAATTCATTTATATATTAATATCAGGCCCCGTTCAACCAATTAAATGACTGCCTCTTTGAGAACCGTCAGGCCACTTTCATGACCACGATCGATATATCGTCCTCAAGAGGGCGTGAGTTACAAAAAGCCGAAACCTCTTTGAGAACCGTCTCGATTATTACCTCAGGCTCCTCTCGATAACATTCCGTAAGGATAGTGCAAAGTCTCCCGGAGCCGAAAAATTCACCGGCTTCATTTTGGGCCTCGGTAATTCCGTCGGTATAGAGGAGTAACACATCACCCTTTTGCAGCTGGATGTTCTTCTCTTCAAATGCGACTTCTTTTTTGACCCCGAGAATAAGCCCTTCGGCGTCCAGTTCCCGGCAGGTCGCTTCCCCTTGACGGGAGAGAATGGGGAGATTGTGTCCGGCACTGGAATAGGTTAAGAGGAGGTTTTCTGCGTTATATTTGATATAAAACATGCTGATAAAGAGTTCCGCCCTGCTTAAGTCTTCGTAGAGGAGGTTGTTGAGTGCAGTCAGGATGGCACTTGTGTTATTTTTCGAAATTGCTTCCGCCCGCAACACACTGCGCGTTTCGACCATGATGAGCGCCGCACCCACGCTGTGGCCGGAAACATCGGCGATTACCAGATCGACAACGTTTTCTCCACGCCGGAAAAAGTCATAATAATCACCTCCCACATGGGTGGCCGGCACACAGCGAGCAGCAAACCTCACTCCTTTGAGCTCCGGCGGCGCCGCCGGAAGAAGGGACAGCTGAATCTGTTTGGCCAGCTCCATATCCCTGAGCACCCTGGCGTTCTCCAGCTCTGCCTTTTCTTTCAGCAGTCTCTCCTGCTCCCTGGCCTTCATTTCCGAGTCTATTTTTACCGCCTGGGCCAGTTGTCCCGCAAGACTTGCGAGGAGTTTAAGAAAGGGCTCAGTAAAAAGCCCCACGATGGTTTTGGAAAAGACCGATAAGATTCCCACCGGCGGAGCCCCTTCACTGGCTATGGGAATATGTGCAAACGACTTTATCCCTTCCTGTTCCATTATTTCCCGGGATTTCGGTTTGGTGATATTTTTAGTGTCGTTTATGAATTGCGCCTTGTTGGACAGGAACGCTTCTCCAATGTAGGTGTCTATTTCCGGCAGCCAGTCGCTTCCGGTTATGGTCTTGCTTTCCGTGCCCCGGTAACAATGAACCGTCAGCACCCCTTCTTTATCGATAAGCCTAATGACGGCCAGGTCCAGCTTGAATTCGGACAACAGCAGTTTCAGCAGGTCGTCCATAATAATCTGCAGATCGAGGGAGCGATTCATGATCTCGGATGCCCGCAGCCGCACGTAAAGGGCTTCGCGGCTTTCAGCCAGGGAAGTGCGGACGGTGCTGAAGATATCATAAACCGACTCCATCCGTGAACCGATGTCCGACAGGTAGCTTTCCACAATGGCGCCTGCGGCTGCGGCGCCGACAGAGCCGGCCAGGGTCCTTTCGATGAAACGCTTGAGTTTCGGCAGTTCGAACTCCGATACCCCTCCCCTTTCGTCTATTTCCCTCTCCCCCAGATAATCGGCAATGGCTGCATGGGCCTGGGGTTCGCCGATAAATTTGGACATGAGGTTCACGAACTGCAAAATAGTGATCGGTTTTGAAAGCCTCTTTGTTTCCCATGACACTCCGTTCTTCTGCGGCTCAAACACATCTACGAATTTTCTTACCTGTTCCCGCTCCGTTTCATCCTGCCCCAGGAGTATGGAGAAGGCCAGGTAGCCGCCGATGTTCAGGAACATGCTCCAGAACAGGGAATGGGTCCAGATGTCAAAGCCGGTGAGGCCGAAAAGCTCTGTCGGCTTCAGGAACCAAAGGCCGAAGGGTCCGGTATTCAGGATATCGCTGTGCCACCACCCCGATTTGACGAAGGATGGGATCAGCAATGTGTAGACCCACAGGATAAAGCCGAGAAAAATACCGATGATGGCTCCTGCCTTGTTCCCCCTGCGCCAGTAGAGACCCCCTATCATCGCCGGGCCGAACTGGGCGGCGGCGGCAAAGGATATGAGTCCCATGTTGACCAGCATGAATGTTTCCCCGACGATGCGGTGGTAAAGGTACCCGAGTAAAACGACCAGGAAGATGCCGAAACGCTTCAGGTTGATGAGCAATACCGGGAACCAGGACCTCGGCGTCAGCTTTACCACGATCGGCATAAGCAGGTGATTCAGGAACATGGTGGAGACGGCCACCGATTCAACCATCACCATGCCGGCGGCAGCGGAAAACCCGCCCAGAAAAGCCAGCAGCGCCAGCCAGGGATGACCGGTCCGCAACGGGAGATTGAGAACGAAAAAATCGGCGCCGTAGCTGCCGCCGCTGTAAAGGATGCCTCCCAGCGCGATCGGCATGACAAAAAGGTTGATAAGAAAAAGATAGGCGGGGAAGAGCCACATGGCCTCTTTTATGTGCTCTTCACTGGAGTTTTCGATAACCAGGATGTGAAACTGGCGGGGAAGGAGCATGATCGCCCCCATGGACAGAAAAAGCATGGCGAACCAGTAAGGATAGGTTGATCCTCCCGCATCGCCGACGGTGGTCAGATGTTCCAGCAATTGGGGTTTCAGCGCGTGTACGCGGGTGAAGATATCGGTGAAGCCGTCAAACATGAAGTACGTGACAAATATACCAACGCTTAAGAAGGTGACCAGTTTTACGATGGATTCGGCGGCAATGGCCGCCACCAGCCCTTCGTGCCGCTCGGAGGAAACCAGGCGCCTGGCGCCGAAGATAACCCCGAACGTGCTCAAGATCAGCGCCGTGAAAAAGTCAGAGTGGAGCCGCAGGGGGGCGGCGCCGCGCATGAAGGGCAACTGGACAAAGGGGTAACCGCATATGATGTCGAAGGTCGTCGAAACCGCCTTTAGTTGCAGGGCTATGTAAGGCGTTATGCCGAGCATGGCGATGATGGTTACCAGCGCCCCCAGCCACTGCGACTTTCCATAACGGGAACTGATAAAGTCCGCTATGGAGGTTATATTGTTTTCCTTGCTGATCCTCACTATCTTGCGCAGCAGAAACCACCAGGAAAAGGCGGTAAGAGAGGGGCCGAGATAGGTGAGCAGGTAGTCGAGCCCTGTGGTGGCGGCCTTGCCGACGCTGCCGTAAAAGGTCCACGTGGTTGCATAGACGGCGATGGAGAGTGAATAGATCCGGGGGGTGGCAATGATGCTCTTTCCCTGTTCCCGCTTCCTGTCGGCGTAGTAGGCTACCAAAAAGAGGAGGAATATGTAAAAGAGGGATACCCCCACCACCAGTTCAATGCTGAGCTTCAACGATGCTCTCCTTTGCCCTTCGTATCCCTTTCACAGAAATCGTTGGCTTTGGTGAAGATAAAGATGACGCAAATGGAGATCAGCCAGCCAAACGAAAAATAGAGAAAAAGGAGGGGCATGCCGAACAGCAGCGCGGGTTTGTTGAAGATATTGATAAAGGGGTAGTTTATCATGACTATCCCCAGGATGAAAAAAATCACCCACGATTCCTTGAGACACAGACTTTTAAATATCTTCGGCCACATCAGAGCAACCCCATATTTGTTAAAATTTCATCGATATTATCATTTATCGGCCTGGAAGTATCAACGAAAATTAATGCCCCTTCGTCTCCGTCCAACTGCTCAAAATCCTCTTTTTGCCGATTGAACAGCTCCCATCTTCCGTCCGAGACCTCCTGCGCCCTTTGCATGCGGTTATCAAGCCGCTGTTTTATCAGTTTTTCCTTGCAGACGGTCTGTATAACGCGGAATGATACGCCGAGCCTTTCCGACATGTTGCGGAACAGGGCGCGATCGCTCTTGCTGCGAAATGTGGCGTCAATTATTATGCTGTGTCCCGACGTGAGGGCTTTTTCCCCCCTGGCAAGGAGTTCTTTGTACGTGGCGGCGCTAAACTCCGGGGAGTAGATCCCTGTGCCGTACTCGTCATGCACGCGGGAATCGGCCGGGATGGCCAGGATCTCTTTTCTTACCGGATCGGAGGCGGCAATTGCCATTCCCAGTTCACGGGCCAGGGCTGATGCGACGGTGCTCTTGCCGCTCCCCATGAGGCCGCAGGTGATGATCAAGGTTGGAGGGAGTTTGCGGCGGATGATATACCCCCTGGCCAGGCGAAAATAGCGGATTGCTTTCTCTCGGGCCGTTTTCTTTTCATGCTCCGGAATGACCGGATCAAGGAGCCTGAAACTTTCCACCTTCCCCCTGACAAAGGCGCGATAAACCATGTAAAAATCCAGGACATTCACGATTCCCCGGTCACCGGTCACGGCAGCGTATTCTGTCAGAAAAACCTCGGCAAATGCGCTCCTGCCGTGATAATCAAGGTCCATCAGGAAGAAGGCGATGTCTGCTGCGGTGTCGGAATAGCGGAAGCGGTTATTGAATTCAATACAGTCAAAGATATAGACATGATCGGTCAGACAGATATTCTCCAGGTGGATATCACCGTCACAGTCCCTTATGAACCCCCGGGATATCCTTTCGGCAAAGAGCCGCTCGTTGTCTGCAATAAAGCTCTCTGTCCAATCCCTGATAATCTGCAGATCACGTTGCGCCAGTGAATCATCGATAAATTCCACAACCTGCTGAAAATTTTCTTCCCAGTTGCGTTTTATGTTCTCAATACTGCCGTAGCTGTCGATTTCTTCCCCCCGCTCTGCATTAAGGTGGAACTCGGCAATGGTCCGGGCGATTCTTCGGATGTCGTTATCGGTTACCTTGTCTTCAGCCAGAAGTCTGTCCAGCATTCGCTCGGCAGGGAGTCGTTTCATTTTTACCGCGTAGTCGATTACTTTTCCATCTCCGGTTAAGGTCGCTCCGGCAGGCGATTCTCTGACTTCAACCACCCCCAGGTAAATGTCGGGACAAAGGCGGCGGTTCAACCGTACCTCTTCGTTGCAGTAAAAACGGCGTCGATCCAGGGTAGAAAAGTTCAAAAAGCCGAAATCGACCGGCTTCTTTATTTTGTAGACAAAATTGTCGGTAATGAAAATAAACGATACATGGGTCTGGATAAGATGAACGGAGGCGGTGGCCTCCGGATAGGATTGCGGTTTGAGCAGTGATTTCAGAAGCTTCGGTTCCATACTGTGTCCTTAACCGGGCAATATCACTTGGAAAAACCTTACCATATTACGCAGTCGGCGCAAGGCGGGGGAAAAGATAAATATTTGACGGTCCTACGGATTTATGCTAGCTTTTCAATATCGGTTTCATTATTCAAACAGGATATTAACGTTTTAACAGCCTGTTAACAGCTGTTGTATTCCCATTGTTGACTACGCGCATGTTGTTGTGAGAACCAGGCGTCGGTAAAGCAATCGTGACCGAACGGCACGAACGTCTTTGTCGAATGTCTGGTATTTATTTTAAACCGGGTAATCCATGAACAAAAATTGTTTTATTGCGATTGTCATGATGTTCGCGCTTTCCCCTTCCTGCGCTGCAAGCCGGGTAAACGAAACACCGTCCGCGGCGGGCCAGCCTTCGGGTCTGTCTGTTAATATCGCCGAATCCAGGGCGATGTATATTTACTCACTTTCACGAATCCACAACATGGAAGGAGACCTGGATGGCGCCTTGGCGCTTTTGCGTGCGGCTATTGAAGCGGACCCGAACTCGGCGTTTATGCATACGGCGGTTGCCGGCATTTACCTGAAAATGAACAGATTCGAGGACGCCCTTGCCGCCTGTGAGACGGCGGTGAAGCTCGACCCGAACAATGTCAGGGCACATACCCTTGCCGGCACGATTCTGGCCGGACTGAAACGGGATAAGGAGGCGATAGCCCACTTCAGGAAAGCCGTAGAAACCGACCCTTCGAAAGAGGAGGTTTATCTTCATCTGGCTGTCTCCTATGTGAAGGTTTTTGATTATGAGGAGGCGGTCAATGCCCTGAAGGACCTTCTCAAGGTTGCCCCCGATTCCGCTCTCGGTTATTACTATCTGGGCAAAACCTATGACCAGATGAAGCTTTCCCGGGAGGCGGTCAATTATTACAAAAAGGCCATCGAGTTGAAGCCGGATTTCGAACAGGCCATGATCGACCTTGGCGTTTCCCAGGAGACTCAGGGGTTATACAACGACGCCATATCCACATACAACGAGCTTCTTGAGATTAATCCGGGTAACATCAACGTGGTCCAGCACCTGATCCAGCTGTACATACAGCAGCAGCGCCTCGAAGATGCCCTCTCCCTGTTGCAGAAGATGGCTCACAGAGGGGTTGGCGGGCTGGAAACCGCCAGGAAAATAGGGCTCATCTACATGGAGCTGGAGCGCTACGACGACGCCATTAAGGAGTTTGCCGATATTCTCAGGCAGGAGCCGGAAGCACAACAGATACGCTTTTATCTCGCCACAGCCTATGAGGAGAAGGGGGACACGGATCGCGCCATAGAGGAATTCGGAAAGATACCCGCGACCGCCTTCAACTATTACGACGCCCTCGGTCATCTGGCCTATCTGTATAAGGACAAAAAGGAGCCGGAAAAAGGAATAGCGCTCCTCAAGGAGGCCATTGCCGCCCAGCCCATGCGTATCGAGCTTTATCTGCAACTGGCCGGATTGTATGAATCCATGGAGCAGTTCGAAGAGGGGCTGAAAACTCTGATCGGGGTCGAGGGGCGTTTCCCCTCTGATCCGGGGCTCCAATTTCGGATCGGCATACTCTACGACAAAATCGGAAAAAGGGATGAATCGATCGGGCGGATGAAAAAGGTAATAGAGCTGGCGCCGGAAGACGCCCAGGCTCTCAATTACCTGGGTTATACCTATGCAGAGATGGGTGTTCACCTGGATGAGGCCCTGCAGTATCTGAAAAAGGCCATCAGCCTGCGCCCCGATGACGGTTTCATTCTGGACAGCCTTGGCTGGATCTATTACAAGATGAAACGTTACGATGAGGCGATTATCTATCTTGAGAGGGCGCTGGAGCTGATCGACGACGATGCCACTGTCATGGGGCATCTGGCCGACGCCTATTTTGCCGTAAACGAATACCGCAAGGCGCTCCCCCTTTACCGGCAGACGTTAAAGCTTGAGCCGGAAAGGAAGGGCATTGCCGAAAAAATCAGAAGAATCAAGGCGGAGATCGGTGAGAAATGAAGATGCGGTGGGGTCTCTCCCTGTTATCGCTCCTGTTTCTATTCTCCCTTGTGGCATGCGACAGCGGCGGCAAAACGATCAGACCTGTTGCACGCAAACCTGGAAAGCCCGCCTATGGCGACGCCATAGTTGTCGGAACCGGCGGGGAACCCTCTAACCTGATCCCTATTTTAGCTTCCGATGTTCCTTCTCACGATATAGCCGGCCTTGTCTTCAATGGCTTAGTCAGGTATGACAAGAATCTGAAGCTCGAAGGAGAGCTGGCCGAGTCATGGGATGTCGCCCCGGACGGCCTCACCATCACTTTTCACCTGCGGAAAGGGGTGAAATGGCATGACGGCCATGAATTTACCTCCCGGGATGTCATGTACACCTATCGCATCACGATCGATCCCAAAACCCCCACCGCCTACGCAGATGCCTTCAAACAGGTGAAAACCGCCGAAGCGCCTGACCCCTTCACCTTCCGGGTCAGCTATGCCAAGCCGTTTGCACCGGCCTTAGAGTCGTGGGGCATGTCGATTCTCCCGGCCCATTTGCTGGAAGGAAAGGATATCACCAAGAGCGAACTCTCCCGTCATCCCGTCGGGACCGGCCCCTATCGGTTCAAGGAGTGGATTGCGGGGCAGAAAATAATACTGGAGTCTAACCCGGCGTACTACGAGGGGAGGCCGTATATCGGACGGTATATCTACCGGATTATCCCCGATAACTCCACCATGTACATGGAGTTAAAGGCCGGCACTCTCGACATGATGGGGCTTTCGCCGGTCCAGTATAGCCGCCAGACCAATACTCCGGAATTCACGGCGCGCTTCAACAAATACCGCTACCCCGCCTTCGTCTATACCTATCTCGGCTACAACTTGCGCCATCCCCTTTTTGCCGACAAGAGGGTGCGACAGGCCATCTCTTCGGCCATCAACAAGGACGAGATCATCCACGGAGTGCTGCTTGGAATGGGGCAGGTAGCCCATGGCCCCTACAAGCCCGGTACCTGGGCCTATAATTCCCATATCCGGGACTTCGATTACAATCCGGCGCTGGCGCAGCGCCTTTTGGCCGAGGCGGGGTGGAAGGAAACTAACAGTGACGGAATATTGGTCAAGGACGGCAAACCCTTTCAATTCACGATCATTACCAACCAGGGTAACGACCAGCGGCTAAAAACCGCGCAGATCATCCAGCGCCGCCTGAAAAATGTCGGCATCGATGTGAAAATCAGGGTTATCGAATGGGCTTCCCTTTTGGCCCATTTCATCGACAAGGGGAATTTCGAGGCGCTCATCATGGGGTGGACGATTGGCCAGGACCCGGACATCTTTGACGTCTGGCACTCCGGCAAGACCGGCCCCAAGGAGCTCAACTTCATCGGTTTCAAAAATATAGAGGTGGACCGGCTCCTGGAAGAGGGGCGCAGCACCTTCGACATGGAAAAGCGGAAGCGTTGCTACTATCGGATACAGGATATCCTTGCAGAAGAGCAGCCTTACACCTTTTTGTATGTCCCTGATGCCCTGCCGGTGGTAAGTGCCCGGTTCCGCGGCATTGAACCGGCGCCGGCCGGAATCACCCATAATTTTATCCGGTGGTATGTGCCGAAAGAGGAGCAACTCCACTAATGCTCTCCTATCTTCTGAAACGCCTGCTCATGATGATCCCCCTCCTTTTTGGGATCACCATAATCACCTTCGTGGTGATCCATCTCGCCCCCGGCGAGCCGGTAGAGATGCAGGTCGCCATGAATCCCAAGGTCTCGGCCCAGGCGCGACAGCGGATGAGGGAGTTCTACGGCCTCGACAAGCCGCTCCACGTGCAGTACGTAACGTGGGTGGCACGGATGGCCAAGCTCGATTTCGGCCGCTCCTTCGCCCCGGACAACCGGCCGGTAACCGATAAGATCAAGGAACGGATTCCGGTGACCCTTTCCCTCAACATCATCGCCCTCATCTTGGAGTTCGGCCTTGCCATTCCGATCGGGATTCTCGCCGCCGTCCACCGGGACACACTTCTGGACAAGGGGATCACAATCTTCGTTTTCCTCGGGTTCGCCGTGCCGACCTTCTGGCTGGCGCTCCTCCTCATGTATCTTTTCGGCGTGAAGCTTTCCTGGCTCCCCATTTCCGGGCTCCATTCCCTGGGTAGCGAAGGCTTTAGCCCCTTTCGCTGGCTCTGGGACATGGCAAAGCACCTTATCCTCCCCATTTCGGTGGCGGCCTTCGGCAGCCTGGCGGGCCTTTCACGCTACATGCGCTCCAACATGCTGGATGTCATCAGGCAGGATTATATTATCACGGCACGGGCCAAGGGGCTTTCCGAGCGGACGGTCATTTACCGGCATGCCCTGAGAAACGCTCTCCTGCCGGTCATAACTCTCTTAGGCTTTTCTCTCCCCGGCCTTATCGGCGGTAGCGTCATTTTTGAGACCATCTTCGCGATTCCGGGGATGGGGCAGCTCTTCTACATGGGGGTGATGGCGCGGGATTACCCGCTGGTCATGGGTATCCTGGTGATCGGCGCCTTTCTCACCCTGGTGGGGAATCTACTGGCCGATATCTCATATGCCCTCGCGGACCCGCGCATCCGCCACGGGCAGAGGTGAGGTTCCATATTATCATGCGGCTTACATCAACATATTTTTACGAAGTATTCTGGAAACGGTTCCGCCGAAACCGGTTTGCCGTGGCTGGCGGGGTGGTTGTCCTCCTCCTCTTTGTGCTGTCTCTCCTCGCACCCTATATTACCCCATTCGATCCGGACGCCATCGACGCCTACAATGTCCTCTTGCCCCCCTCCAGCGCCCACTGGTTCGGAACCGACGAGCTGGGGCGCGACGTCTTTACCCGGGTGATATTCGGCGCAAAAATTTCCCTCAAAGTGGGGTTTGTCGCGGTGGGGATTGCGGTGCTGATCGGAACGGTTATCGGTCTGGTTTCCGGTTTTTACGGCGGGTGGATCGATGACGTCTTCATGCGCTTCGTCGATATCATGCTCTGTTTCCCCACTTTTTTTCTCATCCTTGCGGTGATTGCCATGCTCGAACCCTCCATCTGGTATATAATGATCATCATCGGTCTGACCGGATGGATGGGGGTGGCGCGGCTCGTGCGGGCCGAGGTCCTCTCCATCCGCGAGCTCGACTACGTCATGGCAGCGCGGGCGCTGGGCGCCTCGGACCTGCGTATCATCTTCCGTCACATTCTCCCCAACGCCATGTCGCCGGTGCTCGTCTCCGCCACTCTGGGCGTTGCCGGGGCGATTCTTACCGAATCGGCGCTCTCTTTCCTCGGCATCGGGGTGCAACCACCCACCCCGAGCTGGGGGAATATCCTTACCTCCGGCAAGGACTATATCGAGTTCGCCTGGTGGCTGTCTCTCTTTCCCGGATTGGCGATACTGGTCACGGTTCTATCCTATAACCTGCTGGGTGAAGGGATAAGAGACACGCTCGACCCGCGGCTCGGTCGGTGAGGAGTGAGGAGTAGGGGCAGGTTTTACGCCTGCCTGATTAAAGGGCAACCACAAGAGTTGCCCCTACAGACCGAGGAGAGTTTGTAAATGACCGCTGGTTACGGAAAAGGCATGGATCCGGAAGAAGGGCTCACGGTCAACAAGGGCGATTTTGAGTTGGGAAGCCTGGAGGATGAGCTGCGCGTTGACGAGCTTTGCCGGAAGCTCCTGCAACGGTTTTATCTCCAGCTCATGGAAGAGGGGATGACCCCTGCGGAAGCAACCACCCTGGCCGATAGCGCCGACTATTTCGTCCGCGATTTTGTGGTTGCCGTCAAGCAGCGAAATATCTTCGCGGAAAGAGCCGGAATTGTCCGGCAGTTTGCCGGCAACTGGTATATCATAAGCAACATGGAGCCGGACATAAGGCAGCTTTCCGCGCATCTCGACGGCATTAAGGCTTTCTACCGCTTTCTGCACGGCCACAAACTCCTTTCAGACCCCTTTATGATGCAGGTTGAGGGTGAATGCGGCGATATCGCCTACTATGAAAGCCGCATCGGGTCATTTCTGGAGATTACGGGTGATGGTTATGGGGTGTGGGAGCGGGAGTGCACGCTCAAGGGTAACTGACGGAAACGTAAGAATGGCGAAGAGGGGGGATGTATGGGACGAATGAGACGACTGTTGCTGCCCTTTATTCTATTCCTTGCAGGACTTGGTTCCGGCTGTGCCGTGAACCAGACCGCCATCAGCGGCTTCAACCTGATTTCCGTCGAGGATGAAAAACAGCTCGGCGCCAAATTCGCGCTGGAGATCGAAAAGCAGTATACGGTGGTGAACGACCCGGAACTCCAGGGGTATGTGGACAGGCTTGGCAAGAGACTTCTCGCCGGCGCTAGGGAAGTGGAATTCGACTACACCTTCAAGGCGGTGAAAGACGACAGCGTCAATGCCTTCGCCATACCCGGCGGGCATATCTACGTAAACACCGGTCTTATCAAGACGGCGCAGAACGAAACGGAACTTGCGGGTGTCATGGCTCACGAGATCAATCACGCGGTGGCCCGTCACGGCACGCGGCAGCTTACCCAGCAGTACGGGTACGCCCTCCTTCTGCAGCTGGTGCTCGGCGATAATCCGAGCCTGGTGGCGCAGCTGGCCGCCTCCATGTTTGGGAAGGCGGGTTTCATGGCTTACAGCAGAGGGATGGAGACCCAGGCCGACTACCTTGGGGTGGAAACCATGTACCGGACCGGCTATAACCCGGAGGGAATGCTCACTTTTTTCGAGAAGCTTGACTCGATGCATAAAGAGAGCCCGGGGGGGCTGACGCAGTTCTTCTCCTCCCACCCCCTCACGGGGGAGCGGATTCAGAGGGTAAAGGAAGAGATCGCAAAGCTCCCGCCGCGAAGCTACCAGTTCTCCGGCGACAACAGCGAATTCAGGAAAATACAGGGGAGGCTCCGGTAAATGGAGGACTAAAACGAAAGGGGAGCCCGGCAGTTCGCAGACGACCTGGCGGGGAGGCTCAGGATTAAACAAGTGTAAATGCCGTGATCCCGAGAGCGAAAGGGGAGGGGGAGGGGAGAAAATTTGGCATTGACGCCGCAGTGAGAAAGTGTTAATTGTGATGGCTCAATTTATATGAAAGGGAGGGTTTATGAAGGGGATGAAATGTCATGTCAGAGGTGGAATTCTTGCCGGCGTTCTGTCGCTCTGGGGCGCGCTGGCGCTTGCATCAGGAGGGGGCGCCGGTATCACGGCGGACGAGGCGCTGCAGAAGCTTTTTGACGGTAACAAGCGTTACGTGGAAAGCAAGCTGAACGCTTTCGGAGAAAACAACGCCGCCGCACGGGAGAAACTCGCAAAGAGCCAGAAACCGTACGCGATCATCCTCTCCTGCTCCGACTCACGGGTTCCCCCCGAAATCATCTTCGATAAGGGGCTCGGCGAGATCTTTGTGGTCAGGGTGGCAGGGAACGTTCCTGACCCGGTCGTCCTCGGGAGCATCGAATATGCC
>WSYB01000042.1 GCA_009773645.1 Geobacteraceae bacterium
AGCTTTCCCCTTATATTCGAATGCTCGGCGCTGATATGCCGGGCTTCTTGAACAATGGATTGAAACGACTTTTCAAGTCGTATCAATCCTTATTGGTTGGGCATCTGTTTCGGGTTGGGGGTTGAAGAAGGAACGGAATCAGTGCTGAATTGATTTTCCTTCAAGATAAAGAGTATCAGCACTTAAGTCAGCCTCATTGTCCCATTCGACGAAATAGCCGCCGTTGTGAATACGCCGAAACTTCTCTATATTTCGGAGTTCCGCGAATGCTTCACATTCAAGAAGCGGCTTTACATCATACCGGCGCTCTGCGCCGTCATTAAAGGCGACTTCAAGTGTCCAGTCATCGTTAGCTCTAACGGTATTTATTCTTCTCATTATTCCAGTCCTTTAATCTTGAAAACGGTTTCTCCGGAGACAGCGAGTTGCCAGTCAGCAAACAAGTCATCCTGGTGAATTTCAATCCACGCTTCCACAAGCTTCCGCTTCGGTGTTGGCAGTGATCCGTCAAGAATCCTGCCATCCTCTATGGCAAAGACAGCAACATCTCCTTGAAACTCAGCGTGGATATGAGGCAGGTTGTGCTGCTGATTGTCGCGATAGAACATCCTGATAATAATACCAAAGAACATTGAAATTGTAGGCATTTTGCTTCTCCTTCTGGTTCGCTTTATTTGATTCAACCACTTGGGCGGCGACCGGTGCAGTTTTAACGTGACCGATCCACTGCACTGTTGGGCGTCTACTTCCGCTCTATTGTTGGCAAAGAGGAAGAGTACCTCCGCTGAACTTCCAACTTGGGTTCTTCTACTCCTTTTACCTTAAGTTCAACAACAGAAACCCTCCCGAGCACACCTTTGGGTGACCTTTCAACGGTAGCCAGAACACTCGCTGATTGAGGATTTACTCCTCTTCTGTGAACGGTGATAACGGCGAGATAGCTGGCACCACAACCGGCTACGCCACAGGCACCTCCCAAACCAATAATCTTTATATTCTCTTGTTCTGGTTCTTTTGTGTTTATGCTTTGTCGAAGTCTTGAAATTTCTGATTGAACAGTAGGGCTGGCTCTGAAAGCTTCGACAACATCCGCTGGCCAATCGTCGGCTGCTGAATTTGCTGCAGCTACTGAATGCAATAAGCCAATGCATAGCACCATCAGAAGCGTCCTCATGTTCCAAATCTTCCAGTTTTTATGCTGTATCTTCATCCCTTTCCTCATACTCGCCCAATGCCCCATTCGCGGATAGCAGTGCAACCTTTTTATACGGCGCGGAGTCGCCGAGTAAAGGGAATTTTAATTGCGTGGATAATACGGCTTTTATGAAGTAATATCAATGGAGGAATTTCCTGAGTTTTGCTTTTCTGCTTAGGCTCTTACGACTTGAGTCTTTACAATATATGAGCAAAAACTTCAGAAAGACATTGATCACGCGACGACGCAACGACGCAACGAAAGTCTTTTAAAAAAATCTTTGATTCATGGTTTTAAAACGTTGCGTCGTCGCGTCGTTGCGTGAAACAAGTTTTTTGGTTCCGGCTTCGCCGGCTTAGGGGACTGAAATCCTATGGATGAAGCCTTTCCGAGCCGTTGTGATGGCCTCCCCTCTCTTACTTCAACATCCCCATCAGCTCCCGCGCATTCTGCGGCGCAAAGCCGTAAGCGTCGTTGTTGAAGTAGATGAAGACGTCCCTTCCCTCCCCCAGATACCCCCGGATTCTCCGTGCATCCCGTCCCAGTTCATCCCGCGAGTAACAGCCCGCATAGTCTCCGCCATGGCCGTGCCTCCGAATATAGACGAAATCGGCAGTTACCGGCGGCTCATCAATGAACTCGGGCCAATCGGCCATGCAGAGCCCCACGTTGTGCTCCCGGCAGAGATCGACGACATCCGCCGCAAGCCAGCTCGCGTTACGGAATTCCAGGGTGTTTC
The DNA here is from genome assembly GCA_009773645.1 of Geobacteraceae bacterium. Taxonomy (GTDB): domain Bacteria; phylum Desulfobacterota; class Desulfuromonadia; order Geobacterales; family Geobacteraceae; genus WSYB01. The sequence goes on from WSYB01000042.1 coordinate 1,935, forward strand.
TGACCGGATACCGTGCAAGCAATTCGAGGAAAGTGCTGAGCCTCTCCAGGTTCGCGGCAAACTGTGGGGGAAACTGCCAGAGGACGACCTTGAGCTTTTCTCCGAGATGAAGGGCCGCATCGAAGAACCGATCGAGGGGCTCTGCCGGGTCGCGGAGCCGCTTCAGGTGGGTGATGAACCTGCTCCCCTTGAGGGAAAAGACAAAGCCGGACGGGGTCTCCCCGTACCACTTGTCGAAGGTTTCGGGCTTCGGGAGGCGGTAGAAGGTGACGTTCAACTCCACGGAAGAAAAGATGGTGCGGTAATACTCCAGCCATTTGCTCCGGGGTACCCCTTCCGGGTAGAAGCCCCCGCGCCAGTGCGGGTAATCGAATCCGCTGCAACCGATCTCCATATCCGCCATAAGCATGCTTCCCCTACAACATTTTGAATATTCGTGCTAATTCGTGAAAATTCGTGGCTAAAATGCTTTTTTCAGGATTAACGGACAATTAACAGGCAGGGTTGACATCCTTCCCCGTTTTCTGTTATGTAAAGGGGCTGTTTGCGTATAGCCTAAATAGAGGGAGTTACAAGAGTGTCGCGTCCATCGGGGAAGGCCATCTGCGTTTTCATTCTCTCCGTCGCACTCCTTCTGGTAACGTACGCCAGCCTTTGTGATGCGAGCCCAAAGCCCAAAAAGATACCCTCCCTTTGCAAGGTCCGCCATCCGAGCGATGATGACATAGAGTGGGAGTGCAGGCGCATTAAGTGGCGCGAGACGCCGGAGAGCCTTTTCGGGGAACAGTGGCGGGACGTGCTCAGGTTTAACAGGATGGACCGGCGCCACGCCTATCCCGGCACTTTCCTGAAGGTCCCGAAAAACCTCGACGATATCAAGGATTTCACCCCGATGCCCGCATTCTACGCCGATGCGGAGAACGAGGCGAAATTTATCCTGATAGACCTCTCGGAGCAGTTTCTCGGCGCTTACGAATTCGGTCGGCTGGTCTTTTCCTCACCCGTGGCCACGGGTGAAAAGGGGAACAGGACCCCCAGCGGTGATTTCAGAATCACTGCCTTCGATCTAAAGCATCACTCATCGCTCTACAAGATAGAGAAGACACGCATCCCCTATCCCATGAACTACGCTCTCAGGTTTCTCATCAGCAGGAAGGGGATTTCGTTCTGGATTCACGGCCGCGATCTCCCCGGTTATCCGGCGTCCCATGGCTGCATCGGGTTATACGACGAGCCGATGCAGAAAAAGTATTACAAATCTCCGAAGGATCCGGTGCTGGAAGACGCCAGGACCCTCTACGAGTGGGCCATCTCTCCTTTTCCCGATGACGGCCGATTCCATCTCCTGAAAAACAGCCCCCGCGTACGGATTGTTGAAAAAGCGCCGATGTAGAAAGCTTAACCTCATTGCCCCGCCCCACCCAGCTCATAATTCACGCTGACCCCGCTCTCCTGCCTGGCCAGGCTCCCGATCCGGGCGGTGGTCTCTTCCACCAGCATATCCAGCAATAATTTCTTCTTCTTGGGAGGTCGGATCAGCTGCGGCTCCCCCTTGATCCCGGCCATCTTCCCCGCCTCTTCGATGGCGTCCTGAAGGGTTCCGAGCCTGTCCACAAGCTTCAGGGCCAGGGCCTGCTCGCCGGAGAAAATCCGCCCGTCGGCCAGGCCTTTCACCTCCTCCAGTGGGAGTTTCCTTCCTTCAGCAACGGCCCTGACAAACTGCCCATGGGTGCTCTCTATCACGTTCTGCAACATGGCCTTTTCCTGGGCGCTCATTGGACGTACCGGAGAGCCGACATCCTTGTATTTACCGGTCTTGAGGGTAAACGCCTTCAAACCGACTTTCCCCATGAGACCCTCTATGTTGGAAAACTTCATGAGCACCCCGATACTCCCGGTAATGGTGCCCGGATTGGCCAAAATTTTCGTAGCCGGAGCCGCAATATAGTATCCCCCTGAAGCCGCGATGCTTCCCATGGAAACCACCACTTTCTTTTGGGCGGCAAGCTTCTTGACCTCGTCATAAATTTCCTGGGACGGTCCCACTACACCGCCGGGAGAATCAATGCGCAAAACAACGGCCTTCACATTTTCGTCCTTCTTGAAGTCGTGCAGTTGCTTTACGGTATCCTGGGGATCGATGATCAATCCCTTAACCTCAACCAGACCAACCCCTCCCCCCACGACAAACGGTTTTTTTTCTCCGAGAAGGGATGTAATGACGCAAACGGACGCCACAAAAAGAAGAAAAAACAGTGCGACAATAACGACCCCCAACCATAACCACTTTTGTTTCATATCTGCCCCTCTACGGTTGCGTTGTTACTCAACCTTTCAACAGCCTGATTAAGTACAGCCTTGATTAAAATATTTTATTTTGCTATTCTGCAAACATGAAGTTACTGATCCTCTCGGACACGCACGGCAATTATTCATTGGCAATCAGAGCCATTGCACAACAAAACGGCCACTTTGACCGGATTGTGCACTTGGGGGATGAAATGGAAGACGCCTGCATCATCGAGAAAATTATCGGCCAACCGGTTGACAAGGTCCCGGGCAATTGCGATTTTGCTGCAAAGACGCCCCGAGAGCTTTGTAAAACTTTAGCACATAAAAAAATTTTTCTTACACACGGCGACAAATATAACGTCAAAGCAGGACTTGCACAACTGCACAAAAAGGCCCTTGCAGAAAGAGCCCAGATTGTGCTTTACGGACATTCCCATGTGGCGGCAATCGAAACTATCGATGATGTGCTGTTTATAAATCCCGGCTGTTTGCATAAGTCCTGCACCAATCCAACCTATGCCATCTTAAGCATCATTTCCGGTGAGATCTCGGCAGAGATAATTTCAGTAAACTGTGAATAGTGGACGTAAGAACAGCTTTTAGCAGCCGCATCCGCAGTTATGGCAAACTTGGCGATTATGGTCTTCGGGAGGGATCGTTTCAGGGGCAAAGGCCACACGGTCCAACGCCCTTTTAATATCTTCCATGAGGTCAAGATTCTGGCTTTTACCGATAATGTGCCCCACACACAGACTGGTAAATCCGTCTGCAGGCGAAGAAATTCTCACCGCATTCAGCAGGTCCGCGTAACTGTTTATGTCGATAGTAACCGCATCGTTATCTGCGCGGCTGAGTTCGATGCCATACCGTGCCAGATCATGTGAAAGTTCCGTGAAAAACAACTGAAAAACAGAACCGGTGAGATCAACACGCCAATCGGATCTCACATGGTTTTGTCCGTAAATGGTTACCACCATCTTCTTCCCGGCCATTGCTTCCACCTCTTTATTAATCTTCCAGGACAGGGATTTTCCCGCTTCCCGCTTCCCGCTTCCCGGTTCCCGGTTCCCGGTTCCCGCTTACACCGCCGCTTTTTTCTGCAGAGAGCTGAAGATCATATCCAGCACCGCCTTCTGTTTTGCTTCATATTTATTCAACACCGCAAGGCAGGTGCCGAGCGGGAAATGTTCATGAAGATAATCCGAGTCACGCCCCGAAAGGATGACTATCCTGTTTTTGTCAATCCCCGCCCCAGTCGCATAATTGAATATCTTGACGCCATCCAGCGTCGGCATCTCCAGGTCGATCAACAGAAGGTCGAGTCCCCCCTCTTTTATGACGACCAGGGCCTCAAGCGGGTCCGTGCATGTCTCGACCTGTAAAATCGGGTAGTACTGCCTGATATTATTACTCAATATTTTCGAATAGGTTTCATCATCATCAACTATAAGTATCTTTCCCATCAAAACCTCAAACATGGTTCGAAACCACTGGGATTGAACATATCCGGCCTGTTTCATCGCAGCCCGAGACATCGTGAGTCATTTCAGAATTTTAGTCGCCTCACTCAATACATGAAAAGGGACATGGAGGTCAAGCGCCTTGGCAGCCTTCATATTGATAATCAGCTCTACTTTTTTGGGAGTGGATATGGACATCTGCGCAGGTTTTCTGCCGCTCAGGACTTTTGCGGCGTATTCCCCGGCCAACTGCCCCTGTTCCGCAGGATTCACTTCAAGAGAAACGAGCGCCCCCTTATCAGAAGCGTCCGGCATCTGTGAAATAACCGGTAATTGGTGTTCGGTCGCCCTGTGCACGATTTTTTCAAACCCCCGGCATCCCGCCGAGCACTCTGAGACATATACGCAGTCCACCAGGGGGAGCATGGAGTTCAGTGCGGCATCAAGCGCGGCAGGGGAGGAAACGCTTACATCGATTACGGCAAACCCTTGCTGGGCGGCTATTCGCTTTATCTCCTTCAACTGAACCACCGACCCCGCCTCCCGGGAACTGTAAACAACCCCCATGTTCCTGATCGGTTTAAGAGCCAGCATGGTTTTGATCAATGTTGCCATGGGAACCTTTGAGCTGACACCGGTCAGATTGCGGCCCGTGGCGGTCATGCTCCTGGATATGCCGGTTTCCACAGGGCCGTAAACATCGACAAAAACTATCGGGATATCTTCCGCCTCACGCATGGCCGCCAGGGTCACCGGCGCACCGTAGGTGACGATTACGTCCGCGCCGATGGCATTGAATTTTCTGATACTGTTGGCCCAGGAAATCGGGTCCGGATTCGGACTCTGCATAACGATTTCCACATTGCTCTGATCGTACCCTTTCTGGGCAAGTGTTTTGACAAACGCCCGGTGGGCCTCCCTGTAACGGGGGAGATCACTGCTTATTACCGCAGCAACAAGCTTTCCCGCAGCAGAGGTCGGCACAGCGCCTAACGTCAGCATCAGGATCAGGAGTAGTGAACTGGCACATCTACATAGCATACGGGCTGCTCCGGGACATTTCATATCTACCATTTTGCGCTTAGATAAGCCATCACGGTCTGCACCGTGCCGTCAAAGAGTGATGAATTTTTCTCGTCATAATCCCTGAAGGTGTAATCTAAGGCACAGTTGAGATTCTTGGTCAAATGGTAACCGGCCCTGGCGGAAAGAGAACTTTCAACGGTCCTGATACGGGAAATATCCTTGATTCCGCCGGTATCGGAACCGGCAACGGGCGCAATGAATGCCGGTTCAAACTCGGAAAAGGAGCGGATCTGCTGCAGGGCCAGGGAGAGGTCCAGCTTCTCATCAAAGTGATATAGGCCGTTTATGGAGACCAACTGTGCCTGTGTCTCGTAATTGGTGGCGTCACGGGAACCCGTATTTACAACGGTAAAGAACACTCCCTGATCGATCCTGCTTCGGAGGAGACTGTAACTGCCGGTAATGGTAAACCTCTCAAATGGGGTGAACCAGAGACTTGCGGTAAAGTTGTTCGCCCTTCTGTCTCTGGAAAGTGGAGGCGAATCCGCATTGAATTCGAAGGTGGGCTGGGGGGATGGCGGGAGAGGTGACAAGAAGGTCAAGATGGACCTGTCGATCCGGTCGTTCAGCTCCCGGACGATCTGGTAATTGGCGTTCCCCCCCCAGCGGTTCAGGCTGTTGTATGAGGCCAGCAGCTGTCCTTCATGCTTTTCGCCAAAGGAATTGCCGTAGGAAGGATGATCGGTGGCGCTGTAACCGTAGAGCGCCTTCAGCTTGAGGCCTTTGAGGGGGCGGCTTAAAACGGAAAACGTCCCCCTATGAGTTTCGGAATTTTCCGGCAGGTGCTTCCACGTCAACAGGATATTGTCATTATGGACGTTGTCCCGGTGCAGGAACGTCCCTTTGTATTCTCCCTTGAATGTCAGGAGATTGTGCGGCCTCGCGGAGAATGTGGCCGTTATTACATCCTTACGGGTGTCAAGAGAAGGTCTGGCCTCTACTGTCGACGGCACCGCAAAACTACTGGAAATGACGGCAGGATTATTGTTGTCCACCTCCTGCAGCCTGTATTTAAGGGCCAGAGTGAATTCCTTGCATGGTGTATAGATAAAATCGCCCGCCGCATTTTGCAGGATGGCGAAAGTCTGGTCCGCCCCTCGTATGTCCGACAGCCCGGAAAGGTTTTCCCGCTTGCCGTACGTGTAAGAGGCAGCCCCTACGATCCCGTCGGCCAACGATGTGTGAAGCTTTACGGTATGAGAAAAAAAGCGGCTGTCCGGATCTTCGTTGTGCTGCTGTAAACCCGAAGTTGTGTCGAAATTAAGCCGCCGCGTAAGAGTGCTGGTCCGGCCGGAAAACTGGTCGCGCATGATGCCTGCATTGTCCTCAAACTGCCTGATCCGGAAGGTGTAAATCAGGTCAACCGGGCCGAGATGGGTGTCAAAACCGGCGGTCCCTTCGTGGGTCTGACGGTCAACCGCTCTCGCCCTGGAGAATATGGTGTTCGAAGTTCCTTCAAAGGCTTGATCTGCGAAGATGAGCTGACGGCTTCCCTCTTTGAAAAGACGCCAGTAGCCCAGATTGAGGTGGAAAGGATAGTTGTGAATTTTGTAACGGAACGTTGCGAGGTCCTGTTCGACCCTGATGCCGAGGGGAGCTGCAGTATCGATCGATGCGTTGTAGGAAGCGGTGCCTAAATTGAAAGGGGAAGGGGAAAACAACTCCTCACGATCCAGATTATGGAACAGCGATTCGGTGCGCAGATGGAAGCGGTAATCTCCGGCGTAGTCAAAAAGGAGATCGCCGCGGTAATCCTTGTCGTTTAAAAAGCTCCCTTCCAGCCCGTATTTGAGGTCTTTGCCAAGTCTGTTGTAATAAGCGCCCAGAACCGGATTTGAATGGAGATATTCATATTCCGCCGCCCGCCCTCCAAAAGAATCAACAGTTAAAAACCTGTACCCCGCAAACCCCCCGAACAAGGTGTGGGTCTCAATCTTCACCTCCGACGGCGCCTCCTCTTCAACCAGGAGCTCACCCGATTCATCCCCTTCATCCGGCGCTAAAGCCGCACGCACGGCTTCTTCAGCAGCAACCTTTTCTTCGGCCAATACCGGCAAGGCGGTGATTATTAAAAGGAACATCGATACAGCAAATCTGTAGACGAGGTCAATGCGATTAATCACCTGCAAGCTCCTTTTAGACTTAATTACCTGTCAGCTACTGGCGAAACGTACCGCTGCCCGTTGTGGCCGGGGAAGGGATATCCGTACCGTGGACCTGCGAATGACAGTCGGTGCAGCGGTTGGTAAAGAGCTGTTTAACCCCCGGAATGTTAATAAGAGTGTGCCCCCCATGGCACTGCAGGCAGAGAAAAGGCATGGCCGCATTCAGGAGATTATTGTTGACCGAACCGTGGGGAGCATGGCAGTTGGCGCAGTTCTCTGTCACATCGGCATGTTCGAAGACAAAAGGGCCCTGCTTATCCATATGGCACTTGGTGCAGGTTCCCTTGGGGGTGTTTTCCCTGAGGAGCTTTTCCTGGGTGGTGCCGTGCACTTCATGACAGTCCACGCAGGCCATTTTCTTTTCCCGCAGGGGATGATGCGAAAAGAGCTGATTCTCGGCCTTTACCTCAGGGTGGCATCCATAGCAGAGTTCCGCCATTTCCTCATGGCTCACCTTCTGTTGCGGGCCTTGATGAAGTTTGTGGCAGTCAAAGCAGCTGACATCGTTCAATGCATGGGGGCTGGCGTTCCAATGGGCAAGTGTCGGAATGGAAGCAGCAGCGTGGCATTTAAGGCAGATGAGGGACTGGGCCTGGGGGGGGAGGTTCATGATATCGAGGAATTTAGTTGTGTCGCACTTCTTTTTCAGCTGGTCGTTCAACTCGGGGTTATTTTCTAGCTCATCAATGGCCAAGCTCCCCGGCCCGTGGCACGACTCGCAGTTAACCAGCGGCAGGCGTGTTTCCGGTTTTATCTGCTCACCGTGGATGCTGTGCAGGAAATCGTCGGTGATCTTGTCATGCTTGTGACACTTGGCAACACAGTTGTCCGTTCCCACATACTCCGCATCAAGCCTGCCGACAATCATCCGTTCATATGCGCGGACAGGAAGGATGGGCCGGCTCTCTTTCAGCTCCGCACAGGCGGTCACAAACAATGGGAATGCAAAAACGGCGAACACCACCGGGAGAAATCGTTGCAAGTTTCTGCTCCTCCTGTCCAATAACATATCTGTTAGAACATATCCGTATATACAGGTTAAGCTGTTAAGCTATTTATGGACAAGTCCTACTCCCGACGAATTCAGAAAAAGCTCCGGGTGCAAAGCGCTCAGCATATGGACTATTTACGAATTCGTCAATCCTTGGTTATCCCCTTGGTGGTCGTATATATGAAACCTTTCACAACAGGGTTCTGACTGGCCTTGATCTCACGGGGGGTGCCGACCTCTATGATTCTGCCGTCATGCATCATGGCAAGACGGTCCGAAATATACAGGGCAAAGTTGAGATCGTGGGTAACGATAACCGTAGTATTTTTGGTAGTTTCTTTCAACTTGAGGATCGTGTTGGCCAGTTCGTCGGTGTTTATCGGGTCAAGTTCAGCCGTCGGCTCATCATAAAGAATAAGGTCCGGATTCATGGCCAGAGAGCGGGCTATTGCCACCCGCTTTTTCATGCCGCCGGAAAGTTCGGAGGTTCGCAACCCTTCCTTGCCTTCCAACCCAACCAATGCGAGCTTTTCCCGGATGATCTCCCTTATTCTGTGTTCCTTGCAGACGCGTTTTTCGCGGAGCCAGAGACCGACGTTCTCCCCCACCGTCAGCGAATTGAACAGGGCCGATGACTGGAAGACCATACTGTACCTGTAATCCCGGCCATCATCCTTCTTCTTCGACTGAAAGACGGGAAGTCCGTCTATGTAAATTTCGCCGCTGTCCGGAGTTTCCAGCTTCACTATATGCTTCAAAAGAACACTCTTCCCGGTGCCGGAAGGGCCAATGATGGAGAAGGTCTCACCTGCCGGGATTTCCAGATCGATATCTTTCAATACATGATTTTCACCATAATACTTGTTGAGCTTTTCTATCTTTATGCTGACACCACGGGTATCGTACAGGTTGACAGCGCCCTCGCATTCACCGTTCTGGAAAATGGAGCCGGTCAGGCCGTGCATCAGCTTGTTAAACAGGCCGACAGTTGACTTGTTCTGTTCTATCAAAGATTTGAAAATCACGTGTAAACCCGTGTAAATACTGTCATATAGCTGCACGACAACTGCAGACAAACCAAGACGCTTCCAAGCCGCAATGCCCACAGAGAAGGCTAAAAGAGATATTTGCGGCGGTTGGTAAAGTAATTTTTGTGACGGTATACGTATTGAGTAAGCAAAAGTATTGCCAACGCGCTGGCTATATTGTTGATCCACAAGGCGTCTTTTTGCACTTTTTCACCGATTACCCTTTCCAGGTCCCCCATGGAAATGAAACTCAGGTTAAGAACGGTATTGCAAATCTCAAACATATTGTAGCCGAGCAGGAAATACCACGTAAATAGCTGTCTTTTCATAATCCCCAGAAAGAGATAAAGGCAGACCAGGCTATCGGCAAACACCAGAGCCTTGGCTGGTGTCCCCAGATAAATATGACCCATAAAAGGAAACGGATTGCCGAAAGTGGACGCGGATACAAGAAATAAGAAGAGATACAGGCCGGTCAGCAGGGTAAGCCCCAGGGGACGGCGCAGCTCATCGTTTTCACTATCTGTCATGAAGGCCTCAAGCGGGAATTTGCGGTTAGTTATATCAACTCTTTACCGGCAAAGCAAGCAGGATAATCGTCAGCGTCGGGCAGGAACGCGGTGCTCTTTCTGCAAGCAACGGCATGCGGCCCTCCTACTTTTTCCCCATGTCGCTGATCCAGACACAGACAAAGATCACCACCATGACACCGGCGATAAATATCCAATCAGCCGCACTGAATCCGAACATCGCAACCTCTATTCATACATATTTTTCAGGGCGCTCTCCGCCTCTGCGTAATCGGGATTAAGCCTCAGTGCTTCCTTAAAGTAATCCTCCGCGTATCGCGGCATTCCCAGACCTTTATAACAGTCCCCCAGCACATACCAGATCTCGGGGAGGGGGAACTCTTCGCAGAATGCCGCGTCGTCGAGAACGTCCTGAAGTATGGCGGCGGCATCTTCATATTCCCCCCGCTGGTGACTGTCAAGGGCCACCCCTATGGCCTCCAGGTAGTCAACCACCGGCACCCTCGGGGTAGCCCCTTGTTCCACCCCTTGCAGGCGGCGTTCCAGTTTTTCCTTTTCTTCTGCGGGTAGAGATGAAATTATACCACCCCAGAAAAGAGCGGCATCATCGTATCTCCCCAAAAGATATGAAACTTCTCCCAGGTGATGACTGGTTTTAACATCATCCGGAGAGAGCTCAAGGGCTCTGCGCAGAAATTCCTCCGCCCGGTAAAGGGAGGTGGTGGCAAGGTGGAGGGCTGACAGTCGCAACCCTTTATCCAGCAAGGTCAATCCGATCTCCAGGGGAAACTGCGGATTATCCGGCTCGATCAGTGCAAATATCTTCAGATAATTGATCTTTCTGTCCAGATAGGTTACCTCCACATCCTTCTTCTCCAGCATCAGGATATGGCTTGCCAGTTCCGAAAGAAAATGGGGGTAGGCCTCCTTCAGGAGCCGGGCGTAACTCTCACCGAAAGCACAGTCGGGATTTATGCGCAGTGCCTGGTAGATACCCCGCCCGACAGCGTCATAGGAAGGATAAGACCCATCCATGGCGTTATAGTCATCCTCCAGGAGCGGCACCGGCATACCGCCGTACGATATCCGCACTTTCCCATCCCGAGCCGAAAGAACGGCGTCTTCGGGGGGGGTGTAGTAGCAAACCCCGGCAATAGGGGTAGGTTCATTGTGGTTTGATGATGCTATGACGGCACCTCCTCTCTCTCCCTTTCAGGAAATGTGTTAACACCGGCGCATGCGCCGACCATTTTATAAATTCGGACCTCATCCCACGGCTCATCCAGTATACCATCGTGAATGGCCCAGCTGCGGCCTCTCACCGTTTTTTCCATTCCGGGCATGCGGAACGGGGTAGAACCGTCGAGTCTTCTGTAAAGCGTTCCCCCAGGCTTGAACCCCTCATTTATCTCAAGCATCAGCCGCCTGCCGGTCAGATAATCGAAACCGTATTTTTCATAACGGATGGCGTTATCGTAGGTGAGGGGTTCGGCAACGATCATCTCCATTCCCAGCGCGTCCACAAACCGCTCAAAAAAGGGAAAGAATTCATTGAACATCCGTAATCCCCGGCGGGTCTGGTTGGGAAAGAGCCCAGCTTCCATGGCCCTGGTCTCTTCCGGGATGTTACGTCCCAGGGTCGCAAAACAGTTGTCTCTTCCATCGCTGTCCACATCCACATTGAAACGCGGAGCATGGGGATCGGTTATGATGCAGAAGGCAAGCTCCATTTGCCGGAAATGGGTGTCGGCAATGTCGAGAAAAAAAACGATGTCCCGATCACCCGGTTTTCCCCTCACTTCGATGCGCAAGAGCCCCAGCCCTTCCGGCGCGATGAAAGTTACCCTGCGCTCACCGTCGCGCCCACAGAAGGTAGCAGATGAAACTGCATACATCTCGAACAGTCGCGGCGGAATGAGCTTGGCATAAATCCGCTCCTTCTCCGCCTTGTCAAGGGCGTTTACTTCGCGGAGGGTGGTAAGCGGCCGACCGCGTGAGTCCCTTAACTGTTCATTACCGGGAATTTTAGCCATAGCGCCCTATGATGACGGGAAAGACCGTTTTTCTGATGGCCGCGATACACTTTTCCACGGCATCGAGCGCCCTGTTCCTGTCGTCTTCCTCAGCCCAGTGCATGGCGTCCAGAAGCATTTTATTGGGAAAACCCAGCTCGGCAATAACCTCCACATAGGATGCCGGCAGCCGTGGCGGCAACTCCACGCCGTTCATTACGGCCCAGGCAATGGTCCAGGCGCGGGCCACATTGATATTGTCGTAACCGCCTCCTCCCACCGCCACCCACGGGATCTTCAGCGCCTTCAGCTTCCTCAGGATGTAGGAATAACTGTGTGTGGTAATCTCGAGCCTGGTCAGCGGATCGGTGCGGAACGTGTCTGCACCGAGCTGGGTCACCAGCACATCGGGATCAAAAGCGGCAATCAGGGGAAAGGCGACCTCATCGAATGCCTTCATGAACAGGGCGTCGTCGGAATGGGCCAACAAGGGTACATTGACCGCGTATCCCTTCCCCGTCCCCGTCCCCGTCTCATTCTCGAAACCGGTGCCGGGGAAAAAACAGATCCCACTCTCATGAAGCGAGATGGTCAGCACCCGGTCGGTATCGTAATAGGCTTCCTGCACCCCGTCGCCGTGATGGGCGTCGATGTCCAGATATACCACCCGTTTTCCCTTCGCCAGCAGCTTATTAATGGCGACCACCGCATCGTTCAGGTAGGAAAACCCGGAAGCCCTTCCCCGGTGAGCATGGTGCCACCCCCCCGCCAGGTTGAAGGCAATATCATAGCCCTCTTCAGTGACCAGACGCGCAGCCTCAACCGTTCCGGCAGCCCCCAGACAGGCCCAGTCATAAAAACCGGGGAACACAGGATTCTCCACATCACCAAGCCCGTAACGAAAGTCGGCTCGGGATTCCGTGGCCTCACTGAATTCCTTTAGCCTTGCCAGGTAATCCGGAGTATGGAAGGTGAGAAGGTCTTCATCGGTGATCTGCCGGCAATCGCAAATTTTCCCCCGCGGGATGTCGGTCAGCCCATAGGCACGGATGAGTTCATAGGCCAGGATATAGCGCTGAACCTTGAATGGATGGTCAGCACCGTAACTGTAATGGCTGAAATCACGTGAATAGATCAGGGCTGTTTTTACAGGCAAACTTCTGCTCCGGCCGAATGTCATTACTGGTGTTAAACGTCCATTAATTTAATGAATCTACAATGTTAACGGCAAACCGTCAATAAATATCTTCAGCAGGAGTTTTGGCCTCTTTTTTAGGCAGATACGGTATGAATTTAAGCAGAATGCCGTGCAACTGGAGAAGTGCTGCAACCCGATAAACAATGATTCCAATGTGTTAGCATTTTGGCAGAAAGGTTGCTAGCCGATGAGAATGCTTTACCCAATGGCGGGTTGAAAGCACTCATACCAACGGAGGTATTACGGATGGATGCAGCGTCAATGGAGACAACTCTGCGGAACAGTACCGATGTGCTGTTTCTCATGCTGGGTGCGGTCATGGTCTTCGCCATGCACGCAGGTTTTGCCTTTCTCGAAGTGGGAACCGTACGGAAAAAGAGCCAGGTAAACGCCCTGGTCAAGATCCTCACCGACTGGTCGGTTTCCACCATTGTCTATTTCCTTGTCGGTTTCCCCATCGCTTACGGCATATCCTTTCTGAAACCGGCCGGGGAGATTCTCTCCGGGAACCAGGGTTACGACCTGGTGCACTTCTTTTTTCTCCTCTGCTTTGCCGCCTGTATTCCCGCCATCATCTCCGGCGGGATTGCCGAACGGGCCAAATTCTGGCCCCAGGTAACAGCCGGCGCCATCTTCGCCGCCCTCACCTACCCCCTCTTTGAATCGCTCGTCTGGGGAAAAAACTCCTCTCTTTTGCAGAACCTTATCAAGAGCGTCGGCGGTGCGGAATTTCACGATTATGCGGGATCCGTAGTTGTCCATTCCATCGGGGGGTGGCTTGCCCTTCCGGCCGTGCTGGTTCTGGGGCCGCGCGCCGGTCGCTATCTGCGGGGCAGATCACACCCGATCCCGATCAGCAGCATCCCTTTTCTGGCGCTCGGCTCCTGGATTCTGGCCATAGGCTGGTTCGGCTTCAACGTCATGAGTGCTGGCCACCTGGACAAGATATCCGGGCTGGTCGCTGTGAATTCGCTTCTCGCCATGATCGGTGGCGTCCTGGCAGCCCTGGTGGCGGGCAAAAACGACCCCGGTTTTCTCCATAACGGCGCCCTAGCCGGACTCATTGCAATCTGTGCCGGCAGCGACATCATGCATCCGCTCGCCGCCTTCGCCACCGGCGCCATCGCCTCCGTCATCTTCGTTTACGGCTTCCATATTGAACAGGAAAAACTGCGGATCGACGACGTGCTGGGGGTCTGGCCTCTCCATGGTATTATCGGCTCCTGGGGAGGGATCGCCGCCGGCATCTTCGGTCTCAAAGAGCTTGGCGGCATGGGGGGAGTGACCTTCACCTCCCAGCTTCTGGGAGTCCTCTGTGCCATCGTATTTGCCCTTGCAAACGGCTTTCTGGTCTATGGTGTCCTCTCCAAAACTGTCGGGATACGACTCACCGAGGAAGAGGAGTTTGCCGGCGCCGACCTGACCATACACAGCATCGGCGCCTACCCCGAGGAACACGTCCGGTGATGACATCCCATGACGTTGCATTCAAAAAGGCCCCACCGGGGCCTTTTTTCATTTTTCCATTTAATTAAAAAAGAAATCAGCCGATATATTCAGACAGCAGCCAACAAACGTTCAGGGAATGGTTATGAGCGATAGAAAACAACTGGGCGATCTCCTGGTTGAAGCAGGAATCATTACCGTAAAAACACTGGAAAGGGCGCTGGCAAGACAGAAGGGGAGCGGAAAGCGCCTGGGGACGATCCTTGAAGAGATGGGGGTCATAACGGAAGAGGAACTGGTTGAGGCACTTGCCAAACAATTCAACTTCAAGACCGTAATGAATATTGTCTCTTATCCTTTCTCCCGGGAGCTCCTCGACGTGATTCCCGAAGACCTGGCAGTGGAGAAGCTGATCTTCCCTCTTCAGCACAAGGAAAGGATGCTGGCCGTCGCCGTTACCGACCCGTTTGATACCGAAACCCTCGATTACCTGGCAAAGCAGAAGGACCTGAAGATAATTCCCGTCCTTGCCACCCGCAAGGACATCCTGGCGGCGATCGAGAAACACTATCTGCACGGGAAAGCCCGGGAACACACATTGTCCAAAATCCTTGTGGTCGAGGATTCCAGCCCCGTAGCCATCATCATCAAGGTGGCTCTGGAAAAAGAAGGCTATGAGGTGGAGATTGGCCATGACGGCCTTGAGGGGTTAAAGCTCGCCATCCACCAAAAGCCCGACCTGATCATCTGCGACTCGGTAATGCCCCGCATGGACGGCTTCGGACTCATGCGCGCCCTCAAGGCCAACACGGCAACCGCCCATATACCCATAATTCTTCTCACCTCCAAAGCCAGCGGTGAAGAAGAACAGAAGGCCCTGGAATCCGGCTTTCTCGACTTCATTGCCAAACCGGTCCAACCCATACGGGTGGTATCCCGCGTGAAACGGGCATTCGATCTCCTCAAAAGAATGAAGAGCTGACGCTCGTAACGTAACACTCAAGGGAAAAACGAGGGAAGCATGAAGACCGAAGCCGGAAAGCGCTTGCCGGTTTCCGGATGGCGCACGGTCCGCTTCACGACGAAATCGAACAGGAGCGGGTTGTAACCGTAAATCTCGTTCAGGGAGCGCCGCTCCTCTTCCGTGATGAAGCCGTGGCGGACGAGCTTTCCGGTCATCACCAGGAAGTTGATGGCCGGCAGCGGGTAGTCGCTCCCGTTGACCAGGCGGCGATGAAGGTTCTCCCGCCCGAGGAGCGTTTTCAGGGCCTCGACGCGGTGGTTGAAGAAGATTACCCCCGCGATATCGCCATAGAGAAGGTTTTCGTACCGGGGTTCGTCCATGAGGCGCAGGAACAGATCGAAGCTCGGGACCTTCTCCCGACCGGGGCTCTCCAAGTCGATGCTCTTCCCGAAACTGGCGCTGTGGAGCGCCACCACTTTAACCCCCATGTCGAGCGGCCTTCGCAAAAGAAGCGGATTTCCCAGTTCCTGCTGTCCCCCCGTGAAAACCGCCAGCTCCTCTCCGGTGTGGGCCAGGAGCACCATCCCGTATTCTATCATCTTCCGGTAGAACGGCTCCGTCAGTGGGCTGGCAGGGTCGATTCCCTGGGAACTCGAAAGCCACTTGACGTACCTGCACCCCCTTTGCGCCCACTTCTCCAGCTCCTGCAAGGCGTCCTTCCGGTAAGGATGGACCGATATAACCGGAACGAACAGATCGGGGTATCGCTCTGCCAGCGCTAAGACATAATCGTTGGGGACGTAAAAAGGGGTCGCATCGAGGTCGGGGGTGCCGTCCGGCCGGTAGTGCCTGTCCATGGCGTAGATGAAATACCGGCCGCCCCCTTCGGTGTTCCGGATAAGATCCACCAGACGCTCGACATATTGCTCGTTGAGCCGGCTTTCGGAGGTAACCCCCGAAGCGCTCAGATAGACCCGGTACTGCACCATCCGGAAGGGGTGAAGCCACGACCGACCGGTGGGGCTAACGAACGGCCCGGTATCGTCCGGTCCCTGGCCGAAAACATGGACATGGAGATCGATCAGCCGCCCCGGATCAATCCCCTCGAACGCCCGGACGATCAGCTCCCTGGCGCCGGGGGAAAGCGCGGCCCGCATCTCCCCCGGTTTCCCCGTAAAATTCCCTCCCACCCAGTCGAAGAGCGCACCGCACCCGCCGAGGGTAACGGCCAGGGCCTGGATCACCCCGAAGGCGGCAAGCTTGGAGCGCGGGTTTCTCAGGAGGGAACCGCTTTTTCGGATGGAGGCATATTTTTCACTCAACAGGAATCTCTCCCGTTAACAGCGCCAACAACGGTGATCCATCCTGCAAAAAAAACCAAACAGGATCATCACCGCCAGGATTGTTGAAGCGAACTTCTTTGATTGTTTGAGAATTGACATTATCACTATTCGCACGACATGCGGGTGACCCCACATACTTCCTGGCCCCGCAAACTCTTGAACCGTTGCATTTGCATACTGCTCTTGTTGTTTGTTACCTTTCTTAAAAGATTTCCCGCAGGCTTTCGTCGATGCCCTTGAGGGTCTCGTACCAGAACTCTTTAGCGGCTTCGGTTTTGTCTTGGTTGAACTTTACCAGCCATGTTGAGAGTTCGGGATTCTGGTCATTCTCAACTTCTTTCTTACGCTTTATGAATGTGTGCACAAAGTCAATGTTCCGTTCGGATTCCCAAAAAATAGGGCAGTTGCGGCTGTTCAAGCGGCCTGCCAGAACGCTGATGGCGCGCATGAACTGATCCTTACGATTGTAAAGGGAGCCCATTACTTCGGGCAACAGTTCTTCGGCCCACCCCCTGTGGAAGCGGCATATGCCGAGGTTATCAAGTATGAGCTCGTTCTTCATACGCTCCGCGCATTTTTTTCCAAGTTCTCGGGGAGGGATGAATTCGTTGCTGTAAACCATGTAGTACTTGCCCATGATGGTCATTGGGACCAATGCGCCTGCGACCCAATACTGGTTGGGCACCATCCAGCCTCGTCGACTGAAAGCGATGAAAACGAGTCGGTCGTGCAACGCAATATGCTTGTTTCGTGAATGGGTCCGGCTCCATTTGCGGACACCTTCACTAAAATCGAGGATGCTGTGTCGTTCTAGTATGGAATCGATCAACTCACATCCAAGTTCGGCGTTGTGCATCGAGTCATCGACCAGATTGAAATTCGTTGCATCCCATCTGGGCAGTCGCGTTACACCAAGCTCTTCTTTTGTGAGCAATCCCTCGTTAAGCAGATCCATGAGCCATGCCAGAACGCCACCGCCGGAGATGGCGTCAAAACCCATGGCATCACAGTGGTGGTTCAGTTTTTCCGCCGCCCGTTGGTCGAAGATGCCGCAAAGCGGCCCCATGGTCTGGTAAGGCTCATAATCCTTCTTGTATTCGCCGTTCATCTTCTTGCAGACGGCGACGCACGGCTCTCCGCAGTTGGCCTGCTGCTTGGCTTTGATGGTCTCTTCGTTGAACTGCTTGAGGTAATGGTCGGCTATGAAGTTCTGATGCAGGGCCTTTCGCTCATCTTCCGTCTGGAAGATGGTGCGATAGTTGAAGGCCATGATTCTGCCTCCCACGGTGGCGTAGTTGACACCGAAAGTGCCGCCTGTACCGACCTTTTCGTCAAAGCGGTACTTGCTGGTTGCCTCCAAATCCTTGTGCATGAGGCGCAGGTTGTACTTGTTCTGAAACCATTCATCGGCGACTTTTTTGTCCCGGAAGTCTTCATCCACAACGGTGCCGCCGTAGATTACGGCCACGATACCGTGATTTTGTATCATCGCGCTGCCGAAACCGCCACGTCCGGCCCATGTGTCAACGTAGCTGATTTTGCCTTTCGTGATGGGAACCGACATGATGCCTCCCATGTCCGTATGCATCCCTGCGGGACCGGCAACGAGGATACGGGGATCGTTCTCATACCGCTCTCCGAACATCTCATATACTTTGTCCGTGAGGGAGTAGACTCCCTTTCGCCCCGATTTCCAGATAGTCTCCACGTCAACCGGAACCACTTCCACTTCAATCTCCTCGCCATGGTTGCGGTTTAAATAGAGGATTGCAGGAACAGGGGCTTTGCCGACCAGGCTGAGCATGTTGATGCCAAGGTTGTCGAAAACCAACCCCGCGCCCCCCATGGAACTGATGTAAAAACCTTGCCAACAGGGGGAAAAACCGGTCACTACCATGCGGTTTGAGCCCGGGAAGATTGAGCCTGCAAAGACACCAACGCCAAAATTGAGGCTGTTGTATTCTTGTACGAGATGAATACCTAGATCAGCAGGCCCAAAATAACGGTCGAAGCTGTACTTTTTTGTTTTATAAAAGCCAGTTGACGGATCAACAAACAGCACCCTTTGATACATTTCCATACAGCACCTTTTTGTGTTGTCAATCGCAATCCAGCAATATCGCTGCCACCTCTCAAACCGTAACCATGCTTCCCGGAAAGCTGATCGAGTCGATCCGCAATCATTTGCCGTTCATCAGGGATATCCATGCAATTGACCTGAAAGAAGGGTTCACTGCCTCTTTGCATGAGGCGCTCCGGGTGGCATATGTGGCGAGGAATTATTCAGGAGAGGGATAATTTAAAGCTGCGCTCCTTAACCGGAATCATCCCAGGATCTCATCGGTCAGCTCATTCACATCACCCGCCTTGCGCGGGAAATGGCGAGCAAGCTCCTCGCCGCAGCCGGCGATGACGCTTAAGAGGGCTTCGCAGGCCCGGGTTTCCCGCAGCCCTTGGGAGAGCTCGCCGGCGAAGTGACGCCAGGATTCGGGGGCGATCTTCGCGTTGATTCCCCGGTCCCCCAGGATCCAGACCTTGTGCTCCAGGAGGGAGACGAAGATCAGGATACCGGTTTCATCCCTGGTCTTGTGGAGCCCCTTCTCGTAAAAGGCGCGGATCGCCCGCTCCCGCACCGCCTCAGCAATCCTTCTGCGCCCGACAAAGGGGAGCTTCAGATGCGGGTAGCGCCTGAAGAGCCATCTGACGGGGAAAAACAGGAGACAGACGAGCGGAATGTACGTCCAGATGGTCACATGGTGGATGGCGACGGCGACGATGACTGCCACAAGCCCGGCGACAAGGACGGAGCCCAGGGTCTCGGCCTCCCGATAGCTGTCGCTTGCGTCCACGACCATGGTGGCGATCTCCCCCGAGGTGCAGGCCTCCGCCGCCGTCACCGCCTGCCTGATCTTTTCCTTCTCAGCTTCGCTGAAAAAATTGTGCGCCGTTTTTCTCTTCACGTTTCACCCTTCACGTTTCACCCTTCACGTTTCACGGTCTTTTTACCAGTCCCCCGAAGCGCCGCCCCCGCCGAAGTCGCCTCCTCCTCCGGAAAAACCGCCACCGTCGCCGAAACCGCCGCCTCCCCCTCCCCATCCGCCGATGAAGGGGCCGCCGAAAAAGCCCCCGCCACGGCCGCCGCCGCCAAAGAGAAAGGTGAGGAACAGACCGAGAAGAAAGCCGACGACACCCAGAACAGCGAGAACAAGGAGGGCAAGCCCCGGAAACGTAAGAAAGGCGATGATCGGAAGCCCCACCGCCCCCGCAAGTCCCCCCAGTACCCGTGAGATCGCGCCTAGAAACACGCAGGCTACCAGGAGAAAGATGGCAAGGGTGAAGATCGGCGGTGCGCTTTTTTTGCCGTGCCGCAGGTCGCGGGGCGCGGCGGTATATTCACCCTTCACCACCGCCATGACGGCCGCAACACCGGCAATAACGCCGCCGTCGATGTCGCCCGCCTTGAACCTGGGGGCAATTTCACCCCTGATGATCCTCCCGGAAACCAGGTCGGTCAACTTCCCCTCAAGCCCACGCCCCACCTCGATCCTGACCCGCCGTTCCTCCCGGGCGATAAGGAGAATGACACCGTTGTCCACCCCCTTCTGCCCGATCCGCCAGCTTTCTGCGACCTTTATGGAGAACTCCTCCAGATTCTCACCGGCAAGGGTCGGAATGGTGAGGACGACAATCTGGGTGGAATCGCTTAGCTCAAAATCGGTGAGTCTCTGCTCCAGCTCCTGCGCAACACCGGGCGAGAGCATCCCGGCGTAGTCGTTGATATGGGCGCGCAAGGGCGGGACATCCAGGGCGTGAGCCGTGTAAGGAAGGAGGAAAAGGAGCAATATGGCGAGGAATTTACCCATGGCAATCCGAAAAAAACCTGAATCCTTTTTCAGCCACGAATTTCACGAATTTACACTAATGATTTAACGTCTGCTCTACCCTTCTGACAGTTATTGATAATATTCGTGCCCATTCGTGTCATTCGTGGCAAATATCGGGTTATTTGTCAGAACTTCACCTTCGGCGCCGTCTTGGCCCCCTCTTCCGCCTTGAACGGTTCTTTTCTGGTCAGGTGGAGCAGCAGGGAATTGGTTACGCTGTTGGGGAAGGTGCGGATGGAGGTGTTGAACTCCTGCACCGCTTTGTTGTAGCGGACGCGGGCAACGTTGATCCGGTTCTCGGTACCCTCCAACTGGTTCTGCAGATCGAGAAAGTTCTGGTTGGCCTTTAAGTCCGGGTATTTCTCCACCACCACCATGAGCCGCGAAAGGGCGCCGGAGAGTTCGCCCTGTGCCTGCTGGAACTTGGCAAAGGCCTGCGGGTCGTTGATCAACTGTTTGGAGACCTGCATGGAGCCGACCTTGGCTCTCGCCTCGGTAACCGCCTTCAAGGTCTCGGCCTCGTGCTTGGCGTACCCCTTCACCACCTCCACCAGATTGGGGATAAGGTCGGCGCGGCGCTGATAGGCGGCCTCCACGTCACCCCAGGCGGCAAACACCGCCTCTTCATTGGCCTGCATGGTATTGTAGCCGCAACCCGAAAGAATCGAGAGAGCCAGTATGGCCAGTAAAATCAGGGTAAACCTTTTCATAACTCCTCCTTGGTAACATTATTACACGCAATATAATCACTTGCCCGGTAATTGTCACCCTCTTTATAGATATATTTCATGACGATCAGAACGGAATAGCAGATCAGAGAAAAGGCGTTGGCCGCGATCAAGGGTATGTCGTTGATGGCAATGCCGTAGATAAGCCATAGAGACATCCCCACGGTCAGCAAAACCGGCTGCCAGATGGAAATGTCGCGGACCTGCTTGGTGCGATAGGCCCTCACTACCTGCGGAATCCCGGCGGCACTGGTTATTGCCCCGGCGATGAGACCAAGATGCGTTATGTTCATGAGCCCTTTTTCCCTTGAAATGCAGTGGCAGCCCAGTCTATCTGGGTCAACATGCCGCGCAGGATTGCCACTTCACGCTCATCCAGCTCGGCTCTGGCAAATATGCGGCGAAGCGAGCGCATAATGTGCGCGGGATTCTGCGGGTTGAGGAACCCGATGCGGAGAAGCGTCTGTTCCATGTGTCCGTACAGAGTTTCAGTTTCAGCGGCATCGGCAATGATACGGCTTTGTGCGACGACGCCCCTTTCCCACCCCTTGCGCAGCTCATAGCAGAAGATAAGCACCGCCTGGGCGAGATTGAGGGAACCATAGTCATCGCCTGTGGGAATGGTGGCATGCCAGCGGCAAAGCGCCAGTTCATCGGTGGTGAGACCGCTGTCTTCCCTGCCGAAAACCAGCGCCGCACGATTATTCCCAAGATTGCTCCTCAGCTTGGCAACTACTTCCGCCGGGGTGAATATCTCCTGCCGGTACTTGCCGTGGCGGCGGGTGGTCGCCACGGAAATTCCGCTGTCCGCCAGGGCCTCAGCAAGGGTATCGAAAACAACGGCCCGTTCCAGAAGATCCCTGGCCGACACGGCAAACTTGTATGCCTCCGGATGGTCTATCGGACAGGGGTTGACGAGCCGCAGTTCAGACAACCCCATATTCTTCATGGCCCGGCACACCATGCCGATGTTGCCGGGACTTTGGGGCTCCACGAGAACAATAGCTATTTGATCCTTAATCTGCTCTTGAAAACTTTCTAAAGCCAACTCCTCACTCCTCACTCCTCACTCCTCACTCCTCACTCCTCACTCCTCACTCCTCACTCCTCACTCCTCACTCCTCACTCCTCACCAGGTGATGCTCGTACCTGCTCACGTCCTCCACGAACAGCTCCGCACTCTTGCCGAACAGGTAACCCGCCAGGGAAAAAATGATCGACCAGGAGAGGGCGCTCAGAAGGTTCAGCCAGAGAAATTTCTTCCCTGGAAAAGTGGTCATCCCCAGGATGATGGGAAGGATGATGCGGAAACCGTAAGTGTAACGGGAGATGAAGGCAACGAAAGTGCCGTATTTCTCAATAAGTTTGAGCGCTTTGCGGAACTTGCGGGCGATGGCGGTGAATGCCTTCAAAAGCCACGGTCCCTGCCAGCGCCCGAGATAGAAGTAGAACTGGTCACCGCAAAAGGCCCCGCCGCAAGCGGTGACGATTACCCCGAAAATGTTCAGATATCCTTGGAACGCCAGGAACCCTGCCAGAATGAGCCCCGCCTCCCCCTCCAGGAACGTCCAGAGGAACAGCACCCAGTAGCCGTGCACCTCCAGGTATTCTTTGAGATATTGCTGCACTCCCCGCCCTCTCCTTGGCTGCGATGAAATCTTACCTGCACGCTCAAGATAAATCAACAGGATTTGCCCAAAAAAAAGCCCGGCGATTTGAATCACCGGGCTTAATTCGATCAACAGAAAACGGGACTACTTTTTGGCAGCCATCGCCTTCTCATAACCCAGGTTGAAAGCCTTCTTGTTCAGCTCGAGGAAGGCTTCGGGAACGCGGGCAAGAACGGCCTTCTCGGCGTTTTCCTTGGAAACGACGCCGGTCAGTGCCACCATCGCCCCCAATGCCACGATGTTGGTAACGATTTCCCGGCCAATTTCATTTTTGGCGGTATTGGTGATATTGAACTTGGTCACCTTGAAATTTCCCTGGGGCTCGCGATGAATCAGGTCCGAGTCAATGAGGAGAACCCCTCCTTCCTTCAGGTCATGGGAATACTTGTCGCAGGCTTCTTGAGTCAGGGCCAGGAGGGCATCGCACTTGGTTACCTTCGGGTAGTCAATGGGATTCTCAGAGATGATGACCTCGGACTTTGAGGCGCCACCACGGGCCTCGGGGCCGTAACTCTGGGATTGAACGGCCTGGATGCCTTCATAGATAGAGGCAGCTTCAGCCATGATGACGCCGGCCAGGATCAGCCCCTGCCCACCGGCGCCGGAAAAGCGAATTTCATATCTTCCAGCCATTATCTTTTCTCCTTTATAACAATGGATTACTTGGCAGCGCCTTTGGCTCGCTCGATGACTTTTGCGTACTCGGCAGTGTACTCGGGCTTCTCCTCTTTGTAGAGGACTCCGGTCAGAACCTTCCCCTTCAATTGCTCGGGGGTCATCTTTTCGGCAGCCTTAACCGGCACGGCAATGTCCTTCAGCTCGTTCATCATCTCGATGACCGATTTGTACTTGTTGCGACGTCCGTAGGTAGTCGGACAGTCGTCGAGAATCTCGACAACGGAAAAACCCTTGTGCTGGATCGCCTCGACAATCAGCTTGTCGATCTGGGTGGCATGATAGGCTGTACCGCGGGCTACGAAGGTTGCCCCGGCACCGATCGCCAGTTTGGCAATGTCAAACGGGGGATCAGGGTTACCGTAAGGGGTTGTGGATGCCTTGGCGCCGGTAGGGGTTGCGGGGGAGAACTGCCCGCCGGTCATCCCATAGATTTTGTTGTTCATAATAATATACGTTATATTGATGTTTCTGCGGCAGGCATGGATGAAATGATTACCACCGATAGCGGTTCCGTCGCCGTCGCCGCCGACGCAGATGACGTTCATTTCCGGCTTGGCCATCTTGACGCCTGTTGCAAAAGCAGCAGCACGGCCGTGGGCGGTATGCAGGGTGCAGCAGTCCATGTAACCGGGAAGACGGGAAGCGCAACCGATACCGGAAACGATGGCGGTGTTGTTCTTCTCGAAACCAAGGGCGTCAATCGCCCTGATGAGCCCCTTCATGACAATCCCGTGGCCGCAGCCAGGGCACCAGATGTGCGGCAGCTTGCCGGGACGGATGTATTTATCATAATCGAAAGCCATGTTTATTTAACCTCCTTCATCTTGTCGACGATCTGATCCGGATTGATGGGCTCACCATCAACACGGAAAATACCGTGCACCGGAGCATTCCCTGCTACGCAACCTTTTACTACTTCCGTACACATGCCGAGATTCATCTCAGGCGTGATAAAAGCCTTAACCTTCTTGGAAAGGGCCAGGATCTGCTTCTCGGGGAACGGCCAGAAAGTGATCAGCCTGAAGAGGCCGGCCTTGATTCCCTGCTTGCGGGCTTCGTTTACGGCAAAACGGGCGGAACGGGATGTGGAACCGAAAGCAACCACGACAACTTCGGCGTCATCCAGCATATATTCTTCGTACTTAATTATATCGTCGGCGTTCGCTTCCACCTTGCGCACCTGCCGTTCTTCCTCCGCCTGAACGATAGAAGCCTTGGTGGTGGGGAAACCGTCCTCCATTTTATTGAGGCCGGTAACGTGGAAGCGGTAGTCGGAACCGAAGGCAGCCAGGGGAGGCACATCGCCGAACTTGGTGTCGTACGGCTTGTACTGCTCGGGCGACACGGAAGGAGTGGTGCGGTTTATCACTTCGATTTCACCCGGCTCGGGAAAAACGATTCTTTCCCGCATGTGACCGACGATCTCATCCGGCATTATCATTACGGGGGTGCGATATTTTTCGGCAAGATTAAATGCGCGAATCGTTTCTTCAAAAAGCTCCTGCACCGAAGCAGGCACCAGGCAGATAGCCGGATGGTCACCATGGGTACCCCACTTGGCGCACATCACGTCGGACTGGCTGGGACCGGTAGGCATCCCGGTGGAGGGACCGCCGCGCATGACGTTGACGATAACACAGGGAACTTCAGTGATGCAGCCATACCCGATAATTTCCTGCTTCAGGGAAAGGCCGGGGCCGGATGTGGAGGTCAGCGCCTTTGCACCCGTCAGGGCAGCGCCTATTACTGCTGACATAGCGCCGATTTCATCTTCCATCTGGATAAACTTTCCACCTACCTTGGGGAGTTCCGCAGACATAACCTCTGCAACCTCGGTGGAGGGGGTGATCGGGTAACCGGCGAAAAACTTACACCCGGCATAAAGCGCGCCATGGGCTGCAGCCTCGTTACCCTGCATAAATGCAACTTTCTTTGCCACGTGACTTACCTCCTGTGTAATTATTAAGCAGTTACTTTGATTGCAAAATCAGGGCACCTGAGCTCGCACTGCATGCACTTGATGCATGCGTCCAGGTTCTTGACTGCCGCGACGAAACCCTGCATTTCCAGGACTTTGGTCGGACAGAACTCAACGCAGATGTGACACCCCTTACAGTACTTCTCGATAATCTCGATTGTTGGAAGCTTTTTTTCCATCTACTTACGCTCCTTGGTTGAAATAAGCCTTCCGGCTCTCAAACTGGGGTAACTTAACATGTTATATGGTCAAAAACAAGCATGTTTATATAAAACATGCGGGTTTTCAATCATTATTCCCGCTGATC
The DNA here is from genome assembly GCA_009773645.1 of Geobacteraceae bacterium. Classification (GTDB taxonomy): domain Bacteria; phylum Desulfobacterota; class Desulfuromonadia; order Geobacterales; family Geobacteraceae; genus WSYB01. The sequence goes on from WSYB01000042.1 coordinate 27,695, forward strand.
GGATCATGTTTCTGCTTCGTAAACAAGGGATTTTCGCAAAGTCGAGGAAACCGGGATTATGGGCACCTTTATGGTACGCGATTATACCGGTGGATGACGAAAAGTTGCGGAAAGGACCGTTTCCGGGACAGAAACTCGAAACGAGATTCACACCACAATGACCAGGCTGCTTATACGCTGTCTCAAAAAAAGGCAAAGAAGGGCATCTACCCTCCTTTGCCTAGGCAAATCACGTAACATTACTTCATGCTGCCAACCAGCTCCTTGACGGCGGCGACAGACTTGTCCATCATCGCCTGCTCTTCGGCGTCGAGCTTGAACTCGATGATCTTCTCCACACCTTTTTCACCGAGAACGCACGGAACGCCAACATAGTAGCCATTAACGCCGAACTCGCCCTGCAGGAATGCACAGGTCGGCAGTACGCGCTTCTGATCCTTAAGAATCGACTCTGTCATGGCAATGGCGCTGGAAGCCGGGGAGTAGAAGGCGGAGCCGGTCTTGAGGAGAGCGACAACTTCGCCACCCGCGCCACGCGTGCGCTTGACCATGGCATCCATGACTTCTTTCGCCTTGGCCTTGTCCTTGTATTTGCTCTCGAGCAGTTCCATGACCGGAATGCCGCATACACTGGTATAACGGACGAGCGGCACCATGTCGTCGCCATGGCCGCCGAGGGTCACCGCAGTTACATCTTTCACGGAGACGCCCAGTTCCCATGCAATGAAGGCGGCGAAACGGGACGAATCGAGCACGCCGGCCTGCCCGATGACGCGGTTGTAAGGGAAACCGGTGAGCTTTTGGCAGAGAGTCACCATGGCGTCGAGCGGATTGGATATGACGATGACAAAGGAGTTGGGGGCATACTGCTTGATCCCTTCGGCCACACTCGTCATGATCTTGGAATTGGTGGCAATGAGGTCGTCGCGGCTCATGCCCGGTTTGCGAGGAAGACCGGCAGTGACGATGACAACATCGGAGCCCTTAATGTCTTCATAGGAGTTGGTCCCCTTCAGGTTGACATCAAAACCGTCGACCGGACCCACTTCGGCGATATCCAGCATCTTCCCCTGCGGAAGCCCTTCAACGATGTCAAACATCACAACATCGCCCAGTTCACGAAGCGCACAAAGCTGAGCCAACACGCCGCCGATCTGTCCACCACCGATTAATGCAATCTTTTTTCTTCCCATGGTTTCTCCTCCTTCATTAGATTTTGTCTTACTTCCCATACTATTATTTGATAGCGTCCACTATTGCATTCAAGGTTGCGCTGGGACGCATTGCCTTTTCCGTCTTTACCGGATCCGGCATATAGTAGCCGCCGATATCTTGAGACTTCCCTTGGGCACCGATCAACTCCTCGTTGATCTTCGCCTCGTTCTCTTGAAGCTGCTTGGCAACTTTGGCAAAACGTGCTGCCAGATCCTTGTCTTTGGTCTGCTCAGCCAGAGCCTCAGCCCAGTACATTGCAAGGTAGAAATGGCTTCCCCTGTTGTCTATCTGACCAACTTTACGCGCAGGGTTCTTGTTGTTTTCAAGGAACTTGGCATTTGCCTGATCAAGCGTATCTGCTAAGAGTTGAGCTTTTTCGTTTTTAAAGGTAGCAGCCAGATGCTCAAGGGATACCGCAAGCGCCAGGAACTCGCCGAGAGAATCCCATCTCAGGTATCCTTCCTTTACAAACTGTTGAACATGCTTGGGAGCTGAGCCACCGGCGCCTGTCTCGAAGAGTCCGCCACCAGCCAAAAGTGGTACGATTGACAGCATTTTTGAACTCGTACCCAGTTCAAGAATCGGGAACAGGTCGGTCAGATAATCCCTCAAGGCATTTCCGGTCACGGTAATTGTATCTTGGCCGTCTTTTGCCCTTTGAAGCGTGAATTGCATCGCTTCAACGGGAGGCATGATACGTATATCCAGGCCTTTCGTATCATGATCCTTCAGGTAGGTATTCACCTTTTCGATCATCTGTGCATCATGTGCCCTGTTTTTATCGAGCCAGAAAACAGCCGGTGCTCCGGTTGCCCGTGCCCTGTTTACAGCCAGTTTTACCCAGTCCCTGATCGGCAGGTCTTTTGCCTGGCATCCGCGCCAGATATCACCCTCTTCAACCTCGTGCTGGAACAATACCGTTCCAGACTCATCAACAACGCGCATGGTTCCATCGGCAGGAACCTTGAACGTCTTGTCGTGCGACCCGTATTCCTCTGCCTTTTGCGCCATCAGACCAACGTTTGACACACAGCCCATCGTAGTAGGATCAAATTGGCCGTTTTTCTTACAGAAATCTATACACACCTGATACCATTCCGAATAACAGGTGTCAGGTATCACGCACTTTACGTCGTGAAGCTTTCCATCCGGACCCCACATCCCGCCAGAGTCACGAATAACAACCGGCATGGATGCGTCAATAATGATGTCGTTACTTGCATGAAGATTAGTGATCCCTTTATCCGAATCCACCATCGCAAGCTCGGGTCTTTTCTTGTAAACTGCCTGGATATCCGCTTCTATCTCAGCTTGTTTGGCTTCCGGCAACTTCTTGATTTTTGCATAAAGATCACCCAGGCCAAGATCCGCAATGACACCGAGTTCTTTGAATGTAGCTGCATGTTTTTCGAAAACGTCTTTATAGAAGACGGAAACGAAATGACCGAACATGATCGGATCGGATATCTTCATCATGGTGGCTTTAAGATGCACGGAGAACAACACACCCTTCTTCTGTGCGTCTTCGATCTGCTCAGCAATGAATTTGCGCAGGGCTTTGCAGCTCATAAACGCGCCGTCAAGAACTTCGCCTTCCTGAAGGGGCAACTTCTCTTTCATAACCGTAACTTTTCCGGCCTTATCGACAAACTCAATCTTTACATTTCCAGCCTTTTTCATCGTGACAGACTTTTCACTATGATAAAAATCCCCAGCATCCATATGCGACACATGGGTCTTCGAATCGGGGCTCCAAGCACCCATTTTAACCGGATGTTTTTTTGCATACTGCTTTACTGCCGCTGCCGACCTTCTATCGGAGTTCCCTTCCCTCAAAACTGGGTTTACGGCACTTCCCAGACACTTGGCATATCTTGCGTGAATCGCTTTTTCAGCGTCGGTTTTCGGCTCCTCGGGATAATCCGGGAGTTTATAGCCCTTCTCCTGCAGTTCCTTGATAGCGGCTTTCAGCTGCGGGATTGAAGCACTGACATTGGGCAGCTTGATGATGTTGGCCTCGGGCTTCTGTGTGAGCTCGCCCAGTTCGGCCAGATAATCCGGCATCCTCTGACTCTCCGTCAGATAGTCGGAAAAGTTTGCGATAATTCTTCCTGCAACAGAAATATCTCTTGTTTCAACGACAACGCCGGCGGCCTTTGTGAATGCATTGACGATCGGGAGTAAAGAGTACGTTGCCAGTGCGGGTGCTTCATCAATTTTTGACCAAATAATCTTTGCTGTTTGTGTTGTCATATTCTCTCCTTAGTTTTTAAGTCAGTACCGCCAGAGGCTTAATGAAAGGGTACCATTAAAATATCTATTCATGAAACACCAGCGAACAGTGGTATTTAAGTTTGTATACAGTATACAAATCCCTTTTTGCTGTCAAGAAAAATGTCTAGGACATTTAAAAAATATTAAGATGAATTGGCTAACAAAAAACGAAATGTTCCGGGAGGGGAAAGCAGGGTAATTCTATATGAGACGGGCACTTTAGTAGATGGGTTTTTCCTGGGCATAGCGCCGCGCCTCTGCCAGATCCTCACGACTCAAGCTTCTGGGGATGCGCAGCACCTGCCCTGGCCAGATATGCTTGGGGTCCCTTATCTGGTCACGGTTAGCGCGGTATAAAAGCGGCCAGAGGGCGGGATCATTGTAAACATCCGGTTGAGCGGATATCAGGGGAAGGGTTTCGCCGCGTTTAACCGTATGGAAGGAAGGCAACGGCCGTTCCCTGGTCTGTCTTGCCTTCTCGGCTTTTCTCTTAACTTCGGCTTCGGCTTCGGCCACAGCCCTCTCCTCAGCTGCAGCCTTTTCCTGAGCGAGCCTGCGCTGCTCTTCCAGCAGAACCCTTTGCCGCTCTAGCTCCCGCTTTTCAGCTTCGGCTTTCCTTTTTAACTCTTCTTCCCGTCGCTTTTTCTCAGCGGCAAAGTTCTCATCCAGGAGTATTCCCTTGGACCAGGCCAGAAAGAAGAAATTGTCGGCCTTCTCGACCTCATCCTCCTGGAGAAGGGTCTCGCCTTCAAGTAGGGCATCCTCCGCGCTTTTTGATTCCTGGGGGAACATTTCGTAAGCTCCCTCAAGCCTGGCCTTGTCTAAAACCATTTTAGCGTCGTGTCTCCAGAGGGAGACCGCAGGGGAGCAGCCGGAGAGCACCACAAGAAGCAATCCGGCAGATATAAATAACTTTTTGCCCATCAAGTTTCACTATTTCCTTCACTTGACGGCCAGCTTAAGCCCAAGCTCCCGCATTTGCTTTGCATCCACCATGGAGGGGGCCTCAGACATAAGACAGGTCCCTTTCTGAGTTTTTGGAAATGCAATGACATCACGGATCGATTCACTGCCGGTCAGAAGCATGACCAGTCGGTCCATGCCGAAGGCGATGCCGCCGTGGGGAGGAGTGCCGTACTCCAGGGCATCAAGGAGGAAACCGAACTTGGTCCTGGCATCTTCCTCGGACAGTCCGAGCATCTTGAACATGAGCGACTGAATCTTCTCCTGGTGGATCCTGATGCTCCCTCCTCCGATTTCGTTGCCGTTCAGGACCAGGTCGTAGGCCTTGGCGCGACAGCGACCCGGGTCGCTTTCCACATATTTCAGATCTTCATCCATGGGTGCCGTGAAAGGATGATGGACCGCTGCCCACCGCTTATCCTCCTCATCCCATTCCAGGAGGGGGAAATCGGTGATCCAGACGAAACAGAAGGTCTCCTTGTCCACCAGTCCAAGAATATTTGCCAGATGGTTTCTCAATTTCCCCAGTGAATCGTTCACGATCTTCGGCTTGTCGGCGACAAAAAGAAGAAGGTCCCCTTCTGCCGCGTCAAAAGCCTGGTTCATGGCGGCGATCTCATCGGGAGTAAAGAATTTGGCGATGGGGGACTGCCACCCTTCGGCGGTCATCTTTACATAGGCCAACCCCTTTGCCCCGTAGATCTTGGCGAATTCGGCGAGGTCGTCGATCTCCTTCCGGGAGAAGGTTGCACATCCTTTGGCATTGAGCCCCTTGACAATGCCTCCTCCGGCCACCACATCGGCAAAGACCTTGAAGCCGGCAGTCTTGACGATATCGGAGAGTTCCACCAGCTCCAGGCCAAAGCGGATATCGGGATTATCCACACCAAAACGGCGGATCGCCTCCGCATAGGTCATGCGGGAGATGGGAAGCTGCACCGTCACACCCTTTGCCTCCTCGAATATTCTGGCTATCAGCCCCTCCATAACGGTAATGATATCTTCCCGGTCAATGAAGGACATTTCGCAGTCGATCTGGGTGAATTCCGGTTGACGATCGGCGCGGAGGTCCTCGTCGCGAAAACAGCGCACGATCTGAAAGTAACGGTCAAAACCGGAAATCATCAGGATCTGCTTGAAGAGCTGGGGAGACTGGGGAAGGGCGTAGAAATTCCCCTGATGAATACGGGAGGGGACGAGAAAATCCCGCGCCCCTTCCGGGGTTGACTTGGTGAGGAAAGGGGTCTCCAACTCCAGGAAACCATTCGCACACAGGTACTGGCGGGTAACCTGAGCGACCTTTGACCTGAGGATGAGATTGTTCTGGAGAACGGGCCTGCGCAGGTCGAGGTAGCGGTGCTTGAGACGGAGGTTTTCCGCCACCTCCACGTACTCATCCAGAGTAAATGGCAGTGCCTTGGAACGGTTCAGTAGCTTGCACTCGGTTACCACTACCTCCACCTCACCGGTTTTCAGATTGGGATTCACCGTCCCTTCCGGCCGGGGAGAAACCGTCCCCCGGACCGCCACGACGTACTCGTTCCGAATGGCTTCGGCCTTTTTGTGCGCCTCCGCATTCTTTTCCGGGTCGAACACCACCTGACCGATCCCCTCCCGGTCACGCAGATCGATGAAGATCAGACCGCCATGGTCGCGACGGCGCAGCACCCACCCCATCAGAACCACTTCCTTCCCTATATCAGCGCCGGTTAATAGTCCGCAGTAGCCGGTTCTCTTCCAGTCTCCGAGAAAATCTATCACAACCCTATCCTCCCTTGATAATCGTTTATGAGAAGCGGTAGTATACTCAAAAAGTCTGCCGGCTTCAAGGACTAATGCTGTAAATTCCCATCTTTTTCTATTGACAAGCGGCCCCAACCTCGTGTATTAATGAACAATTGATTGCCGGCGGAGTATCTACCACACGCCCCGGTCGCTCCGGAGCGTGTTTTTCGTTCAAAGATTGAAACAGAGAAACAGGCCGCCCCCCTAATTCAGGCGGCTTTTTCGTGCCCGCAACGGGTACACCATCACCCGAAGGAAAAGAAGGAGGAGAGCAGTGAACAAGCTTGGCAATACCTGCATCGAGTGCGGCTGCGGCAGCGTCGGGAAACATGTAGAGCGTGAGGGCCGCCAGTTCCGTTTCGAGCGGGTTGACTTCGCCTGCGGCGCGACCCTGGAGACATTCCACACCACCAACGGCAACATCGCCCGGGCCATCCACAGCGGCTGCACCGCTACGGAATAACCGCGCGACCGATGATACCGTCACGAAAACGGCCGGCTTTCACAGCCGGCCGTTTTTTTATGCGCCCTGTCCGCGAAATATTCATTCCGCTATTTTCACACATACCGCATATTTCAGATACCGCCCCTCGGGAAACGTGACCGGGTAGGGAAAATCCTCAGGCTGTCCGGCAAGGGAGATGACTCTCAGCTCATTCCCCGCCTGAAGTGCCCCGCGGCGCAGCTCCTTAAGGTAATCGGCCACATCCACCTTCTGGTGATTGGACGAGGTGATCAGCAGCCCTCCCGCCTGCAATACGGGGAGCGCCGCGGCTACCAGTTCGGCTGTTCCGCCGCGGGTGGTGAAACGGCTTGTGGCCGTAGTGGAAAACGATGGCGGATCCATGATAATGATATCGTAGCTTTCCCCCCGGCGCGCCAGTTCCAGCAGCACGCCCAGACAGTCACCGACAATGAACTCGTGGCGTTTCGGGTTAAGCCGGTTGGCACCGAAGTTGGCTCGCCCCCATTCCGTATAGGTGGAAGAGACGTCGACACTGGTGACCTTGCTTGCTCCCGCAGCCGCTGCCGCCACGGAAAATGCGGCAGTATAGGAAAACAGATTCAGCACCCGTCTCCCTTTGGCACGGGCCAGCAGGTCGCGGCGATTCTTGCGTTGGTCCAGGAACAGGCCGGTATTCAGTCCGCGGTCCAGGCTCACCAAAAAATTCAGGCCATTTTCCTTCACCTGCAAGGGGTGCGGTGCGGGCGTACCGACCAGCAGCCGGCCGTAACTTTTCGATTCGCTCACCGCCTCAAGTTCCCGGGTCTTCTGCGGCCGGGACTTTTCATAGATTCCCACGGGCGCGAGCAGCCCCTGCAGTATCTGGGTCACCGTCTCCAGGTGTGGTCGCCAAGCGGAACTGTAGAGCTGCACCATCAGGTAATCTCCATAACGGTCCACCGTGAAACCGGGCAGTCCATCACCCTCGCCGTTGACAAGCCGGTAGGCGCTGGTCTCGCCTAGATCCGCATGGATATTGCGCAGCTGAATCGCTGACTGCAAGCGTTTTGAAAGCCACGTATGATCCAGGCGCATCCGTTCACGGGCCAACACTCGTGCGATAACACGTTCAGCCGGATCGAGCAAAGCTGTGGCGAGAAAGCGCCCTTTCTCATCCGTCAATTCAACAACATCACCGGACTTGCCTGGGGGCCACCTTTTTGTATAAGCGTCGGCAATGATCCACGGATGACCCAACTCAACCATTCGCATCGATTCGGACCCGACCGTCCATTGTCCCCGCTGCATCAGCATATCCTTTCGTAACGCGCACCTCAGAGGGATGTGTATCGATATTAATAAAAAAGGGGAGTCTGAACTCCCCTTGGCAATGCAATCCCGCGTCGGTCGCTGTCAGGGTTAAACAGGCGCACCAGCCGGCCGTGTCGGGCTGATGTCGGTAATTACCACCATCAGCTCGCCCGATGGGCGCCGGATCGTCACCTCGTCATCAATTTTTTTATGCAGAAGCGCCTGCCCCACCGGAGAATCGATACTGATCCGCCCCGCCCCCACATCAAACTCGTCGGGGCCGACCAGCCGATAACACCGCTCGGCGCCATTCTCCTCCTCATATGTCACCCAGCAGCCAAAAGAAACAGAGCCGGGGTTGGCAGGCGTGGTTCCCACCCTGAGCAACTTGAGCCTGGAACCCAGGTGTTTCAGTTTCCGGTCTATTTCCCGCAGCCGTTTCTTGCCGTAAATATATTCGGCATTCTCAGAACGGTCTCCTTCTGCTGCGGCGTCCGAAACCCCCTGGACAACCTTGGGACGCTCCACACGCCAGAGGTAGTCGTATTCGTTTTCCAGATTTTTTAAACCTTCGGCCGTAATCAGATTCGTCATGCTTCTCTCACCCGCATATATTGGCTTTTGTTTCTGATAGCATGACGGCCGCCGGGAGACAACTTAATTATTCCCAAGGAAGCGTGCGGGAGGGGAGAGAGGCAGGACTCCGAAAGGGAAATGGCCTGCGGGAACAGGCCATTGTGTGTGCAGTACAGCGTGACAAGGACAACGGGAAAACCGGAGCTGCCACGCCCCTCAGTCGATTTGTTCCACCAAATAGTTCTGTACTCCCATCTGATTGATCTGGTCGAGCTGGGCCTCAATCAGGTCGATATGGTCTTCCTCATCCTTCAGGATCGATTCGAGCAACTCGCGGGTGCCGTTGTCCCCCACCTCAACCGACAGTCTTATACTCTCGTTGTACCCACGGATAGCCATCTCCTCGGCACTGTGGTCGTTTTCGTGCATTTTGGGAACCTCGGCGCCGATGTGGACCTTGTTAAGGTTGCTGACTATCGGCTTTCCATCGAGGAAGAGGATGCGGGCGATCAGCTTCTCGGCGTGCTTCATCTCATCGATGGACCGCTTACGGATAATCCCGTGCAGTCGCTCATACCCCCAGTTCTCACACATCTCAGCATGGACGAAATACTGGTTGATGGCGGTCAGCTCCTCGGCGAGGCGCGCGTTCAGGTGCTCAATGATTTTCTCGTTTCCTTTCATGAATATCCTCCCTTTGTGCATTCGATGATGTCCCGGCATAGGTCTGTCGGGATGCAGCTTTTCTTTAAGTGAACCATACTTTGAGCAAAGGTCAAGGGGAGAGCAGACGCATGTTGCAGACCGCGATAATATGGCTATAATGTGCAATAGAACGGTCTTCTCCTTTGAACCTGGAAAAAGCATTTGAACACGGATCAAATCGGATTTGGACGGATTTTCACGGATTTAAAGGATAGAAAGTATAAACCCAAAAGGCTGTGGTTTTAACCGGGATATGTTTTTGATTTATCTGTGTAAATCAGTGTAAATCCGTGTCCAATTACCGTTTTTAGTTTAAAGACCTTATCCGGGAAAAGGAGGCGTCATGACGGGAAACGAGGTCATGCGGCAGATTGAGGCGCAACGCAATGCAAATCACTGTTGTATCAAGTGGTGGCGTGAAGAGAAGGATTTCGTCGATTTTGAGTTGATCGACAGATTCATCGAACAGGTTAAGCCGGATGACATTGTTGACGGATTTGCGCTTCTCGATCTGGAACAGATGTGGAAAGTCCTGACTAACCTGGATCCGGACAAATTGATGAGGGTAAAAAAGGGAGACGGGGAAGTGATCGAGTGGGTGTGGTCTGATAGGGACGGAAAGGAGAAAACGAGTATCTACCCATTTACCCCCGAGGGAATAATGACGATTCTCAATGACGAGTTCTTTGCGTAGCGATGCTAATCACTCTCCCTGTCCAACAGCCGCAGCTCATTTCTGAGCCTATCCGGCTCCGTGGTCACCCTTTCCATAAGTTTATACAGGCGTCCCTTCGTATCAGCATCGCATGAGACAAACTTCATTCCGACCATCGTAAAACTGGCGTGTATTATTTCCACCACCAGCCGGAGGGGGAGATTTTCCCAATCGAGGTAAACCGTAAGGGTGCATTCTTCCCCCTGCGGGACGATGATGCCATCGATGCAACTGACCAGAGCTCCACTAAGGGAAATGTTCTCCAGTTGCCCCTGGTAGGTAATGTCATTGTGGTTCAATTCGCTTTTCGCCGTGAACCGGACACGATGAAACCGCCTCTGCTCAATCATCACTCACTCCACTTTCGTAACCGAATCGACAGTAAATCTTATCGCCAATCTTTCAGAAAACTGTAACCGAGAAAACAGGCCGGGGAAAATAATTTATATCCACCCATCTCCTCACAGAAAATTATGGCGACAGGCCTTGAATACGGAAAATAGCGGTATAGAATTTATTCGCGATCTCACTCGACCAGCAGCATGTTTACATGCCGCTGAGGGAAACGGAATTGAAGAAACGGCAATGTTGAATGGTAAATATCTAATTTTGCAAAGGAAAGGAGGACAAGTCATGGAGCATGGAACATTCAAGCACAATTGGACCCGGTTGGTGATTCTTGTCGGAATTCTTACGGTCTTTGGAGTCAGCAACGCCCAGGAGCCCGAAAAGAAGAGTTCGAGCTATGCCCCCGTTGACATCAAGGAGGATTTCGCTACGATCATGGCTCGCATGAAAGGTGCGAAGCCCGAGGTGATGAAGCGGCAGATGGCCCTGCTCAAGGAGCGCTACGACTTGAGCGACCGCCCGGCCAAGGGGGTAACGATGTCCCGCGGCAAGGCCATCCAGGAAGGGGTGCGGGTCCGGCTTCCAGAGGGGATGACGTGGGAGATGCTGGCGCTCATGGGTCCCGAGGATATCCGTGACAAGAACCTGTTCCCGGCCGGTTTCTTTCCCCTCCCCCATCCGAATCACCCGGAAGGGGGGATGACCTTCCCGAAATTCGCCATTGACGAGATCAAGCGCCTGGAAGGGCGCGACCTCACCCGCTTCGACCTGGACTTCGATCTACCCGATCACTTTCTGCCCGAATACCCGGCGCCGATCTACCTGACCACCCGTCCCGACCTGGGCGACGTCTCCCGGGGGAAACTGGTGACCATCAACAACTACTACGAACTGTTCAACGGTATCCTCAACCCCAAACAGCTTGAGGGGTTGCGGCTCCTGGTCACCCCTTTCCCGCAGCAGCAGTTCAACCAGACCGAGGACCGCCGCTCGGAGCAGGCGAGTCGCGGAGTTGCCTGTCTCGATTGTCATGCGAACGGGCATACGAACGCCGCCACCCACCTGGCGGGGGATATCCGCCCCCAGGAGTTCCGTCACCGTATCGATACCCCTACCCTGCGCGGGGTGAACATTCAGCGGCTCTTCGGCTCGCAGCGGGTGATGAAAAGCGTCGAGGATTTCACCGAGTTCGAACAGCGGGCGGCATACTTTGACGGCGACCCGGTTATTGCCACCAAGAAGGGGGCCAACATCCTGGAACGGGGGAGCCAGGTCCACTTCATGGCGGAGTTTCAGGAACTTATGGACTTTCCGCCGGCCCCGAGGCTCGGCATCGACGGCAAACTCGATCCGAAAAAGGGAAGCGAGCCGGAATTGCGCGGCCAGGCCCTGTTCTTCGGCAAAGCCGGGTGCGCCAGCTGTCACCCGGCCCCCTTCTATACCGACAACCTCATGCACAACCTGAAGACGGAGCGGTTCTTCAAGCCGCGCATGATCAACGGGAGGATGGCCAGTGCCGATGGTCCCATCAAGAACTTCCCCCTGCGCGGCATCAAGGACTCGCCCCCTTACCTCCACGATGGGCGTTTGCTTACGCTGGAGGATACGGTGGAATTCTTTAACCTGATTCTCGGGCTCAAGCTCACCGGTCAGGAAAAGACAGACCTCGTGGCGTTCATGCGGCAGCTTTAGCCGGGCAATGGTGATTAATATAAATATTAAGTTATTGATATACCTACGAAAGTTACGTATACTATAATTAGGAAGTAGGGAGGAGAGGCTTCCAAAAAAGAAGGGAGTGAAGTAGTCATGTTGGAAAAATCCTGCAGCAGCATGAGGCATTTTGAGCACATGTGCTCTCTGACGCTTAACGGCTGCGCCGTTGAACAGATAAGATCGCCGCAAGAATATGAGTGCAGCGCATGTGACGAAAAATCTCATTCGCATAACTACATATGCACGCCGAGCTTATTCGGTACATAAGAAAGAAAAAAGGCCTGCGGAAGCGGGCCTTTTTTATGCGTCCTTTTTTGCCTTCTTTTCACTTGAGCGACAACCTGCCAGCGGGGCCGTGCAATAATTCTGGACGGGACCCCTGCTTTGTATTATGGTAAGTCCCATCTGCGGCAGCACGGTAAACCAGCCATCGGAATCACTCAGGGGGAGATTTTATGTTGAACACGAATAATGATCTGGGGGCAAGTCTCTTCAAGACATGGACCGACGAGCAGCGCCGGGACGAAATCGGCAAGCTGGTTGAAGGATACCGGTCCGGGGTGCCGGTCGGGATCCTCTGCAAGATGGCGGAAACCATCGCCGGCAGTCAGGAGCTTGCCAAGGAGCACCTCGCCTCATTCATGACGCTTGCAGAACGACAGGCGGCAGTTGATAAAGAATCCGCATCAATTCAAGTGATTATACGCGATTTTTTGCTCTAACAAACGATTGCCGGTTCGAGACCCAAAGCTCCGCCAGGCTTTGTGGCACCGACTGTATATAAGCTAAAGCCCGCATCTGCGGGCTTTGTTGTCTCTGCGGAGGCCCCGCCAGGCCTTTACTCTCCCGCTGAGGATGGAATGAGACGCAGCCTGGGGATTAGGGCCGGATCCAGCTCCGCCATCCTGGCCGGGCCAAGGATTACCAGCGCATCCCGCAGCCGGTCAGCGGCGGTGATGAGCCCCGCAACATCGATCCGCTGGCAGACCGGCCTGACCCGGCGCAGGTAGGCTGTCCCGGCCTCCAGAACGCGGACCGCTCCCCCGAAGTTCCCTCCCCGCCAGTGGTGCAGGGCAACCGCCACCTGCAGGACCCCCTGATAGAAGTCCCGCACCTCCCCTTCTTCTCCCACCCAGAGATCTTCCAGGGTCTCGTGGCACTCAAACCAGTCGCCGCGGTTGAACTCGCCAAACGCCTGGAGCAGCTCTCCAGAGGGTGATTCGTCACAGTGTCGCATCGTCGGGCACCTCTTTCCTCCGGGAAGTGGGACACGGGAATGCGCTGCCGTTCGCTCACGGAAGCGGCAACGCCGAAATATTTCTTCATAGTGTAGCGCTCGGCCGAGGCATGTCAACACCATACCCGCGTGCGCCTCACGTGGCACATTTTCAATACGGTGATTGTCACGGCGGTTCCCGAACGTTGAAGGAAAGGCTTGACTACCCTACCCCCCATGGGTGTAGTATCGATCCGATGAAAAAGGTTCCTGCCTTCCTCCTGATACTCTTTCTCCTCGCCATCGTTTCCTTCTCAACGTGGCAGCTCTTTCTCGGCAATCTCGAAGCTGCTTTCTCAACCATTCCTTTTCTGATTATTCTGTATTTTTTTGTGATGTCCCGGCGGAGGTAAAACCGCGCGGCGGGAAAACCGGATTGACCATCCGATAATCTCTCTTGAGAAAAAGTCCGGCCCAACGAGAAGTGACACAATATGCTGACTAATTCCCCGGAATGCGCTAATCTTATTTCATGCATATGCTCTGGTTTCCCCTAACGTTCCTCTGCGCCGTTTCACTGGCCACCAGCGACGCCCTGACCAAAAAGGCGCTCGCTGCCCGGTACAACGAATACCTCATTGCCTGGCTCCGGCTCCTTCTGATGCTCCCTCCCCTCATCGTCCTCCTTCTGGCGGCCCCCCTGCCGCCGCTCGGGCCGGAGTTCTATATGACGATCCTGACCGCCCTCCCCCTCGAACTGGTGGCGATCATCCTCTATTTCAAGGCGCTCAAGCTCTCGCCTCTCGGGTTGACGGTCCCTTTCCTTGCGCTGACACCGGTCTTCCTCCTGGTGATACCCTACATTCTCCTGGGGGAGCGGATATCCCCGACCGGCGGGATCGGCATCCTCCTCATCGCGGCGGGGAGCTATGCCCTCAACGTGCAAAGCCGCAGAGACGGTTTTCTGGCCCCATTCCGGGCGATCCTCAGGGAACGGGGCTCTCTCTGCATGATCGGGGTCGCCGTCATCTACAGCTTCACCGCAACCCTCAGCAAGAGGGCGATCTCCGCCTCGTCCCCCCTCTTCTTCGCGGGCCTGTATCCGATCCTGCTGTTCATCTGCCTGACGCCGGTCGCGCTCTGGAAGGGGCGCAAGGACTTGCGGCTCATGTGCCGGACGGGCATTTTCCGGGCGACCTTGCTCCCTGCTCTCTTCAGCTTCTTGGAGACCATCACCGGCGTGGTTGCCCTGAGCCTCACCAACGTGGCGTACATGATCGCGGTAAAGCGCCTGAGCCTTCTGATGGGGGTGCTGTACGGACACCTCCTGTTTCGGGAGACCGGTTTGCGGGAGCGGCTCGCGGGGGGAGGATTGATGGTCGCGGGGGTGGCACTCATCGTGATCGGTTGAAGATGACGTCGAAACGGCAAGAGTCCGCATCGAGCGGACTCCATTGTCGCCATCGGCGGGGCGGGAAAACCGGATCGGCTGTGGGGGAGACTCATTCATTTGGAAGGGGAGGCGAATATGTATCGAGCATTCCGCCCGTTTGGGATTATAATTATACCAGAAACACGGAATATAGATTCGCGGTGCCGCTGCACGGCCGAACGTGACGGCACCACTCTCCATGGAGGATACGATGCGTTACCTTGTCAAGTTCCTTATGCCGGTGCTCCTCCTCATCACCCTTCCCGCCTCTGCTGCAGATATCACCAGCCTGGCCCAATGCGCCACCAAGGTTTTCAAAGAGATCAACCGCACCCAAAAGTGGACCGGTCAGGCACCCGCCGGATGCCCGGCTCAGGTTGCCGTCGAAAAGCGTGCTGACGGGATCTTCATCACCGTTTGGGCTGTAGAACCCGCCGCTGACGGTTGGGTCAGGACCGCATTTTCGGCCGCAGCGGGCTACGCCGAGATAGCCGACAAAAAAGCGCTTGCAAAGGCCGCCAGTGATATCATGGCACGAGCCGGGCGCCTTGGGCGCTGCCTGGACTCGATCAAGACCGTCAACGACCCGCGTGAATGCCGCAGCCGTGCGACCAAGTCCTATCTCGCCGGCGAGGTGACCGGGACCGAGAACGACCGGATTATCCGGCTCGACGACAACGGACGCCATACCGTCGTCCAATACTCATTCGGTGACACGTCCGCCACCCCCACCCCTCCAGCCGATCTCTACGAGAGCACCCCGTTGCCACCCATGATCATCGATCTTCATCGGTGAGGGAGGTCCATCAGCCGAAGCGGTAGACCTGTCTGCCGTCCTGGTACAACTCGATCGGTCCGTCTTGGGATACCTTGATCACCTTGCCGAAAAAGGATGCGGCACTGGCAGCCGTGGTCCGTCCTCCCCCGGTTACCACCTCCCTCGCATGGGAGGTGTCGATAATGAAGCCGGTCTCCAGAAGCTTGCCGCTGCTGCTGAAGACCGTCATGCCGTCAGAGGAGAGAATGCGAAGCAGGGTTCCCGAATGCTTCAGATCACCGATGGTTCTTCCTTTCACACGGCTGACGAGAAGCCGGCCGATGGGGTCGTCTCCACCCACCGACCCTTTCTTGAGGGCTGCCAACTGCCGCGCCCCCCGGTTATAGATGAGGATCACCGTGCCGTGCCGGATCTTGGAAAGCGCGTAAACCGTCCAGAGCAGATCATCGACGGAACTCTCATCGATGCTGCCGGCCAGAAACGACCGGACAATATCGGGGTCGAAGATAGCCCAGACTCCTTTCCGCCGCACCAGGAGCTTGTCGGGGCTGATCATCACCTCAATCTCCGATGCCTCGTTCACCGTCACGGCAAATGCTCCCGTCCCGGCGTTCCTGACGAGGGAGAAGAGCTCCCGCTGCGTTATCCGCTCCACGTCGTTGTGGTTTTCGGTGTCGCTGGTCCTGATCGCACCGGTTACCTGCATCAGGATGTTCGCCACGAAGAACAGGTTGTTTCCGTCGATGAAGCGGTAGGCGAGAGGATTCTTGAAAAAATTGTCAGAGATGGCCTGGGAAGGCTGCAGGGTGATCAGGGTATGCTTCCGGTACCGGATCAGCTTGCGGAGTTCGGGGAGGGTGGTGCGGTGGACAAGGAAGCCGGTGGTGGCCGGTTTTCCCTCGTAGCGCTGGTAGGAGAGGTTCTTGAGGAGCTGGATCAACTGCTGGATCGGCCAGAAGGCCTTCCGATGGTCCCCCCGGAGCGCGCGTGCCACCGTGATGTCCATGATGGATGCAAGCAGCGCCGTCCGGAAGTGGGCCGTGTAACCTTCCTGGCGGAAGCCGGCATACAGGGCCGCAAAAGCGGTCAGGAGTTCCCGGCAGAAGACCTCTTCGGTACCGGTGAACGGGAGCGCCTCTCGCCTGGCAGTGAAGAGGTAGGGACGACCCTCGATCGCAATGACCTCCCGGATAAAGGTCGCTTCCGTCTTTTCCCCTGCTCCGCCAAGGGCGAGATCCACCTCAGCCCCCCCGAGAAAAGAGTGGATGTTCCCTCTGATGGCGTCGAACACAGTAATCGGCATGGTCGCTCCGCGTCGCGTGATTTGTACGGTGCATTATAGCAGCAACGGGACGAAGGGACAATTATGTGATTCGTGCCCTTACTGGTACTGGATGTAGATCGGCTTCGGGTCCAGCTTGAGCAGGTCCTGCGGCGTCATCAGCGGGTCACCCTTCTTCGTGTCGTTATGATAGAACAGCTTGAACCCGGTGAACTGCACCGGCTCGGACACCACGTAATCCTTGTACGAGTCCCGCTTCAGCCAGGGGGCACCCCAGCCGTCCATGTGCATGACCATCTGCACCTCGGGACGCAACACGATGCTCCGGGCATTAGTGACGCCGTTGCGCGTGAACCGGTGCACCGTCAGCACCTTCGGGGGGAGATTATACTTCTTCACCAGGTCGCGGAGATACCCTGAAACGTAGTTTATGTCAGCCGCGTCGTAGGTGCCGATCTTAGTCCCCGGCTTCTTCCGGCTCTTGATCAGGTTGAACTCCGGGTCTATGCCCAGGTGCACGTCAGGATTCTTCAGGAGCCACTCGAAACGCGGCAGGATGGCCCGGATGTCGTCATGGCCGGTCTGGATATCGATGAACAGCAGGGCGTTCGCCTCCTTGGCCCACCCGTACACCTGGTTGATGACGGCATCCGGCATGACCATCCGGTACTTGCCGGCCTTGCCGGGTTCACCCTGCGCCACCACCGCGATCAGGTGAAGGGCGGGCTGCACGGGCACCAACGGATCCGCCTTCTCCCACCGGGCCGCCTCCCCCTTCAGCCGCCGCAGCATCTCGTCCTTTGGATACTCGCCCAGTGCTCCCATCCGCTTGGAAAGCGGGTTGCCGTAGTAGGCCACAATGCGCTTCCGGGGCAGGATCGACCCCGGCAGCGGTGCGGGACAGTTCACCGGCCAGCCGCACTTTTTTGCATAAGCGGGGTCCTCCCCCGCCTTGTACTGTACCTTGGGCGCGGCAGCAGCCTTTGCAGCAGAACTCGCGTTGGCGAAGGCCTTGTCATTGGTGCGGGTTGCCGTAGTCTTCGGCGCGAAGCTCGCCGCCTCAGGGGCTGCGGAAACTGCGTTCTCCTTCTTTACGGTTTCGGCCGCCGCCCCATTGCGGGTCTGGGCATCCGGCTGGTGTGCCTTGTCGTCAGCACAGCTCGCCAGGGCGAGCGGCAGAGCAAGAAAAGCCAGCATCAGAAATGTAAACGTCCGGGTTGACAGAGAAGAGCGCAGGTGATTCACAATGTACCCCTTCGAAAAGCGGTGCACGCCGGCGCTTGTTGTTCCTGATGACGCAATCGCAGTAATTGCGCTGCCAAAAGGAAAGGCCGGGCGAGGACCGCATGATGTTGATGTGCCTGCTTGAGGCGGAATTAAACGAACCGATGACGGCGCCAAAATAACATCACGTGCGCCATGTAAGGCAGGGCGTGCCGTGTCCGTGGGCCTTCACAAACAAATTGGGAAGGCTTCCGGGTGATAGTAACCTTTCTTCCATTCCAGTGTCAAGTGCGGGAATGCTTTGGGCCGGGAAAATCCCGGCGGGGAGAATCGGCCTTGCAAAAAATGACTTTATATTGTAGTAGGATGGAATTGCTGCGCCACTCCCCTCCCCCACATGTCACGACATGGAGGATTACCCCATGACTTCCGATTACTACGACGTCATCATCGTCGGCACCGGCCCGGCAGCTCTCGGCGCCGCGTTCCATCTCACCGACGCCGCCACCTCCCTCTCCATTCTCATGGTCGACCGGGACAGGATCTGTTCCGGCGGCTTGCTTAACGACTGTAAGCAGAACTACTCGTACCCCATAGGCTTTGCCGCGGAGAACTGGACCAGGGAGGAGGCCGAGCGGCTCCTGCCGCTGGTAGAGGAGAAGCTGCAGCCGGTTTTCAAGGAGAAACAGAACGTGGAGGTCTACCAGAAGCGGGCGGAGCGGATTGGGGTCAGCCTGCTCGACGTGCGCCAGGCCCACGTCGGTACCGACCGGAGCAGGCTTCTGATCCAGCGCCTCATGTCCGAGCTCAGCGCCCGCGGGGTGCATATCCTCCTGGAGAAGGAGGTGACCGACGTCTTCGACGATGCCGACTGGTCGGGGATCACCATCGCCGGGGCGGAAAAGGTTCGCGGGGGAAAGGTGATCGTCGCGCCGGGGCGGAAGGGGTTCAGCTTCCTCCAGAGAATCATGGAGCGGATGGGGATCGGCTGCATCGACAATATCGTCGATGTCGGCATCCGCCTGGAAACCACGCTGAACAACTACCCCATCGTCAACGATTATTACGACCCGAAGTTTTACTTCCCCGACGGGGTGCGGACCTTCTGCACCAACTCGGGACATGCGCGGGTGACAATCGAACGCTACCATGAGTTCAATCTGGTCAACGGCCACGCCTTCTCCGAGGAGCAGGCGGGGAACAACCTGGTGAATTTCGCCCTCCTCAAGACCATCGGGCTGAAAGACCCGGTGAGGAGCGGGCAGCAGATGGCCGTTTTCCTCGGGAGGCTGGCCCATGAGATCGGCGGCGGCAAACCGCTCATGCAGCGGGTGGGGGATTTCCGCATGGGGAAGCGCTCAACGGCGGAGACCTTCAACAACGATCTTTACTCGTTCCGCCCCACCTGCCCCGTCACCGCTGGGGACCTGGGGCTCGCGGTACCGGCCAAGATCATGCGTCACATCTGGGCGGCGATGAAGAAGCTCGACACCATCGTCCCCGGCATCCTCCACCCGAGTACCATCATGTACTACCCGGAGATCAAGATGTATGCGAACAAGCCCTCGTTCCTCGACCGCTATTTCCGGGTAAGCGGGCATCTCTACATGGTCGGCGACGGCGCTGGGACCTCGCGCGGGATAACCGGCGCCTGGGCAAGCGGCATCAGGGCTGCTGAGGGGATTTTGCGCTGTATGTGATGCCCCTGTGGCAGCTCATTGCCGATGCGGACGGCCGGGCGGGCGGCGGCAGGCCATTGCATATGTGCAACCAGATACCCTACCGGTTCCTTAATCTTCTTTCTCTAACCCCCCTGGCCTTATAACTGCCTCCCTCCAATCCCGCGAGACACCCCGTCAAATTATTCTTGCATCCACATTTAAATAGCCTTAGCATAATTAGATAAATTTTATTATAATAATTTATATGTCTACTGAGTAAGCTAGGAGTCTTTCGGACTTAAAAATCGTAGCGAAAATTCGACTGGTCGAGGACAGATTTTGTCGATTTTGCAGGTCAATAGTTGTTCTATTGACCAAGAAAGCGGCGAAATTTTGCAGGTCAATAGTTGTTCTATTGACCAAGAAAGCGGCGAAATATGAACCGTCCAGGCGGATTTGCAGTAGATTTCCTTTAAGTCCGACAGCCTCCTAGGGGATTAATTTTTTGAGGTCCGCACTATATGAATACAAGCGTTAAAACCGCGGTAATGCTTCTTTTGCTTTCCTTCGTCCTGTTTTCCTTGTTTTTCATGAAAAAATCCGACAGGCGGATATATCCTGTTCTCGGAATAGACGTGCTTCAAAACGTCGGGGTCTTTGAGGATCACATGGACGCATTGGAGCACTGGGCTGAAAAAGGGATCAGAAATGCCGTGCTTGTGAATATTGACGCACATGACGATCTGAAAAGAGTTGCGCCTGAAAAAATGGAAGAGTTGAAGGCTGCATATCACCATAAAGTAAAGGAGCCCCGGACCTCAGAGATCGGTCAGGACGTTTACGCGCCGGTAACGAACGGTAATTTTATCCATGCCGCGGCAAAACTCGGAATCGTCAAAAAGGTGATCTGGATAGTTCCATCTTCCTATAATCTTTTTTCAGATTCGGGCAGTCAGTTGGCGCAGCTGCTGAAGATGTACGGATTTCCTGATGAAGACATAAAAACCTTCAGGATAAAAAACGGGTGCTTCATTGGTGATACGGACGGGATACCACTTGTCATATGCGATATCGGGTCCCTGCCGAATCTGAACGAGCCGATTCTTCTCAGCATAGATGTGGATTTCTTCCCGTCGATCAGTAATGATAATCTCAAAATCACCAACTCCGTGAAACAGACTTTCAGCGCATTATTCAATAAAGGATACGCGATCCGGGATGCCGTCGTTGCATACTCGGTGAACGAGGGTTTTCTGGGCACCTGTTACAGGTGGGTCGGTGATCTGGTCAGCGACATCCTCAGGCAACCCGGCATCATCTCACATGCTGCACTGCCGGACCGTTATTCTGTTCTGCAGAGGGCGGATCTGCTGCTTGTGATGGAGAGATTTGACGATTTGCTGAATTACTTTTCGCCTTTTCTCACAAGGGATGGAATTGATCCCGCAATCCTCATGTACGCCGCAAAGGCCTACCAGAGGCTCGGCGAGATGGAAAAATCGTTCCGGTGCGCCGAAAGGGCCTGTCTCGCCGAAAATACTTACTGTTATGGGCTGCCGGAACTAGGAAGCATTGTATTGGATGAAAGAGGACTTGATGCGGCTGAGAGATTTTTTGTAAGGGGATATGACCTCCGTCCGAAAATGGACCATGGTCAATTCAGGTTTGCGATGGCCCTGAAAGAATCAGGGAGAGCCGCGGACGCCATTACATACTTTAACGTTTTCAGGGACCGCTTCGGCTCGTTTCCCGTTGACTTTTACATAGCCGAAACTTTTCTTCTCATGGGAGATGAGACGTCGGCCATGAGATATTATGACAGCGGCAGGACGGAACTGGTTAAGAACCCTTCCGTGCTGGCAGGTTTTGGCAATTTCAAGACGATCGAAAAGGCTGCAAAATTTTATGAACAAAAGGGCTTTGGAAGATACGCCTCGGAGCTTAGAGAAAGTATTAAATTTATGGATATGAGATAAAGAAATAATGGTACACTCTATCCCGGTCTGGGAGAGGTGTCGGTAATGTTTGAGCAACAGTATAACGATGAGATGGAAGCCGAAGTAAAACGTCTTGAAGCACAGCAGCGGGCCGTTGCCACAGGGCACCCTGAATGGACAAATGCCTGTGCAGCCTGCGGGTGCGAGTTACCCTCGGTAGATACGGATATGTGTGACCCGTGTAAACTGAAAAGGTAGGCACATCCCCTACCCTTTTCGTCCTTTACGGCCGGCCAGTATCTTGCCGTGCGGGGTGATGACATGGGCGTTGCGATTGACGGCGCGACGGATCATAAGCTCGTGCTTCCCGTGCATGGCCATCCGCGCCATACGCCGTGACATTATCGTCGGGCTTTTCGTGCCCCTCATGAATGCCACCTCCTTTCATTCACTCTGTAATAATAGTATACCATAATTCCCTGGCACCTGATGCCGGCATTCCCTCTATTGTTTCCGATCAGCGATAGTGGCGCGCCAACTCAGAGTAGTAAACGGTACCGACAGTGTCGGCGTTATCCGCGAGCCAGCGGCTGAGGGGGGTGCGCCCGGCCGGCGGGGCGGCGGAGACGAGGAGGCCGGCCATGAGCCCCTCCAGTTCATCGCGGGTTAAGAGGAGATCGTTCACAAGGGCACCGACTGTCCGAGAGAGGAGAAGCGCCAGCTCCGGCTTCACGTGGACAATCCGGGCCCTGCTCCTTACCGTCGTGGCGATGAGGCGCACGAGGTCGATGAAAGCGAAGGTCTCCGGCCCGATGACGTCCATGCCCTGGTTTTCGGCCATGTCGGCGGCGGCGACCGCCAACTCCGCCAAGTCATCGACGAAAACAGGTTGCAACCGATAGTCACCCCGGCCGGGGACGGCGAACACCGGGTAGCGCCGCAGGAGCCAGGCAATATTGTTGATAATGATTCCACCGGGGCCGAAGATAAGGGCTGGCCTGAGAATGGCGTGGGAAAGCCCGGATTCGGCTACGGCGCGTTCCACCTCGCCTTTCCAGCGAAAGTAGGGTATGTGGGAGGTTTCGGCGGCGTTGGTGATGCTGATATGCACCACTCGGCGCACGCCGGCTGCGGCGGCGGCCGCGAGGAGGGCACGGCTGTTTGCCGCTGCCTCCTCGAAGGTGACCTCGCCGTGGGGGAAGCGGACCCAGTAGGTGTTGTAGAGGACATCGGCGCCGCGCAGACTCTCAGCCATTGCCGCCGGATCGCGGAAGTTATACGGCGCCACTTCCACCCGGCCGCCGAACGGGTCGGCCCGGCCCGGGTGGCCGGTGAGAGTCCGCACCCTCTCCCCCCGGGCGAGGAGTCGCCGGGCGATGGCCCGCCCCGTGAAGCCGAACGCCCCGGTCACCACTTGCACCGTCCCGCCATCCATACCCGCCCCCTTAGCTGTTGTCTGCCGGAGTTCCTGCCGTTCCCCTCACCTTAAGGATAATCCCGTTAGGGGAGTTTGGCAACCGGGAGAGGGACACTTGAAAAGATGGCGCTACTGCATTCACTCGGGAAAACTTCAGAAAATAAAAACATGGCCGATAAAGTTTAGTAACAGCGGCAAACAATGAAAGGTTGACTCTAGTTACCGGGAGGAAAGTATGGCAGAGTTGTATATGCCGATCGGCATCGAAAGCATCGAGCCTGAGCATTTTCCGGATGTCGCCCTTTACTTGAAATGCGGCAATAACTTTGTGCTTTATAAGAATAACGGGCGGAACTTCAATAAGCAGGACGCCGAGCGCCTCCTGGAGAACAGCGTGGATTTCCTCTATGTCAGCCCTGCAGACCTGGAAGTGATCACCGAGTACATGGAAAACAACGCCGAGCAACTCCTCAAGAGCGACACCTTTGACTGCAAAACCAAAGGAAAGATCATCTACCAGACTTCCATCAACTTCATGGGAGATATATTCGAGCATCCGGAAAAGGTTGGGGACTTCGAGCGGAGCAAGCGTTTGATAGAGAACCTCCTCCACTACCTCTCGGACAACAACGAGGCCATTTCATCTCTCGAAACGGTCATGGCGCACAATTATTACACCTTCGTACATTGCCTGCAGGTGGCCACCATTTCCATCCTCCTCCACTCCGAAGCCTATTGTCTCTCCCATGACGAAATGGTGGACGTAGCCATAGGCACTCTTCTCCACGATTTCGGCAAGATCTTCGTCTCCCAGGATATCCTCAATAAAACGGGAAAGCTGACCGAAAGCGAAATCGCCCAACTCAAGAGGCACCCTGAGGAGGGTTACAAGTACCTGAAAGAGAAGACCTGCCTCTCTGATGTCACGCTCTCGATCGTTCGGTACCACCATGAGCGGAACAACGGCAACGGTTATCCCCTCGGCCTCAAAGGTGAATCGATCCCGCGCAGCGCCCAGGTTGGGGCCATCTGCGACGTCTACTGCACCCTGTCTATCGACCGGTCAGGCCGCAAGGCACTTCCGCCGCACATCTCCCTTCTGGTCATGAAACAGGAGATGAAGGGCGCGTTCAATGAGCGGTTGCTGGGAATTCTGGAAACATTGGTCTGCGTAGAAGAAGCTCCCACGATCCTCTGAGAATTTAAAAAGGTGGTATTGCTTGCTAATTAGCTAAAATGACCTTTAAACTTCATAATAGCAAGATAGCAAGCAATGTCCTTCCAGCTCTCCCCTGGATATTTCAATTGGCACCAGCAGCTACAATCGGAGAGTATCAGTCTCCCAGGTAGAGATTCACGAAGTACAGGAATCCGTTTTCGGATTGGTACTGGGCGTCGCTTCGAGACTTTTTGATAAAATCAACCGCCTCCGGAGTGCCGATATCGCCGATGGATTTAAGCGCCATAAAACGATCCACATAGTCATACTGAGCGAACTTCTTCAAGTTGGTCATGTGCTCCCAGCGTCCCGATGGCGGAGAGTGAACAGGCCCTGACAAACTGGTCGTTGTGATCCGCCAGTTTCACGAGGGTCGGCAGCCCGTCCAAATTATTGGTCGCCCCAAGTTCTATGGCGGGTAGGCATGCCTCCTCGGAATCACCGGCGAGCTTTTCCGTAATCTGCGCCTGGATCTTATCGAGCTTGTCTTTGCCAGCTTGGTACTTGAAAATTTTCTGGTTGACCTTCGATGCGACGTCCTTCACTACGTTCAAGTAAGCCGCTATCGCGGCAGTAAAAACTAAGTCTTCAAATCCCTTCCCTTCCAACTCCGCCATAATTTCCTTTCATACCAGCCGTCCATCGCATATTTCTTCCTTCGTAGTCACCACACTCGAAAGGAGAAACAAGATGAACGACTGGTACGAAAGATCGATGAAGGCCCTGCAACTTGCCGGACTGGCAGAACGCACCCAGTACAGCTACACCCGCGATGTGCGTCTGCTGGTGGAGTTCTGCGGCAAGACCCCCGACCTCATCTCCGAGCAAGATTTGGAGGAGTATTTCCTGCAGCGCAGAAACGTCGCCAAGTGGTCCGCCGGTACACTGCGTGTCTGCTACAGCGCTATCCGCTTCTTTTTTGAGAAGGTTCTGCAACGAACGTGGAACATCTTCGGCTACCTGCGCGCCGAGCGTCCCAAGAAGCTGCCCGCCGTCCTGTCTCAGGAGGAAATCGCGCGCATCCTCTCCTGCGTGCAAACTCCCCACAACCGGGCCTTCCTGATTACTGCCTACTCCTGCGGGCTGCGCCTTCAGGAGGCGCTGTACCTGGAGGTGGGAGACATCGACAGTGATCGGATGCTTATCCATGTGCACCGCGGCAAGGGGGCGAAGGATCGCATGGTCCCCCTGCCGCCGCCAACCCTTGCAGTGCTCCGGGAACACTGGAAGTCCCACCGAAATCCTCGCCTGATCTTTCCCGCGCTCTCGCACGGACACCGGCAAGCCGCCACAGCCCAATCGCCCCTGGGCAAAGCCACGGTCCAGATAGCCATGAAGGATGCGGTGCGCCGGGCCGGCATCACCAAGCGCTCCGTCCATATCCATACCCTGCGCCACTCCTATGCCACACACCTCCTGGAGGAGGGGGTGAACCTGCGGGTTATCCAGCGCTATCTCGGCCACTCCAGGATCGAGACCACCATGATGTATCTCCACCTGACCCGCAAGGGGCACGATGACGCCGTCGAGATCATCAACCGTCTCATGGCGGAGATCAGGTGATGGGGGCCATCGGTGATATTTTCCGTCAGTTTGGCCCCGAATACTTGCGCCGCTTCGGTGACGCGATGCCCAATGAGCACCGCAAGGTGATCGAGGCCATCACGCTGTGCCGCACCGAGGATAACGGCGCCGTTGTTTACCGATGCGAGCAGTGCGGGCGCGATCATATTCTGAACCGCTCTTGCGGTAACCGCCACTGCCCCCAGTGCCAAAGCCACAAGACAAAGCTCTGGCTGGAGCGGCAGATGGAACGCATGCTCCCCGGACATCACTTCATGCTCACCTTCACGGTGCCCGAGGAGTTGCGCGACTTCATCAGGTCCCATCAGAGGATCTGCTACGCGGCGCTGTTCGCCGCTTCATCGGCGGCCTTGAAGAAGCTCTGCCTCGACCCCCGGCATGTGGGGGGTGACCTGCCGGGTTTCTTCGGCGTGCTGCACACCTGGGGGAGGCAACTGTATTACCATCCCCACATTCATTATGTGGTCCCCGGCGGAGCGATCTCTACCACCGACGGGCGCTGGCGGCGTAGCGGAGAGCACTTCTATCTGCCGGTGAAGGCGCTCTCTGCGATCTTTCGCGCCAAGTTCCGGGACCGGTTGGAAAAGGCGGGGTTGGCGGCCAGTGTTCCCGAAGAGGCGTGGCGAAAACCGTGGATTGTCAACTCGCAGGCGGTGGGCAAAAGCGAGGCGAGCATCAAATATCTCGCACCGTATGTCTTTCGTGTGGCCATCTCCGATAACCGCATCGTGAAGGTGGAAAACGGCAGGGTCTTCTTCCGCTACAAGAAACACGGGAGCAATCGGCTCCGGACCATGGATCTGGAGGTAATGGAGTTCATGCGCCGCTTTCTTCAGCACGTGTTGCCGACAGGTTTCATGAAGGTGAGATACTACGGCTTCATGAGTCCGAACTCCGCCATCCCCCTTGTGGAGGTCAAAGCGAAGATCGAGCTTGCTTACGGCTTTGACGTGCCCGAAGGCAGTGCCGAAACGAAGCAAAAGCCGGCCCTTACCTGCCGTGACTGCGGAAGTCTAGTGAGGTTCCTGTTCGTCAACCTGCCGGTGAATCGCTGGACACGGGGGCCGTCGGGATAGCGATTCAGAGATCGGCATGAAAGTCTGATTATCAAAGATCAGCGCCTGGTTTAACGAAATACCACGGCGACATCGGTGAGGTGCGCCCTCAGTCCGGGAAACCTCGCAAAAAACCGGAGAAGGCACTAAAAAACCAGTTCAGATTATGAAAAAAGCTGGTTCCAAGTCGTCACTGGAGACTGCAACTGCCACAATCGGCCAATCGGCACCCTTGATCCCCACCCAAAGCAGAAGCCACCTTGAACCATTCCCCATATAGAAAGAACGATGCCAAATTCACCGGGCTTCTTGAACAATGGTTTGAACCGACCTTGCAGGTCGGATCAAACCTTAAGGATGGACATCGGGATGTCAAAGCACGGCTTTTCCACTTCACTCATCGACCACTTCGGAACGTGGCCGTTGGCAAAATAGGCGATGATGGTGCTGGTCTTGCCATCCGCCGTCAATTCACCCCGGAAGGAATGATAGGTTTCCCATGGCGAGAAGCCGGTCATCCGGTGGCTGACGATCTGGTAGGTCTTGACGGTGAGGGTCATGTCCACGGCAGCCGGCTGACCATTGGCGATTACCTCGACAGGAAGGCCACGGGCCGCAAACTCCTTTTCCAGCGCGGTCGCGAACCATTTTATCGGGTCTTCAACATTCTCCAGGTTGATCTTGATATTTCTCAAGTTTGAAATCGGGCGCTGGAAGACTACGTCCTTCCGCTGGTCTACCACTCTCATGACGAGCTTTTTCCCGGAGACGGAATCGTACTGGAAAGAAGAGGCCTGGGGATCGTGGATAGTGTATTTGAGGGAACAGCCGGTGCTCAAACAAAAAAACAGTGCGATTACGGAAAACTTCACGAGATTTGCGTTCATGTTTTTCTCCTCCTTAGAAGAAATATCCTCACCGATTCAGTGTGGAGACAAACCCAAAGTCTTTTTAGAAACCTACAAAAGCCTCCATTAAGAAGGTAGAAAGCTGGGGACATAATGGGCCGGTCTTGGTTAATAAAAATGCATATTATCTCCCCGGATTCTTCGCATCATGGTTCCAACAATCTCCGCAAGATTTGTTCATATTCAGCTAGTTTTCTCTCCAGCAACCGGAGCTCGTCAACGGTGTAGACCGCTTCCCCTCGTGCGATCTCCTCTTGTAGGTCCCCAATCATCTCCTGAATGCTCGACTGCCTGTTGGGCGATTCCTCCCTGCCGAGCAGGCGCATGTTCCTGGGAGCCGTTTCGTCTCCATCCTTTAGCACAGATCTACCTCCGGTCATTCGGAAACAGATAGGAATTCAGCCTTCTTATACCATGATTCTTAACTGTTTTAAATCTTTTATGAAGACCTATTGACTCTAGTGCAAACACAGCTTTCACAAAATACGCCACCCCAAAGAAAAGGCGCGGCGTGCTAAACCTCCTCGACCGGACTTCACCCTGAAAATCAAAAGAGCCGCATGGTCTCCCGTGCGGCTCTCCTCCCCTGCCCTATCAAAATTTTACCCCCGCGTCAGCTGCCGGTACTTGATCCGGTGCGGGATGTCCGCTGCTGCGCCGAGGCGCCGCTTGCGGTCCTCTTCGTACTCCGTGTAGTTCCCGTCGAACCAGACCACCGTGCTCTCCCCCTCGAAGGCGAGGATGTGAGTGGCGATCCGGTCGAGGAACCAGCGGTCGTGGCTGATGACCACGGCGCAGCCGGCAAAGTTCTCCAGCGCCTCCTCCAGGGCGCGCATGGTGTTCACATCCAGGTCGTTGGTCGGCTCGTCCAGGAGGATGACGTTCCCCCCCTCCTTGAGCATCTTGGCCAGATGCGCCCGGTTACGCTCCCCGCCAGAAAGCATCCCCACCTTCTTCTGCTGGTCGGCGCCGGAGAAGTTGAAGCGGGCCACGTAGGCGCGGGAGTTGACGCTCATCTTGCCGAGCTGGATGGTCTCCTGGCCGCCGGAGACCTCCTCCCAGAGGCTCTTGTCGGGGTGGAGCGCATCGCGGCTCTGGTCCACGTAGGCGAGCTTCACGGTGTCGCCGATGCGGAAAGAGCCGGAGTCGGGCTCCTCCTGGCCGGTGATCATCCGGAAGAGAGTCGTCTTCCCCGCGCCGTTGGGGCCGATAACCCCGACAATGCCGCCGGGGGGGAGCTGGAAGCTCATCCCCTCGAAGAGGAGGCGGTCGCCGTACGCCTTGGAGAGGTTGTCCGCCTCGATGACGACATTGCCGAGCCGCGGCCCGGGGGGGATGTAGATCTCCAGGTCCCGTGCGTGCCGCTCGCTCTCCTGGGAGAGGAGCTGCTCGTAGGAGGTGATGCGCGCCTTCGCTTTCGCATGGCGACCTTTGGGGCTCATCCTGATCCAGTCGAGCTCACGCTGAAGGGTCTTCTGCCGCTCGCTTTCAGTCTTCTCCTCCCGCTTAAGCCGCTGCTCCTTCTGCTCCAGCCACGACGAGTAGTTCCCCTTCCAGGGAATCCCCTCCCCCCGGTCCAGCTCCAGAATCCATCCCGCCACGTTGTCGAGGAAGTAACGGTCGTGGGTGACGGCGATCACCGTGCCGGCGTAGTTCTGCAGATGGTGCTCCAGCCAGGCGATGGTCTCGGCGTCCAGGTGGTTGGTCGGCTCGTCCAGCAGCAGGATGTCCGGCTTCTGCAGCAGGAGCCGGCACAGGGCGACCCGGCGACGCTCCCCGCCGGAGAGGACCTTGACAAGGGTGTCGCCGGGAGGACAGCGCAGGGCATCCATGGCCATCTCCAGGCGCGAGTCCAGGTCCCAGGCGTCCAGATGGTCCAGTTTCTCCTGCACCTCTCCCTGGCGGGCGATCAGCTTGTCGAAATCGGCATCGGGATCGGCGAACCGGGCGGTGATCTCGTTGAACTCAGCCAGGAGGTTGACCGTCTCCTGCACCCCCTCTTCCACGATCTCCCGCACGGTCTTGCTGTCGTCCAGCCGCGGCTCCTGCTCCAGGAAACCGACCGTGTAGCCGGCGGAAAGAACCGCCTGACCGTTGAATTCCTTATCCACCCCCGCCATGATACGGAGAAGCGAACTCTTGCCCGAGCCGTTGAGGCCCAGCACGCCGATCTTGGCGCCATAGAAATAGGAAAGTGAGATGTCCTTCAGGACCGGTTTCTTGTCGTAATACCTGCTCACCCGCATCATGGTGTAGATGACTTTGTTAGGTTCATTGCTCATGGGTAATGTATGTAACCTCCGGAGAAATTGATCTCTTTTTGTACACTTGCAGATGTTGAAGTGTCAATAGCTGTTTTGTTTCCGCTTGTCCGGCTGTCTCCCCAATCCGGCGGCATGGCGGGCTGAGACAATTTTCCCCTTTAGTTGCGGCGCAATGTGACGATAAGAGTGAATAGTCGGCAAAAACCACATACAGTTTCGATAGACGACAATACTAAACCATTCGTGAGATTGGGACGGAAAGCCTACAGGGTCTCCATGAGACAGCCGGGTTGCCGAAATATCATCGATATTGCGGCCCCGGTTTTTTTGCGGCCGGATAAACAGGAACACCGTGACGGCCCTTAACCCTGACTAAGCGTAAAGAAGATCGAGAGGTGACAATGTTGAATCTGGACAAATCGTTGCACTGCATAGATACGGCCGAGCAGGATGTGGTTGAAATATACCGCTCCTCATCCACTCAGTCCATTTCTCCTGCCGGCCTTGCAAGTCAGCCCTGCGAAGCCTTTGTATGCGTGGTCAAGGCAGGTGAAGCGGTGCACATCTATGGGCCGCTGCTGCTGACCGGAAATAAAAAGGTGCTGGTTTATACCCCCGAGAAACAGCCGACAGATAAGGGCGCCTACGCTGAAACAGTTAAAGAATCCCTCGCATACATGGAAACCCTGGGTTTTACGATGCAGAGCGTTAATTTGAATTTCGGCAAAGCATTGCGGGAAGTGATAATACGCGATATCCGTGTGCTGCGGAGCCCTCATGCCCACAAAAAGGCTGCGGCTAAACATGCCGCCACAGAAAAACGTCTCGCCGCAGATGAGGCAGCGATAAAAAAAGCTGACACGGAAAAGCCGGCAGCAGATAAAACTAAAACCGAACCGCTGCCAACGGGAAAGGGGGCGGTCGAAAAAGCCGGGACGGGTCCGCGGCCGACGGAACAGAGCGGCAAGGAACCGCTGGTTTCTGAAAAAGAGACGGCAGAGAAAGCTGCGGCCGAGGAAGTGGCGGTTGTGAAGGTCGAAGCGGAAAGGCCGGTTGCAGAAACAATCATGGCCGATGACATGGCCACTTTGGAAGCGGAAACGGAAAAACTTGCCGCAGAGAACGCCGAGAAGGAACGGTTGATTGCTGAGAAAACGGCAGCAGAGAAAGCATTGGCCGAGGAACTGGCCGCTGTGAAAGCCGAAATAGAAAGGGTCGCCTTTGAGAATGAAGAAAAGAAAAATTTGGTTGCTGAAAAGAGAACGGCAGAGAAAGCCTTGGCCGGAGAATTGGCAGCAGCGAAAGCCGAGATGGAAAGAGTTGCCGCAGCACATGCAGAGCATGAACGGTTGATTGCTGAGAAAACGGAAGCCCATAAAACTGTGACCGAAGAACTGGCCGCCTTGAAAGCGGAAACGGAAAAACTTGCCGCAGAAAATGCTGAGAAGGAGAGCGTGACTGCTGAAATGACGGCGGCTTGGAATACCATGGCCGACGAACTGGCGGCTGTGAAAGTTGAGGTGGAAAGGCTGTCCGCTGCGATCGCCGAAAAAGAACGGGTTGGTACTGAGAAGAGTGCGGCAGAAAAAGCTGCGGCCAAGGAACTGGAGACCTTGAAAGCAGAAGCGGAAAGATTGGCCACCGAAAACGCCGGGAAAGAAAGGTTGGCCGATGAAACAGCAGCGGCTGAAAAAACTGCGGCCGACGAACTCCTGGCTGTGAAAGCCGACTTGGAGAGACTGGCCGTAGCCGTCACAGAAAAGGAACAACTGATCGCCGAGAAAGCAAGGTCTAAAAAAATTGTGACGGAAGAACTGGCAGCCGTGAAAGAAAAAGTGGAAAGGCTGGCCGCAGATAATACGGAAAAGGAGCGGTTGGCTGCTGAATTGAGTCGGGCGGACAAAGCGTTGGCCGGTGAGCTTGCCGATATGCAGGCAGAAGAGGAAAGGCTGTCTGCCGCAATTATCGAAACGGAACGGTCCATCGCGGAGAAGAGTGCGGCAGAAAAAGCCGCGGTAGAGGAACTGGCCGCCTTAAAAGCTGAAGTTGAACGGCTGGCGGAAACGAATATCGAGATGCAGAGGCTCGTCATTGAAAAGACGGTGGAGGAAAAAGCTGCAGCCGTTCACCTGGGGGCTCTGAAAGCCGAGCTGGAACGTCTGACCTCAGAGAATGCCCACAAGGAACGGTTGATTGCCGAGAAGACGGCGACGGAAGAGTGCGCGGCCGAAGAACTGGCAAGCGTGAGAGCCGACATTCAAAGGATGGCCGCAGCGAATGTTGTGAACGACCGGTTGTTTACTGAGAAGACGGTGCCGGAAACCGCTGCAGTCGGAGAGCTTGCAGCGGTGAAAGCCAAAGCGGAAGGGCTGGCTGCGGAGAAGGTCGAGATGGAGAGGCTGGTAGCTGATAAGACGGCCGCGGAAAAAGCGGCAATCCATGAGCTGGCAGTTGCAAAAGCCGACTTGGAAAGACTGGCGACGGAAAAGACCGATCTGGAGAGAGTGGTTGCCGAAAAGACGGCCGCAGAAAAGAATGCTGCCGACAAACTGGCGGCCATTAAAGCCAGGTTTGAAAGAGTGGCCGTAGAGAATGCGGAAAAGAAACGGTTGGCCGCAGAAAAGACAACCGGGAAAAAGGGGGAAGTGGAACGCCCGGCTGCGGGAAAAACGGCGGCCTCACATGCTGAAGCCGAAAAACCGGCACATAATGAATCAGCAGGAATGAAACCCGGAGCGGAGCAGCCGGTGGCAACGAAGGAGGTCGAAGAGGCTGAAGCCGGGAGATCAGCGGCTGTGCAAGCCTTGACCGAAAACCATTCGTCTGATCCATTCGCATTCATGGGAGCAGAGGAACCG
The DNA here is from genome assembly GCA_009773645.1 of Geobacteraceae bacterium. Lineage (GTDB taxonomy): Bacteria > Desulfobacterota > Desulfuromonadia > Geobacterales > Geobacteraceae > WSYB01. Next base: position 60,583 of record WSYB01000042.1, read on the forward strand.
GAATCTTCGCCCTCCCTTACTCCCCGATCGGCAGGTCCGGCCACGGCGTTTCTTGTGGACAAGTCCCTGGAACGGATTGAATTCCATGGGGCGGAAGACGTAATAGAGCTGCATCAGTCGCTGAACAAGGCCCGTATTGCACTGGAAGGCCATTCAACACAGGATTGCAGCGCTTACCTCTGTGGAATGAAAAAGGACGGCTCCACCCGCGTATATATCGCAATGCTGCTCACCAAGAGCAACAAGGTGCTCGTGTACACCCCTGAAAAACAGCCGGGAAATGCGGCTGCCTATGCAAAAACCATTCAGGATGCCCTGGATTTTGTTGAAATAGTCGGATTTATGATGGATGCCGTAAAGTTGGGGACCGGTGTGGAAACCCGGGCAAAGGCGCTGCATCAGATACCCGTGCTGTATAGGGTGGAAGGCGGAACATGAGAATTCAGTGGCGTTCCATACGTTGTCTGTGCTTTGCCAGGCTATCGCCCAGAAGTGAGATGATTTCGGTTGCCGCGTTCACGATGTGGTCTCTGCCCAAACCGACGTTGGTCATTTCCCGGTAAAAGGATTTTGCCAGTATTTTTACCAGCTTGGCAGGATCCTGCGTGGTCAGGTTAATGGCGCTGCTCACAGTTTTTCCCGATTCCCGGGCCAAGGCCAGCTGCGCATACCGGGAGTTCAGAAGATTTTGCAGCTGGATCACCTGGATCGACTTTCCCACCAGCAGGGCCACGAAGGTCGCCAGATTAAGGTCATTATGATCAAAACAGCGGCCATCCTTTGCATTGCTTATGTTGAACACGCCGATCACCTTGCCGTTGATCACGATGGGGACCGACATAAAGCTTTTGTTCGGATCACCGGGACGACGTGCCAGTGGAAGCAATGGTGAATTCTGGATATTGTCGACCAGGAGCGCCTGGCCGGTGGCGGCAACGTGGCCGGCAATGCCGTGATTTATTTTTGTGGCCTCCTTAAACGCTTTTGCGGGGAGAGGGCCGCAGGTGGCAAAGACCCTCAGCCTGAATTCGCCCGAGCCTTGTTCATCCTTAAAGAGCATGATCGAGCAGTTTTCCACGTAAAGGAGGTTGGCCGCAAGGGAGACCAGTTCATCAAGGCTGACATCCATGTTGGCCTGCTGTTCGAGGAAACTGGAAAGGCCGATCAGTTTGACAAAATAATTCTCTTCGTTTTTCATGGGAACACCTCATTTCACAGTTGGATCCCTATAACCCTGTTTCTCCCCCCGTTTTTCGCCTGGTAAAGGCATTTATCGGCATGACCTGCAAGAATTTCCGCCGTTACCGGTTCTCTCTGGTACTCCGGGTCAAAGCTCGCCACTCCCAGGCTTGCGGTAATCCTTATAACCGTGCCGTTCGTTCTGGTGGCTCTCCCGGCAACCAGCTGACGCAACCTCTCTGCAACAACCATAGCACCGGGCAGATCGGTTTCCGGCAGGACTATCACAAACTCCTCACCGCCAAATCGCGCCGGCCAGTCAATTTCCTTGCGGATGGAACCTGTTATGCAGTCGGCGCACCCTTTGAGCACAATGTCTCCGGTCTGATGCCCGTAAGTGTCATTGACCGCCTTGAAATGATCAATATCCAGCATTATGAGCGACATGGGGCGTTCATACCGGTAAGCCCTCTTGATTTCATGGGGAAGCCGTTCGTTCAGATAGCGCCTGTTGAATATCCCGGTCAGGGAGTCTTTCAGGGAAAGGTTCTTGATCTCCTCGAGGCTGGTTTTCAGAGAGCTCTCGAGGTCCAGAATTCGCCTGGCGGTTTTCAAACGGACCGTCAGTTCGGCCGGGTTGACCGGTTTGACCAGGTATTCGTCCGCGCCGGCCTCCAGCCCCTGTATCATCTCTGTTTTAGAATCCTGTGAGGTCAGGAGGATGATATAGGTGTATCGCTCCGAGTGGCTCTCCCTTATGACGCGGCACAGCTCCAGTCCATCCATTTCAGGCATGACCCAGTCGGTCATGATTATGGGGTAATAACCGTTCCCGTATATCTCAAGCGCCTCGCGCCCGTTCCCCGCGGAGACAACCTCGTAACCGGCCTCCATAAGGCTCGCCTCGAGAATTTTCCGCATGAGAAGGTTGTCTTCGACGACCAATACGGGAAAAGCAAATTTTGTCGTCCGGGTAATGCCGTTCATAATGAGCTTTTCGGTATAACAACCGCTTTTCTTTAATACGTGCAAAATTATCGTCTCATCCCGGCTTGACACCGCCCCGATCTGAAATACACTTGAAGTATCGTTATCAACAATCAATATGCGATTTATTATCGCTATCATGAATAACATGGTGCTTTGAAATGGCCGGCAACGGGCCAGAGTTGACTATTCTCCCATGGGGAAAGGAGGTGACTCGGGATGAAAAAGGCATTGAGTGCCGACGCTCTGTTGAAGGAGGCCGCTTTCTGGGATGACCTGAAAAAGGCCGCCAAAGAAAATCCTGGCAAAGCATGCCAGAAATGAAAGAGTTGAAAGAGCGGAAGCTGACGGTTGCCAGGTTGGCAACGAGGACACGCAAGCAGGTATGGCGCAATGAATCCGCCGTACCTGCTTACGTATTTTTGGGTAATCAACAATGTCGATAAGCCGTGATTTTGATTTTTTTATCCAGTGGCACCTCACCGAACGGTGTAACCTGAGTTGCCGTCACTGTTATCAGTCAGGGATGAGAATGGACGAACTCTCCCTCACTGAAATCGTCGATGTTGTGGACGAAGTGGCCGCCATGCTGCAGGATTGGGAAAACAGATACGGAATCGCCTTTTCCCCCAGTTTTAACATCACCGGGGGCGAGCCGTTTCTGCGCGATGATCTTTTTGAAATCCTTGCGGAAATCGGCGGACGCGGATTTGCCGTGTTTCTCCTCTCCAACGGCGCCCTGATCGACGGGAAACGGGCGGGAAAACTCGCGGAATTACGTGTCAAAGGGGTGCAGATAAGCATCGAAGGGCCGGAACATATCCATGACGAAATCCGCGGGAAAGGGAGCTTCACCGCATCCCGTGCAGGGGTGGGAAACCTTCTTGAAGCGGGTCTTCCGGTGACCCTGAATGTCACCATCTCCAGGCTCAACGCCATGCATATGCCGGAAATGGTGACGCTTGCCGCTGAACTGGGTGTGCAGCGGCTGGGGTTTTCCAGGTTCGTCCCCACCGGCCGGGGGATACGGATGCTGGATGAAATGCTCACACCTCACGAGGTAAAGGAGCTGTACAAAGGGTTTGCGGGACTTTCAGTCCCTGGTCTCGATATCGTAACGGGTGACCCGGTCGCCGCGCAGATGCACATTGAACCACCCCATGACGCCGGATGCGCCACACCCTTTGGCGGCTGCGCCGCGGGGGTCTCGGGCCTGACCCTCCTTGCCGACGGGACCATTACCCCTTGCAGGAGGCTGGAAATCCCCCTAGGCAATGTACGGAACGACTCCCTGCGGGAGGTGTGGGCAACATCTGAAGTGCTGGCGCTGCTGCGGGACAAGAGCAAATACCGGGGAAAATGCGGCGCATGCGCCAGATGGACCGGCTGCCGGGGATGCCGGGCCATTGCCTATGCCTTTTCCCAGGCAGAAGGGGGAGGTGATTTCCTGGCCGAAGATCCCCAGTGCTTCATCTGATCGCGCAAACGAACGCAAAAAGGCCGCAACCGTCATTCGGTGCGGCCTTTCGTTGTAAGCCTCTCCCTGTTTCACATTCGATTTGCGGGCAGAACCCTAGTCGACGGGATTCCCTTTGGTTTCCACATCAAAAACGGTGATGATCGATTGCGGCGTGAACATACACTCCTGTTTCTCCCCCGTCTTCTTATTCCAGGTGAGGAGCTCCGATCCGTCCTTTTCCGTTTTTGCCACCCTGCCACCGGTTATCCTCTGCAGTTCCTGCCACATCGGTTCAATCCCGATAAGTTCGAAACCGCTGATCTCATGGCTGTCATCAAAATTCTTGATGAATCTGTCCACAAGGTCGTAATCGAGAAAATCGTTCTCCTTTCTCCACCATTTGATGAAGACATGATCCGGCCTTCTCTGTTCCTTGATTTCCTTGGTGACCTCATAACCCTTCATGACATCCTCCTGTAAATTTTCTGTCGCGCCCTGCGGCGAATATTTCCCGCTTCCCTGAATTAATTTTAAACGATAATCATGAATGTGCAAGCGCCGGTCGCAAACAAAAAGGACCTTAGTGCTCTTTTTTCTTGCCCGGCATCTCCCGCTACATGGGAAATCGAGGGACGACACCGATCTTTCCGAGCACCCGCCAAAGCGCGACAAATCCCATTACAGCCACCAACAGGCCGGTTATGCGGAGATAATTCCCCCCGATCCGACCCGAAAGCGCCGTAGAAGCCGAACCGAAGATAAGAAGGAGCGGCAGGGTGCCAAGTCCCAGGGCCGCCATGATCATCCCCCCCTGCAGCGGTCCGCCGCTTCCGACAGTGGTAATGAGCGGCCCATAGACCAGGCCGCAGGGGAGAAAGCCGAAGACAACGCCGAGTGGATAGGCGCGCAGCGGTGAAACGCCGGACAAGGTCCAGCGCAGTGCGCAGGAAAAATACTTGCCGCCGCTCCCCTCCAAGGCAAAAAGGGTGAAGGGGGAGAAGCGCAACGCCGACGCAAGGCCGATAACCAGGACAAAGAGGTTGGCGCCGGCCATGATCCACAAAGCCGCACTCCGCATGGCAATTATATCCAGGGAGGAGCCGACGAATCCGGCCGCTATACCGAGGGCGCCATAGGTGCTGATCCGACCGAGGTTATAAAACAGCTGAAAGAGCTGCCTGGTGCGCAACGTCCCATCCCGGTCGGCCATGGCAATGGCCGCGACGATCCCGCCGCACATCCCGAGACAGTGGGGACTGCCGGCCAGCCCGGCAAGAAAGGCAAGCCAGATATCCATCACCTTTTCCCCTCCTCGTCATCCAGCATGCGGTGCTTGGGGCGCTCCATATCGTCGAACTCCCCCTTTTTCACCGCCCAGACAAATACCAGCCAGCAGCCGGCGCCGAGAAAGAGGGAAAGGATAATCAACGTGATGATGGAATTTTCCATGAATCGACCTTTTCAAACACAATCTGCCACAGAGACACAGAGGGCACGGAGAAAAAACCGAATCAAAAAATGTCTTTGATTCCGCTTTTACCGGAAGTTGTCAGATTTTATCCGCATGCACAGATTATCAAGCCTTTGTTTGAACTACCACCATAAATCTTTGCGCCTTCCTCTGAAAGAAAAATTCAAGGTTTTCTCAGAGTCTCTGTGGCTCTGTGGCTAAGAAACTTTGTATTTCAGCCGCAGGAGTCGCAGCGAATTCCCCACCACACAGAGGGAACTCAAGGCCATGGCTGCGGCCGCATAGACCGGCGTCAGCCGGCCGGTCATCGCCAGAGGGATGCCGACAATATTATAGACGAAGGCCCATGCAAGGTTCTGCCTGATCACGGAGATGGTCCTGACCGAAACCCGGTGGGCGAAGCTGAGCCGGGCAAGGTCAGGACTGGCAAGAACCAGGTCCGAACTCTCCACGGCAATGTCCGTACCTCCTGCAACGGCGCACCCCACATCGGCTGAGGAAAGGGCCGGCGCATCATTGATGCCGTCCCCGACCATGAGGAGGCACTCTCCCCTTTCGCGCAGATGCTCCATGAAGTCCATCTTTTCCTCCGGCAGAAGGTCACCCCTTGACTCCCTTATCCCCAGCGCCGAAGCGATGCGGTTTACGGTTTCACGTTTGTCGCCGCTCAGCAGATAACTCCTGATCCCCCTGTTTTGGAAATAACCAACCAGCGGGAAAGCCGAATCCCGCAGGCGGTCCTCCATGAGCAGAGCCCCGGCATAGCTGCCGCCACAGGCAACATACACCGCAGTTCCGCCGGCAGGAGGGCAATGCAGGCAACCGGGAAGAGCAATCCCCTGGCTCTCAAGAAAGCGCGCATTCCCGACCGACACGTTTTGACCACCGACCAGGCCGGTAACCCCGCCTCCCGCAAAGGTCCTGCAACTTTCAGGAGCAGCCGGGGCTATTCCCCTCCCTGCCGCACACTCGGTAATGCCGCGCGCCAACGGGTGATTTGTCCCTGTCTCAACCGAGGCGGCAAGGAAAACAAGCAGATTTTCGTCGGTAGTTTCCAGTTTCGGGTTCAATGTTTCGAGTTTCGGGACTAAATCCGGAACCAGTAATCCAAAACCGGGGACCGGCCTGATTTCGGCCACTTCCGGCCGGCCGCAGGTCAATGTGCCTGTTTTGTCGAAAACTACGCTTGTAATTCCGCCAAGCCGCTCCAGTACGTCCCCCCCCTTGAAGATGACCCCTCCCGTCGCCGCCGCGCCGCAACCGGCCAGGATCGCGGTCGGCGTGGCCAGCCCCAGCGCGCATGGGCAGGCTATCACCACGACCGCAAGCGCGGTCATCAGGGCATCCCCCGCCTCTATCCCCGCAGCATGCAGATAGACGAAGGTGATTGCGGCCAGGAACAGGACCGCCGGCACGAATAGGGCAGCCACCCTGTCCGCCACCCCCTGTATCGGCGCCTTGCGGCTCTGCGCTTCTTCCGCCAGCCTGGCGATCCTGGCAACGAAGCTGTCGCCCGCGGGCTTATCCACCTTTACCCTTACCATGCCGGAAAGGTTGATGCTGCCGGCGATTACGGGGTCACCGGCCGCCTTGGCGACCGGCATCGGCTCGCCGGTTGCCGGTGACTCGTCCACAGAGGTCACCCCTTCACAGATGCTGCCATCTATGGGGAATCTTTCCCCGGGGGCTACCATCACCAGATCGCCGACCCCGAGCTCCGCCACGGCAACCTTCTCAACGGCACCGTTCAATACGCGCCGGGCTTCGGAGGGGGCCAGCGAAAGCAAACGTTCCACCCCGCTCGACGCCCTTCGTTTTGCCGATTGCTCCAGAAGCCTCCCTGCCAGTATCAGTGTGACGATCATGGCGGCCGTCTCGTAGTAGGCCTCTCCACCGGCAAAAGTGGCATATACGCTGTAAATGAACGAGGAGAGGGCACCGATGGCAATCAGCAGGTCCATGTTCGGCGCCCGGTTGATGATTCCCCGCCATCCGCCGGCCAGGAAAGGCCACCCGGAATAGAAGACTACCGGCGTGGTGACCAGCAGCGAGAAGAGCTGCATGTAATGCCTGATCTGCTGCGCCATCCCCTGGAAGTAGCCGGCGTACAGGGCGAAAGAATAGGCCATGAGTTGCATGGTCAGGAAAAACGCGGTCCCGAAACGGATAAGGAGGTCCCTCTTTTCACGTGCCGCGGCATCTTCAGCCGCACTCCTGGTGTAGGGGCGGGGAACGTAGCCGAGTTCGCCTATTCTTTCGAATATCGCAGAGGGTGTTACCAGCCCGGGATCGAACAGCACCAAGGCGCGGCTGGTGGCGTAGTTTACCCGCACCTCCGTGACCCCCGGCAGGCGCGAGACTATTTTTTCGTTGAGCCAGACGCAGGTGGCGCATCGTATCCCGTCTATGAGTATATCAATGGCGCTTTTACCGTCGGCCGGCCTGACAAAACCCGCCAGGTATGCGTCACTGTAAGCTTCATTGAATGCGCCCGAGCAGAGTCCCTGCTCCTCCCACTCCCTGCGCCGGTAATAATCGCCTAAGCCCGCGCCGGTGATCAGCAGGTAGGCCCCGTGACACCCCCTGCAGCAGAATGCGAGCGTTTCACCGCTGCGCCTCTCCTCAACGAGTTCGTGAGGGCGTATCCAGGCCCCGCAGTGCGTGCATTTTCCAACGAACCCGGTCAATACAATATCACCACCCTTTCCGAGATGACGGCATCCCCTTTCGCGAACACCACTTTCCCCGTCAGGTCCTTCCCGCCCGCCGTTTTCAGTCCTACTGAATAGACACCCGGCGATGTTTCCGTGATACCGGGGACATTGCCCTCAGCCCGGGCTTCACTCATCCCGGTTTTCCCGTCGTAGAGGGTCAATGTGACATTACCCCCTTTGACCGGCCCACCACCCCGATCATGCACCCTTATCTCCAAAAGCTCCCCGGCGTAGCTTGCAGAAATCCGCCAGCCCAGTCTTTGGGCATTCCTGGTCTTTTCTTCATCTTTGCCGTAATTAAGTCCCCGTGCATAGTAGTCGGCGTCCACCACCGGGCTGACCCGGCGGGCCGCGCCGATAAGGGTGGCTGTCATGGCAGCTGCAAATACGAACACGAGCGAAACCAGGAGGAGCTGCCAGAAACGTCCCTTATCCCTCTTCTTTTCCGTGACCATGAATACCCCGCCGCCTCTTGCAGGCGTGAATCCGTTTTTCATTGCCCGGGAAACAAACCCTTGGCGTCCGCCATGACCTTTCCGCCCCGAACGAGGAGGAATGTAACCTGCCGGGCTGACAGGGGCGCGGGCGAAATCTTCACCAGGAAATCGACCCGCCGGTTTTCATTGGGGGGGACTTCAATTCCCCTTACCGATCCCAGCAATTCCGTCTTCAGACCGCCCGGAACGCGAACGGCGATATCATAGCGGCCGGTCGATGCGGAACGGTTTTCCAGGTAAGCGGTGTAAAATACTGCCACCGCGCCGTCATCCAGTCTTCTGACTTCCCCCGACCCGCCCCGCTGGATTTTGATGGTTGCCTCCGTGCGGGCGGCGGCCCCCCAGAAAAGGACGGCTGCCAGCACCAGCGTAATGCCCGCCAGAAGCGAGGATTTCAGGTTTATCGGTCTCCCCCCGCCTTCGGCACTTCTGCCGAAGGTATAATGGATCAGCCCTTCCCTCTCCGTCTTTGCCATTACCTCGCGGCAGACGTCCAGGCAGCGTCCGCAGTTGATGCATTCGACCTGCAGCCCCTGCTTTATGTCTATCCCCATGGGGCAGACCCTTTCACAGCTGCGGCACTGAATGCAAAGTCCTCCCCTCTCCCGGTCGAACTCCAGGGTCAGGGTGTTTTTGTCCATGGTCATCAGCTGCATGCGGCCATAGGGGCATACCGCTTTACAGAACGAACGGCGGACAAGGACGATGTCCAGATAGACGGCAAGAGTGACGATGTATAAGGTGGTGCCGGCGACAAACCCGATCTCCCCGGACAAAAGCCGCGGGAAAAAGTCGTAGGGCGAGATGAAGTACCAGACCAGGTTTGCCGCCATAACCATCGAAATCAGCAGGTAAACCATCTGCCTGGCCATGCGGGAAACGATATTCTTCCCCAGGGAACCGGTCACCTTGCGGTCCAGGTATTCGACAAGGTCGGCAAGGGTGTTCTGCGGGCAGAGCCAGCCGCACCAGACCCGCCCGAAAACCATGGTAACGAGCAAAAACCCCATGACGATTACGAGCACGGCGACGAGAAAGAGGTAAAACTCCTCTATGCGAACCTTGGCGCCGAAAAACAGGAGGGTCCGGGATGGTGCGTCAAGGCGCAGTAAAGATTCTCCCCCTACCCGGAAAAATGGGATTACGAGTAAGAGCAGGGTGGAGAGCCACTGAATGAGCTCTCTTTGAGGCGCGATGCGTGCATGATGCATATTTACCGCTTATTGTAATGAGAGTACATATTGGACGACCCCTTCCATCTTCTCATGGGACAGCTCGTTCCCGAAGGCCGGCATGCCGTTGGGTCGCCCCTTGGCAATCGTTTCGGTCAGGGCCGCTTCGCTCTTCCCGTATTTGAAATTCTTGCCTGTCAGGTCTGGCCCGATACCCCCCTTCCCGTCGACTCCATGACAGACGGCACAACGGGCGGCATACTCGGCCTTTCCCATGGCGATGTAATCATCCTTCTTCCCTTCTCTGTGCACCAGGGCAGCGGGTGCTCCGGGAGGGGCCTGGGCCGAATTTTTGGCGACGAGTTCCTCCTTGGCCTTCTTCTTGTGCAGGAATTCCCCCTCCGAACTCCACCCGCTGAACAGGAAATAACCCATAAAGACGATCCCCCACGTGATGATCCCGTAAAAGAGTATCCTGAATATAACGGGCGCGTTTTTTTCCTCCCGGTATCTGATGCCGTCGTAATCGTGCTTTTCGGACATTATCCCCTCCTCAGAAGTTGCGTGTTTAGTCCTCGTCCATCATCCGGTATTTCGGGGCTTCCTTCTTTTCCCGGTCCCGCCTGTTGTAAGTCCTTCCAACGATAACGGCGAAGAGGGCGAAAAGGAGGAAAGTCACCCCGAGATAATATATGCTGGCTACGTCCATATCATCGCCTCTGGTGGTATTTTATGTAATTGACCACCTTCCATACCTTGTCCTTGCCGAGCGCATCTCCGAAAGCAGGCATCCCTCCCGCCGGGAGACCGCCGTAAGTTATCCTGAAAACTTCGGCGTCCGGCTTATCGATATCCGCCAGGGAGGGGCCGATTTCACCCTGCAGCTCCTTCCCGTGGCACTGGGCGCACTCTTTGTCGTAGATCGCCTTCCCTTCGGCCAGGACGGTCTTGTCCTCCTGGTAGGGATTCTTCAGCTCGCCGATTACGGCGGCCTGGGCCGCCTTCCGCCAGGGGATGTCGCTGCCGAGCTTCTGCATGTACGCCACCATTGCGTCCAGCTCTGTTTTCCCCTTCAGCGCCTCAATATCGGCGGGAGTGTACGGGAAATGGAGCGCCTTCATCTTCCGGGAGGTCAGAGCAGTGTCGAGCGGTCTCTGCAAAAAAGCGTACTTCGGCATATTGGAGCGGGGGACCATCGACTGCGGGTCCGCCATGTGCTTGTAATGCCACGCGTCCGGGTATTTGCCGCCGATACGGGCAAGATCCGGGCCGGTCCGTCTCGACCCCCACAGAAACGGCTGGTCGTAAACGAACTCGCCCACCTTGGAGTAGTCGCCGTAGCGCTCGACGTCGGCCAGGAGCGGCCTCACCGTCTGGGTGTGACAGTTGTTGCACCCCTCACGGATGTAGATGTCCCTTCCCTCCAGTTGCAGGGGGGTGTAGGGCTTGACCTCGGCAATCTTCAGCTTCGGGTCGTTGATCCACTTGAAAGGGGCCACCATGGTTATCATCGTCCCAATCAGGATTGTGGCGGTGGCAAGGAGCAGAAAGATTATAGGCTTTTTTTCCAGCATGGCTTCTCCTTTCCTAGGGTCTTGCGGCCACAGGGGCAGGTTTGCCGCTGGTTGCCGTCTTGATCAGGTTATAGATGAACACCAGGAGGCTGGCGAAGTAGATCACCCCGCCGAAAGCCCTGGCATGCCAGTAGGGATAGAGCTCGATCATGGTTTCCATGAAGCTGTAGTGGAGACTGCCGTCGGGGTTTGTGGCATGGAGCATCGCCGCCTGCTGCACCCCGGCGATCCACATGGAGATGGAAAAAATCAGCTGGCCGATGACGGCAAGCCAGAAATGGAGGTTCACCATCCCCACGCTGTAGATCTCTCTGCCGTACAGCCGCGGGAAAATGTAATAGATGGAAGCGAAGAGCACCAGGGAGACCCAGCCGAGGGTGCCCATGTGCACGTGCCCCGGCACCCAGTCGGTGTAGTGGATGAAGCCGGAGAAGGTGCGGACCGCCTGGGACGGCCCTTGCAGGGTCTGGAGCCCGTAAAAGGTGATGCCGAAGATGAGGAACTTCACCAGGTAGTTGTCCCGCATCTGGTGCCACTGGCCGTTCATGGAGAAATAGCCGTTGAAGACGGCGCCCCACGACGGGGCGATAAGCATGATGGAAAAGGCCATGGCCAGGGTCTGGACCCAGTCGGGAACAGGTGTCCAGAGGAGGTGATGGGCGCCGGTCCAGAGATACATGAAGATCAGGCTCCAGAAAGCTATCACCCCCATCCGGTGGCTGTATATGGGGACACCGGTCGATTTGGGGAGGAAATAATAGAAGAGCGCCAGGGGTGGCGCGGTGAGAACCATGGCCACGGCGTTATGGCCGTACCACCACTGGACGTTGGCGTCGTTCGCGCCGGCATAGGCGGAGTAGGACTTGGTGAGCGAGATCGGGATGCCGACGTTGTTGACCAGGTAGAGCACCGCCACCCCTACCAGCGCGGCCATGATGTACCAGAGGGAGATATACATCTGCTCTTCCCTGCGCTTTACGATGGTCATGATGATGTTGACGCTGAAGATCACCCAGAGGACCACCACCAGCAGCGCCACCGGCCATTCCAGCTCTGCATACTCCTTTGAACGGTTCATTCCCATGGCCAGGGTTATGGCCGCCAGGGCTATGACAACATTAAAAAGACAGAGCTGGAAGCGGGCCAGCTTCGGACTCCAGAGTCTCGTCCTCGTAAGCCGCTGGGTGATGTAGAAGAAAAACGCCATGAAGCTCCCGATCCCCCAGCCGAATATGCCGGCATTGGTGTGGATGGGACGAAGCCTTCCGTACGTAAAATAGGGAGGGAAATTAAGCTGGGGCCAGGCAAGCTGCAGGGAGATGAGCACCCCTAACAGCACCGCCACCAACCCCCAGACAATGCTCCAGATGATGAAACCCTTTACCACATCATCGGCATAACCTTCCTGTTGACCCATGGAAACCTCCTGGAATTAAGAAAAGTCGGTGCTGGAAACTTCATCAGCGTAACCGTATAACATTGTAGCCTAATAACCGGCAAATGATAGCAGGTGCAGTAATTTTATGCAGACTGAAACTGCTGTTAATGCTTTGATGTCGACCTTGCGCGGGCTATTCCGCTTCTCAATTGTAACTTGTTTTCACAATTCCGCTGTCAGACTGCGTAATCCCTCCCCTGTACAAGCCTTTATCATCGGGTATACTTTCTGAGCAAGTTCAAGCTAACTGCTTGAAACATCGTATCTCATGAGTTCTAAAGTTACTCACCAGCAGTCGAACGAAATCTAAAGGAGGAATACAATGAAATCCAGTACGAAGGACCGGGCGGAAAGCACGTTTCACGAACTGAAGGGTAAGGTCAAGGAAGTCGCCGGAAAACTAACCGATAATCCAAAGTTGGAAGCTGAAGGTACCGTTGAAAAGATAGCCGGCAAAGTCCAGGAAAAGGTCGGCCAGGTCAAGAAGGTTTTGGGGAAGTAGTGAGAGCTGTGTATATGCACCGGCGTGACCTTGCGCCCTCGGCCGCGGCTGCATGATACACCACTACCAGGACTCCGAAAGGCATGAGGTCTTCAGAGTAACAGATCTCAAAAATCAACATTAACAACAATTTAAGGAAAACATGCAATGAAAGCAATCTGTTCTATATCTATAATGGCTGCAGCGGTGGCTCTGCTGGCGCTAAGCGTGCCTGTGCACGCTGCGACGATGGACAGCCGCATCGAATCATCTGCCAAAAAGTCGTACGTGTTCAAGACCTATCTTCAGGGTGATGACATCAAGATCCAGTCCCGGGAAGGCGCCGTCACCTTGACAGGGACCGTTAACGAAAACTTCCACAAATCATTGGCCCAGGAGGCCGTTGCAGGCCTCCCCGGTGTCAGGAGTGTGGACAACAGGCTGGAAGTCAAAGATGCAGCCCCCACCCCAAACTCGGATGCGTGGCTCCGTGATAAAGTGAAAGTCGCGCTCCTGTTTCATCGAAGAGTGAGCGCCGGCACAACCGAGGTTGATGTCAAAGACGGCATCGTGACCCTGCGAGGCGATGCTGCCAGCCAGGCGCAAAAAGAATTGACGACTGAATACGCCAAGGATGTCGAAGGGGTCAAGGACGTCAAAAATGAGATGACCGTGTCTAAGCACACGGAAAAGAGACCCCGAACAATAGGTGAAAAGATTGATGACGCTTCCATTACCGCCCAGGTCAATATGACTCTGCTGAACCATCGTTCGACGAGTGTCCTCAACACCACGGTCAAGACGAAGCGCGGCGTAGTCACGGTGGGCGGCAAGGCCAGGAATGCATCCGAAAAGGAGCTGGTCACCAGGCTCGTTTCCGACATAAACGGTGTGAAGGGTGTAAAGAACCGGATGTCCATCGAGTAAATAGTTACTGCTGTCGTGCCGGTTCTTGTCATTCCGCGGGAGGAGGCTTGCCGGACTCGAGTTCGCGCTTGTTGTGGTAGAAGAAGCGGACTATGTAGTACTCGAAGGGATAGCCGCTCTCATAATAACGGAAACTCTGCTGATGCCGCGCGTCGATGGCCTCCAGGGTCACTACCCCAGCGTCGATGGCGAAACCGTCGCCGGTATTTCCAAACGGATCGATCGCTGTGTAGATCCCGTAACTGATGCCGGTGTCCACGGCGAGACCTCCCGCGTCGCGCAGGGACGAGGGGCCGAAGATCGGCAGCACCAGGTAGGGCCCGGAGCCAGCCCCCCAGTAACCGAGGGTCTTGCCAAAATCCTCGTCGTGCCGCTCCAGGCCGAACCTGCTGGCAGGATCGAACAAGCCGCCAAGCCCCAGGGTACTGTTCGTCACGAAACGGCCAAGCGTCGCCACGAACTCCTTCCCCTTCAGTTGGAACAGGCTGTTGGTGAGATTTCGGACCTCACCGAGGTTGTTGTAGAAACTGGAGATCCGTTCCTGGAAGAAGGTGGGAGTGATGAACTCGTAGCCGCTCACAACGGGGAGGAAGAGGTATTTGTCGAAGTAAAAGTTGAAACGGTACATGCTCCGGTTGAACCCTTCCCAGGGATCCGACACTTGGGTGTCCACCATGGTCGCGGCGCACCCGGCAATAGACAGCGACAGCATCATGGCGAAGATTGTCAGTCCGGTTCGGCATCGTGTAACGGTCATCGTGGCGCCCCCCTTATTGTTTGAAAAAATCGACCATGTAGGCCAGGTTATCTTTGTACTCCAGGTTGCCCAGATGGCCGCCGCGCGGGTAGATCTTGGCCCGCTCGCCGAAAAGCTGCCGCAGGTAGTCAAGCTCCGCCCTGGTCAGGATGAAATCGTTCTCGTTGGTCATCACGCCGAACTTGGCAGACGACTTCAGGTACGCTTCGATGCTCCTGAGGCTCTGGGAGTCGATGAGCGCCTGCTTGGTGAGCCCCGGCCGCCGCTGCTGGAAATAGGGATAGAAGTACTCGTTAACATAGTCGAAGAAGCTCAAGTGGGTTGAGACCAGGAAATAGTCGAAAAGGGAATCGGTGGTTCTCAGCACCCTGTTCTTCGGCACGACGTAGCCGCTGTTGGTCATCACGTCGGAGGAAAAGATCATGCCGGCCAGGCTGATGCGGTAGGTGAGTCCGATCAGTCCGGCGGTTTCCTCTTTGGAGAAAAGACGCTCCGTGTAGATCGCGTAGAGAAAATCATCGTTGATGGCGACGAAATTGCCATAGCGGTAGAACTGGCTGAACCTGGCCAACATCCTGTTGAAAAAGATGCCTTGCTTCCTGGGACCTCCGGGGATCTGTTTCAGCAGCTCCTCGATCCTTGTCGCCGAACTGTAGAGGCTTACCGGGGGGTTGATCATGAGCACCTTGCGGAAGGTGAAGACCCGGCGCTCCTCGTCCAGCTTTGCCACGAAGGCGGCCTGGCTGGCTCCCAGGCTGATGCCGCACAGGTGGAAGGAGGAGACCTCGATGTCACCCTCTACCTGCTTCCAGGCGGTCTCCATCACCCGGTAAAGGTCAGCCGCGTCCTCGGCCAGGTCGCCGGGAATGCTGCTTTGGGAGGCGGAGATGATGAAATTGGCATTGGACGGCGACGGCAGGGCGATGACGTGGAAGCCGGCCTGGTAGAGGGCCTTCATCATTGACAAAAGCTTGGGCGCCCGGTCGCTGGAGCCGGCGCCGGCGATCAGAAAAACCAGCGGCGCCTTCTGCTCCTGGTGGGCGAAGGTGCAGCGCAGCCCCTCGTCGTAAAAGAAAATCTTCGGTCTCTTTCGGTCCGGGATGACATCGAGCACGAGCTGCCGGGTGCGCATATCTGCGGGAAACTCGGGCATGAGGCTTGCCGGGGTCCCGAGGATGGTGGCTTCATACGATCCCGGGATCGGGTAGCCGTAGCCGTCATCTGCAGCAAGGCTTGGCGCAGGCAACAGGACGAGGCAGGAGATGAACAGCAGTCTCAGGTACATCATACGGATACCTCCTTTGTCTCTTACTGAATCGAGGCGTTACAAATAGTTTCTGTATGGGCGCGGCCTTGGTCCGCCTGCCTTTTATGGTGGTAATTTCAACAAGGGCGGGGCAAGTCCGCGCCCCTGCATATTTTTCTTTAGCCTTCAGTCTTCAGCCTTCAGTCAGTCAATCTGGTCCTCATCCCTCAGCTTGAGCCATATCCTGCACCACGAACCTGCCGCAGATGAAACAGAAGAGACCGGCCAGCACCATGGCAAGAGGGGTGATCAGGAGCGCGTTGCGCAAACCCCACTGGTCGGACAGCCAGCCGAGTATGGAGGGAGAAACTGCGTCACCCAGGGCATGGATGAAGAAGATGTTGACCGCAAAGGCCATGGCGCGGACAGCCGGGTCGGTGACGTTGATGATGACGGTATTGAGCGGCCCGGTGTTGAGAAAGAGAAAAAACTCGGCGATAAAAATCGCGGACATGCAGGAGGTCAAGCCGGGAGCGAGGATCGCCCAGGCGGCGAAAGGGGTACCGATCAGGAACCCCCAGCCGGAAACGAGCAGATACCCCTTGCCGCTCCTTTTTTGCCAGCGGTCGCCGAGCCAGCCGCCGGCCAGGGTGCCCAGTATCCCCGCCAGCACCGTGGTCGCGCCGAACAGCGTATTCCCCTTTTCTACATCGAGAGAATGGAAACGGTACAGGAAAGAGGGTATCCACTGGGCGAGCCCCCCGATGGCGAAGGTCATCGCCGCCATGGCGAGGGTATTGCAAACAAACGAGCGGTTTCTGAACAAGGCTGCATATCCTGCGGTCGCTCTTTTCCCCTCTCCCCCTGGGAGAGGGTGGCCGGAGGCCGGGTGAGGGCCTGCGCCGCCGCCACGAGGAGGGGTGCGCAACAGTGCTATTGGAATGGCCAACAAGAGACCCGGCAAACCGACCAGCAGAAAAGCGGCATGCCAGCCGTACCTCTGTCCCAGCACCCCCCCGAGGAGATAGCCCAGCGCACTGCCGACCGGAATCGCGACATAGAACCACGCGAGAATCTGGCCGCGGCGCTCCTTCGGGAAGAAGTCGGCGACGAGCCCGGGCGATACCGTGCCGAAACTCGCCTCACCGACCCCGACGGTGGCACGGGCGGCCAGCAGGGTCCTGTACCCAGGGGCAAAGCCGGCCAGGGCCGTGGCCAGACTCCAGACAACGAGGCCTCCGGAAGCAAGTCTGGTCCGGCTCCAGTGGTCGCCGAGCCAACCGAAGAGCGGGGCGAAGAGCAGGTAGCTGAGCATGAAGGCGCTCCCGAGAAACCCCAGCGCCGTATCGGAGAGACGCAGATCGATCTTGATCAGGGGAAATACCGCGAAGAGCACCTGCCGGTCGATGTAGTTTAGCAGGTTCACCGCCAAGAGGAGCCCCAGGGCATAGCGGCGGTAGGAGAGCGAGATGGGACCAGTGGTCATAATTTCACAACCGCCTGACGCGTCTTTTCCACGATCTCTTCCGGCTCCTCGTAGCGAAAGCGCAGCGGCTTTCCAAAGGTTACCGTCACCTGGCCCCGTTTTGGAAACCTCGCGCCGGGAGGAAGGACCTGTTCGGTGCCGCTGATTTTTATCGGCACTACCGGAATCCCCAACTCCTTGACCATGATACCCAGTCCCAACTGAAAGGGATGCATTTTGCCGTCCCTGGCATGCCCCCCTTCAGGGAAGATCAGGATGTTGACGCCGGCATCGGCGAGACTTCCCATGTATGCGAGCGAGCCGCTGAACCCCTGTGACTGGGGCAGAGGAAAGAGGTTGAGCAGCAAGGAGCCGTACTCGTAGCAAAAGCGCCTCCAGATTCGATTGACCCCATGGTAGTCCCCGAAGAAGAACTCCTCCCAGGCGGCGGTGGCGCTTCTATAGCGGATCTTAGGTGGGAGCGCAAACATGACCGAAGGCTGGTCCAGGTAGCTTGAATGGTTGGCCACGAAAAAAACCGGCCCATCCAGGTTTTTCAGCTCGTCAATCCCCCGCACATCGAGCGTGGCGAAGCTTCGGAACAGGGGGTAGTGGAATACGGCGTCCCAGGCCATCCGCACCCCCCTGAAGAAGCGGGCATTGGTCCAGAACCGGAAATGGTCGCGCCGGGTCAGCTTTTCCCGTTTCGCGATGATTCTACGCAGGTCCGAGACTCGCGTCTGCGGCCCGATCTGAGAGTCCTCGATATCGAGGCGGTATTCCTGTTCCAGGAAATTGACCAGTTCCAGCCGGTCGATGGAGGTAAGCCCCAGGTCGGACACGAGCAGCGATTCCTCGCGGATCTGTGCGGCGCTGGTGCCGGTCACCCTGGCGAGCAGGTTGAGCAGGCTGTCCCGGGTGACGCTTGCCTCGCCTCCCTCCGGTCCCTTTTTAATCGCCTCCTTGACCGCGAACTTCTTGATCTTGAGTGTCGTGGTCTTGGGAAATTCCGGCTCGTTCCAGAGGGTGAAGCCGGTAATCCGGTGCAGCGCGTCCAGACTCTTGTTCGCCTGACCGATGATCTCTTCGGGAGCTATGCCGCTTCCGTCCAGGAGCAGCACGGCGTGCACCTCTTCTCCCCCTCCCCGTTCGACGCCGATGACGCACGACTCCTTCACCCCGGCGATCTTGTTCAGCACCGCTTCCAGTTCGTCGGGATAGACGTTGACCCCCGAACCGGTGACGATCAGCTCCTTCTCCCTCCCCTTGATGCTGAGCCAGCCGTCCGGGCCGATCTCCCCGAGGTCGCCGGTCCGAAACCAGCCGTCTTCCGTGAAGGCGTCGCGGCTTGCCTGCTCGTTCTCGTAGTAGCCGGGAAAGACGTTGTCCCCGCGCACCAGGACCTCCTTCCCCTCGATCTTCAGTTGAACCCCCGGCAGAGGCGGACCGACCGAACCTGCCACCTGGCGCTCCATGGTGTTGACGCAGAGCACGGGCGAGGTTTCGGTGAGTCCATAGCCTTCCAGGAGCGTGAATCCCATGCGGCTCCAGAACGTGAAAACCTCCGGATCCAGGGGGGCGCCACCTGAGACGAAGACGGTGAAATTGCGGCCGAACTTTTTCTGTACCGGAAAAAAGAGGACCCGGCGCACCCCATTCGGAAGCCTTGATGCGAGCTGCGCCAGTGACCGGAACAGACCGGAGAGGTGTTTATCCTCAAGTTCCCGCTCGATGGTCGTTTTGAGCAGTTGCATGAGGCGGGGAACGGACATGATGACGTAGATGTCCTCCTCGTCCAGCGCTTCCATGATAGCGGAGGGCTTGAGGGTGCGCAGATAGACGATAGTCGCGCCACGGTAGAGCGGGGTGAAAAAGCCCCCCATCTGTTCGAACATGTGGGATAACGGGAGCAGGGAGAGGAAGCTGAACCCGGAGGTGATGATCGGTACCTGCCGGTTTATCTGGGTCATGTTGGCGACCAGGTTTTTGTGGGTAAGGATGACCCCTTTCGGATTGCCGGTAGTGCCGGAAGTATAGATGAGCTGCGCCGTATCTTCCGGTGCGCAAGATGCAAGCCCGCCGATCGGTGGAGTCCCTTCGAGCAGGTACTGAAGGTCTTCCAGCAGCATCGAAACGGCTGCGGTCATCCGCTCGGGTTTGAACCGGCTCTGCAGGACGCATTTGGCTTTCGTGAGGCTGCGGATGGAATCCGCGCGCGCCAGGTCGGACATGAAGTCCACCGGGACGGCGACCGCGCCACGGATGATGATGCCCCAATAGGCTACCGCCCACCAGGAAGAGTTGGGCCCCCAGATGAGCACCCGGTCCCCCGGCGCCACGCCGCCTTGCGCCAGAAGGTTTGCCATCTTCAGAGCAAGATTGTGGAATTCCCGATAGGAAACTTTGATCCGTCTTACGCCGGTGCGGTTCACAAAGACGGTTTTATCGCCTAGCGCTTCGAAGGCCTTGAAAAGATCGATCAATGTCTGCATTGTTGTTTTCTGCTTTCTTGCCGGTTTGTAACTGCGCAGGTGTTTAGGCTGAAGACTGAAGGTAATCCCCGCGAAAGTATACAGGAGGCTGCCGGGATCTCAACCAGCACTATAAACTGCGGGCAGAGCACTACGTGCGGGTGTCAACGTACCGTTTTGAGCAGATACGCGAAAAAGGGCGTATCGCGGTGCGCCCTTTTTTCTTGAACTGAACTGATCCATGCCGGGATTTCGCGGCCTACATGATCTTCCGCCCTTGAATGACGCGTACCAGCACCACTATAATAGCAATTACGAGCAGAATATGGACCAGACCGCCCATGGTATATGAAGTAACCACACCTAACAGCCACAGCACTATCAGGATCACGCAGATTGTCCACAGCATAACATCCTCCTCGTTGTCAGTAGTGTTAGCCACTGCCGTTTCAACACCCTGTTAAACGTCTGACAGAATCAAAAAAACCCGCCGGAGCGGGTCGTAAATTCACCTGAGGTAACGCAGCTATTTTACAACCAGGTCGTTTTCCACCGATACGACACCATTAACGCTGCCGGCAACCTCTCCTGCCTTTGTAACGCTCAGCGCCGAATCGACAAAACCGCTTAACTGAACTACCCCTTTGAACGTCTTGACATTGATCTGCAACGTTTTCAGCGATGGTTCGTCAAAGATTGCGGCTTTTACCTTGGTTGTGATGACGGAGTCATCGATATACTGGCCGGTGCTTTCGTGTTTTTGCGTGGCTGCACACCCCAGGAATGTGGTTATCAACCCGATACAGACCAGTAATTTCAATATGCGATGCAGTTTTACCATGATGCCCTCTCCTTTCTGTTTACTGGAAATTTTACCTTAAGCCAAATTAAGTTTACCTCACGCTGCTGACCTGTCAATCAGGCAGTCGTGGTTACGCATACGATTACCTGTATTCTCCTCGCTTATCCCCACTATCCGGACACCTTCTGGAGCTTCCGTCATGCCTTGAAATTTATCGGCAGGAAGGCGAGTTTCCCACCGCTGGTCCCGGCTTGTCCGGGTTAGGGGTTATTGAGCCGAAAAAACGTTGACGGAGGAAATCTATGAAGGTCTGGACATTCTTCGCGACAGTTCTGCTGACGGCAACAACCGCCTTCGACGCTGGTCCGAGCGACGTCCTCGGTTGGTGGAAAACCGATGGGGGTGATTCGCGGTTGGAATTATTCAGGTGTGGAGAGGAAATCTGCGGGGAAATTTGGCTGGAGGTACCCGTTGTTAGGAAACGCTCGCCTCCATTGCAATAACCGGCAGTATTCTATGCGGATTACCGGCTCTTTCTCGACGAAGGCCGGTATCCGCATCGTGCCGTTGCACCTGGGGCAGGTCAGCGGATCAACCTCATATATATCACTGACCCTGCCCCTGATGAATGCGTCTGTTACGCCTGATCAGGCTTTCTTGAACCTTTTCCCGAATGCCACCAATCCAGCCAGCCCGGAGCCAAGGAGGAGCATGGTTGAGGGTTCCGGGATCGGCGTCCCCACGGGGGCGAATGGAAGAAAGACGACCTCCGTACCGCCTCCTGGTGTAGTTATAACATCAAGGCCACCGCTCAAGCCGTTGCTGCCAGCCAGACTTTCTACGCAAATGCCGGAGAGGCTGTTTTGATCCAACGTCACGGCACCGGTATTCGCCAAGGCTCTACCGCAAAGATCTGTTGCGGTGGTGTTCATGGTGATGCTCGTGAGCGCGAGAATGTTCCCCATGAAGGTAGTGTTTACATCGATGGTCGCGGAGCTGCCGACATTCCAGTACAGCCCGGCACCGGAACCGGTATTGATTACGTTCACGACCGAGTTGGGCGAGGTGATCAGCGTGCTCGGCATCTGGAAAACCCAGGCCGCGTTGGCGTTGCCCAGGCCGTCGAGCGTGAGCGACCCCGACAAATTGGTAGCTCCCGCAGGAACTGTATAGACGCCCGGAAAGAGCGTGAGTCCAACCAGGTCCGCAGCCAGCAGGTTACCTGCCCCCAGGAGTCCCAGATTAGTTCTCGCGATGGTGAGTTGACCCTGAGCCGACTGCGCGAGTGCAGTGGTTGCGTGGACCAGACCTCCTGTTACCTGCGGGTCCGACACCGCATCGCCTGGTGAGGAGAGGAAGCCTGTAATTGAACTCCCTGGCCAGACACCGACATTTCCGACGATGGTGCTCGTGGGGACATTGGTCACCGTCGAGGCACCCAGCACCGTAAAGCTCGCCAAATCCGAACCAAGAATCGGCGTGGCCGATGCCAAGGGAGGGTAAAGAAGCGCAGCCAATGCCGCTACTACGAATAGAATCAAGACCTTGCACTTCATTTTAGAAACTATTCGTTCATCCAAAATCTGACTCATTTCCTTGGGAATAGTTCTCATCGATTTCTCCTTTATATTGGGTTCTGGTTCGAATTCCGACTTCCGTATCGGTTTACCATGTGCATATAATATGCCTCACATACTGGGTTTGTCATAACATGCTGAACTTTTAGCCTTTTTTCGATATACGATGGACTTCTATTCTGTGATATGGAAAAGGAAACGTAAACATATTCGACATCCGCCCTGCGATTTTAACCGGGAACTCTCACTGAACCTATGGAAACTCTTCACAAAAATCCGTCAAGAGCCATATCGTAATAATTTCCGACACATTTAACCCAATTTAACAATTATGGGGGAGTGATGGCGGAGGTCGTGCCGCAATATCCCACAGCCCCTGGTGTTCCAGTATTTACATAATAAAATTAATAAAATCTATTCCGCTGAGTTGACAACGGGTATTCGCAGCATACTATTATCACTGAGCGCAGCCATCAGGGGTGGCCGGCATGCTGAAAGAATTCGCTGCGCTGGACCTCCAAGATTGCAGCTAACGCCAGACATTGCCCAATCGCACGTCCCATCTGAATCGACCCAGGGGTGATGTTTCCCGCCTGGGATTCTTTTTCACCAAGGAGGTATCGCATGAGAAAAATCCCCCACTATCTTATTGTTCATTTATTCCTCTTCGTTATTGCATCAACGGCAGCAGCGGGCGGCATCCGGCCCGATTCCTTTACCCTTTCCGGCATAGTCGGCGGTTACAGCTTCGACGGCAAGCAACGCCTGGAAACGAGGCCCGTCATCGGCATCCGCGGCGGCTACAACTTCACCAAGCATTTCGGTGCCGAGGCGCTGTTCGACTTCGTCCCGACGGAGAGCACCCAGGCTGGCCTTGGCGACGTCCAAGTATACCGCTACGGTGGCGACCTCCTGCTGCACCTCTTACCTGACAACAACCTGGTCCCCTACCTGGCGGCAGGCTACGGCGGCATCACGGTCGACCGGGATAACCAGCGAACCCTTACGAAGGGAGTCTTCGACTACGGGCCGGGGATCAAGTACTTCCTGACTGACGACCTGGCCCTGCGAGGCGATTTCCGGCACCTCGTCTTCCGTGACAACGAGACCCTCTTCAACTACGAATACACCGTCGGGATCACCTACCAGTTCGGCGGGAAGAAGCCTGCCCCTGCCCCTGCCCCGGTCGCCGCGCCCGTTGCGCCGCCGGTCACTCAGCCGGAGCCCGAAGCCGCCCCGGCTCCGGAAGCTCCGCTCGAACCGATCCCGGCCGCTGAACCGACCCCTGAGAAGATGAAATACTGCGTTTCCCTGAACATCGAGTTCGACATCGACAAGGCCGACATCCGCCCCCAGTATCACGATGAGGTGGCCAAGGTCGGCGACTTCATGAAAAAATACCCGACGACCACCGCTGTCATCGAAGGATATACCGACGAGGTCGGCAGCGATGATTATTACAACCTGCAACTCTCCCAGCGACGCGCCGAGAGCGTGGTGAAGTCGCTGGTGGAAAAATTCGGTATTGACCCCTCCCGCCTCTCCGCGAAGGGGTACGGCAAAACAAGGCCAATCGCCGACAACGCAACCGACGCAGGGAGGCAGAAAAACCGGCGCATCGACGCCATCATCGACTGCGCCCTCGATGTCAAGGAGCTCGCTCCGCCCCCCGAGAGGCTTTGCATGACCCTGGAGGTGGAATTCGCCACGGATAGCGCCGAGGTCAAGCCCCGCTATTATGACGAAGTCAACAAGGTTGGCGAGTACATGAAGAAGTACCAAACGACCACCGCCGTTATCGAGGGGCACACCGACAACATCGGCGGCTATGAGCACAACATGAAGCTCTCCCAACAGCGCGCCGAAAACGTGGTGAACTATCTGGTGGGGAAATTCGGGATCGAGCGCTCCCGACTCTCTGCCAAGGGGTACGGGCCCACCCGGCGCATCGCCTATAACAACACCTCCGAGGGAAGGCAGAAAAACCGGAGAATTAACGCCGTCATCGATTGTGTAATCAAGAAGTAACGAGAAGAATCACACGAACAAGGGCGTACCGCGGTACGCCCTTGTTCGTCTCTATGCCATGAATTGGAGAAGCATGACAGCTCGCGCGGATCAGCTTTGTGAGGGCCGGTGGCATTGGCGGCGATGACAGCGGACTGCAGGGTCCGCGAGAAAGGAGCGCACTATGCAAAACTTCAGTGTATGGCTGGTTCTGGCAATGTTTCTTCCCTTTATCGCAGGATTTGGCGACGCGCCGCCAGTAAATGCCGAGCAGGTCGCCAGCCGGAAAACCATCCTCTTCCCCGAGGGCCCACTGTTCTTCGCCCCGCTGGCAAGCCCCAAGGAGCCCCGAACCCATGTCACCTGGCTCCGCCTCAACCTCCCCGGGGACAGTTTCAACGTCGGCTCGGTCGGGTTCGGGGACAGCTTCGGACTGGTGCGCTGGCCCGGCTGGGGCGAGGCGGATGCCTGGCAGTTCGGCATCAGCGGGGCGGTCCTCGCCCAGTTCAATCTGGACACCGAT
>WSYB01000043.1 GCA_009773645.1 Geobacteraceae bacterium
AAGGACGGCTACAACCTGCGCATCAACGTTAGCGGGACCACCGATTCACTGGTGATCCAGAGCTGGTTTTACGCCGACTACCAGAGGGTCGACCAGTTCAAGTTCGCCGACGGCACGGTACTGAGCGCTGCCGGGCTGGAGGCCATGGGATACAAAGTGCATGGAACGGCGGCAAACGATACCCTTAACGGATCAAACGCCAATGACACGGTGTTCGGCTACGATGGCAACGACAATCTTTACGGTTACAGCGGCAATGACGCCTTGAATGGCGATGCCGGGACCGACAACCTGTACGGCGCCGCCGGCAATGATATCTTGAACGGCGGTGCCGGCAACGACTACCTGCAGGGCGATGCCGGCAACGACACTTACAAGTTCGACATCGGCAGCGGCACCGATTCCATCTACAGCTACGACCCTACGAACAGCGAAACAGAGACCGTGGAATTCGGCGCCGGGATCACCACCAGCAACCTGGAACTGGTCAAGGACGGCTACAACCTGCGCATCAACGTTAGCGGGACCACCGATTCACTGATGATCCAGAGCTGGTTTTACGCCGACTACCAGAGGGTCGACCAGTTCAAGTTCGCCGACGGCACGGTACTGAGCGCCGCCGGGCTGGAGGCCATGGGATACAAGGTATACGGCGCCGCAGGCAACGATACCCTTAACGGATCAAACGCCAATGACACGGTGTTCGGCTATGACGGCAACGACAATCTTTACGGTTACAACGGCAATGACGCCTTGAATGGCGGTGCCGGGACAGACAGCCTGTACGGCGGTGCCGGGAATGACGTGCTGAACGGCGGTGCCGGCAATGACTACCTGCAGGGCGATGCCGGCAACGACACTTACAAGTTCGACATCGGCAGCGACGCCGATTCCATCTACAGCTACGACCCTGCGAACAGCGAAACAGACACCGTGGAGTTCGGCGCCAATCCCCTTGGTATAATCCTCTCCAGATCAGGCAGCAACCTCACAATAGCGATAGACAGCACAACGGACCAGCTTGCGGTGCAAAACTGGTACACCAGTTCGGCATATCAGACCGATGTACTGAAGGCGTCTGACGGAAGCCGCCTGTTGAATTCCCAGGTAGACCAACTCATCCAGGCCATGGCCACCTTCAGCGCCAACACGGGCATGAGCTGGAGCCAGGCCATCCAGGACCGGCCGCAGGATGTGCAGCAGATCCTCGCCCAGTACTGGGCGCCATCCCAATAAGAAGAAGAGTATATGGAAGAAACGACCGCAGCGCAGACTCCCCCTGAGCCCGAATCGAGGGCTCAGGGAGAACATACCCCGACAATCGACACCGGCCTTCTCTGCTTGGTCATGATCGCCAAGTTCCACGGCGTTGCTGCTGACCCGGCCCAGGTAAGGCATACGCTTGCCATCGGCTCCGGCGGCATGAGCACCCTCGACATTCTGCGGGCAGCCAAGGAACTCGGCTTCAAGGTCCGGGAAGTTACCCTTTCCTTCGAGCGGCTCCACAAAGTGCAGCTGCCGGCCATCGCCCGGTTCACCGACGGCTGTTACGCCATAGTCGCCAAGGCGGAGACCGACCGACTCCTCGTCCTCCACCCGGCAGAACCGAACCCGCGCATCGTATCCCGTCATGATTTTACCGCAGAATGGGACGGCCGGCTCATCCTCTGCGCCTTCCGGGGGATAAAGGCCCACGAGGAGAGCTTCGGGATCAAGTGGTTCATTCCGGCGGTCTGGAAGTACAGAAAACCCTTCTTCGAGGTGCTCCTCGCCTCGCTCGTCCTCCAGATCTTCGGGCTCGTGACGCCCCTCTTCACCCAGGTGGTGATCGACAAGGTGCTGGTCCACAAGGGGGTGACAACCCTTGATGTGCTCGCCCTGGGGCTTATCGCCATCGCCCTCTTCGAGGCAATTCTCGGCGTCACGCGGACCTACCTCTTCACCCACACCACGAGCCGGATCGACGTGACCCTTGGGATGCGCCTCTTCCGACACCTTTTCGCCCTGCCACTCCGCTACTTCGAGGTGCGGCGGGTGGGGGACACCATCGCCCGGGTAAGGGAGCTGGAGAACATCCGCCAGTTCCTCACCGGCACGCCGCTCACGTCGGTGCTGGATGTGATGTTCCTTGCCATCTTCATCGTGGTGATGTTCTTCTACAGCGTCACTCTCACCTGGATAACGCTCGCGACGCTTCCCTTCTTCATCGCCCTCTCGGCTTTCGTGACGCCGATCCTGCGCCACCGCCTCGATGAGCGCTTCAACCGGGGGGCCGACGCCCAGTCATACCTGGTGGAGGCGGTGGGCGGGGTCCAGACGGTGAAGTCGTTCGCCCTGGAGCCGGAGGCCCAGAAGAAGTGGGAAGGGCTCATGGCCGACTACATCCGGTCGAGCTTCAAAACCTACCAGCTCTCCGGTACCGCCGGCGCCATCGGTCAATTCATCCAGCGAAGCTCCTACCTTGCCATCCTCTGGTTCGGCGCCCACATGGTGATGGACGGCAAACTCACCGTAGGGCAGCTCATTGCCTTTCAGATGCTCTCGGGGCGGGTGATCGATCCGGTCCTCCGGCTCGTGCAGATGTGGCAGGAGTTCCAGCAGGCGGGGCTCTCCATTCAGCGGCTCGGCGATATCCTCAACACCAAGCCCGAACCGGCGGTGAGCGCCTCCAAGGCGAGACTTCCCGCCATCCGGGGGGAGATCCGCTTCGAGTCGGTCCGCTTCCGCTACCGGATGGACGGCTCCGAGGCGGTGCGCAACGTCTCCTTCACCATCCGGACGGGAGAGATCGTGGGGGTCGTGGGCCGCAGCGGTTCGGGGAAAAGCACCCTAGCAAAGCTGATTCAGCGGCTCTACATCCCCGAATCGGGACGCATCCTCGTCGACGGGGTCGACATCTCGCTCGCCGACCCGGCGTGGCTCCGGCGCCAGATCGGGGTGGTGCTCCAGGAGAACTTCCTCTTCAATATGAGCGTGCGGGACAACATTGCCATCCACTACCCATCGGCGTCCATGAACGACATCGTTCGGGTTGCACAACTGGCCGGCGCCCACGACTTCATCCTGGAGCTTCCCGAGGGGTACGACACCATGGTGGGTGAAAAAGGTACGGCCCTCTCGGGGGGGCAGCGGCAGCGGATCGCCATCGCCCGGGCGCTCCTCATGAACCCGCGGCTTCTCATCTTCGACGAGGCGACCTCGGCCCTCGACTACGAGTCGGAGCGGATCATCCAGAACAACCTCAAGAGCATCTGCCGGGGCCGTACCGTCATCATCATCGCCCACCGGCTATCGACGCTCCGTGATGCGAACAGGATCATCGTCCTCGACCGGGGGGAGCTCGTGGAGAGCGGCAGCCACCAGGATCTCCTTATGAAGAAGGGCCTTTACCACCACCTCTGCCGGCAGCAGGAGCGTGACGTCGAGCCGCTGGTCTCGTGATCCGGGCTGTCCCACGGTTTTTGCGGAAATTCCACTCTAACGAAACGCAGGTCCCATGCTGAAACGACTCAAGAAACTCATTACCCACGACACCCTCGACTACGACTTCCTCCCTTCGGCACTGGAGATCGAGGCGACGCCCCCCTCGCCGCTCAGACGCTCGGTAGTCTGGATTATCTTTACGATAATCGTCTGCGCCATCGCCTGGTCGTGCTTCGGCAATGTGGACGAGGTGGCAGTGGCCCGGGGGAAGGTGATTCCCGACGGCCGGGTGAAGGTGATCCAGCCGATGGAGGCGGGGGTGATCCGGGAGATCCACGTCCAGGAGGGTGAGCGGGTAAGGGAGGGGCAGCTTCTTATCGAGCTCGACCCGACTATCAAGGGGGCCGAGTCGGCGAGCGCCGGCCGGATGCTCGCCATCCACCGGGCAGAGCGCACCCGGCTCGAGCGGGAGCTGCGCGGCAGAGATTCAGCCGGAGCCTCGCCCGTACAACGGGAGCTGAAGGAGGCCCGGGAGGCGGAATACGCCGCCCGGGAGGAGTCGCTGCGCCTGGTCATCACCCAGCGGGAGAACGCACTGCGCGCGGCCGAGGCGATCCTCACCAAGATGGAACGTACCTATCCCCTCGTGAAGGAGCAGGAGGGCTCCTTCAGGACCCTCTTCGATCAGGGGGTCATGGCCCGCAACGATCTCCTGGAGAAGCAGAAGGAGTATCACGCTGCTGAGCAGGAACTGGAGGCCCAGCGAAGGATCGTACAGCAGGCCCGCGAAAGCCTGGAGGAGTCGCGGCATAACCTTGAGGCTTTGCGCCGGGAGCGCCAGCGGACGATCCTCAGCGACATCGTGGAGCGGGACAAGAGCATCTCCTCACTTGAGGGGGAGGTGATCAAGGCCAGAAAGTTGGTGGAGATGGAGAGGCTCGTTTCGCCGGTGGCGGGGACGGTCCATGGGCTTGCCGCCTACACCATCGGCGGCGTGGTCACCCCGGCCCAGCCGGTTGTGACCATCGTCCCCGACGGGACGCCGCTCGTAGTGGAGGCGATGGCCCTCAACAAGGACATCGGCTTCCTGACGGTTGGGCAGGAGGCGGAGGTCAAGCTCGATACCTTTCCGTTCCAGAAATACGGAACCATCAAAGGGAAGGTGCTTACCATCAGCCCCGACGCCTTCGAGGACGAAAAGCTCGGGCCGGTCTACAAGATGAGGTTGGCGCTGGAGCGGTCGAGCCTCCCCGTGAACGGCAGGGAGGCGGCCATCTCCCCGGGAATGACCGCCTCCGTCGAGGTCAAGACGGGAAAGCGGCGGATCATCGAGTTCTTCCTCTCTCCCGTCATCAAGTACGCTGAGGAGAGCCTCACTCTCAGGTAAGTCCTCGTCTGAACCGTCTCGTAGAGGTTGCCATCCAAGGAGGCTGCGACAGCGGATACTCTTCGAACGGGAGGGAAACCGTCCTATACTTGTCAATATTGACAGCCGGTTAAAAATCGAGAGCCTGCTTGCCACGCTGCGGCATTTGTGTTAAAAAGGAGAAAATCCCAGATAGTTTAACCTGAAAGGAGACTCTATGCGGATATGTGCTGCGGTTTTTCCCCTTCTTCTCCTGTTGAGCTTTACCACCCCCTGTTTCGCCCAGGAAACGCTAAAACCCGAGGCCGTGGTGGAAAAAATGGCTTTCAAGCTGGCGCGCGGGGTAACCAACGTGGGCACTTCCATCGTGGAGCTTCCCAAGCAGAGCTATCTCACCGTCCGCGACCGGGGGAAGGTGGGTTATGTGATCGGCCCCCTGAAGGGTATCGGCATGACCTTCTACCGGTTGCTTATCGGGGGAGTGGAGACGCTCTTCTTCATGGTTCCGCAGCCTGGCTATTATGATCCGATCATTGAGCCGGAGTACGTCTGGAACGGCTGGGAAGAGAAGCGGACCGAGCCGGGCAAGGGGCGAGAGCCTGAGCCTGCAGGTGCAGGGAAAAAGGGGGAATAGTATGTCCGTGAAGTCGTTGCTTTGTGCTGTTGCCGTCCTGTGGGGAGTTTTTGCTCCGGGTCTCTCTGAAAAGGCCTTTGCCGATAGCTACCGTACCATCGAAAATTCATCTCCTCAGGAGGTTGTGAACGGCATGGCCAACAAGGTGGCGCGCGGTGTGGCCAATGTGGCGACCGGCTGGCTGGAATTCCCCAAGCAGATATACATGACCTTCAAAGAGGATGGGGTGGCCAAGGGAATCTTTGTCGGCCCCATTAAAGGTGTGGGGATGACACTGGTAAGGACGTTTGCCGGTGCGGGGGAGGCTCTGACCTTCTTTGTCGCCTATCCCGGCTTTTATGACCCCTATTTTGATCCCGCCTATGTCTGGCAGAAGGAGTGACGTCCGGTCGTTGCAGGCGGTTGTGGAGAATGTGATCAGAAGCTGAAGGTCTTTGTGGGCAAATAAAAAAAAGCCGCATCCGAAGATGCGGCTTTTTTCGTGGGCAAAGAAGTTGAATTACTTCGCAGCCGGAGCGGCGGCAGGGGCCTCAGCAGGCTTAGCTTCTTCGACTTTCTTGGCAGCTTTTTTCTTCTTGGCTTTTTTCTTGGCAGGCTTCTTGACTTCTTCCTTCTTCACTTCGCCGGCAACCGGAGCAGCAGCAGGGGCCTCAGTTTTGGCGGGCTCAGCGGCGAACACAACGCCGGCGAAAGAAACGGCAACAAGAGCAGCTACGATGGTGGAAAGAACTTTTTTCATTTTACATCCTCCTGTAAATTGGGTTTTGCAAATGAGTAAAGCACGAGCCGTGCCAAACGCTTTAACAGGGGTAACGTGCTGATTAAGCGTGTAGAATGTTGCCGTGAACCGATGTGAAGGGTAATGTGTTCGCCGGAAATCCGCAAGGGTATGCCTCATTTGCGGTATAGTGTGCCGGAGGATGAATCCGATCACCGCACAGCGAGGCTGGTGGCGACCGGCTTCAGGGGTGCGCCGGCATGCAAGGCATAACCCCTTGCCAAAAAAAGCAATATATATTACTTTACTGAACGGAACCTGAGGTCGTGGCGGAGAGCCCCCGCCGGGGCCTTTTTTTATGAAGACGGCGGTTCGAAGTTCAAGGTTCTAAATTAATCATTGAACGCAGAATGTTGAACATGGAACAGTTTTTTAGGAGATGATTTGCACGACCTGAATCTGCTTTTGGTGGAAAAACCGGCCCGCTATATGGGCGGGGAAATGGGTGCCGTCAAAAAGATAGGGGCTGAACTCCGTTTTGTTCTGGCGTTTCCCGATGTGTATGAAGTCGGGATGAGCCATCTGGGGCTGCAGATCCTTTATGGAATTCTGAATGGCGTTGACTGGATCGCCGCTGAACGGCTCTATGCCCCCTGGCCCGACATGGAAGAGTTGCTGCGCCGGGGCAGAAAGACGCTCACTTCTCTGGAGAGCGACGCGCCGGTGGGGGAGGCCGATATTCTCGGGTTTACCCTTCAGTATGAACTCTCGTATACCAATATTCTCAACATGCTGGAACTGGCCGGCATCCCTTTGCTTGCGTCCGAAAGGGGGGAAGAATATCCCCTTATTCTGGGGGGCGGCCCCTGCGCTTACAACCCGGAGCCTTTGGCCGTTTTTTTCGACGCCTTTCTCCTGGGTGACGGCGAGGAGGCGGTTCTGGAGATTGCCGAAGCCTGCCGGCAGTGGAAACGGGACGGGGGAACGAAGGGGGAACTCCTTGCCGGGCTTGCCGGGATTCCCGGCGTGTACATCCCGTCCTTTTTCGATGTCCGCTACGACGAACGAGGCCGCGTCGCGGCGATTATTCCCCTGAAGAAGGGGTATGAAAAGGTCAGGCGTTGCTTTGTCCCTGATCTGAACGCGGCCGCTTATCCCACTGCGCCGGTTGTCCCTTTTCTGAAAACGGTGCATGACCGGGTGAGCATGGAAATAGCCCGCGGCTGCACCCGCGGTTGTCGTTTCTGCCAGGCGGGCTACGTTTACCGGCCGGTGCGCGAACGCACGCCGCAACAGATACTGGAGACGGTCGACCGGACCCTGCGGAACACCGGTTATGACGAAATTTCCCTTCTTTCCCTTTCCACGGGCGACTACGGCTGTATTGCGCCGCTTCTGAAGGCGCTCATGGACAGGTATACGGAAGAGCGGATCGCCGTTTCCTTCCCGTCCCTGCGGGTAGGATCACTTACCCGGGAACTGGTTGAGGAGGTGCGGAAGGTCAGGAAAACCGGGTTCACCCTGGCTCCGGAAGCAGGGAGCGAACGGCTCCGTCGGGTTATTAATAAGGGGATAACCGAAGAAGACTTGCTGCAGAATGCCTTCGAGGTTTACAGCGCCGGCTGGCGGCTGATCAAGCTTTACTTCATGATCGGCCTCCCGACCGAGACCATGGAGGATGTCCTCGGCATTGCCGAACTGGCGCGGCAGGTGAAATATCAGGGGAAACGGACCGGACGGGGGGGGGAGGTAAACGTGTCGGTCAGCAGCTTCGTGCCGAAACCCCATACACCGTTCCAGTGGGAGCCGCAGATAAGTTACGAGGAGATTCTCGCGAAGCAGCAGTTCCTGCGCCAGGAACTGAAGAGGAGGAAGCTCAACTTCAAGTGGCAGGATGCGCCGTTATCGGTCATGGAAGGGGTATTTGCCAGGGGTGACCGCCGATTGGGCCGGGTGCTGATTGAAGCCCGCCGATTGGGATGCCGCTTTGACGGCTGGGGCGAGCACTTCAACTTTGGCGCCTGGCAACAGGCTTTTGCCGAGACGGGCATCGATCCCCGTTTCTACCACCGGCGCCGTGAACCGGACGAGCTCCTTCCCTGGGACCATCTGGATTGCGGAGTGTCAAAGGGTTTTTTGCGCAGCGAGCTGGAGAAATCCGTTGCCGGCGCGTATACGGAAGACTGCCGTGGCGGCGATTGTACCGGTTGCGGGGTCTGCGACTTTGACCGGGTGAAAATGAGATTTAATGCCCCTGGTGAGGCGGATTGCACTATGCCTCCTGCCTGTGCCCGAAAGGAAGCGGATACGGAACGGATTCGCCTCCGCTTCCGGAAAACCGGGGCCATGCGCTATTTGAGCCATCTGGAGATGCTGAATCTCTTCACGAGGGGGGTGGGGAGGGCGCAGATTCCGATCAGGTTCTCCCAGGGATTTCACCCCCACCCCAAATTCTCGTTTGCCACAGCCCTGTCGGTCGGTGTAGAATCATGGGCCGAGTATCTGGATATGGAGATCGCCGCAGGGTTCGGCGCGGATAAGGTCAAAGAGAGACTTAATGCCGTCCTGCCGGACGGGGTGCGGATTCTGGAGGCGGCTGAAATGCCGTTGCGGGCCGAGTCTCTGTCGGTTATCATGGATTATGTGCGGTACCGGGTCACCATTCCCGATTTTGTCGGGGTTGACCTGGCGGTGCAGGCAGAGCGCTTCCTGGCATTGGAGACGTACCCCTGTCGTCGCGAAAAAAAGGGGAAGGCGACGGAGTTCGACCTGCGCAGGGAGCTCGTAGAGTTGAAAGCTTCCGGCAATGCCCTGGAAATGGTGATCGGCAGGGGGAAGCCACTGGAGTTCACGGCCGCCGTCACCGGCCTCTCCATGGAGGCGCTGGCCGGCGCGCGGATAGAAAAGCTGGAAGTCATTTTTAAGGCCACCCTTCACTCTTCACCTTTCACCGGTAATGCACACCAGAGAGTGGCCATTTACTGATATTTCGATTAAATTTAAATAGAGAAAGAGGCAACCATGGGCACCGAGCTGGTCATCAACACTTCTTCCCATGAAACCCGCATTGCCCTGATCGAGAACGGCACCATTGCCGAACTTTACATCGAGCGGAGCAAGGTCAAGGGGATCGTGGGAAACATTTACAAGGGGAGGGTCATCAGGGTCCTTCCCGGCATGCAGGCCGCCTTTGTCGACATCGGCCTGGAAAAAGCCGCCTTCCTCTACGTGGCCGACGTCTTTGACGCCATCGAAGAGTACGAATCCTTTATGGAGGGAAACGGGAAAAAGGAAGAGCAGCCGGAGGGAGAAGGGCCGGTTTTGCACCCTCTCCACCCCATCGAGGAGCTGTTGCAGGAGGGGCAGGAACTGCTGGTGCAGGTTTCCAAGGAGCCCATCGGTACCAAGGGGGCGCGCATAACCTCCCACATATCCCTTCCCGGCCGCCATCTGGTTTACATGCCGACTGTGGACCATGTGGGGATATCCCGCCGCATCGAGGACGAAGCGGAACGGGAGCGGCTGAGAGAGATCGTGGAGCGGATCAAGCCTGCGGGAAGCGGGTTTATCGTTCGGACCGCCTCGGAAGGGAAGAGCGAAGAAGACCTGGTCTCCGACATGTGTTATCTGACCAAGCTCTGGGAAGAGGTCGCCAAACGGAAGGAAAAGGCTGCCGCTCCCTCGCTGATCCACTCCGATCTCGACGTGACCCAGAAGGTGGTCAGGGACATCCTTACCGAATCGGTGGACCGGATCGTGGTTGATTCCAAGCCGGAATGCGACAAGATCATCCAGTTTATCTCCACGTTCATGCCGAAGATGAAGTACTCCATCGAGCTTTACGACGAAGAGGAGCCGATCTTTGACAACTTCGGCCTGGAGGTGGAGATCAGCCGGGCACTGGGGCGCAAGGTCTGGCTCAAATCCGGCGGGTATATCATCATCGAGCAGACCGAGGCGCTTACCGCCATCGACGTCAACACCGGCCGGTTTGTGGGAAAGCACAACCTGGAGGACACCATCCTCAAGACCAATCTGGAGGCGGTGAAGGAGATTGCCTACCAGTTGCGCCTGCGCAATATCGGCGGGATCATCATCATCGATTTTATCGACATGGAGAAGGAGGTCAACCGGGACAAGGTCTTTACCGCGCTGGAAGAGGCACTGAAATCGGACAAGTCAAAGACAAATATCCTGAAGATCTCCGAACTGGGTCTGGTGGAGATGACCAGGAAGAGGGTCCGGGAGTCAATCGGCCGGATGATGTGCGAGCCCTGCCCCTACTGCGAAGGGCGCGGTTACGTCAAGTCGAAGACCACCGTCTGCCACGAGATATTCCGCGAGCTGCGCCGCGAGATGCTCGATATCCGCGGCACCAAGGTGATGCTCACCGTCCATCCCCAGGTTGCCGACCTTCTCTACGACGAAGAACGGCGCGGCCTGGAGGAGCTGGAAAAAAGATTCAAAAAGCGGATCACGGTGAGGGCGAAGCCGGGGTTTCATCAGGAGCAGTTCGAGATCGCTATTTCCTGAAACGCACATTGAGGGAGGTCATTACTTCATGCATTTCGCCGCCAAGGTCAGTGAGATCCCCGCGTGGGGGAAGAAGGTCGTCACGGTAAACGGCCGGGAGGTTCTCCTGGTCAACGTCAAGGGGACCATTTACGCCTGCGAGACCGAATGTCCGCATCAGGGCGCTCCTCTTTCGGGGGCGTTGGTCAAGGATGCCGAACACCTTTCCTGCCAGCGGCACGGCTACCGTTTCAACCTGAAAACCGGCGCGTGCGCGGAATTTCCCGAATACGTCCTCAAGGTCTACCCGGTCCAGGTGGTCGGGGAAGATGTGATGGTGGCGCTCGGCTGATTTATTTTGCGCCTGATGGAGGCCGGCACGGATTCAGGCCGGTTTCGGGAGAGGAAGCGCTGCTCGCAAAAAAATCCTTGACTAACGGTTGGTTTTTGGTTATTTTTTAACGCTCATCTGAAAGTCTGTGCAAAGGTGGTGAAATACATGTACGCAGTAATTAGAACCGGAGGGAAGCAGTACAAAGTTTCCGAGGGAGACCTGCTGAAGGTCGAAAAACTGGAGGGGGCGGTAGGTGATACCGTTGAACTCAATGAAGTCCTGATGGTTGGCGGCGAAAAGGTAACAATCGGAACACCTTTAGTGCCCAGCGCTTCCGTGGTCGGCAAGATAGTCGAGCAGGGGAAAAGCAAGAAGATTCTCGTCTTCAAGTCCAAGCGCCGGAAGGATTCCAGAAAACTGAACGGGCACCGTCAACTGAGAACCATTTTAAAGATCGAAAAGATTAGCGCATAGATATGCGGGACTGGGGACCGGGGACCGGGGACCAGTAAAGGCTTGGGAGGCTACATCAATGGCACACAAGAAAGGGGTCGGCAGCTCGCGAAACGGTCGCGATTCTGACGGCCAAAGGCTGGGTTGCAAAAAGTTCGGCGGGGAGCCGGTCAGGGCGGGCAACATCATTTACCGTCAGCATGGCACCAAGATTCACCCCGGCAACAATGTAGGCTGCGGCAACGATTATACCCTCTTTGCCCTGATTGACGGGATCGTCAAGTTTGAGCGGATGGGAAGGGACCGGACAAAGGTCTCCGTTTATCCGGCCAGTTAAATATACCCGTACATACACGCGCAGAAGCCTGGGGCTGTAAAGTTCCGGGCTTTTGTTATTTGTTGATTCTGGAAATTGGACGAAAAATATTTTTATGAGCTTTATCGATGAAGTAAAAATTCAGGTAAAATCGGGTGACGGCGGCGCCGGCTGCGTCTCGTTCCGCCGGGAGAAGTTTGTCCCGCGCGGTGGCCCGGACGGTGGGGACGGCGGCAAGGGTGGCGACGTGATTTTTGAGGTCTCAACCAGCATTTCCACCCTCCTCGATTTGCGTCATCGGCCGCACCCGAAGGCGGGACGTGGCAGGAACGGGATGGGGAAGGGCCGCCATGGCGCCAACGGTGAAGACCTGCGGATATTCGTGCCGCTCGGCACGGTCATCAAGGACGCCGAGACAGAAGAAATCCTGGCCGATCTGACGGAACCGGGGCAGTTCGTGGTCCTTTTAAAGGGGGGGCGCGGGGGACAGGGGAACGCCCGGTTCGCCACCGCCACCCATAAGGCTCCCAGATTTGCCCAGCCTGGCGAGCCCGGCGAGGAACGCCGGCTTAAGCTCGAGCTCAAGCTGATGGCCGATGTGGGGCTGTTGGGCCTTCCCAGTGTGGGGAAATCGTCCTTCATTGCCCGGGTTTCCGCTGCGCGCCCGAAAATAGCCGACTACCCCTTTACCACTCTGAAGCCGCATCTGGGAGTAGTCCAGTATAAGGATTACAGGTCGTTTGTCATCGCCGATATTCCGGGGATCATCGAAGGCGCCCATCTTGGAGCCGGCTTGGGTCAGCGCTTCCTGCGACACGTGGAGCGGACCGGGCTTCTTCTTCATGTCCTGGACATCTCCTGGATGCCGGAGCGCGATCCGATCCGCGAATACGAGGCGATCAATCGTGAACTGCGCCTCTTTAACCCGGAGCTTGCCGAAAAAAGACAGATCATAGTCATCAACAAGACCGACCTTCCGGTAGTGATGGAGAATCTGCCGAAGGTCCTCCCGTACTTTACCGAACGCGGCCTTGCGGTCTTTCCCATTTCCACCTTTACCGGTGACGGGATCCCGCCGCTTTTGGATGAGATCGCGCGAAACCTCTGGGGGGGAGCAGGGGAAGGTTGAGTCGGGGTTCTGAAGGTTTGCCATCCATCGGTAAACATGCTAATGTTTCCAATTCGTGATAAATCTCCCTCTGTCTGGTACAATCAATTCATGCGCCGGGAAATCCTCAAAAAAGTTAAAAGAATCGTCATCAAGATCGGCAGCCGGGTCTTGACCAGCGAGGGGAACGGCCTTGACGCCGGGATCATCGGCCGGCTTGCCGCCGAGGTGGCAAAACTCCGCGAAGGGGGCTTTGAGGTGATCATGGTCTCGTCCGGCGCGGTTGCGGCCGGACGGAAAGTGCTGGGCCTCCGGGAAAAGCCCAAAACCATTCCGCAGAAGCAGGCGGCTGCCGCCATCGGCCAGTCGAGGCTCATGCGCGCATACGAGGAGGCCTTCTCGCTCTTCGGCCACAAGGTGGCGCAGATCCTTCTCACCCGTGACGACCTGGCCAACCGCCAGCGCTTCTTGAACGCCCGCGCCACCCTGGATACCCTCCTCGACTGCTGCGTCATACCCATCATCAACGAAAACGACACGGTGGTGGTGGACGAGATCAAATTCGGCGACAACGATAACCTCTCCGCCCTGGTCACCAACCTCACCGAATCGCACCTTCTGGTAATCCTGACCGACATCGAGGGTTTTTACGACGCCGACCCCAGAACAAACCCCGGTGCCCGGCTGGTCCCCATTGTCAAGGCCATCACCCGCGACGTGGAACGGGCTGCCGGCGGCTCCGGCTCCACGGTCGGCACCGGCGGCATGGCGACCAAGGTGGCGGCGGCCAAGAAGGTCGGCAAGTCGGGGGTGCCCACCATCATGATCAACGGCAAGACCCCGGGCATCCTGGAAAAGGCCATGGCGGGGGAGGAGGTCGGCACCCTGTTTTTGCCGGCGCGGGAGATATTAAACCGGCGCAAGCACTGGATCGCCTACACCCTGCGGCCGCGGGGGAGGGTCATAGTGGACGAAGGAGCCCGGGGGGTCCTTGCCCAACATGGGAGAAGCCTTCTCCCTTCCGGTATTATCCGGGTGGAGGGGGAGTTCGAGCGGGGCGCCTGCGTCAGGGTCAGCGGGCCGGACGGGGTCGAGTTTGCCCGCGGCATCGTGGACTACTCCTTTGGCGAGATCGAGCGGATCCTCGGCCACAAGAGCCGGGAGATCGAGCAGATATTGGGCTACCGGTACGGGGACGAGATCATCCATCGGGACAATCTTGTGGTGCTTTGATAAAGGGTAGGGGCAACCCTGTGTGGTTGCCCTTCTGGGCGGCCACACAGGGCCGCCCCTACATTTAGACTCTGTTTTTAGGAGGTATTTCCCATGACCATCGCTGAAAAAATCAGAAAGATAGCCGCTGATGCTCGCCAGGCGTCCATCGCCATGGCAAAGCTTTCCTCGGCGGCCAAGAACGAACTGCTGATGAACATGGCCATGGCGCTTATCGACAACACCCCGCACCTCATGGAGGAAAACCGGAAAGACCTGGAAAAGGGGGAGAAAAAGGGGCTCTCGGCGGCCATGCTCGACCGGCTTATGCTCGATGAAAGCCGGATAAAGGCCATGGCTGAGGGCTTGCGCGAGGTTGCGGGGCTACCCGACCCGGTCGGCGAGGTTACCCGTATGTGGAAGCGCCCCAACGACCTCATGGTGGGAAAGATGCGCATACCGCTGGGCGTGATCGGCATCATCTACGAGGCGCGCCCCAACGTAACCGCCGACGCTGCGGCCCTCTGCCTGAAGAGCGGCAACGGCGTGATCCTGCGCGGCGGCTCCGAGGCGATCTACTCCAATGTGGCCATCTCCCGCATCCTGCAGGATGAGATGGTTAAGGCGGGAATCCCGGCTGCCGCCCTTGCCGTCATCCCCTTTGTGGAGCGGGAAGGAGTACTGGAAATGCTCAAGCAGGACGAGTTCATCGATCTCATCATCCCGCGCGGCGGAGAGAGCCTGATCCGTTTCGTGGTGGAGCACTCCAAGATACCGGTCATCAAGCACTACAAGGGGGTCTGCCACATCTTTGTGGATTGCAGCGCCGATTTCGACATGGCCGAGCGCATCATCGTCAACGCCAAGACCCAGCGCCCCGGGGTATGCAACGCACTGGAAACCCTCCTGATCCACAAGGATGTGGCGGAGACTTTTGTTCCGCGCATTTTCGCGACCCTGTCGGCGCTCCGGGTGGAACTGCGCGGCGACGATTGTTTCCGCCAGTTCGCGCCGGGGGCCAAGGCCGCCACGGAAGAGGACTGGCACGCCGAGTACCTGGACCTCATCCTCGCGGCCCGTGTCGTGGACGACCTGGACGAGGCGATTGCCCATATCAACAGATACGGTTCCCTCCACACCGAGGCGATCGTGACGGCCGACTACGCCAATGCCCGGCGGTTCATTCGCGAAGTCAACTCCAGCACGGTTCTGGTGAATGCCTCGACCCGCTTTGCCGATGGCAATCAACTGGGACTCGGCGCGGAAATCGGCATCTCCACCACCAAGCTTCATTCCTTCGGCCCCATGGGGCTGGAAGACCTGACGACGACCAAGTTTATCGTCTACGGCGACGGGCAGGTCAGACCGTGAATCGTGAATCGGGAACCGGGAATCGGGAATCGGGAACCGGGAACCGGGGTCGGTGACAGATGAAAATAGGCATCGTCGGCGGCACCTTCAATCCCATCCATATTGCCCATCTCCGCATCGCCGAGGAGATCAGGGAGGAGTTCGACCTGGCAAAGGTCATTTTTGTGCCGGCTGCAGCCCCGCCCCACAAGCCTCTGGCCGGTGAGCTCCCCTTTGCGAGCCGCTATGAAATGGTGCAGCTGGCAGTCAGAGACAATCCCGTTTTTTCCGTCTCCGACATAGAGGGGAAACGGGGAGGGAAATCCTATTCCATCGACACCCTGCGCGCCTTCCGCGGCTTGTATCCCGATGACGAATTTTTCTTCGTCATCGGCAGCGACTCCTTCATGGATATCGGTTCCTGGCGGGAGTATGCGGCGATCTTTGACTGCTGCAACCTGGTCGTGGTCGAGCGCCCCGGCTTCGTCGTGGATGCCCTTGACAAGACCCTTCCTGTTGCCATCGCCCGGGAGTTTTGTTACTATGGCGCGGAAAAACGGCTCGCCCACAGGTCCGGCTATTCGGTTTATTACAAAGAGGGGATTCCTCTGGACATTTCCTCCAGCGCCATTCGTGAATTGCGGCGGGTCGGGCGCTCGATCAGGTACCTGGTGCCGGAAGCGGTTGAGCATTACATAAAGGAAAAGAGGTTGTACGCGAATGTCTGATAAGGTTACGTTGACTTCCCGGGAGAGGGCCATAAAATGCGCCGCTCTGGCATTGGACAAGAAGGCGTTTAATGTCAAGGTCCTGGAAATAAGAGAGCTGTCAAGCATTGCCGACTATCTGGTGCTCGCCACCGGGCGGTCGGACAAGCAGGCCCAGGCCATCGCCGATTCGGTGAAGCAGGGGCTCAAGAAATACGGC
This sequence comes from Geobacteraceae bacterium, assembly GCA_009773645.1. Lineage (GTDB taxonomy): Bacteria > Desulfobacterota > Desulfuromonadia > Geobacterales > Geobacteraceae > WSYB01. Next base: position 16,354 of record WSYB01000043.1, read on the forward strand.
AAGGCCCTCGATATTGAAGGGTTGAAAGAGGGGAACTGGATCGTCATTGACTACGGTGACGTGATCGTACATGTCTTTCATGAGGATCTGCGGCGTTATTACAACCTGGATGAGCTGTGGTCCAATGCCCCTTCCCTGGAGATACCCATGGAATACCTGTGGGAAGGGAAAGAGGGGTGAAAATCCGGGTTCTCTGGGTGGGCAAAACCCAGGAGGAATGGGTCAGGCGCGGCATCGAAGAATACGCCGGCAGGATAAGAAGATACGCCCCCCTGGAGCTTTTGGAAGCCAAGGAGGAAAAGGGGGCTGCAGCCGAGACCATGCGCGAGCGGGAGTGCGCCCGCCTGGCAAGGCTCCTCCCCAGAAACGCCCGCTTGATCCTGCTTGACGAGCGGGGAGAGGAGATGAGCTCCCCGGAATTCGCCGCCTTCATCGCCAGGACGAGGGATGCAGGCGCTTCCGATCTCGCGTTCGCAATCGGCGGAGCCTACGGCTTTACCGACAACTTTCGGGCCATGGCTTCGACGCGGATCGCCCTTTCCCGCATGACCTTCACTCACCAGATGGTGCGGGTCTTCCTGCTGGAGCAGATATACCGCGGATTTACGATCTTGAACAACGAACCGTATCATCATTAAATGAGTGAAGGGTGAAAGGTGAAGGGTGAAGAAGGGTTTTTTCACTTTTCACCCTTCACCCTTCACCTTTTTAGGAGGAGGAGATATGCCGAAACAACCTTTGCTGCTGATGATCCTGGATGGGTGGGGGATCAACCCGCGTCGGGAAAACAACGCCATTGCCCAGGCCAGGACTCCCAACATGACCAGGCTTTGTGCAGAATACCCCTGCGCGGATATCGGGACATCCGGCATGTCGGTGGGTCTGCCCGACGGCCAGATGGGGAATTCCGAGGTGGGTCACTTGAATATGGGCGCAGGGCGCATTGTTTACCAGGATCTGACCCGCATCAGTAAGGCTATTGCGGATGGCGATTTCTTCACAAATCCGGTGCTCCTCGACTGTATCGCCAAAACCAGGGCCGCCGGGGGAAGGCTCCACCTGGCAGGGCTCCTCTCCGACGGCGGGGTCCATTCCCACAACACCCATCTTTATGGGCTGCTGGAGCTGGCCAGAAGAGAGGGGTTGAAGGAGGTCTTTGTCCACTGCCTCCTGGACGGCCGCGACACCCCTCCCAAGAGCGGGGCCGACTACCTGGCACAACTTGAGGAGAAGATTGCGGAAATCGGCGTCGGCCGGATCGCCACGGTCATCGGTCGCTATTATGCCATGGACAGGGACAACCGCTGGGAAAGGGTGGAAAGGGCCTATGCCGCAATGGTCTATGGCGAAGGGAATGCATTTCCGAGCGCCGGACCGGCCATTGAGCGGAGCTATCTGGACGGGGTCACCGACGAATTCGTCGTGCCGGCGGTCATCATACAAAACGGCGAGCCGGTTGGCAGGGTGAGTGACGGCGACGGCTTCATCTTTTTCAATTTCCGTTCGGACCGGGCCCGGGAAATCACCCGCTCTTTCACCGACCCCGCGTTTGCGGGGTTTGAGCGCAGGGTGTGGCCGCGGCTTTCTTCCTACGTCTGCATGACCACCTATGACGAGACCTTCAACCTTCCGGTGGCCTTCGGCTCCGAAGAGCTGAAGAACATCCTGGGCGAGGTGCTGTCCGGGGCGGGTCTGTCGCAGCTCCGGATCGCCGAGACCGAAAAATACGCCCATGTCACCTTCTTTTTCAACGGCGGCAACGAGACCCCCTTTCCCGGCGAGGAGCGGTGCCTGATTCCATCTCCGCGGGAAGTCGCCACCTATGATGAAAAGCCGGAGATGAGCGCCTACCCGGTCACCGAAGAGCTCCTCAAGCGGCTTGATGAGGACAGGTACGACGTCATTATCCTCAATTTTGCCAACGCGGACATGGTGGGACATACCGGCATTATCGCGGCGGCCATTAGGGCGATCGAGGTTGTGGACACGTGTGTGGGGCGGCTCGTGGACAAGGTGCTTGCCAAAAAGGGACGGGTCATCATTACCGCCGATCACGGCAACGCCGAGGTCATGGTGGACGAGAACGGCGGCCCGCACACCGCCCATACCACAGATCGGGCACCTTTCCTTCTGGTGGATGACGCCCGTAAGGGGGCGCGACTTCGGCCGGGAATCCTTGCCGACATCGCCCCGACCATGCTGGAAATTCTGGGGCTGCCGCAACCGGCGGAGATGACCGGCAGGAGTCTGATCGAGAAGATGTGACATCCGGGAGACGTAATGGGAACGGCCAAGCAAACTGAAGAATGGTTCAAGCAGGCGGAATACGACCTGGGCACGGCAGAGGCGATGTTCCGCTCTCGCCGCTATATCTATACCGTTTTCATGTGTCATCTCTGCCTGGAGAAGGCTTTGAAAGGTCTGCTGTCAAAGCGGGGGCATGTGCCAATGAAGAGTCATGACTTGGTATTTCTGCTCGACAGAATTGGAGCCGACATTCCGGAGCAGCATGCGGAGTTCCTGGAAATGCTGAACGAGGTGAGCGTGCCGACGCGCTACCCGGATGAACTTGACCAGATGGTTGCCCAATATCCGCGCAAGCGGGCGGCCGAGATTTTGGAACTCTGCCGGGAGGTGTACACATGGCTGAAAAACTGCTTGTAGATATTGAACGATCGGTGCGCGAACTGTGCGCGGAACGCGGCATCCCGGTCGAGTCGGTGAGGTTTTTCGGTTCGCGCGTCTTGGGAATGGCACAGGAAGAGAGCGACGTGGATATCGTCCTGGTCTCTCCGGCTTTCGAAGGGAAGGATATATTCCAGCGGACTGGGATGGCGAAGGGGATTCACCGTGCGTTGGTGAAGCGGTTCAAGGTGCCGTTCGACATTGTTTTCTGCTCTGTCAGCGATTGGCTGCACGGCAGTTCGCCGCTTTTGCAAGAGATCAGGCGGGTGGCGTGATAGAAACGTCAGACGGGAGACGGAAGAAGAATGTTAGACGTGAGAAGCGAGACGTTAGAAGTGCGAAACCTGCATCTCCCGTCTCACGTCTTACTTCTTACAACTTGAGCCGTTGGGTCGTAGAGCCGTTGGGTCAGCCATGATGAAGTGTACAGGTGCAGGGTGCTTTTCTCCTGTTTACGCCGCGTCTTCCAGGACCGCTTTGGCCTTGATTTTGCAAAGTTTGCAAATATAGCTGCCGCACGAGGTTGACTTCTTTTTGCCGTATGCGGTATAAATAAGGGACGAAGGGGATTTACCAGGAGATGACAGACGGACCGGCTATGAAAAAATTTCTTATCACCCTGCTGATTTTGTTGACGCTGCCGGCCCTTTCCTTTGCGGCTCGTCAGTCACCGGTTGACGGAGGCACGGTGACTTCCGGCGTCGGCTGGCGCCTCGATCCCTTCGGGAGCGGCAGGCAGGTTTATCACAACGGCTACGACATTGCCGTCCCTTCAGGCACCCCGGTACATCCCACCCAGGCCGGGACCGTTTATTTTGCCGGGCCGTATAAGGGGTACGGCAACCTGGTCGCCGTGGAACACGGGAAGGGTTATGTGACGTTCTACGGCCACAACTCGGAAGTGCTGGTCAAGCCGGGGCAATTCGTGGATACGGATACCGTTATCGCCCTCTCAGGCAGCACGGGGAGGTCCACCGGCCCCCATGTCCATTACGAGGTGAGACAGTTCCCTGGGGCTGAGAAAAGAGAGCGTGAGCAGCTGGAGGCCGGGGTCATGAACGTCATCGAGAAGAACGTCGACAACTGGGTGGAGGACTTTATCAGCGGCAAGGGGGGGCCTGAACCCGAAACGTACCTTCCGGATGACCTGCACGAATAACACTCTGAACGTTGAGTCGAGATAAAAATGTGAAAGGTGAAGGGTGAAAGGTGAAAAAGCCTTGTTCACTTTTCACCTTTCACTTTTCACGAGGTTAACCTGCCTGATCCGATGCAAAAGTGCGGGGAGCTCAAGCGTATTGAGCACGTCACCCTTTTCCAGCCAGCTCCGCCGCGCGATGGAGATTCCGTACGGCATAGTGTCGAACTGGTCGATGACGTGGGTGTCGGTGTTGATGGCGAGGGTGACCCCCATCTCCTTCGCCCGGCGGGCATAGGTGTCGGAGAGGTCGAGGCGCAACGGATAGGCGTTGATCTCGAGGACGGTCCCGGTTTCCCCGGCAACCCGGATGACCTCGTCCATCTCCACCTCGTAGGCGTCCCGTTCGCCGATGAGCCTTCCGGTCGGGTGGGCTATGATGGAGACATAAGGGTTTCGCATGGCGGAGACGATGCGGGAGGTCATCTGCTCCTTTGACTGCCTGAAGCCGGAATGGATCGAGGCGATCACGATGTCGAGCTCCTTCAGGACCTCGTCCGGGAAGTCGAGGGTCCCATCGCCCCTGATGTCCATCTCGGTTCCATGGAGGACTGTGAATCCGGTGAGTCTACGGTTGAGTTCGGTTATCTCCCGTTTCTGCTCCATGAGCCGTTCGATGGTGAGCCCGTGGGCGACCCCCAGCCCCCGCGAATGGTCGGTCAGGGCGAAGTAAGTATACCCTCGCGCCTTGGCTGCCGCCACCAGCTCGTCAAAGGTGTGGTGCCCGTCGCTCCATCGGGAGTGGACATGGAGGTCCCCCCGGATATCCTCACGGGTGATGAGCCGTGGAAGTTTTCCCGCCAGGGCTGCCTCCACCTCTCCCAGGTCCTCCCGCAGCTCAGGGGGGATGTAGGGGAGGCCGAGGAGCCGGTAGACGTCCTCTTCCTCTTCTCCGCCGAGCCGCTTGTCGTCCTTCTCGCGGAATATCCCGTACTCGTTGATCTTGAGCCCCTGCTTTGCCGCCATGTCCCGCAACCTGATGTTGTGCCCCTTGCTCCCCGTCAGGTAGGCCAGGGCGGCGCCGAGCGCATCCCGCTCCACCACCCGCAGGTCCACCTGGAGACCTTCCCGGATGACCACGCTCGACCGGGTGGGGCCGTGGAGCACCACGCTCTCCACCAGCGGGAGGGAGACGAAGACCTCCATTACCTTCTCGGGGTTGGCAGAGGTGGCGACGATGTCGATGTCCTTGATGGTCTCCTTCCAGCGCCTGATACTCCCCGCAATCTCGATCCTATCCACGGGCGCGCGCTTCCTGATCTGCTCCACGATATCGAGGGCGATCGGGAGGACCTTGCCGAGGGGCTGACGCTCCCTCCCCCGTTTCACCGAGGCGATCCCCTTCAGGATGTTCTCTTCGGTCTTTTTCTGGATGCCCGGTACGCCGGAGAGCCTGTGTTCGGCTGCCAGTCTTTCCAGTTCATCGAGGGACGTCACGTGGAGCTTGTCGAACAGGAGTCTGGCGGTCTTTGGGCCGAGGCCGGGGACGGCAAGGAGGGCGAGGAGCCCCGGCGGTATCTCTCCTTTCAGCTTGTCGTAGGTGTGCATGGAGCCGGTCTGCACGTATTCCTCGATCTTTGCGGCCAGTTCCTCGCCTATTCCCGGTATTTCCCGGAGTTCATCCTTCGAGAGCTCCTCGACGCTCCGCGGCAGCCCTTCGATGTTGAGGGCGGCCCGGCGGTACGCCCTGATCTTGAAGGGGTTGTCCCCCTTGATCTCGAGGATTTCCGCCATCTCGGAGAAAATCCGTGCGATTTCCTGGTTTTTCATGGTCATGTCCTCGACGGTTTTTTTGCCACAGAGCCACGGACACAGAGAAGAACATAGGCAAAAACAGAAAATCTGAAATAACAAGTTTTACGTAACGTTAAACCACTCCAACTGTGCCTCATCGTAGCAAAGGGTATGGTTGCGGAAATCGCTCCCCTTCACCTTGAAGAAACGTTTCTGTTCTCTGGTTACAGAGTTTTCCTCGATCCATTGATCGAGGACCTTCATTACATCGACCCGCTTGCCTTGCAGAATAAAGGCCCGCGGACTTTCTTCCGCGCGATGCCCTGCATAGGCGATAACCTCGATCTTTTCTCCGGCCATCCGATTTCTCTCTCCTGCTTGAGCAGTTCTCGCTTCACCGCGTTGTTGTAGCTTTTTTGTGCTGCTACCAGTATACCTAAATATCACCGGAGGAAAAGATGAAGACGTGAAAGTTTCGTGCATTGGCTCATTATATCGGTAAGTAAACCATGAAAAAAGGACGATGGGAAGCGGTTCAGTAGCAGGCCGGAAAAATTGGTATACTTATGCTGGATAGCTAAAGAGGAGACGAAATGCTCACGCGTCGTGATTTCATAAAACTATGCGGAGGCGCCGGGATGGCTCTGTCACTTCCCGGATGCGCCGTCAGCCCCCCCCTCCGGAAGGATGTCTTTCCGGACTTCGGCCTCCCTGACCATACCTACCTGGGGCTCGCCACGTCGCTACGCGAGGAGAACGACTATGAGGCGCGGGTGGAGGGGATGATCCCTGCCGGGCTGCGCGGGACCCTGTACCGCAATGGTCCGGGGCTGTTCGACCGGAACGGGCTGCGCAAGCGGAACCTTCTGGACGGGGACGGGATGGTGCAGGCGTTCACCATGCACGACACAGGGGTGCGCTACCGGAACAGGTTCGTGCGGACCCGGAAATACCAGGAGGAGGCGGCCGCTGGGAGGTTCATCTATCCCAGCTGGAGCACCCAGGCCCCCGGCGGGTTATGGGCGAACTTCTGGGCTGCCGACCGGGTAAAATGCCAGGCGGGCGTTACGGTCTACCTGAGAAACGGCAGGCTTTACGCCTTTGACGACACGGGGCTCCCCTATGTGCTGGACCCGGCGACCTTGGAAACGGCAGGGGAATCCCGGCTGGGACTACCGGACGGATTCTCGGTCTATTCGGCTCACTCGAAGATCGACCCTAGGACCGGGGAGTGGCTCCATTTCGGGGTCCGATACGGTCCCGACCCCATGCTCCATATCACGATCTTTGCCAAAGACGGGGGACTCAAAAGTCACCGTCTCTTTCCCGTGCCGCGCTATGTCTACATGCACGACTGGTTCGTATCCGACCGGCACCTGATCTTCCAGTTCCACCCCGCGGAAATCGCCTTCTGGGGATTTCTCCTCGGGATACGCAGCATGGCCGATTCGCTCCGATGGCGGCCGGAGAAGGGAAATCTGATGATGGTACTGGAACGGGAAAGGGATGCGGCCCCTCTCTTTCTCCATACCGACGCCTGCTACATGTGGCACTCCGTGAACGCCTACGAGAAGGGGAGGGAGATTGTAGCCGATTTCGTCGGCTACGAAAACCCTGACCATTTCATCGGCCCGGACCCGGTTGCCGCCGCCGTCATGGCGGGCCGCAGGGGTGAGTACATTTTTCCCGGCGAGCTCCGTCGCTATCTGATTGATCCTGCCCGTAAGGCCGTACGTCAGGAAACCCTCGACCGGGGAAGCTATGAGTGGCCGCGGGTGAACGAGCTCCATCGCTGCCACGGGTACCGCTTTGGCTATCTGGCGAAATGCCGGCCGGGGGAATTTTTCTGGTCGTTTATAACGAGGGTCGACATGGGGACGGGGCGGACCGAAAGCTACGATTTTGGCGAGGGGGTCTACTGCACCGAGCCGGTATTCGCCCCCAAGCCGGGATTCCGCTTTGAGCCGGACGCGCCCCATGAGCCGGGATGGCTCCTGACGGAAGGGTACGACAGCCGCACGAGAAAAAGCTTCCTGGCCGTTTTAGAGGCGGAACGCGTAGCAGACGGCCCGGTAGCTGTCATCCATCTCACCCACCACGTGCCGTTCAGCTACCACGGTTTCTGGCAGGCAAATGCGGCTGTTTGATTCCGATAGACTGCATTAACGGCGAGACTCGATAAGTTCCTGTGGACAAACAAGGAATTCTGGGGACATCCAAGTGGAATTCTGTCCCGGAATTCGTGTCTAAATCTGTCCCCGTTTTTCCGTGAGGAGCATCTTCTGTCCGAGCTTTAAATGAAGACCCCTCTGTCTTTCCCGGTGCAAGTCCCCTGCCCCTCTCAGTCAGTTAAGACGTCAAGCGGAACTTCAAGTGCACGTGCTATTGCAGAAAGCGTCTCAACCGTACCTTGGCGCTTGCCGGTTTCGATTTGTGACAAGTACGGTTTGCTGATCCCCACCCGCTGGGCGAGTTCCTGCTGGGTCAGGCCGCGATGTTCACGCCAAAGCTTTATCGGTGATTCACCTGCAAGCTCACGGCGCACGATCTCGCCAGGTACAAGAAACTCTCGGCCGGCAGTATAAGCTTCATGAAATTCGGCAACTGTTTTTGCATCGGCTTCGTCCTCAAGCAGTTCCAGGAAATGCTGGTAATCTTCGTAAGGAATCACCGCAAACTCAGGTTGGCCATTTTTTTTGATGATTTGCGCTTTCATTGGTACACATCTCCTCTGGGCGCGATTCGCACAACAGCTATCAAAAGGGCCTGTTCGTGAATCGTGTAAACAACCCGCCAATCCCCTACCCGTAACCGATAGCCAGGATGGTTGGTAAGTTTCTTTACGTTGTTGTTTGGCGCCATTGAGTCGGCTGCCAAAGCATCGATCTTTTCCATGACGAGCCGGGCCGTATTACACGGCATGGCTTTCAATGCCTTTCGGGCGGCTTTCGAATATTCGATCGAGAACATAAGTTATGTTAGCATATTGCTAATATTTCAGCAAACATTTGTGTGGGTTTGTTTAACTGTGGTGGGCCAACGGGGCTGCCGCTGAGCCGCGAGCGTCAGCGAGACGGGCTCTTGCGGCGTGTTGTGCTCGTAGGTCAGTCTTTTACAATTTTTTTGTAATTCTCTGACGTCAAGAGATCTGCAAAGCCCATTTTGGAAGGTTAAGGGGACGTAGTTGATTTGTTGACCAACCCTTCCGCATCCTCCCATTTCCCGCTATTTTGTGCAACCAATGCTGCTCCGCGAGATGCGCCCCTGCATACTCCTGAGCGGGTGATGCCCAATGCCTTTCCGATGGTTTCACCACTGTATCCAAGCCTGCGGGCAGCCAGATAGCAGATAATGCTTTTTGCGTCCGCAGCCAATGTTGTTCTCCCCCGTTGACAAAGTTTCTCAGGTTCAATATCTGCAAACTCGGCGACGCACTTTATTAAATGAGGTAATGGAATTCGAATATCCAGTCTCTCGGCAATTTCTTTTTCCTGTTTCAATCTTTCGACGAAATCACCACTGCCGAGTATCCTATCGTCGTAAGCCGTGATAAGTTCATTCCCGGCCAATTTCAACACCCGCATCAGTCCTCCGCCTACCAGCTCTTCCCTTTTCCCCGCCGAAATACCGTCTTCTATGAATGACTGATATTTTCCCTGCGCAGTTTTTTTCCGCTTTCCGAAATATCCTAAGACTTCTTCAACAGTTTGTCCCGGCATTTCCCGACGTCCCATCAAAACGGCATGACCACTCCATGGATATTCATTCAGTTCAGCCACGCCCTTGACGATACCTACCCGCAAAGGGTTTAGGTGAATGTACCGGACCAGTTCGAGAAGATAAGGATCTTCCTCGCAGATTATGGACTTGAAGCGGTTTTGAAAAAGATGGCCGCTACGGTGGTGGCGCAAATTAAATGTAACGGCATAACCTGTCAATAGTCGCCGCATAAGGTGTCCAAGTTTTCCTTGAGTCGGGCGCAAAAGCATATGTGCATGGTTGGTCATAAGCGACCAGGCAAGGCATTCGGTCCCTGTTTGAATCAACAAGCTGGAAAAGCGATCCAAAAAGGATTGCCGATCATCATCATCCAGAAAAATGTCCCGTCGTTCAACTCCTCTTACGATCACGTGCTGGAGGACTCCGGCTATGTCAAGACGTGCGGCTCGTGGCATAACGTCAATATACCTTCTATTGAGATAAAGTCAACTAATCAACTACGTCCCCTTATACCCTCCCGTGAAGCCCGTTGCTCCTTCAACTTGGTCACCTTTGACAACGAAAACAGTTCCTTCCGGAACGATACACTCGAACGAGCCCGTACATGGGGCAGCCCATGAAGTTAACCCTGTTGTTTTAATCTCTTCCAAGGTGATAAATCGATCACCAAAAAGAGCTTTGTCAATTAAATCCATGATCTTGTCTCGCCGACCACCGGGTAGGCGGGGAGCCTCTCGGCTCCCGACCCCCCTCAGAACCGGACGTGACAGTTTCCCGTCATCCGGCTCAAGCACTCCAAAAAGTATTCTC
>WSYB01000044.1 GCA_009773645.1 Geobacteraceae bacterium
GCTTCAGAAATCGTACTGGCTCATTATGAGCTTCTTCAGGCACAAGGAATGCGCTTACACAATTGCCTGATGTTGAATTACTTTTGTACCCTTTAGTATGTGAGTTTTCGAAGGAATACGGATACATGCTATTAATGCGCTGATATAGTTCTGGAGAGTGGAATGAAATGTGACCACCGTCAGATATTTCTTTTCTGATTTCGGTATGGATCGACTCCTCCGCAACGAGAAATTTCAGGTATTTTTCAAAGACCTGGGAAGCTTGAACTTCTGATGAGTAAAAGCTCGCAACACCATCAGCATCCTTCTCGATTATCGCTCTTCCCATATACTCATCTAGGCACCCCAAGATGAAAAATATGGCTTTAACTCCGGGCAGGACATCTTCTTGTTTAGAGTTACGATTTTCCTGACCAGAAGCAGAAGTCGCGAAGAGTAGCAAAGGGACCAAAGCGGCGAGGATCAATCTTCTCATTTTTATCCTTTCAATTCGTAATTGACCGGTTCACGCGCGCACGCGTGAACCGGTGATCTACCCAAATGGAATATTTACTCTGCGCACATGAAAATATATGGGAACCAGGAACATCCCCTGGATTACCTCTCCGACGCGGGAGAGGGGTAACCGGTCCCTTCGGAAGTCAGACTCCCCTCACTTCAGCGCCAACTCCATATCCTCCAGCCCCCGGACCCGATCCCTGAGCTCGGCCGCCTTCTCGAAATCCAGCCCCTTGGCGGCCGCCAGCATCTCCTTCCTGAGCTTCTTCACCAGTTTGGGGATGTCCTTGAGCGGCACGTACTCTTCCAAGGCTTCGGCGGCGATCGGGATGGTGTAGTAATCCCGCTCCTCGACCGATTCGAGGATGGTGCGTAAGCCCTTCTTCACGCTCTGGGGGGTGATGTTGTGCGCCCGATTGTATTCCGTTTGAATTGATCTCCGTCTGGTTGTCTCGTCTATGCACGCCTGCATCGACTGGGTTACGACGTCGGCATACATGATGACGTGGCCGGCAAGGTTCCGTGCGGCCCGGCCGCAGGTCTGGATGAGGGAGCGCGCGGAGCGGAGGAACCCCTCCTTGTCTGCGTCCAGGATCGCCACCAGGGAGACTTCCGGGATGTCGAGCCCTTCCCGCAGCAGGTTGATCCCCACCAGCACGTCGAACTCCCCCAGACGCAGATCACGGATGATCTGCATCCGCTGGATGGTGTCGATGTCGGAGTGGAGGTACTTTACCCGTATCCCCAGCTCCCGGTAGTAATCGGTGAGGTCTTCCGCCATCCGCTTGGTGAGGGTGGTGACCAGCACCCGCTCTCCCCTGGCCACGGTCTCCCGGATCATGTGGAGGAGGTCGTCCACCTGGCCGGAGGCGGGACGCACCTGTATCTCAGGGTCGATGAGCCCGGTGGGGCGGATTACCTGCTCTACCACGACCCCATCCGACTTCTTCAATTCGTAATCGGCCGGAGTGGCGGATACATAGACCGTCAGGTTCAGCTTTTCAGTGAACTCCTTAAAGTTGAGGGGGCGGTTGTCGAGGGCGGACGGGAGACGGAAACCGTAATTGACGAGGGTTTCCTTGCGGCTCCGGTCGCCCCGGTACATTCCCCCCACCTGCGAGACGGTGATGTGGGACTCATCGATAAACAAGATGAAATCCTGCGGAAAGTAATCGATAAGGGTGTAAGGGGGCTCGCCCGGCGCACGGCCGTCAAGGTGGCGGGAATAGTTCTCTATACCCTGGCAGAACCCCATCTCCTCGATCATCTCGATATCGAAGTAGGTCCGTTGTTCTATCCGCTGAGCCTCTACCAGCATGTTGCGCTCCTTGAACCAGCGGATCCGTTCCTCCAGCTCCAGTCTTATCTGTTCTACGGCCCGCTCCATGGTCTCTCGGGTTGCCACATAGTGGGATGCCGGATAAATTGCGCACTTGGAAAGCTTTTGTATTACCTGGCCACGCAGGGGGTCTATCTGGCTGAGCCCTTCCACCGTGTCGCCGAAAAATTCGATGCGTAACGCCAGCTCATCGTCGTGGGCAGGGAAAATCTCCACGATGTCGCCCCGGACCCGGAAGGCGCCGCGGTGAAAATCCACATCGTTGCGCTCGTACTGGATTTCCACCAGCTTTTTCAGGAGCTCGTCCCGGTCCAGCCGGTCCCCCTGGTGGAAGAAGATATGCATTTCCTGGTAGGAGTCGGGTGACCCGATACCGTATATGCAGGAGACCGATGCTACGATGATCACGTCCCGGCGGGTGAGGAGGCTTCGCGTTGCCGAGTGGCGCATCTTGTCGATTTCGTCGTTTATGGAGGAGTCTTTTTCAATGAAGGTGTCGGTGGTGGGGAGATAGGCTTCGGGCTGGTAGTAGTCATAATAGGAAACGAAATACTCCACGGCGTTCTCCGGGAAGAGTTCCCTGAACTCGCCGTACAGCTGGGCTGCCAGAGTCTTGTTGGGGGCGAGGACCAGGGCGGGGCGGTTGACATTGGCGATGACGTTGGCCATGGTGAAGGTTTTGCCTGAACCGGTCACCCCCAAAAGGACCTGGTCCGGGTCGCCGCGCACGATTCCTTCTGAAAGTTCCTCTATGGCCCGCGGCTGGTCACCCCGCGGCTCGTAGTCGCTCGTAAGTTTGAATTCATTCATGGCAGCATTTTACCATGATCATCAGGGTTTTGCATTGATAAATGCGGGCGGGTTTGGCGGCCGTTGATTCCGATTTGTGCGTGTCATTCCGCTGTCTTGGGGGGTATGTTCATGATCATCCAATATACGCCGAGCTGGCGCACCGTATCGCTGAAATGATCGAACTCCACCGGTTTGCGGATGTAGCTGTTGGCCCCGAGTGCATAACTCTCGATGATGTCCTGCTCTTCATCGGATGAAGTAAAAACCACCACCGGCAGGAGCCTGGTCCGTACATCTGCGCGCAGACGCCGCAAAACTTCCAGGCCGTTTGTTTTAGGCAATTTCAAATCAAGCAAGACGAGCAGGGGCATGATGCTCAGATCGCGGCCTGCATAAGCGCCGGTGCCGAAGAGGTAATCGAGGGCTTCCACACCGTCGCGCGCCACCACTGCTTCAAGGTGGATATTGCTCTTTTTCAGAGCGCGCAACGTCAGTTCCTCATCATCGGGGTTGTCTTCCACCAGCAACACATGTCTGTTTTCCATGTCATCCCCCTCGAGTTGGCAGCGTAAAGTAAAATGTCGCCCCTTTGCCCGTTTCCGCTTCAACCCAGACCCGTCCCCCGTGACGGTGGATGATCCGTTGCACTGTGGCAAGGCCGATGCCGGTGCCTTCGAATTCGTTAATGCCGTGAAGGCGCTGGAAAGGGTTGAACAGTTTATGGGCGTACGTCATATCGAAGCCGACGCCGTTGTCCCGGATGAAATAGACGATTTCCGAATTATCTGCACAGGTTCCGAATTCGATGCGGGCGGAAGGCTGTTTGCCGCTGAACTTCCAGGCGTTGCCGAGGAGGTTTTCCAGCATGATCCTGAGCAGATGTGGATCTCCCTGCGTGTTGGCCACGTCGGCAACGACCAGCTCAACCCGACGCTCCGATGCATCTTGCATAAGTGTCGCTGCAATATCACGGACCAGTGCGCTGAGATCGACCACATGGCGGCGCATTTCGCTGCGCGTGACCTTGGAGAGGTTGAGCAGGTCGTCGATCAACTCCCCCATACGCACAGCGGCAGTGCCGATTCGTACGAGATATTCTTTGACGGAATCCTCCAGACGATCGGCATACTCAGTCATGAGGATTTTGCTGAAACCGTCGATGCCGCGCAACGGAGTACGCAGGTCATGGGATACCGAGTAGCAGAACGCTTCCAGCTCCTTATTGGAGGCTTCCAGCTCTGCAGTCCGTTCCACTACCCGCGCTTCAAGGTCGGCGTTGAGTTTCTGAATTTCCTCATCCACCCGTTTACGTTCGGTGATATCCCGGATTATTACCAGATCGACTGGTTCCTTCTGCCAGAGGGTCTTGGCGCCAGTCAGTTCGATAGGAACATTGGTACCCTCTTTACGGATGATGCTGGTTTCGTATTGGCGGGGCACTTCTTCTCCGGCGAGTCTCTTCATGAGTCTCTCTTTCAACATCGGCAGTTCAGCAGGGTTGGCCAATTGATCCATCGGGATAGTTTGCAGTTCCTTTATGGTGTATCCCGTGATTTCAGCGGCCTGACGATTGGCATACAAATGCCTTCCGTTGCTGGTGGAAATCAATATTCCTACGTTGGCGTTGTCCGCCAGAGCCCTGAAATTGGTTTCACTTTCCAGCAGGGCCGCCTGCTGCCGGTCCAGCGTGGCGACCATCTGGTTGAAGGCCCTTGCCAGGGTGCCGATTTCGTCTTTCGAATCGATAGCGATCAGTTTTTGCGCCCCTGATTTTTCCGGTAATGTTTCCACATGCCCGGCAAAAGCCAATAGCGGCGCGGTCAGGCGTTTCATCAACAGCCAGACTATGCCGAGCATGGCGGCCGTCCCGGCCAACGTCGCCCAGATGAAGTAATTCATTGCCTGGTACAGTGGCGCGTAGGCTTCGGCCAGTGGGTAGCTGGACCCCACGACCCAGTTGGTCGCGTGCAGATGCTTGAAGGAGGAGAGCACCGGTACCCCTTTTGAGGTGACGGTTTCCCCGGTCCCTTCAAAACCGGCATACGCCTTGTCAAACAGTTTGTTTGCCCCCGACAATGCAGCCGGTTTCAGAATCCTCTCCTTATCCGGGTGTACGATCATGACCCGATTGCTGTCGGTGAGAAAGATATAGCCGGTCCTGCCGATTTTGATGCGGGACATGTCCTGGAGAAGGTTTTTCCCTAAAAGATCGAAACTGCCGCCGAGGATTGCAATGAGTTTGCCTCCGTTGTCAAAAAGCGGAACGGTCAGCATGATCGCCGGATGACCCGGCGTATGAGTGGAGGTATAAGGGTTGGAAATGTAGGGCTTTTCTGTTGCAACGGTCTTCTGATAGAATTCGCGGAAAGAGATGTCCCTCCCCCTCCGGCCGGGGAGGTAGGGGCTCTCGGCAATCAGTTTCCCCTCACCGGAGAAAAGGAAGAGGCCGTTGTCAAATATGGATGCCAGGGTATATCTGGAGTCGAGAAAATGCTGAGCCCGGCTGGGATGTTGAAGGTCCTCCGGGGAAATCTTTGCGGCGCCGGCAATTAAGGCCTTGTGGGCGATACGGAGCTTGTCGTCGATACTGTCGGCCAGGGAGGAGACCAGCGAAAACTGCTGGCTTGATATGGTGTGTTTGAATTTTTTTTCAAAGTAAGAGAGGACAAAATAGGCCGTGGCAGCGGTAAAGATGACGAACAGGACAGAAACCGTCAATGCCGTTTTTGTTTTCAGGCTGAGGTTTATTAACATGCCGCTTCTCCGTACAAGATCTGAAAGCATCTTGTTACATCAACATATATATCACGTTAATTAAATAATATCAATATATGCAGCCGGCAAAATCTTCGCTGCCGTCATCCGTGGGTCCTCTTAGCATCTTGATTTTTTACCAATATGGTGCAATACTTATTCCAAACTTACGAATTTCTTGTGGAGGGTTAATATGTTCGGATTTGGCATGCCTGAATTAATAGTCGTTCTTGTCATAGTACTGGTGGTGTTCGGTGCGGGGAGGCTTCCCGAGATCGGCAGCGCGCTGGGAAAGAGCATCAAGAACTTCAAGAGGGCGTCCGATGGCAAGGATGAGATCGAGATCAAGGCGAAGAAAGAGGATGAAACCAAAAAGGAGGGTTAAACCCTCCTTTCCTGTCAGCCCGCTAATAGGGCCAATTCTAATAGTATCCCATTTCCTGGGAAATTAAAGAGTGAAATAGAAGGACGCCCCATTTCCTACCTCTCCTTCGGCCCAGACCCGGCCTCCGTGGCGCTGGATGATCCTTTGTACGGTGGCCAGGCCGATTCCGTGTCCTTCGAATTCAGCCGCGCTATGCAGACGCTGGAAAGGGAAGAACAGCTTGTCTGCTTGAGCCATCTCAAATCCTGCCCCGTTGTCACGGACAAAATATGTCCGTTCCGCCCCGATTTCCGTCACTCCGAATTCAATCTCAGCCCCTTCCCGCTTGCAGGTGTACTTCCAGGCGTTACCGAGGAGGTTTTCCAGGACTACCCGCAAGAGCCGCATATCCCCATGGGCTGTTACTCCTTCCCCGATAATGAAGGTAACCCGGCGTTCCGGTTCATTCTGCCGGAGGGCTACGGCAATGGCGCGCGCCATGCTGCTGAGGTCAAGTGTTTCCGGGCGGATCTCACTCTTAGTCAGCCGTGAGAAATTCAGCAGGGTGCTGATGAGCTGGTCCATGCGCCGGGTTTGGTTGTAAATTTGTCGTACAAAGCCCATGCACTGTTCATCGAGCTTGTCGCCACACAATTCCGTGATTACCTGACAGAAGCCGTTGATGTTGGTAAGAGGCGAGCGGAGGTCATGGGAGACCGAGTAGCTGAAAGCTTCCAGCTCCCGGTTGGCTACTGCCAGCTGTTCATTGAGCGCGTTCAACTCGTCCCGGGCTCGGATCAGCTCGTTGTTCTTCTGGATGGCGGCCTCATACGTGGAGAGGAGGAGGTCGAGGATCTGCCGGCGGTCGGCGGTTATGACGTATTTCTCACCGGAAAAGTATATCTCCAGGCCCGGCAGCGAGGTGCGCTCCGGGAGCTGGTAGCGGTTCACCAGCATGTATCTTATGCGGGTAAGGAGATATTCTTCACTGTAAGGTTTAGTGATGAAGTTATCTGCACCGCACTCCAGTCCCCTGATGACATCCTGCGGGTCGGAAAGGGAGGTCAGGAGGATTACGGGAATATTCCGGCAGTCGTCAATCGCCTTGATACGACGGCACAGTTCGTAGCCGTTTATCCCCGGCATGATTATGTCGCTGATAATGAGTGCCGGCTTCTGCTCCTCCAGCATGGCGAGGGCTGTTTTGCCGTTGCCGGCGACCAGAACCCGATAGCCGTGCTTTCCCAGGATGTGGCGCAGCCGCTCCGCCTGGGTGATACTGTCTTCGATGACGAGTATCTCTTCGCCGGACAGAGCGTTTTCTTCCTTATGGCTTGCCATGGGCATGCTCCTTTTTGATTATCCGCCGCTTCCCGGATAGAGCCATAATCCTAAATTCAGCAGTTTCAAATGTAATCAGTTTCCATTCGTCAGGCGTTCAAGCATTGCGGCGATCTTGCCCGGTGAAAGCGTATAAGTCGCTGCCCCGGCACGCACCGCTTCCGCCGGCATGCCATAAATCACCGAACTGGCCTTGTCCTGCACGATGGTGACAGCCCCTTTTCCCTTCAGCAGCAGCAATTCATCCACTCCGTCCTTCCCCATCCCGGTAAGGAGCACGCCGGCCGCGTTCTTCCCATAGACATCGGCAACGGAACGGAAGAGCGCGGAAACCGAAGGACGCAGGCCATTTTCAGGGGACTCTCCGCTCAGCTTGATCCGGCCGCCGGCCTCCACCAGCAGATGAAATCCGTCCGGAGCGACGTACGCATGGCCGGGGAGAAGATGCTCACCCTGGGAGGCGACATGAACCGGCAGCCGGGACGAGAGGGCGAGCCACTCCGCAAAGCCATGGATAAATCCCGCCGCCATGTGCTGCACTATCAGGACCGGCACGGGAAAATTCTCGCCCAGCGCCGACAGGATGGTCTGGATAACCACCGGCCCACCGGTCGAGGCGCCGATGGCCACCACCTGGAGCTTCGCCGGGGCCTCATCGCTGATCACAACCTGCGGCGGAGTGGAGACCCTGTTCCGGGATCGCGGCCACCGTTTCACCACCTTGACTTCTGCCATCAGTTTCACCGTCCGGACCAGGGAGCCGACCTCCCGCTCATGATCGGGGTGACCGGCGCCTCTCGGTTTCGGCAGGGCGACGAGGGCACCCGCCTCCATGGCATGGAATGACGTCATAACCTCTTCCGGGTCAAGGTTGCCGCTCAGGATGATGATCGGGGTGGGATGCGTCTCCATGATCCTGCGCGTGGCGTCGAGGCCGTTCATCAGCGGCATGAAAACGTCCATGGTGATGACGTCGGGAGACAGGCGTTCCACCGCTTTTAGGGCCTCTTCCCCGTTATGCGCGGTGCCGACCACGTGAATCCCGGGATCGGCGCTGAAGATCCGCTCCAGAAAAAGCCGCATGCTGGCTGAATCATCGACTATCAGGACTTTTATCATTCATTTGTTCCTCATTGCTGCTTATACCAACTTTGCCACTTTCAGCTTCCCCCTCCCCAGCCCTCCCCCGCCGGGGGAGGGGACGACTGCTCCTCCACCCAGCGGGGGGAGGTTGGGAGGGGGGAAAAGTTTTTCCTATATCAGCCGCCGGATAACTTCCAGCAGGTTGCTCTGATCGAAGCTGCTCTTCACGATATAGGCATTTGCTCCCGCCTCGATGCCGCGCTCCCGGTCCTCGCGGGAATCGAGGGAGGTGACCAGCACCACCGGCAGGTCGGCAATCTCCCGGGACTTGCGGATTCTGGCGGTCAGATCGAAACCGTTCATCCGCGGCATATCCACGTCCGACACCACAAGGTCTATCTGTTCCGTCCTGAGCTGCGTCAGTGCGTCGATCCCATCTACAGCCGTACTGGTCCGGTAGCCGGCCGTCTCCAGGATATTTTTCAGGAGCGTCCTGGCAGTAATGGAATCTTCGGCGATCAGCACCGATTTGCGCGGCACTTCCTCCCTTTCCGCCCGTGACAAGGCGACGGCCGGTATGGCGGCCCCCTTCGCCGCGGATTTCACCAGGTCGCCGGGATGGAGTATCGTCGCCACCTTGCCGGTTCCGAGCACCGTTGCGCCGGCGATGTTGCGAACCCGCGGCAACTGCGGGCCGAGACTTTTCACCAGGACTTCCTGTTCGCCGAGGATGCCGTCCACGCCGAAGGCGATCCGGCTCGACCCGCTGCCGATCAAGAAGAGCTGAATCAAGCCGTCGTCATCGCGGTCCCCTTCCTTCCGGGGAATTTGCAGGAGATCGGCAAGCCGGACAAAGGAAAGGGCAACGCCGTCCAATTCGACGGTTTCCCTGTTCTCTGCGGTCTTCAGCGACTCTTTGCCGATTCTTGCAACCCTTTCCACGCCGGCGGAAGGAACGATGAAAGTCTGCTCTCCCACACTGACCAGCACACCCCGGTAGGTTGAGAGGGTCAGGGGTAGAACCATTCTGAACGTTGTCCCGCGCAAAGGCTCGCTTATCACCGTAACGGTCCCGCCGAGCTTCTCCACCTTCTCCCGGACGATGGCAAGGCCGAGCCCCCTTCCCGAGAGGTCGGTGATTATGGGGCTGGTGGATACACCTGATTTGAAAATGAGCTCCAGAGATTCCTCATTCCCCATCCGGCTTGCCTCATCCCGCGTAATGACTCCCTGCTGCACGGCAACGTCCGCCAGCATGGCGGTATCCATCCCTGCCCCGTCGTCAGCGACGACCATCTCGATCCGGCTGGTGCCGATGAGCGAAACCGCTACGGTAATTCGCCCGCACGCCGGTTTGCTCCGGCGCTTGCGCTCCTCGGGCTTTTCAATGCCGTGGTCGATGCAGTTGCGCACCAGATGAATAAGTGGGTCTTTCATCTCTTCCAGGACCCGTTTGTCGATTTCAACGGTTTCTCCCGTGACCGCCAGCTCCGCTTCCTTGCCGCGGTCCCGCCCGAGGTCCCGGACCATCTTCGGCAGGACCTCCAGAATGGTCGAGCAGGGGAGCATCAGCACCTCCTTCAGGTCGCCGAGGAGAGCGTCCACCATGCCGTCGAGGAGATGCCGGTCGTTGGCCGCAGCTTTTGCAAGATTGTGCACCCTGTTTTCCAGGGACTTGACGGCTGCGTGGTTCCAGTCGAAAAATGCCAGGAGTTTCCCCAACTGGCCGGCATCCGAGTCCGTCACGAGCCGGCCTGCCGGCGATTGCTGCACCTTGCGCAGCCTGCGTACCGCCGGCCGGACCTTTTTCCACTCCTTTTCCCACGAGGCAAGGGCGGCGCTTATCTCATCAAGTTCTGCGGCGCGCTGCCGGGCGGAGATTTTTGCGGTGAGCATTTCCTCCGCCTGGTGGAGGAGAGAGTCGAGTTTCCCGGCGGAAATCCTGACTGTGCCGGCCACGGCGGGTTTCTCGGGGTGAGGGCCGTCCCGGTATTCCGGCTGCGGAGGCGCCGGTGGGGGAGCAGGTGGAGATGGAGCACCTTTCACCCCCTTCTCCAGGCTGAGGATGAGTTCCCTGACCCCGGATTTTTCCGCGGTAGCGTCGTCGGCCCCGGAAGAGTAAAGGTGGGTCTCGATCGTGTCGGTTGTCCGGTGGAGCAGATCGAACAAGGCCGGGGAAGGGACGATTTCCTGGCGTTTACATTGGGCGAAGACGCTTTCCAGGGCATGGCTGAGGGACTCGATCCCGGCCATGCTGACGGCGCGGGCCGCCCCTTTCATGCTGTGCGCCTCGCGGAAGACGGCTTCGAGGATCTCCTGTCGTTTCTCGTGCTCCGTGGCCTTTTCCAGTGCGATCAGGCCTGAGGAAAGGGCGGCGAGGCGCTCTTTCGTCTCGACCTTGAACGTCGCCAGGAGCCTTTTCTGAAAATCGTCGTCCATCATGGTTCTCTCGTAGGGGCAAACCTTGTGTTTGCCCAAAATTGGGCGATCACAAGGATCGCCCCTACCTCTAAACCCTATACTGTTCCACCAGCCGCTTCAGCTTCTGCCCGAGCTCGTGCAGGTTCTGCGCCGACTGTTCGGCCTGCTGCGTGCTGGTGACGCTCAGGGTGCTCGCATCTTTGATGTTTTCCATGGCCAGGGCTACCTGGTCCATTCCCACCATCTGCTGCTGGCTCGACGCCGCTATCTGGGTCGAGGCGTTGGCCGATTCGGAGATGCTCTCCGCCAGGGTCCGAATCGACTCTCCCGCCTCGGCGGACTGTTTCTCTCCGGCTTCAACCGCCTTGCTGCCCTGCTCTGCTGCCATCACCGCGGAGTTGGTCGCCTTCTGGATATCGTTCAGGATCGTCCGCACCTGGGCGGTTGCCTGCTTCGACTGTTCGGCGAGGCTCCTGACCTCCTGGGCCACCACGGCAAAGCCTTTGCCGTGCTCCCCCGCCTTGGCCGCCTCGATGGCTGCGTTGACGGCGAGGAGGTTCGACTGCTCGGCCAGGTCGTTGACAGTCGCGATGATCTCACCGATGGCCTGGCTCTGTTCGCTGAGGCTCACGATGCTTTCGGCGACGGTTTCCATCTGTTCCCGGATCCGGTTCATTCCCTGGACCGCGTCTTCCACCGATTTTTTCCCATGGTGGGAGACCTGGAGCGACTTCTGCGCGCTGTCGGCCACATGCCGGGCCTTCTGCGCGGAGAGCTGGGTGGTCTGTTTCACCTCCTCGACGGTGACGGTCGTCTCGTTGACCGCCGTGGCGGTTTCCGCCGCGCTGGAAGCGACCTGGGTCGTCGAGGAGAGGATCTCACCGGCGGAGGCGGCGAGGACGTTCACCCCTTCCTGGATTGCCATGGTCTGGTTGCGGAGGTTCTCCACCATCCGGCGAAACGTCTCCAGGAGGGCACCCAACTCGTCCCGGCTGTCGGGCACGGGGACCGCTACGGTCAGATCGCCGTCGGCCACCCGCTCCGCCACCCTCACGGCCTGGGAGAGGGGGCGGGTGATGCTGCGGGTAAGGAGAATGGCGATGATGACGGCAAAGATGACCGCCGCCGTCTTCATTGCCAGGATGAGGATGTAAGATTGCCGGGCCGCTTCCTGCGACTCTTTGAAGAACGAGGCCGCCTTGTTGTCGGCGAAGGTGAACACGTCGGCCATTTCCTTTTCCATGACGGTGTACTGGTCGGTCTCCATACCGGCCATCAATTGCGCAGCCGTATCATGCCTGTTCGCCTTCACCGCGGCAATGACCTGGTCGCGGAGCCGTTTCCACTCCTCGTATTCCTTGAGAACATCGTCAATATCGCTCTTCTTGCCGAGAAAGCGCTCTTTGACCACCTCCATATTAGCGGTGAACTCTTTGTCAAAGCCGTATATCTCCTTCAGATAGGTGTTCACGGCGCCGCTCTCCTTGGCAGCTACGGCATCTTTCAGCTTGTAGTGCATCTTTGTAAAGAAGAGGTTCGCATCGCGCACACTCTTCCTGACGGTAAAGGGGTGCTCGTACAGTTGGGTGGTGCGGCTCGCCACATAACTCAGCCTGTTCAATGCATATACCCCGGTGATAATCATAAGCGCGACGATTATTGCGTAGCTGGCCCACAACCTTGTCCTGATCTGGAGTTTACCGAACATTACCGTTCTCCCTTTCTATCTCATTTTGCTTGCATCAACCTGGATTCGGCAATTGCCGGATTCGGGATCAATCTTCCATCTCTTCATGAACGATGATTTTTCTGTCGCTGAGGAGCTTCCTCCCGTCCAGGACCACCGTCCGCTCCCGTGTCACACCTTTCAGGTACTCCTCCCGGACCCCGGTCAGGGTGGGTAGGGACGGCTGCAGCTCCGCCAGCGGAATCGACCGGACACCGCAGACGGCATCCGCCAGAATGCCGAACGCCATCCCCCCGTCATGCACGATGATTATCTTGTTCAGGTCCGTCAACCCCTTTTCCGGCAGGTCGAAGAACTTCTTGATGTCGATGACCGAAACGATCTGGCCGCGTACGTTGATCAGGCCGAGGACGAACGGCGGCGTGCAGGGAACCGGGGTAAGGTCCTTCAGGGGGAGGGTCTCGCTGACCCAGGACATCTCGATGCCGTACGTTTCATACGCCAGGAGAAATTCAAGGACTTCAAGGTATCCTCCCGCCGTTTCTTCCGCGTGGGGTTCCCGGGCAAGCGCCAGCGCCCTGGCCTTAAGGATACTCTTTTGTCCTTCGGGCGATACCCCGCGGTCGAGGAGGCCGGCGGCTGCATCAAGACGTTGCCGGACCCCTTGCCAGTCGATGTCCTGTCTCTGTTTCCGTCCGTTTTTTCCCCGTTTCCGTTCCATGCCCCGTTCCCTTTCCACTCTATCCCTTTCCAACCCTTGAACCAAAACAGCATTTCAACCCAGAAAAAGCATTTTGAACACGGATCAAATCTGATTTATACGGATTTTCACGGATTTAAACCATGGAGAGCATTAACCCAAAAGGTTGTGGCAGTAACCCGGTTTATCTCCTTGAATTATCAGTTTTAATCCGCTTTTTCCGTGTTAATCCGTGTCCAATTGCCTTGTAGAATTTCAGCATCACAGACTACCTGACGACGCTTCCCTGGTTGACGCGATGATCTCACCGAGCCGGCGCGCGCTCATCCCCTCCGACCCCGGCAGAATATCGTTGTCGCCGTATGCCGTCAGCAGTGACGCGGCGTTCTCCAGATGCCTGGCCGCCTCTTTCGTCCTTCCCCTGCGCCGGGTGAGATTGGCCAGCGCAAAGTGGGCCAGGACAAATCCATGATCGAGGTAGAGTGCCCTTTTAAGGGAAGCGATTGCCGCGTCGTCGTCCCCCTGTTCCTGGAAGATTATCGCTTGCAGATAGCGCACTTCCGGATCGAGCTTATTAACGGCTATGGCCTTTTCCGACCAATCCAGGGCCGCCGATAACTCCCCCTGATTGGCGAAGGCCCATGCCAGGAGAGCGGCGGCTTCCCCGTACCGGAGGGAAGCGGACCCTGACGGGGCGTTAGCCAGGAATCCAACGAGTTTTGCCGCCGCTTCGGCGTACTCACCCCGCCGGTAGAGCGCCAGAGCTTCTTCGTAGGGGGAAACCTGCCGTTCGGCGTGGTCCCGTTGCGCGGCCGCCGGTAAAGGCTCTGCCGATTGCGGCGGTGTGAAGCCCATAGTCCCGGTCTGATCAACAGCGGGAAGGGGCGGGGGAGGAGCCGTCATTGCGCCCGTTGCTTCGAGGGACGGCGCAACCGCCGTCTTCCCGTGACCGTCCTTCCGGTAGAAGACCGCGTTGTGGAAATGGACGGTTTCAAACCCGGCGAAAAGGGTGGGCGAGGTCTCGGTCGGGCTGACGATGAGCCAGCCGCCGGCCACCAGGGAGTGGCAAAACTTGTCGATGACCCTTTTCGCCTGTTCCGGCGAGAAGTACATCAGCACGTTGCGGCAGAAGATGACATCCATGGCGTTGGTATTGTTGAAAAGCGACGGATAGGTGTCTTCCGCCAGATTGAGCGGGGCGAAGGTCACCATTTTCCTGACGGCGCCGGCTATCGCAAAGCGCCCCGTCCCGCCCGCGGTGAAATACCGCTCCTTTATTCCCCGGGGGACGCCGCGGAACGACCAGTCGCCGTACTCTCCCTGCACCCCTTTGCGGAGAGATGCGGGATTGACGTCGGTAGCCAGAATGGTCACGTTCCAGTGCGGAAGATCGGCGATCAGCCGCTGCAGCATGATGCCGATGGAGTAAGGTTCTTCACCCGTCGAGCACCCCGCGCTCCAGATCCTCAGCCGTTGCTCCTTCCCCCGCCGGGAGCCGAGCAGCTCCGGGAGAATGTGGTTTTCGAGGGCCTCGAAACTCTTCTGCTCCCGGAAAAAGTAGGTTTCCCCGATCGTCAGGCAGCCTGCAAGGATGTTGATCTGCTCCTTGGTCAGCTCTGCCGTTAAGAGCCAGCGGACACATGCTGCGGGGTCGGCGAAGCCGAAATCACGGGCGGCGCAGATGATTCCCTGCTCAAGGTCGCGCCAGCGCTTTTTCGGAAAGTGGAGGCCGAACCGGGCGGTGATGAATTCACTGCTTTGGGCCAGGAGTTTGTCGGAAATCGTGTGGGTCATCTATTTCGGCACATCCACCTTATTCTCCCCCCCAAGCGCCATTTCCAGGGCGTCTTCCTCTTCGAGGGAGAGGAAGACGTCAAGGTCGTGGATGAAAACCATGCCGTCCGCGAGCTTTATCACCCCTGCCAGATACTCCAGGCCGGGAACGATCATCGGCGGAGCGGTCGTCTCCTGCGGTGAGTGATCAATAACGTCGCTGACCGCATCGACTACGAGCGCAACGGTGCGTTGCGCCGTCCGGGCAATGAGGAGCTGATCGCTCAGTCCCGGTTTCCGCTCGGGCAGGCGAAAACGTTTACGGATGTTCAAGATGGGGATAATTCGTCCCTGGAGGTTGATGATGCCGAGGACAATTTCCGGCGCTTGCGGCAGGGGGGTAATCTCAACCATCCGCACGGCTCTTTCCACGGCGGGAAGGGGCACGGCATAACGGCAATTTTCGAGGGTGAAGACGACTAGTTGATCGGGGTCAGTCACGGGATGCCCGCCTCAAGAAGAATAACCGAGATTGTTGCAAAATAGTATCAGAATAGCGTCAGTTGGACAAGAAGTTAATGAAAATGGGGGATTGTCACGATTTGGAGCGTGATTGTATTAAATGTGGGTTTCACAGGGTGAAATAAAAGGTCGCCCCCTTTCCCATCTCCCCTTCGGCCCAGACCCGGCCTCCGTGGCGCTGGATGATCCGCTGCACCGTGGCGAGACCGATGCCGTGCCCTTCGAATTCTTCCTTGCTGTGCAGACGCTGGAAAGGACAGAAAAGTCTGTCGGCATATCTCATATCAAATCCGGCCCCGTTGTCACGGACAAAATATGTCGGTTTCCCTCCGGATTCCGTCACTCCAAACTCGATGCAGGCCGATTCCTGTTTGCCGGTGTACTTCCAGGCGTTGCTGAGGAGATTATCCAGAACGACCCGCAACAACCGCGCATCTCCATCGACCTCCACGCCCTCTGCAATGGTGAAGGTCACCCGGCGTTCATGCCCCTTTTGCCGGAGTTCCGCAGCTACGGCTTGCGCCGTTTCACTGAGACAGAACGTTTTGCTATGCATCTCGCAACGCGTCAAACGTGAGAAATTCAAGAGGGTATTGATGAGATGGTCCATACGCTGCGCCTCATCGAACACTCTCTGCATAAAACCCCTGCATTCATCATCGAGCCTGTCTGCGCATACGTGTAACATGATCTGACAATAACCGTTGATATTGGTTAACGGCGCGCGCAGGTCGTGGGAAACCGTGTAACTGAACGCTTCCAGTTCCCTGTTGGCGGTTTCCAGTTCGGCGGCTCTTGCCGCAAGGTTCGTGTTCAATATTTCAATTTCCTCTTCCACCCGTTTGCGCGCGGTGATATCACGCAGAAAAACATAGCTGGTCGCCTTTCCATTCCACACCGTTTCCATTGCCCGCATTTCCGCCACGACGGTCTTACCGGTTTTCGTGATGATGTCGATGTCAATAGTTTCACCCGTGATTATCCGAAAACCGAACGGTTTTCCCATGAGCTCATCACGTTTGACGCCGAACAGGTTTTCCGCCGCCGGATTGAGTGAACGCACGATGCCGTTCCGGTCGACAATGACGATACCGTCCGAGCTTTTTGTTATGATGCTGTGAAACCTGGATTCACAGGCCTTAAGCTGCTGCTCTTTTTTTCTGAGGCGGGCCTTCAGCCTTGTATCATTCCCAAACATTGACTTTCCCTTTGGTCGAGGATCGGAGGATGTTGTTTCTTTTGATTCATGCCGGCAAAGGGTATTCAGGCGTTCGCTTTTACCGGAGAGTCTCTACCACATCCCATAATATAAAAAATAATAAAATTTAGTAAAGTATTTTTAACAGAGCCGGCCGATTTGTAATCGGGGGAAATCCCTGTTACACTTTATTTCGGCGTGTCTGTTTCGCCTGCATCTATATTAATTGGTATTTCACCGGGAGATAATTATGGAGAGAGCGCTTACGCCGGGAGGACGTCTGCGTGCCGCCCTGGCTCATGAAAAACCGTTGCAGGTCGTGGGGACCATAAACGCCTTTGCCGCCATAATGGCTGAGCGGACGGGCTTTTGCGCCCTCTATCTTTCCGGAGCAGGGGTGGCCAATGCATCCTTCGGCCTTCCCGATCTGGGGATGACTACCCTTAACGATGTGCTGGAGGAGGTGCGCCGGGTGACCGGGGCCTGCGGGCTTCCACTCTTGGTTGACGCCGACACCGGCTGGGGGGGGGCATTCATGATCGGACGGACCGTCAGGGAGATGATCAGGTCCGGCGCCGCCGGGATGCACCTTGAGGACCAGGTGGCGACCAAGCGATGCGGGCACCGTCCCGGCAAGGCCCTTGTCTCTGCTGCAGAGATGGTTGATCGAATCAAAGCCGCTGTGGATGCCAGGACCGACCCGGACTTCGTGATAATGGCGCGGACCGACGCCGTGGCGGTGGAGGGAGTGGAGGCGGCCGTAGAGCGGGCCTGTCGTTATCGGGAGGCGGGGGCGGACATGCTCTTTCCCGAGGCGCTGACCGAACTTTCCCACTACCGGCGGTTTGTGGACGTGGGAATTCCCGTCCTCGCGAACATGACCGAATTCGGGGTCACTCCGCTCTTTACCGCCAGTGAACTGGCCGGGGCCGGGGCGCAGCTTATCCTCTACCCGCTTTCCGCCTTCCGTGCCATGAGCGCGGCGGCCCTCAGGGTCTACCGGGCGATCCGGGAGGAGGGGACGCAAAAAAGCGTGGTTGAGGCCATGCAGAGCCGCGCGGAGCTCTACGACTTTCTCGGCTACCTTGAATACGAAAGGAAACTCGATCAGTTGTTCGGAAAGGAGGAAATGCCATGAACGCAACCTACAGTCCTGGACTGGAAGGGGTCATCGCCGGCGAAACGGCGATCAGCACGGTGGGGAAGAAGGGGAAGGGGCTCACCTACCGCGGTTATTCCATCAACGACCTGGCGGAGCGCGCCTCCTTCGAGGAGGTGGCGTTCCTGCTGGTTCACGACAAGCTGCCGAACGGGGGGGAGCTGGACCGTTACCGGAAGCAGCTCGTCGCCCTGCGTCCCCTGCCGGACAGACTGAAAGCCGTCCTCGAACAATTGCCGGCGAAATCCCACCCTATGGATGTGCTCCGCACCGGCTGCTCGGCCCTCGGCGCCATGGAGCCGGAAACCGCCGAACACGGACCCCTCCAGGTGGCGGACCGGCTCGTCGCCTCCTTCCCCTCCATGCTCCTCTACTGGCACCATTTCCGGCAGAGCGGCCTGCGCATTGCCACGGAAACCGGCGAGGAGAGCCTGGCCGGCCATTTCCTCCGCCTCCTGCACGGGAAAACGCCGGGGGAGCTCGAGCGGCGGGCGGTGGACGTCTCGCTGATCCTCTATGCGGAGCATGAATTCAACGCATCGACCTTTTCGGCCCGCGTTACCTCCTCCACCCTCTCCGACTTCCACTCGGCGGTCACTTCCGCCATCGGCACCCTTCGCGGCCCTTTGCACGGCGGGGCCAATGAGGAGGCGATGCGGCTGATCAGCCGCTTCGCCTCCCCCGACGAGGCGGAAGCCGGGCTCCTGGCGATGCTGGCGAAAAAAGAGAAGATCATGGGGTTCGGCCACCGGGTCTACAAGGAGATGGACCCGCGTTCCCCCATCATCCAAGGGTGGTCGCGAAGGCTCTCCGAGGCGGCAGGCGACATGACCCTCTACCGGGTCTCCGAGCGGATCGAGGAGGTGATGCGTCGGGAGAAGAAACTTTTCCCCAACCTCGACTTCTACAGTGCCTCCGCCTACCATCTCTGCGGCATTCCGACCCCAATGTTCACCCCGATCTTCGTCCTTGCCCGCATCGCCGGCTGGTCGGCCCACATAATCGAGCAGCGCTCCGCCAACCGCATCTACCGGCCGATCGCCGAGTACGTCGGGCCGGAGCCGCGGGCGTACGTGCCCATCGAGGCGCGCGGGTAAAGCTATTTTTTCATCATGGAGATACGGAGAAAGTCGAAAACCTGAAACCATTTTCACGCAAAGACGCAAAGGCGCAAAGAAAATCGAAAACTTGAAAATCTTTTCAAGGTTGTAAAACAAGGGTTAGAGGTTTTGCTCTTGACTTTCTTGGCGTCTTTGCGACTTTGCGTGAGACGGTTTTGATTTTGATTTTTCGAGGAGGAAGCATGACAGCGACAGCCGATCTGAACATCCGCCCCGAGCCCGACCGGGAGATGACGGAGATTGCCGACTATGTGGCGGATTTTGTGATTGAAAGCGACGAGGCCTTTGAGACGGCCCGCTATTCCCTGATGGATTCCCTGGGATGCGCCATGCTGGCGCTGCGTTATCCGGAGTGCGCGAAGCTTTTGGGTCCCGTTGTCCCCGGTACGGCGGTTCCGGGCGGGGTGAGGGTCCCCGGCACCCAGTTCGAGCTCGATCCGGTCAAGGCCGCCTTCGATATCGGCACGCTCATCCGCTGGCTCGATTTCAACGATACCTGGCTCGCCGCCGAATGGGGGCATCCGTCCGACAATCTGGGAGGGATACTGGCTGCCGCTGACTTCGTAAACCGCAGGCGTTGTGCTTCCGGAAAAGGGCCTTTGACCATGCGCGAGGTGCTGACCGCCATGATCAAGGCCCACGAGATCCAGGGGGTAATGGCACTGGAGAACGGCTTCAACCGGGTCGGTCTCGATCACGTGGTGCTCGTCAAGCTTGCTACGGCGGCGGTGGTCACGCACCTGCTCGGCGGTAGTAAGGAGGAAATCGTTAATGCGGTTTCCCTGGTCTGGACAGACGGCCAGAGCCTTCGCACCTACCGGCATGCACCCAACACCGGCACCCGCAAGTCATGGGCAGCCGGGGACGCCACCAGTCGCGGGGTACGCCTGGCGCTCATGACCATGCGCGGCGAGATGGGCTATCCAAGCGCCCTGTCTGCAAAAACCTGGGGTTTTTACGATGTATCCTTCATGGGGGAGCGGTTCAAATTCCAGCGCCCTTATGGCTGCTATGTCATGGGAAACGTTCTGTTCAAGATATCATTCCCGGCGGAATTCCATGCCCAGACCGCAGTTGAGTGCGCCTTGCAACTCCACGGCCGGGTCAAGGGGAGGCTCGACGAGATCGAGCGGATTGTCATTGCCACCCAGGAGTCTGCCGTCCGCATCATCAATAAGACCGGCCCTCTCTACAACCCGGCGGACCGGGATCACTGCATCCAGTATATGACGGCCATAGGACTCATCTTTGGCGAGCTCACCGCCGACCATTACGAGGACGTTGTGGCGACCGACCCGCGCATCGACGCCTTGCGCGAAAAGATGGAAGTGAATGAGGATCTGCGTTACAGCCGGGACTATCTTGACCCGGAGAAGCGCTCCATCGCCAATGCCGTGCAGGTCTTTTTCAAGGATGGGAGTTCAACGGAAAAGGTGGAGGTGGAATACCCCATCGGCCACCGCCGGCGCAGGAACGAGGGGATACCGCTCCTCGTGGAGAAATGCAAGAGAAACCTCGCCGCCCGCCTGCCTACCGGTCAGGTTGCCGCCATAATGGAACTCTGCCTCGACCGGCAGCGCCTGGAAGGAACACTGGTGGACGAATTTATGGGGATGCTGGTGATGTGAATAAACCTAAAAACGGCAATTGGACACGGATTAACACGGAAAAAGCGGATTAAAACTGATAATTCAAGGAGATAACCGGGTTACTACCACAACCTTTTTTTTTCTGGATAAAAGCAGTTTCAAGTCGAAAGTTCCCTACACCCTTCCTTCTTGATAATTTCCCCGATCACCTGGACGCATTTCCTGAAGTCGATCGGTTTCGCAATGAAGGCGTCCATGCCGGCGGCCAGACACTTCTCCTCGTCCTCTTTCAGGACGTGGGCCGTCATGGCGACGATGGGGGTATGTCCGCCCCGTACCCGCTCCTTCTCCCGGATGGCGCGGGTCGCCTCGAAGCCGTCCATACGCGGCATCTGTACGTCCATCAGCACGAGGTCGTACTCCCCCTTCTCCCACATCTCGACCGCCTTCCGGCCGTCCTCGGCGACGTCGAGTTCGTAGTTCGACCTCTGGAGCATTACCATGATGACATTCCTGGTGATCTGGTCGTCTTCCGCAAGGAGGAGGCGCGGACTTATCCCCTCGTCGACGCGGGAGGCCGCGCCCTCTGCCGGCACAGGTGTCCCGGCCGTGAGACCTGCCTTGCGTTCCGCTGCGGCCACCCCAAGGGGAACGGTGACGGAGAAGCTGCTTCCCACCCCCTCTTCGCTTTGGAAGGTTATCGTGCCTTCCATCCGTTCCATGATCTCCCTGCTGATGGCAAGACCGACGCCGGTGCCGCCGTATTTGCGGGTGTCGGAATTGTCTACCTGACTGAAGGAGTTGAAGAGAAGGTTTTTCTTGTCGCCGGCGATGCCGATGCCGGTGTCGTTGATGGTGATGGTGAACTTCCGCTTGCCGCCGGCTGCGATGCTCCCGGCCTCAACCCGCACCTCTACCTTTCCCCGTTCGGTGAACTTGACGGCATTGCCGACGAGATTCGTGAGAACCTGCCGCAGCCGTACCTGGTCTCCGATCACGGTTTCCGGCAGATCGTCCGCCGCCGAGAGGAGGAGGTCGATCTCCTTGCGCCGCGCCTCGGGGATGAGGATATCGATTGTGCCGCCCACGCACTCACGGAGGGAGAACGGTTTCTCCTCGATGAAGAGTTTTCCCGCCTCGATCTTCGTCAGGTCGAGGATGTCGTTCAAGATCCGCATCAGCGAGCGCCCCGACTTGTGGGCTATATCGATGTATTCCCGCTGCTGCGGATCGAGAGTGCCGCCGAGGGCGATCTCGAGCATGCCGAGAATGCCGGTCATCGGAGTGCGCAGCTCGTGGCTCATGTTGGCGAGGAACTGGCTCTTGGCCCTGGTGGCCGCTTCGGCTGCTGCCTTTGCCTGCCGCAATTCCTCCTGTGCCTTGACCAGATGGTCTATGTTCGACGCCGTGCCGAACCAGCGGACGATCTCTCCTGCTTCGTTGCGAATCGGACGGCCGTGCACCTTGAACCATTCGAATACGCCGTCGTGCCGCCGGACCCGGTATTCAAGATCGTAAGGCGCGCGCTCCTCCACTGCCGCGCGCCAGGCGGCATAGGCACGCGGCCGGTCATCGGGATGCAGCAGCTTGTTCCACCCGTCGCCCAAGTGCTCGATCATCGGCACGCCGGTGAAATCGACCCACTGCTGGCTCTGGTAATCGCAGTAGCCGTCCGGCCTCGTCGTAAATACCATACCCGGGATCGATTCAAGAGTTTGGCGGTAGAACAGTTCGCTCTCTTGCAGCGACTCCATCAAGGTATTCCGTTCAGCCAGCGACCGGGCCAGCTTGAGATTGCTGTAGCCGAGCTTGCAAAGGATGTCGGCCAGCTCCATGAAGAAAGCCATGCTGGTGTCCAGAGTCTCCCGGCTCAACCGTGGAGCGGCTTCGAGTGCGGCGATGTACCCATTTACATCGAAGCCGTACTGTCTGGCCTGGGACCGGAAGAACTCGTAATCCAGCGCCTCGTCCTCGAAGAAGAATTGCCCAATGAAGAGATTGCCGAAGTGCCTGTCGCCAATGGTGATCGGTGTCGCCACATCCCACATGTTGTTCTTGCACTTGTAAATCTTGTACTCGCCGTGGAGAACGCCAGCCGAGAGCTGCACGTCGCTTTCGACACAGTTAGCGCAGGTCTCGGGATTGACGCGGTGGAATCGCGTGCAGACATCCTGCCACCCCACGCCGACCAATACCTTGCCATTGAGATCTATCAAGCCCATCGGCATGCGGGTAAGCTCATAAAAATCGTCCACCAGCGACTGGAGCGCCGGGGCATCGATGATGTCGGCAAGATCCAGATTTTCGATGTCTCCTTCCGGCGAGATGATGCTGTCCAGTTTACGCCTGACGCGCTCCTCGCTCTCGGCCAGCGCCTCCTGCGCCCGCTTGCGTTCGGTGATGTCGTAGGCGTATATACGCGCAACCTCGAATTGGGAGGTTAGGAATATCGTCTCGCCGAAGACCCTCTCTTCCAGCTCGATCTCACGTTGGAGTGTGGCATCTTCTTTCCTGTTCCAGTTCCCCAAGATGTCGTCCAGGTCTGAGGGGATGAAAACATCGACATCCGCCTCGGCAAATCCTAGCTTTTCCAGAACCTTTTCCGTGGCCGGATTGGAGAAGATGATATTGCCGGATAAGTCCACCTCCAGGACCGGATTCGGGTTCAATTGCGGAAAGGAGGCGAGATGTATGGTCCGCTCCTCCATCCGCTTGTGTTCGGTGATGTCGACGAAGGTGACGACGATGCCGTCTATTACACCGTTCGTGCTCCGGTAGGGGAGGACCCGCATGATATAGCACCGGCCGCTCTCCACGGCCGTAACCTCCCGCTCGATGGGGAGAAGCTTTCCCAGCACCTCTTCCGCGTCTCGCGGGAGCCCCGTCCAGTCGATGGTGCCGGCCAGATGGCGGAAGGGGCGGCCGATGTCGGCCTGGATCAGGTTGAAGATGGCGGCCATGGCCGGGGTGAAGCCCTTGATGTTGAGCCGCCGGTCGAGGAAGAGGGTGGCGATCCCGGAGCTGGTGAGGAGGTTCTCCATGTCGCTCGTGGCCTGGTTTAGCTCTTCCACTTTTCCCTGCAGCTCGGCGTTGACCGTGACCAGCTCCTCGTTCAGGGCCTGCAGCTCCTCCTTGGAGGTCTCCAGCTCCTCGTTGGTGGACTGCAGCTCTTCGTTGGCGGACTGGAACTCTTCATTCATGGAGATGAGCTCTTCGTTGGCCGACAGGAATCCCGCGTTCGAGGTTTCGAGCTGCTCGGTGGTGGCCTGAAGCTGCTCGTGGGTGATGTGGAGCTGTTCCTCCAGCTGGCGGATCAGCGTCTCCCTGGAGGTTTCGTCCCCGGCGGGCGCCTCCTCGCTGCCTCCCGGCGCGGGAAACGGCGCGGGGGGCAGGGCCGGCTCGAAGACGACCATCGCCAGCTTCTCGGCCGGCGGAGGAGCGCTGGCCGGCTCGACCAGGACATTGACCGCCATCTCCTCTCCGTCGATGGCGACCTTCACTCCCCGGAAAACTACCTCCTTCTGTTCGGCGAAGGCCTTGTAGATCGCCGCCCGCAGGGGGGGGCGCAGCTCAGACCTGGCCATCCGCAGGATGTCGCGGGTAGGTTCCCCGACCGGCACTTCGAGGAAGCGGTTCGTCCTGGTGGAGACGTGGACCACCTCGTATTTCTCGTTGACGACCACGCAGGGGGGGGAGTAGCGCTCCATGAGGAGCCTTTCCGCGACCGCGCCGGGGGAGGGCTCAATTGTGCCGTCCTGCCGCGGGAAGCGCGCCGTCACGGGGAAGTTGCGGACCGGGGCGGCAAAGGGAAAGAGCGTCTCGGCGCGGCGCCCGCTCTCCAGGCGCTGGAAGATTTTCCACTTCTTGTCGACGGGGGTGAAGAGGTCGGAGTGGCGACCCACCGTTTCCGCGGAGCCTAAGAAGAGAAAGCCCCCCGGCTTCACCACCTGGTGGAACAGGGAGATGAGCCGTTTCTGCATGTCGGGGTTGAGATAGATGAGGAAGTTGCGGCAGACGAGGAGGTCGAGCCGGGAGAAGGGAGGGTTCTTGAGCAGGCTGTGATGGGCGAAGACGATCATCTCCCGAAGACTCTTCACCACCTGCCAGCGGCCGTCGGTCCTGGTGAAGAAGGCCCGCAGCCGTTCCTCCCCCACGTCCGCCCCGATGTCGTCGGGATAGAGACCGGCCCGGGCCTCGGCGATCGCCGTTTCGTCGATATCGGTGGCGAAGAGCTGGACCTTGGCATCGAGCCGCTGCTCGTTCAGGTATTCCCTGATCAGGAAGGCCATCGAATAGACTTCCTCGCCGGTGGCGCAGCAGGCGTGCCAGATGCGCACCGGGTCGTCGGGGTCGCGCTCCGCGAAAAGGCGCGGGATGACCACCTGCCGGATGGTCGCGAACGCCTCGGGGTCGCGGAAGAAGCTCGTCACGCCGATCAGGATGTCCTGGGCGAGGGCCTGCGCCTCCTGAGCGTTCTCCTGCAGAAGGGCGATGTACTTCCCGATCCCCCCCACATCGTTCACCGCCAGACGGCGCTCGATGCGGCGCAGGACGGTGTTCGCCTTGTAGGAGCTGAAATCGTGGCCGGTCTTCCCTTTCACGATGCTGAAAATGGCGTGCAGCTCCTCATCGAGGGTGGTCGCCCGGCATGCCCGTGGCGTGAGGGTGCAGGTCCCGCGGGCGATCTCGGCGATCTTCACCGGTATATCTTCCGCCGGCAGGATGAAATCCGCCGCCCCGGTGGCGATGGCCCTCCGGGGCATGGCGGGATTGGTGGCCGAACCCGGTTCCTGGACGATGACGATCCCTCCGGCTTCCCTGACAGCTTTTACCCCCCCGGCGCCGTCCATGCCGAAGCCGGAGAGTACCACCGCGACGGCGCGCTCCGCCACCTCCAAGGCCAATGAACGGAACAGGCGGTCGATGGGGTGGGGCGCTCCATGCCCCGGCTCTTCGAGGTGGAGCCGGCCGCCGCTCACGACGAGCCCCCTGCCGGCGGGGATCACCTGGACAGTGTCCGGCTTGAGCGCCATACCTTCTTCGGCCGTCACCACCGCCATGGTGGTGTAACGGGCGAGCATCTCGGCTAGAAACGATGGCCCGTCGGGGGGGAGGTGCATGATCACCACGAAGGAGAGGCCGCAGTCGGTTGGCATGGCGGTGAATATCTGTTCCAGGGCTCCCTGACCGCCGGCGGAAGCGCCGATGGCGACGACGAAGCAGGGTTTCTCCGTGGCGGACTCCTCACTCCGCGCCGGGGGGGTGCCGGAGTTGGCCGTCGTGCCGCTCTTCTTCTGGGTTGGGTCCGTTTTTCCGGGCATCTTTTCCTCGAAGTCGGTTTCTCAAAGTTCAGGCCTGATCCTGCCGTTTCACAGTATCGAAGAGCCTGGTGATGTCTTCTGCGGAGAGGGGCTTGCTGAATAAAAATCCCTGCATTTCGGCACAGTTGAGAGAGGCGAGTAACTGCAACTGTGCTTCCGTCTCCACCCCCTCCGCGATAACGTTGAGCTTCAGGCTTTTGGCCAGGGTGATTACCGCTGTGGCGATCGCTTCATCGTCCTGGTTGGAGTTTATGTCACTGATAAAGGAACGGTCGATCTTGAGTGTATGAATGGGAAGCCTTTTTATATGGGCGAGCGATGAGTAGCCGGTGCCGAAGTCGTCGATGGAGACATGAATCCCCAGATCACTCAACCTGCGGAGCGTAAAAATGGTGTTTTCCTCGTTAAGCAGCATGATGTTCTCGGTTACCTCAAGCTCAAGCCAGCGGGGTTCGAGATGCGTTTCATGCAAAACCTTTTCCACCATGTCCGCCAGGTTGAGCTGCTGGAACTGCCGGGGAGAGAAGTTGACGGCAACGCGCATGGGGGGATACCCCGCTTCCTGCCAGGCCTTGTTCCGGGCGCATGCCGTACGGAGCACCCATTCACCGAGCGGCACAATCAAACCCGTTTCTTCCGCAATGGGGATGAACTGCGTCGGGGGAACCAGTCCGAACTCCGGGTGACACCAGCGCACCAGCGCTTCGTTGGCGACGATCAGACCGGTTTTTATGTTGACCTTTGGCTGGTAGTAGAGGAGGAACTCATCCTGCTGCAGCGCCTTGCGCAGACTGTTTTCCAACGCCAACCGCTCGAAGGCCTGGGCATCCATGGAAGGAGCGTAGAGATGGTATCTGTTTCGCCCATGCTCTTTGGCGCGGTACATGGCCATGTCGGCATGCTTTATCAGGGTTTCGGAGATGATGCCGTCATGGGGAAAGATGCTGATTCCGATGCAGGTGCTGATGAACACCTCATGATCGGGAAGAACGAAGAGCTGGCTGAAGGCGTCGATGATCTTCTGGGCAACCCTGACCGCATCCTGGACATCTTCGAGCTCTGGAAGAAGGATGATGAATTCATCCCCCCCGCGCCGGGCAACGGTATCCCGCTCTCGCCGGCAGCATTGTTTGAGCCGCTGTGCCGCCGCCTGGAGGAGCTGGTCGCCGACGGGATGCCCGAGGGTATCGTTAATGACCTTGAAACGGTCGAGGTCGAGAAAGAGCACGGCCAGAAGCCGGTTATGACGGTGGGCCTGTGCCATTGCATGATGCAGAAGTTCATTGAACAGTTGCCGGTTGGGAAGACCTGTCAGGGAATCATAATAGGCCATCTGTTTGATGGTCTCTTCCGTCTGTTTTTTGCCGGTGATATCCTCCTGAAACGCGATGAAATGGGTTATCTTCCCTTCCTCGTCGGTGATGGGGAAGACGGACGCAGAGGCCCAGTACAGCTCACCGTTCTTTGTTCTGTTACGGAATTCACCGCGCCATGCCCCTCCTGAGTTAATGGTTTCCCATAACGTGTTGTACTCCTCGGGTGGAATTTCTTCCGATTTCAGGATGCCCGGTTTTTCCCCGACCGCTTCGGCCGGGGTGTAGCCGGTCAACCGGGTAAACCCGGGATTCACATATTCGATCTTCCCCGAGGTGTCGGTAATGATGATGGAGACCGGGCTTTGTTCAACCGCGTGGGACAGCTTGCGAATAAAATCGCCCTGCTTCCGGAGCTGTTTTTCCAGGTGGATGCTGTTGATGCACAGTTCAATTACCGAAAAGAGTTTGGCCTGGTTGATCGGTTTCAACACATAATGATCGATGCCGATATCGATTGTTTCCAGTATGCGGTTCGTGTCCGTGTCTGCCGTGGCTACGATGATCCTGGTGTCCTTGTTTAATTTCTTGATTTCCTTTGCCATCCGGATGCCGTCCATAATCGGCATCCGCATATCGGTCAATACTATATCCGGTCCATGCGTTTTAAAGAGTTCAAGCCCTTGTTGGCCATTTTCCGCCTGGTATACGGTCACGTCAGGAAATTTATTGTGTAACAGCAACGTCACGACATCTCTGGTAACCCTGTCATCTTCAGCGTATAAAATTGCCGGTACGAATGTTCCGCTATCCGGGATATCCATGGCAAACCTCGCTCTTCTCGCAAATTCTCAAATATAGTCCCCTCCCCCCTAGCGGGGGAGGGGGGCGAATGCATCAAGATTGTAAAGGGAGGGTAAAATAGAATGTCGCCCCTTTCCCAGCTTCTCCTTCGGCCCAGACCCGCCCGCCGTGGCGCTGGATGACCCGCTGCACCGTGGCGAGGCCGATACCGTGCCCTTCAAATTCCTCTGCACTGTGCAGACGCTGGAAGGCGCCGAACAGTTTGTCGGCCTGGCTCATGTCAAAACCGGCGCCGTTGTCGCGGACGAAATAGGCCGGGTTTCCTTCCGATTCCGCCACGCCGAATTCGATGACGGCGGCTTCCTTTTTCCCGGTATACTTCCAGGCGTTGCCGAGGAGGTTTTCCATGACCACCCGCAATAACTGCTTGTCCCCATATCCCTTCACCCCTTCTGCAATGGTGAATGTCACCCGGCGTTCCGGCTTCTTCAGCCGGAGATCCAGGCCTATCTCTTGTGCCATCTCGCTGAGATCGACCTTTTCCCTGGACATCTCGCTCCGAGTCGTACGCGAAAAATTCAGGATGGTGTCGATCAGTTGATTCATGAGCCGGGTTCCCTCGTATATTTTCCGAAGGTAGCTTCTGCTTTCCTCATCGAGCCTGTCGGCGCATAATTCCAGCAGTATCTGACTGAAGCCGCTGACCTTCGTCAAAGGGGAGCGGAGATCATGGGAAACCGTGTGACTGAACGCCTCCAGTTCCCTGTTGGCTGCTTCCAGCTCGGCGGCGCGCGCTGCGAGGTTTGTGTTCAATATTTCAATTTCCTCTTCGGCCCGTTTGCGCGCGGTGATGTCTTCTTTGACCGCCACAAAGTGGATGATGATCCCGTTGTCATCGGGTATGGGGGAAATGGATGCGGACTCCCAGTAAAGTTCCCCTCCTTTTTTGCGGTTCAGAAATTCGCCGCGCCATTCACGCCCGGCGGTCACGGTCTCCCAGAGATTTTTGTATGTATCCGGTGGTGTTACGCCGGATTTAAAAATCCGCGGGTTCCGCCCGAGCACTTCCTCGGAGGCATAGCCCGTTATCTCGGTGAACTTGGGGTTGACGTATTCTATGGCGCCTCCCGCATCGGTGATGATGATGCTGGCGGGGCTCTGTTCAACGGCACGGGACAGCTTGCGGATATGATCATGCTGTCGTCTGACCTGCCGTTCCAGTCTGATTCCGGCGGTGCATTTTTCAATTATCGCAAAGAGCTTTTTGTGGTCGACCGGTTTCAGCACGTAGTGATTGATGCCGCATTCAATGGCGTTCAGCAGGTAGTGCGTATCGCTGTAAGCCGTTATGGCGATGATTATGGCATCGGGGTCCAGGGACTTGATCTCGTCGGCCATCCGGAGGCCGTCCATGCCCGGCATGTTTATGTCGGTTATAACGATCTCCGGCCGATGCCCTTTGAACAACTCCAGGCCGGTCATGCCGTCCTTTGCCGCATATATCTTCATGCCGGGGAATTTTCTGGGAATCATGATGGAGAGAATCTCCCTGGCTACCGGGTCGTCTTCAACCAGCAGGATCGAAATTTCGGACTCGTTGATTTCGGACGCAAAGTCTCTCATGTCAGACCTCTATCCTGAATTCCGCGCCATTTCCGGTGTTTCGCGCGGTAAGCCTGCCGTTCATGTTCTTCTCGATGATGGTTTTCGACATGTACAGGCCGACTCCCGTTCCCTTGTCCGGCCCCTTGGTGGTGAAGTACGGGTCGAAGATCCGGTCCAAGATGCCTGCCGGAATGCCGCCGGCATTGTCGGTAATGGTCACCACGGCTTTGCCCTTTTCGGTGAAAACCCGTAATTCGACCCGCGCATCGGCGATCTTCTTCTCCAGGAACGCGTCCCTGGCGTTGATCAGGATATTGAGGAGCACCTGGGAGTATTCGTTGGGATAGCCGTTGATGAGCGGCTCCCCCTTTGTCTTGACTTCGACCTTGATCTGCTGGCACCTGTAGCTCCCCTCGACGAGGGAGACTGTCTTGGCGACCACCTCGTCCACCCTGAACAGGGTCATTTCCTTGTCGGGGCGGAAGAAGTTCCGGAAGTCGTCGATGGTCTGTGACATGTGGAAGATGACCTGCATGGCTTTATTAACACCGGCTTCAAGATGCTCCTTGCTGAACTCCCCGCATTCGCCGGGTACGAGCAACCCCTGGATATAGAGTCCGATGGTGTTGAGAGGCTGTCGCCACTGGTGGGCGATGTTGCCGATCATTTCACCCATGGCTGCCTGGCGGCTCTGCTGCATCAGCATCTGGTCCTTCCGGCGCAGTTCTTCCATCGTCCGCATGCGCTCCCGCATTTCTGCCTGCAAAGCCTGTTCCGCCGTAATCCGGTCTGCGACTTCCTCCTGCAAGGCGGTTATCGTTTTGACCAGCTCCGCCGTCCGTTCCGCGACCCGTTTATCCAGCTCGTTATAGGCATCCCGCAGCGCTTCCTCTGTCCGCTTGCGTTCGGTGATGTCTTCTATGACGGCAATCAGATACTTATGATTGCCGGAACTCTCGCTTACCAGAGATACCGTCAGATTTATCCAGACTGTGGAACCATTCTTATGAATGTAGCGTTTCTCGATGGAATAGTTGCGGATTTCACCTGCCAGCACCCGGTGGAACCACTCCAGGCTGACTTTCAGGTCGTCGGGGTGGGTGATGTCCTGAAAAGTCAGATTCTTCAATTCTTCTTCCGTGTACCCGACAGTATCGCACAACTTTCGGTTTATTTGCAGCCAGCGGCCGTCCAGACCCGCAAGCGCTATGCCGACCGCAGCCTGATTGAATGTGGCGCGGAACCGCTCTTCGCTTTGCTGCAGATCGTCGAGCTTTTGCTGGAGCTCGGGATAATAGGTCTTCCGCAGAGAATGGTCGCCGAGGCCGATGATTTTCTCACGCAAAGAGTCCCAATTGTTTTGGGAATCAGAGGGCGTTTTCATAAATAGCCTCTATGTCCCGCTGAGTCGGCCGTTTGTTGGTTTCGTTCTGTTCGCTCATGTCACATCCCATTTTATTGGACCGTCCCCAGGCTGATAGTTCGGGACAGGGCTTCCAGAGAGGAGAGTCGATGATTTTTTTGATTATAGCAAAGACCCGAAGAAAGGCGTACCAGTAAAAGAGTTTTTTTATCAGAAGAATTAAGGCATGGTTCCTGAGCATCAGTTCCGCCGGGAATCCCGCATGCGCCTGTAGGCAAAAACCCTTGCGATGAAGTTTTCCATGATGGCCGTGTCGTACAGCCGCTCTTCATCTTCCACCGGCAACAGCGGGAAATGCCGTGCAACGGCGTCGGCAAAAAGCCCGCGGCCGCTTCCGGCGAGAGTGCCGGGAGTATAAACCTTTACCTGGAACGGGCCGCAGCTGGGTGACTTTTTCTTGAAGATGAAGCCGCACAGCTCTCCAAACTCCGGTTCTTTTACCTTGCCAAGGCACCAGTGGAGCACCTGTTCTGTCAGGTCGATCCGGCTGTTCCGGGTAACCAGCCTCGGGGCTCGCGGGTCTCCCTCCAGCCGCATCGCCTCCCGTGGCGTGGGTAGTCCGCACTGGACCTCAGGGCAAATTCCAATAAATTTAAAATAATGACCCACTGTTTCTGTGATAAAACGGTCATGCTTGTGACCGCCGTCATAACGGACCTTTTCACCCAGCAGGCAGGAACTGATGCCGATTTTAAC
The DNA here is from genome assembly GCA_009773645.1 of Geobacteraceae bacterium. GTDB lineage: Bacteria > Desulfobacterota > Desulfuromonadia > Geobacterales > Geobacteraceae > WSYB01. Next base: position 31,504 of record WSYB01000044.1, read on the forward strand.
GGGTTCGGCCATATTTCCGGACTCCTCGTTTAATAATCATTAACCTTCTGCCGATATCAAGTATAAACCATGATTATCGAGATCAGCAAAATATATTTATCAGGACAAACCGTTATGCTGCGCCGATTTGACTTGAAAAAACAGCGCAGGCTGTTATAATTTGGCCGTTTCCGGTTGTGGACGGTGGCCAAGAAAATGCCGATGGAGGTTTTATTGGACTGGGAGTGCTGCTGGACCAAAAAAGAGATTACGCCTGAAGAGTGCCCAAACATTTTTGAAGGGGAGGAGGAGCTTTATACATCTCACAAGAGAAGGGTCGTGGAGAAGTGTCTGGAGTGCCCCCGGTTCAGAAATGACCTCCAGAGGCTTAAGGAATTGGATCATCCCCTGTCCGGCATTCTTCCCTTTATTATCACCGAGTTTCAGGACCAGAAGGCCCAGATACAGTCCATAGTAAACTTCCTGAACACCAAAACCAGAGAAATAAAGTTCCTCCATGAGGTAAGCATTGTATTGCAGACTTCCGTTGACCTCGACGAGGTGCTTTCTGTGGCCATGACCGCCATAACCGCCGGGAAAGGGTTCGGCATGAACCGGGCCTTTTTGCTCATGACCGACAAGGAGCGGAAGCATCTCCGGGGGTATCTGGGAGTGGGTCCCAAAAACTACGAGGAGGCCTGGAATATCTGGGAAGACCTCGGGAAATCCAACCTGACCCTCAAGGAAATGGCCTGGAACTTCCGCAAAACCAAGCTTTCGTCGGAAAGGGTCAAGTTCCAGGATATTCTGGAGAGGCTTGCCGTGCCGCTCTCCGAGCAGCAGCATATCTTCAATCGGGCGCTCAAGGAGAAAAAGGCGATCCTGGTGGAGGACGCCTTCCATAATGCGGAAGTGGACGACAATCTGGCCAGGGCGCTGGGGGTCGACAGTTTTCTCATAATGCCCCTCATCTCCAGAAACCGGAGGATTGGCGTCATTATCGCCGACAACTGCATCACCCATAAGCCCATTACTCCGCAGGACGTGCAATCCCTTGAGACCTTTGCCTTTCCGGTGGCCTTTGCCCTGGAGCGGGCTTCGCTGTATGAGAGGCTGCAGGAAGAGGTCGACAAGCTGACGGCAGCCAACATAAAGCTCAAGGAGCAGCAGGAACTGATCGTCAAGATGGAAAAGATGGCGCTGGTGGGACGGATCACTTCCAGCATCGCCCATTCCATCAGAAACCCGCTCATGGTTATCGGCGGCTTTGCACGGACGCTCTTAAAGAATATCGCAGAAAACGATCCGAAGCGGGAATACCTGGAATCCATCGTGCAGGAGTCAAAACTCCTGGAGGATGTCCTGGAAGAGGTGCTCAACTATTCGGACTCCCTCTATCCTGCCGTTGACAGATGGGACGTGAATCAACTGGTGACCAATGTCTGTCAGGAGCTTAAGGAGAGGCTGGAGCAGAGAGATATCCGCTGCTCCCTCGAGCTGGCGCCGGAGTTGCCCACGATCTATGTTGACTTCAAGAAGATCGCCTATTGCGTCAGAACTATTATTAACAATACCATGGAGACGGCGTCGGGGGTCGATGAGATCAGGATAATAACCTCCAAGGAGGAGGATGTCATAGTTATTGAAATCATCGATAACGGCAAAGTCCTGACCCAGGAGGCAAAGGAAGCCCTGACCACCCCGTTCTTTGCCACCCAGGAGCTGGGGGTAGGCCTCGGGTTGCCCCTCTGTAAAACCATTCTCGAAAAATACGGAAACCGTTTTACTCTGGAAAGCCCCCAGGACGGGGGAACGAAATATACCCTCAGGCTGAAGATAAATAAGGAGGAAGTGTCACATGGCGAAGCTACTAGTTGTGGATGATGAAGCCGGTATCAGACTTCTCTACGCGCAGGAACTGGCCGATGAGGGGTATGAGGTGGTCACCGCCGCCTCTGCCTCTGAGGCCGTGGAAAAACTGGAGTCGAGCGATTTTGACTTGGTGGTGCTGGATATCAAGCTGAAGAATGAGAGCGGTCTTGATCTGCTGCAGAAAATCGTCAAGGAGCGGCACGACATGCTGGTTATACTTTCCACCGCCTTTTCCTGCTACAAGGACGATTTTTCCGCCTGGCTTGCCGATGGCTATGTAGTCAAGTCGAGCGACCTGCAGGAGCTCAAGGATGAGATAAAGCGGGTGCTGACCAAGAAAAGCAGAGGAACAGCCCAGTGACTTTTGCTCCTCATCCTTCACACCTCACCCCTCACATTTTACGACGAAGGAGTAAAATTATATGAAAGCCGTTATAATGGCCGGCGGGTTCGGCACCCGCATCCAGCCGCTGACATGCAATATTCCGAAGCCCATGATTCCGCTCATGAACCGACCCATCATGCTTCATATCGTGGAACTTCTCAAAAAATATCAGATTACGGACCTGGTGATGCTCCTCTATCACCAGCCCAGCGTGATAAAGAACTTCTTTCGCGACGGCGCCGATTTCGGCGTAAAGATAACCTATGTCACTCCATTGGAGGATATGGGGACGGCCGGCGCGGTAAAATGCGCTGAAAAGTATCTTGACGAGCGGTTTATTATCATCAGCGCCGATCTCCTCACCGATTTCAACCTGAAGAAGCTCCTCGATTTCCACGGGGATAACAAGGCGATGGCCACGGTTACCCTGACCTCGGTGAAGGACCCCCTCCAGTTCGGCGTGGTGATCACCGACAAAAATAAAAGGATCACCCAGTTTCTGGAAAAACCGGGGTGGGGAGAAGTGATCTCCGATACCGTCAATACCGGCATTTATGTCCTGGAACCGGAAATCTTCAAGTATATTCCTCAAGGGGAGAACTTCGACTTTTCCCAGGACCTCTTTCCCCTTCTCCTGAAAAACAGCGAGCCGCTCTTCGGCTTTCCTGCAAAAGGCTACTGGCGGGATATCGGCAACACCGATTCCTATCGGGAAGCGCACCACGATATCTTCCGAGGCCGCGTCAACGTCAGGATCGATGAGTCAAAGCAGGATCTGGTGGGAAAAGACCTGCGCATCGGCGCCGATGTCAGGCTCGATGACGCCGCCATGCTGGAAGGGACGGTGGTGATCGGAGACAACACCCAGATTTTGGGGGGCGCCCAGATAAAGGATTCGGTAATAGGGCGCAACTGCACCATTGAGGCGGGGGTCAGGCTCTCCCGCTGCGTGATCTGGGACAACGTCTATGTCAAGAAAGGGGCAAAGCTCACCGACAGCGTGCTCTGCAACAGTGTCAGTGTCGGTCACGGGGTCGTGATGGAAGAAGGGGTCATCGTGGCCGACGACACCGCAATCGGAGAGGAAGCCTACATCAAGCGGGACGTGAAGATATGGCCGCGCAAGGTGATCGAGGGGGGCGCCACGGTCACCGGCAACCTGATCTGGGGGGAAAAGTGGAAGAAGTCGCTGTTTGAAGGGGCAATGGTCAAGGGGCTGACCAATATCGAGCTGACTCCGGAGTTTGTGGCGAAGCTGGGGTGCGCTTACGGCACCTCACTCCCCAAGGGGGGCTTTGTCCTGGCGGGGAGGGACCCCTACCTTTCATCGCGGATGCTGAAGAGAAGCTTTCTGGGGGGGATACTCTCCGCCGGCGTGAATGTACGGGACCTCAAGATGATCCCTCTTCCGGTGCTCCGTTATAAACTGAAAACCTTCGGCGAACTGGGGGGGGTCTATTTCCGCCAGGCCGTTGATGATCCGGCCTTTACCGAGATCGTTTTCCTTGATAACGACGGCCTCGATTTCTCCAGCTCCATGGGGAAGAACGTGGAGCGGATCTTCTATAAGGAGAATTTCCGCCGGGCCCATCATACGGAGCCGGGAGGAATTACCGAGCTTTCCCAGGTGATCGATTTTTATCGGGATGGTTTCTCCCGCACCATTGATCGGGAGACGGTGAAGAAGGGAAAATTCAAGGTGGTCATCGATTTCAACCATTCCCCGGCCGGCCAGATACTCCCCGTCATTCTTAACGACATGGGGTGTGAGGTGATAGGTTTGAACGCCTACATCGACGAGGAGCGTGGCGCCAAAAAGGCCGAGGAAAAGCCCCACAGCCTGGTGCAACTCTCTAAAATCGTTGTTACCCTTGATGCCCATGCCGGTTTCTGGCTTGATCCTTCCGTCGAAGGGGTGATCATGGTGGACGAAACCGGCAAGGTATACGATGCGGCGGAGTCACTTCCCCTCATGGTTGCCCTGATGCTCCGGGCCGGCGTTAAAGGTGCCATTGCCGTACCGGTATCCGCCCCATCGGTGGTGGAGCTGATGGCCAGTGAAAAGGGGTGCACGGTGCGCCGCACCAAGAGCTCAGACCGGGCCATGATCGAGGCGGCCCTTTCTTCCGAAGTTATTATGGCCGGTTCCATGGACGGCAAATTCGCATTCCCGAAATTCCAGGCGGCCTTTGACGGCATGTTTACCATCGCAAAGTCCCTCGAGCTGGTGGCGGCGAGCGGCATCCCTCTTTCCAGGGTCTTGGACGAGACCCCCCGCCGGACCTTTCTCCAGACCAGGGTCCCCTGCATATGGGAGATGAAGGGGGGGATCATGCGCAAGATGAGCGAGGACAGCCTGGACACGGAGGCTACCTTTATCGACGGCATCAAGGTCCACTTCGGGGAGGAGTGGGTGCTGGTTCTTCCCGACCAGTACCAGCCCTATGTCCATATTGTCGCCGAGGCCAAGGACGGCAAGGTTGCCCAGAAGCTTCTGGATGAATACCGGAAAAAGGTGGAAAAGTGGAAAAAAGAGCTGCAATAGGAACGAGGCAAGAGGTGCGAGGTGCGAGGACAAAAAAACCTCGAACCTAGAACCTCGATCCTCGCTCCTCGAAAAGGTATTATATATGTCCGATCCCCTATACATAACGTTCTTCTGGCACATGCACCAGCCTTACTACAAGGAACCTGTCAAGGGTGAGTACGCCCTTCCCTGGACCTATCTTCACGCCATTAAAGACTATTACGATATGGCGGCCATTGTGGATGAAAGCCCGGGCGCCAGAGTAATGTTCAATCTGGTCCCGTCACTTCTGGAACAGATCAGGGACTATGCGGAAGGGACGGCCGTCGACCCCTTTTTGGTGCGCGGGCGGATGAACCCGGCCGATATGGGGGAGGAGGACCGGCTCTTTGTCCTGGAAAATTTCTTTTCCGCCAACCGCCAGCGGATGATAGAGCCCCACAAGCGTTACCTGGAACTCTTGTATCTGGCCGGTGACGGCTCCAGGAAAAGGCTCGCGGAAAAGCTCCGGTATTTCGGAGAGCAGGAACTCCTCGACCTGCAGGTCTGGTTTTTTCTCGCGTGGACCGGCGAGGCTGCCAGACGCCGCTATCCAGAGCTCCTGGAATTGGTGAAGAAGGGGAGAAACTTCACCCGCCAGGACAAGGCGCTCCTTTTTGCCAGGCATGCCGACATTCTCAATGATATAATCCCCCTCTATAAGCGGCTGCACGAGGAAGGGAAGGCGGAACTGACGGTTTCCCCCTATTTCCATCCCATACTTCCCCTTCTGTGCGACATGAAGAGCGCCCTGGTGGCGATGCCGCGGGCGAACCTTCCGGCCGCCACGTTCAGACATCCGGAAGACGCCCGCAGTCAGGTTGCTCAGGGGGTGGCTTATTTCAAGGAAGTCTTCGGCTTTCAGCCTTCGGGGATGTGGCCATCGGAAGGTTCGGTGAGCGACGAGGCGCTGGCCATCATCGCAGGGTGCGGCCTCAAATGGGTTGCCAGCGACGAAGAGGTGCTGGCCAGAAGCCTTTCCGGTGGACTAGGCACGGGAAAGGGAGCACTTTACCACCCTTACACGTTCCGGCATGGAGCGCGCGAACTGGGGATGTTTTTCCGGGACCGGACCCTTTCGGATTTGATCGGTTTTACCTATTCCCAGTGGGAATCGGGCCGTGCGGTAAGCGACTTTGTGGGGAAGCTCAAGGAGATCAAGGGGCGCGTTTCGGGCGGCCGGGTGGTGCCGGTCATTCTTGACGGTGAAAACGCCTGGGAATACTACTCTCATAACGGCTATGACTTCCTCCGGAATCTGTATGCCGCAATTGCCGGGACTCCCGGCCTTGAACCGGCCACCTTCTCCGAGGTCCTGGCGAAGGTTCCGGAACAGCGGGTTCTGACCCATGTCCATCCCGGTTCATGGATAAACGCCAACTACGGCGTGTGGGTGGGTCATCCCGAAGAAAACCTGGGGTGGGATTATATTGAACGCGCCAGGGAGGCCGCCGTCAACAACAGTCCGGTCGTTGCCGACCTCCTTGCCGTGGGAGGGGCGCCTGGTGAAGGGGGAGGGATAGAGGCCGAAACGGCGCGGCTTGTCTGCAAATCCCTTTATGCCGCCGAGGGGAGCGACTGGTTCTGGTGGTACGGCGACGACCACTTTTCTCCCCACAGCGACAGGTTCGACGGGCTGTTCCGCAAGTACCTGATTAATGTCTACCGGCTCCTTAATCTGGATATCCCCCGCGAACTGTACGAACCGATCAAGAAGATGAGTCCTGCCGGGCTTGTGCGGGAGCCGGCAGCCCTGATAACACCCGCCATAAACGGAATGGTGGACGATTATTTTGAATGGCTGGCTGCCGGCCTCTACGATCTGACCAAGCAGTCATCGTCCATGCACGCCTCGGAGAGCCTGCTCCAGTCCTTTTTCTTCGGTTTTGACCGCAAGGCCCTCTATTTAAGGATAGACGGGGTGAAATCGCTGGATGATTCCCTTCTGCCGGGGGATGCGCTGAATCTCTATCTGGTTGTCGATAAGGAGTACCGGCTCAGCATAGAGTCGAACTCCGCGGAAGGGCCTTTACTGGTAAAGGATGAAGGGGGTTGGCGTGAGACGGGTAAGGGACACTGGAAAATCGCCCGCGTCTGCGAGGTGTCCGTCCCCCTTGAGGCCATAAAGCCCGAGCCCGGCGGCAAGCTCTTTGCCTATATCACGCTGACCCACGGCAAGGAGGAGGTGGGGCGCTGGCCCACCGACGCACCGATGCTCCTGAAGTATGCGGGACCGGAACTGGAACTGGAAACGTGGCTCATATGAACGTGAGGAGTGAGGTGTAAGGAGTGAGGAGCGGAAAAGATTTCCCCCCTCACTCCTCACTCTTCACCCCTCACCCTTACGGAGGTTAGATGTCTGAACTGAGATGGGATCCCCTGAAACTGCACTGGGTAATCATCGCCACCGACCGGGGGAGGCGGCCGCGGGATTTCCAGGTGGAAACGGAAGCAGCGGAGATGACCAGCTGCCCCTTTTGCTACGGAAACGAGAACAAAACCCCCGGCGAGATATTTGCCATCAGGTCTTCCGGTCCCCCCAATTCCCCCAACTGGAAGGTGAGGGTGATTCCCAACAAGTATCCGGCGTTGCGCATAGAAGGGGATCTCAACAAGCGAGGGTATGGGCTGTATGATGTCATGAGCGGTATCGGCGCCCATGAGATCATCGTGGAGACGCCAGATCACGAGCGGGGACTGGCTGACTTGACCCCTGCGGAGATAACAGATGTGCTGGTCGCTTACCGGACCAGGTATCTCGACCTGCGCAAGGATCTGCGGTTTCGCTACATGGTGCTGTTCAAAAACCACGGCACACGGGCGGGGGCCACGCTTTCCCATGCCCACAGCCAGTTGATAGCGGTCCCTCTCACTCCTCCGGTGGCTGCGACTGAGCTGAAAATCTGCCGTGAGTTTTACGACACCAAGGAGCGCTGCATTTTCTGCGACCTGATCGAATTTGAGCTGTCGGCCGGCGACCGTGTGGTACGGGAGTTTGCCAACTTTGTAACCGTTACCCCATACGCCTCCTGCTTTCCGTTTGAGCTGAGGCTCTATCCGAAGAAGCATTCCCATGACTTCGCCCTGATGAATGACGGCCAACTGTCGGAACTGGCCGTTGCCCTCAAGGATATGCTGCTTCGGTTAAAGACGGTCCTGAAGGATCCCCCCTATAATTTTATACTCCATACAGCCCCCCCTATGCAGCAACGGCTAGGAAAGCCGGAATACTGGAGTTCCATCTCCTATGACTACCACTGGCACATAGAACTGGTGCCGAGACTCACGCAGATAGCCGGCTTCGAGTGGGGGACGGGTTTCTTTATCAACCCCACCTCCCCCGAGGATGCGGCGGCCTTTCTGAGGGAAGCGGAAATTTGAAAAACCGTTGAGTGGCAAAAAACCGTTTTCACATTTCCCCTATATTCAACTGGCATACAGCTCATTTCCTGCTTTTTGCTTCCCCTCCCTTGACGGGAGGGGATTGAGGGGTGGGAGAAGCTGCCAATTGAGTCAAATGCGGCAATCTCCCCCACCCCCTAACCCCCTCCCGCAAGGGGAGGGGGAACAACTCAACATGAGGTTTTGATAGATGAAGATACTCGTAGTTGCTTCCGAGGTCGCTCCTTTTGCCAAGACCGGCGGCCTTGCCGATGTTACCGGTTCATTGCCGAAGGAAATCAAGCAGAGGGGACATGATGTCCGCATTATCATCCCCTTTTACAAAACAGTGGCAAAGGGAGGCTTTCCCATAAGGAAGGGGAGAAAAAGCGTAGAGGTGGCGCTGGGGGGTACCACGCACAAGGGGCTTCTTCGCCAGACCTCCCTCGCCGACATACCTGTCTACCTGTTGGAGAACAAGGAGTATTTCCATCGGGACTTTCTTTACGGAACGCCGGCAGGCGAATACCCCGACAACGCCCGGCGCTTTGCCTTTTTCTGTCGGGGGGTGCTAGATATCCTGAAAAAAATGGATTTCCGTCCCGATGTGATTCACTGTCACGACTGGCAGACGGCGCTTATTCCCATTCTGCTGAAATACGAATTCAATAAGGACCCGTTTTTCGAGAAAACGGCGGTCCTTTTCACCATTCATAATCTGGCCTATCAGGGGCTGTTTCCCAGGAAATCTCTGGCGGAAATGGGGCTGGCCCCTTCGTACTTTACCATGGAACGGCTGGAATATTACGGCCAGGTCAACCTGATGAAGGGAGGCATTCTCACCGCCGACCTGATTAATACCGTTTCCACAACATATTGCAAGGAAATGCAGACTCCCGAGCATGGATGCGGGCTGGATGGCGTTTTACAGACGCGCAGCGATGACCTGTCCGGTATTCTCAACGGGTTGGACTACACTGAATGGGATCCGGCAACGGATCGGCACATACTGAAGAATTATAAGTCTTCGGCACTGGCCGGGAAAGCGGTCAATAAAAAGGGACTGCAAAAGTTACTGGGCCTGGAACAGAAACGCGATATTCCCCTGCTGGGTATGGTTTCCCGGCTGACGGAGCAGAAAGGCGTAGACCTGTTGGTGGAGCTTCTGCCGCAATTTGAGGCGGAAAAGCTGCAACTTGTGGTACTCGGTACCGGCGACGCGAGATATATCAAGCTTTTGCAGGACTTCCAGCGGCATGGCGCAAAAAACGTGTCGCTGAACATCGGTTTCAGGCCGGAGCTGTCGCCAATGGTATACGCCGGCAGTGATATGTTCCTGATGCCCTCCCGTTATGAACCGTGCGGCCTGGGCCAGCTCATGGCCCTTCGCTACGGCGCCGTGCCCGTGGTCAGGAAAACCGGTGGATTGACCGACACCATCTCGGATTTCCGGGATGATGTTAAGGAGCCGAACGGTTTTACTTTCGACGAATACTCGGCGGAGGCTTTCTGGGATGCGATAATGAGGGCCGTGCACGTTTTCGGGGACAGGGCCGCATGGGTAAAAATCGTGAGGCGGGGAATGAACTGTGATTTTTCGTGGCAGCGGTCGGCGGAAAAGTATGAGGAGCTTTATCTCCGCGGGGTTGCAATAAAAAAGGGGTAGCGCATGGTGGCGGGCAAGGACGACCTGGATGAACTGGGCCGGGAGATCAGAAAAATTATCCAGGAGAACAAAAAGTTTCTCGACAGGGTCATGGACGAGGAGTTCGAGCCGGAAGATGATGACGACTGTGAGACCGAGATTACCGAAGAATTGTAAAACCGGGATGTTTTTACCTTAAGACCTCAGTTGTCCACAAGTCAGAAACACGAATATTTTGAAAGAAAACGCTCTCCGCCGTTTTAGACGAGTAGGTCGGGTTAGCGCATCGCAACCCAATTTAGCTCAACGTCTTAGAGCTAACCGGCCGCCCGTTTTTTGGCGGTCCGAGTTGAGCGATTGGTTCGGCTTGAAGCCGGAACTAGCTTGATCTCAAGATGACAACCGACTGCCTGAGCATATTTCTTTAAAGTTGTGAGGGAAGGAGCATGCTTCCCTGCTGCTTCCAGGCGAGAAACGGCACTTTTTGTCGTTCCCATTCGCTCCGCTACCGCTTCTTGAGTGAGTCCTGACCTTGATCGCGCAGCAAGCATCTCCCTGATAAGCGCGTACTCCTCTTCTAAATTCTCATATGCTTCCTTGAAATCTTTTCTCTTCAGGGCTTTCTTTATAAATTCCTCATGGTCATGAGTAACAGGTTCATATTTTAATTCACCCATTTTGCACCTCCTTCATCCTTTTCCGGGCAATCTTCAATTCTTGCTCCGGAGTATCTTGTGTTTTCTTCACGAACGCATGTAGTATTACGATACGCTGACCAACTATGAAACAGTAAAACGCACGCCCAATGCCCTCGCGGCCGCGTGGCCTCAACTCGAAAAGGCCGCCGCCCATGGCTCGGGAGTGAGGCATGCGGAGATTCGGCCCGAACTCCATCAAGAGCTCCACAATCCGAGCAAAGTCAGCCAATATCCCGCCAGGCCAACCTTCGATGTCAGCTTTGACACGCGAATGAAAATATTCAATAGTAAAGTTCATATGGGAAAGTTATCAAATATGAGAACTAAAGTCAACCTGCCAGTGAATTGATGGATCGCTTGCCTTATATTATCTTTCCTGCCGAACGTGGTGGGCTGTGAGCGGTAAGGCTCTTCCTCACAGAGAATCGACTTGTAGCGGTTCTGGAAAAGATGTCCGGAGCGTTGATATTTGCGGTTGAAATAGACCCAATCGGTGACCATACAAGACTTAATAACAGGTTAAAAACATTCGTGTTTATTTAGTAACACGTCACCAATAAACGCATCCGCGTTTATACGTGTCATTCGTGGACAATTGCCGTTTTTAGGTTGATCGATGTCAACTTGAAAGCAAAATGAAATTACATCACGCAAACGTCAACCATGATGGCGAGAAAGAGGAGGGTCAGATAGAGAATGGAGACCCGGAACGCCCGCTCGAAACGGCGTCCTTTTACGATATCCATATACCAGAAGGCCAGGAGGACGACCCAGAGGAGGGAGGCGCATCCCCCGTACCAGCCGGAGCAATAGCCGAAGTGCCAGAGGGAGAGGGATGCCGGGAGGAGGGAGGCGGTGAAGAGGAAAATGGAGGTGATGGTGAAAGATTCTCCCTTGACGGCGGGAAGCACCGGTACCTGTGCAACCGCGTACTCCTCCCGGCAATGGAGGGCGAGGGTCCAGAAGTGGGGAGGCTGCCAGAGGAGCATGACGAGGAAGAGCAGGAGGCTCCCCGGACCGACGGAGCCGGTAGCCGCTGCGGAGCCGATGAGGACCGGGAGCGCCCCGGGTATACCCCCCACCACCGCGCCGAAGGGTGAGCGCCGCTTGAACCAGAGGGTATAGAGGACCGTATAGGAGAGAACGGCGGCGAGGATGAGGAGAGCCGTCAGGAAGTTGAGGAAGCAAACGGCGAGCGCCAGTGAAACGGCAACGGCCGCCAGCGCCGCCAGGAATACCCGCCTCTCCCCCAACCGCCCCAAGGCCGCGGTTCTTCCCCGCAGCCGGGCCATGTGAAGGTCGAGCCCGGCATCGAGGACGTTGTTGATCATGGCCGCTCCGGCAGCGGCCAGGATCAGGCAGGTTACGGTGACAAGGGCGGCCGTGGTGCCGGGGAGTCCCTGCGCGGCCAGGACCATCCCGGTAAAACCGGCCAGGGCGGTCGCTATGACGATTCCCGGTTTGGCGAGGACGAGTGCATCGGAAATTATGCCGTTGTCCCGCTCCCCTTCGCGCCTCCCCGCAAGTATCCCTGTTTGAGCCCCGCTTTCTATGAGCCACCCCCCCCTTCTTTTATCGTCTGAACCCACATCCGGCCTGTCAGGAGCATCATGATCAGCGCTAACGCCAGGTGTGCGGCTGTGGCGCCGTAGTCGAGCCCGGAGAGAACTACACCGGCACCGACCCCGATCTGCGCCAGGCAGGCAAGGAGCAGGAGAAGGGCTGTTCGCCGGTGGTTACGGAGCCGGTTGTCCAGGCGGGCTGCAATATAGAGAACTGCAAACGTCAGGAAGATCAGATAGGCCGTCAGCCGATGGGAGAAGTGGACGAACAGCGGCCCGGTAATGACTGCCGGAAGCCAGTTCCCCTGGCATGTGGGGAAGTCGGCGCAGGCGAGCCCGGCCCCGGAGTGGCGCACATAGGCGCCGAGGGCCGCCTGGGAGAAGAGGAACGCTCCAAGGCCGAAAAAGAGGCCGGCATAGCCACGCAGGGAAAAGCGGGCCTCCTCTCCGTCGAATGTCGCCATGTACGAAGCAAGCACGAAGACCATGAGCCCGGCCATGAAATGGAGGGTGGTGAGCTGTACCGGAAGCTCCAGAAGGACTGTAAACCCGCCGATCAGGATCTCCGCCGCTACGATTACGAGCGCGGCCAGAGGAACAGATTTTGCTGCCCCCCGATACTCCCTGAACCGCCGGCAGGAGAGGGGGATCAGGAAGAGGGTCGCCACGGCGGCGATCACCCGGTGCATGAACTCCATCCATACGTCAAAGTGAAAAGGGGGAAGCACCCGTCCCTGGCAGAGCGGCCAGTCGGGGCAGGCAAGCCCTGCCTTAAGCCCCGCGACCAGGTTCCCCCAGACCAGCAGGATGAAAAAGAGTGCGACGGTGATTCTGCCAAGCATAAAACCTCCTGGAAAACAGTTCTAAGTTCTACGTTCTATGTTCTACGTTGAAAAATTCTGAACCTTGAACGTAGAACTTAGAACGTAGAACGGCTTCACCGAAACAGCATGTCCGTCACGGTCCCGGCGATGAAGAGCGCCAGGAAAAAGAGCGGGAAGAGGGCAAAGGCCCAGACCAGCCTGCTTTCGTAGCGCAGGTGCATGAAAAAGAGGGCGACCAGTGCCGCCTTGACCGAGGCGATGAAGAGCGCCGCCACTGCGTTCATCACCCCCAGGTCCGTGTACGAAACGAGCCAGGTGGCCGCCGTCAGCACGAGCAGGGCAAGCCACACGATGATATAAGTTCGGTAAGAAGTCATGAATGTTAAGCCTCTTTCCTCGATCCTCGCGCCTCGAACCTTTCTTCCTACCCGATCAGATACAGCAGCGGAAAGAGATAAATCCAGACCAGGTCCACGAAGTGCCAGTAGAGCCCCGATATCTCCACCGGCGTGTGGTACTGTTCCGAAAACGCCCCCCTTCGGGCCATGATCAGCATGGTCGCGAGCACCGTTATCCCTCCGATGACGTGGAGTCCGTGCAGCCCGGTCATCATGAAGTAGAGAGAGAAGAAGAGGTTCGTGTCCGGGTAGAGCCCGCGGGCGAAATCCTCGCTCCATTCCAGGTACTTGATGCCGAGGAAACCCGCAGCCATGAAGATGGTGAGGAGGAGGCAGAGCTCCAGAAGCCGCCGGCGTCCCCGCCTGATGGCGGCGATTCCGAGGGCCATGGTGAGGCTGCTCGTGATGAGGACCAGTGTGTTGATCAGCCCCAGTAGCCGGTTCAGCTTGAGATGCTCCGTGTGGAACAGGGCCGGATAGTTGATGCGGAACACGGTGTACGCGGTAAAGAGCCCGCCGAACAGGAGCACTTCGGTGGCGAGGAACGCCCATATCCCCAGTTTGGCGGTTTCAAAGGCGTCTGCCGTCCTCGATCCGTGGTTGCTCCGCTCCTCAGGCATCGCCCGCCCCCTTCTTTCCGTAGCCGTACGGCCAGTCCGTGACGGTCGGCAGCTTCGCGAAGTTCTCGGTCTGCGGAGGAGAGGTGGTCTGCCACTCCAGGGACAGCGCCCGCCAGGGGTTCGGGGGGGCCGGTTCCCCCCGGTAAAGGCCGCGGATGAAGTTCCAGAACATGATGACGACCCCCAGCGCCAGGACCCAGGAGCCGACCGTGGAAATGACGTGCAGGTCCCGGTACTGGGGAGGGTACTCGGCCCAGCGGCGCGGCATCCCCTTCACCCCGAGGATGAACATGGTGAAGAAGGTGACGTTGAAGCCGATGAAGATGAAGAACCAGGCGATTCTCGCCAGCCGCTCGCTCAGCATCCTTCCGCTCATCTTGGGGAACCAGTAGTGGAGCCCGGCGAAGAAGCCCATCACCGTCCCTCCCATCATGGTGTAGTGGAAGTGGGCCACCACGAAGTAGGTGTCGTGGAGCTGGACGTTGGTCCCGAGGGCGGCGAGGAAGGGGCCGGTCAGCCCGCCGATGATGAATAGGAAGATGAAGGTGAGGGCGTAGAGCATGGGGGATTCGAAGGTGATGGAGCCCCGGTACAGGGTCGCGATCCAGTTGAAGACCTTTACCCCGGTCGGTACCGCCACAAAGAAAGTGAGAAAGGAGAAGATGACGCTTGCCACCCCGGACATGCCGGAGACGTACATGTGGTGCCCCCAGACGAGAAAGCCGATGAAGGCGATGGCCAGCGATGAGAAGGCGATGGCCCGGTAGCCGAAGATGGGCTTCCGGGAGAAGACCGGGATGACTTCCGAGATGATCCCCATGGCGGGGAGGATCATGACGTACACCACCGGGTGGGAATAAAACCAGAAAAAATGCTGGAACAAAAGGGGGTCCCCCCCCTTGGCCGGGTCGAAGAAGCCGACCCCGAACATCCGCTCGGCGGCGAGCAGCAGGAAGGATGATGCTTGTGGCGTACATCCCCCAGATGAAGAGTGGCATCCGGTACCAGGTCATCCCCGGGGCCCGGAGCCGGTGGATGGTGACGATGAAGTTGAGCCCGGTGAGGATGGAGGACATTCCCACGAGAAAGAGGCCGAAGGAGAGGGTTGCGACGGCGGCGCCGGTTCTGGCGGAGTAAGGGGTGTAGAAGGTCCATCCGGTGTCCATGGGGCTCGCCAGCGAGACGAGGATGACGAATATCCCCGCGACGAAGACCCAGTAGCTTAAAAGGTTCAGCCGGGGAAAGGCCACGTCCCGGGCCCCGATGAGAAGGGGGATGAGGAAGTTCCCCAGGGCCGAGGGGATGGCCGGGATGATGAAGAGAAAGATCATGAGGGCGCCGTGGAGGGTGAAGAAGACGTTGTAGGTCTGGTCGGAGATGAAGCCGGCGCCGGGGGTCATGAGCTTCAGGCGCAGGAGCATGGCGAACACTCCGCCGGCCAGGAAAAAGAAGAGGGTGGTGTAGAGGTACATGACCCCGATCCGCTTGTGATCAAGGGTAAAGGCCCATGACCGGAACCCCTTCTCCGTCAGGTAGCCGCGGTCGGCGGGCAAATTATCAGCAGCATGTTCTGTCATCAATAGTTTCCTTCTGCCGGCTGCGCGGTGCCTTCGATCAACCGGCACAAGGCTAAGGGAATAAGGCTAAAGGTTTTAATTCATTAGCCCTATGTCTTTAGCCGGGTTTTCTATTTCAGCGTCTTGATATACGCGATGATCGCCGTGATGTCGTCGTCCTTTATGGTCCCCTTGAAGGTGGGCATCACCGGCGGGAACCCCTTGACGATCCTCGCGTTCGGTTCCAGGATCGACTCCCGGATGTAGGTGTCGTCGGCAATGGCCGCGGTGCCGTCCGCGAGTTCCACCCTGCGGCCGTAGAGCCCCTTCAGGGTCGGGCCGACCTTGACCGTGCCATCGAGGGAGTGGCAGGCGAGACACCCCGAATGCTCCACCAGTTCCTCCCCACGTTTCGCCAAAGGCAGGGTGCTCATCTCTTCTTCCAGGCCGGCCCAGTGCTCGTAATCCTCCCCGCCCATCACCACCATGACGGCGCGCATGTTGGAATGCCCGACGCCGCAGTACTGGGTGCAGTATATATCAAAACGTCCCGTCTTTTCCGGCTGCACCCAGAGGTGGGTGTAGCGGCCGGGGAGGATATCCTGCTTGACCCGGAACGCGGGGAGGTAGAAGCCGTGAATCACGTCCTGGGAGGTCATGATGAACTTGACCGGCTTGCCGACGGGGACCCTTACCTCGTTGATCGTCCGCCGTCCGTCCGGGTACCTGAACTCAAAGAGCCACTGCCTGACGATTACGTTGATCTCCGCGGCTCCGGCGGGAGGGGTCCTGATGTCCCTGAAGACCAGATAACCGTAAATGAAGATGGCCAGGATGAGGAGCGAGGGGACCACCACCCACGCGGTTTCAAGCCACCGGTTGCCGGTGATGTAAGGGGTCTCGGTCTCTTCCCCGCGTTTCTTTTTGCGGTACCTGAGGGCGAAGTAGATGAGGAAACCCTGGGTGATGAGGAAAAAGAAGAGCCCGATCAGGGTGATGAAAACAAAGACGGCGTCCACCTCACCGGCGATGCGCGAAACCCCGTCATGTCTCAAGTAGTTCAGCATCAGTTCCCGGTCCCCGGTCCCTGTTCCCCCTTCCCTGATCCCCGTTTTTCCCGGCGCCACAGCGCAAGGAGCAAGATCCCGAGCAGGAGAAGGACGGTCCCCCCCGCAATTTTCATGACGTTTAGCGCGGCCAGGGCGTACTTTTTCCCCACCGGGTCGTAATGGAAGCAGTAAAGGAGAGCCCGGTTGAGTAGTTCGGACCCGCCGATCCGGCCTCCGGCCGCTTCGATCAGAGCGAGCTTCAGGTCCCGCGGGTCCTGCTCGAGGCCATAGAGATACCGGGCGATCCTCCCCTTCGGGGTGATGACCATGATGACGGCGGGGTGGGCGAAGTTGCCCTTACCCACCTGCGCGTATCTGAACCCCACACTTTTCGCAAGGGGCACGATCGAGGTTTCCTTCCCCATGAGGAAGGGCCACCGGCTTTCAGGTAAGGCCACCCCCCTAAGCATTCCGTAGGTTTCGGTTGCCTTTGCCCGGGCTTTGTCGAGCGTCTCTTCCGGGTTGAAGCTGACGGTGACGATCCTGAAGTCCTTCCCCAGGGAGAATCCCTTTATGCCGTTCATGGTGGTGATGAGGTTACGGAAGATCAGGGGGCAGAGCATAGGGCAATCGTAGTAGTTGAGGGTGAGGATGACCGGCTCCCCCGTAAAGTAATCTCCCAGCCTGACGGACTTGCCCTCCTTGTCGGTGAACACGAGGTCGAGCGGTATCTGGGCGCCATGCTTTTCATCAACGCCTATTTGCCGCAGGACCTGGTCCTGAGGGTCGTGATGGAGGCGCTCGGCGGCCAGCGGCGCGGAAGGCGGCAGCATCAAAGCAGATAAGAGCAGAGATGCGGCAAACAGCGCCGCCTTCTTCTGTGCCGTTTTATTGTCCATGACTGAATACCCGGCTGACGAAAGTCTTGATGGTTATTGGAGGCTGTCGGAGTCCGACAGACTCTGGTATAAATATTAGCGTGAATGGAGGAGATTGCAATGAGAGAAGGGTTTAAAAGCTTTGCAGAATGTCTAAGGCGCTGAATCGGCATGTCAGCGCCCTGGGGTAGAACCCGAAAGGGAAAATAGTAGTTGACCCCTGTAAATGCTTGCGGGTAAATTAAGCAGTCATTACTGTCAAGTCCGACGGCAGAGAAAACAAACAACGAAGGGAAACGGCAACAATCATGAACGTGGAGCAGATGAAGACGGTCTTGAGCGAGATCCTGACCAAGACCGATCTGACCCCCTGCGTGGTGGGGCACCGCGGGGTGGGGAAGACCGCCGGTATTATCCAGGTATGCCGGGAGATCGGCCGCCGTTACGTGCCGCTCCGTCTAGGCCAGATGGAGGTGGGGGACCTGGTTGGGATTCCCTACCGTGACGGCGACGTGATGTACTGGTCGCGCCCCTGCTGGTGGCCTGTTGGGCAGGACGGTGAAACCGTTGTTCACTGCGACGAACTGAACCGGGCGCAGCAGGAGGACACCCTTCAGGCGATCTTCCAGTTTGTGGAGCCGCCGGCCGAGGGGGAAATCCGCGCCCTTCATACCCACAAGCTCGACCCGAGGCACAAGGTGGTGGTCACCATCAATCCGCCGGACGGCACCTACCAGGTCGCCACCCTCGACCGGGCACTCATTGACCGGATGGTGATGCTCTACGTGGAGACCGATTACAGCTGCTGGGCCGGTTACGCCCGGAAGCGCGGCCTGGACACCGGGGTGCAGCAGTTCCTGGCGGGGAATCCCCAGCTTCTGGCCAAGGCGGGAATCCCCATGGAGATGGAGGCGGAGGCCACGGAGCGGGGTTGGGAAATGGTGAGCACCTTGAGGCAACGGTGCCGTTTCCCCAAGGACCTGGAGATGGAGGTCTATGCCGGAATCGTGGGGCAGGCGGCTGCGGTCACCTTCATGCGCTGGCTTGCCGAGCAGAGGAACCGGCCGGTTTCTGCTCTCGATGTGCTCGACAACTGGCCCGAGGTGGCCGACAGGGTGGCGGGGCAGCGTGACGACGCCCAGGCGGTCACCATGAATGACATCATTGCCACCCTCAAGGGTGCGTCGGCCCTGGATCTGCGTCGGGAGGAAAACCTGGTCCGGTATGTGGACATCCTTCCCCGCGACATGCGCTTCGGCCTCGTCAAGTCTCTTCTGAAAATTCCCGTCGTAGCCCAGGCCTTGAGCCAGGACAAGTACGATGCGGTGGTGTATGACGCCATAAAGAAGATCAGCGCCGAGGCCTGATAATACCTGAAAAAATCCACCACAAGATTTCATCCTTCACTGCCTCAAGGTTTTGCGCAGAATTTCTTTGATTTTTGAGGACCTGATTAATACAAAAACGGTAATTGGACACGGATTAACACGGAAAAAGCGGATAAAACTGATAATTCAAGGAGATAAACCGGGTTACTACCACAACCTTTTGGAGTGGTTTAAATCCGTGAAAATCCGTCTAAAATCAGATTTGATCCGTGTTAAAATGCCTTTTCCAGGTTAATATGTTTTTCTCCGTGCCTGGTAAATAGACAATTGATATGAGCAGAGTCTTGGAAAATGCCGTGGTGCGCCTGTTGAAGCGCCGCCCCTTTTACGGCCAGTTTCTCCTGGGTTGCAGGAGGGAGGAAGGGCGTGGGGAGCACCCGCTGGGGGTTACCATCCGGGACGGCGCGCCGATCCTGTCCATAAACGCCGACCGGTTCGGCGGGTTTGAACCCCATATGCAGGAAGGGCTCCTGGAGCACGGGATCAAGCATCTGCTCCACCTCCACATGTCCCGGAGAAGAGAGCGCAATCGCCACGATTGGGACATCGCCTGCGACCTGGCCATCAATCCGTCCGTCGCCGATCTTCCGCCGGATGTTCCCGTGCCCGCCGCATACGGCCTTGAAGACGGCCTTGCCGCTGAAGAATACTATGCCCTCCTCTCCTCTCCCTTTGATACCGGCAATCTCGATGGGAACGGAACCGGCGATGCCGCCCGTGATGCGGGTGGGCATGCCAGCTTGGGTGAGGGCGAACAGCGCAATTCCTCTGCCGGCGCCATCGATGACCACTCCCTCTGGGATGAGGCGGACAGCACCCCCTTGCGGCTTGCGGAAGAGGTGGTAAGGGGAATGGTGCGGGAGGCCTGGCACAAGAGCGACGGCCAGGTACCCGGTGACGTGCGGGAACTGGTGGAAGGCTTTCTGACCCCCTCATCCATCCCGTGGCGCCAGGTGCTGCGGCAGTTCGTGGCGACCGCGGGGCGGATAGGGCGGCGGACCACCTGGATGCGCGAGCATCGCAGGTTCGGCCAGAGTACTCCGGGAATCCGCAAGCGCCACCGCCTGAATCTCCTGGTCGGAGTGGATGTGAGCGATTCCACCAATGTCGCGGAGCTGCGCGAGGCATTCGGCCGTGAACTGGTGAGGATCGCCCGCGGCCGGGAGACGCAGATCACCGTGCTCTATGCCAACAGCCGCATCCAGCGGATCGACAGCTTCAAGGGGGGGGTGGCGGAGAGTTATCACGGAGGAGGCTTCACCGACCTGCGTCCGGTGTTCGACTACGCCAGGAGCATGCAGCCGCGGCCGGCGGCTGTGATTTATCTTACCGACGGTATCGGCCCGGCGCCGGAGGCCATGGAGTTTCCCACCCTGTGGGTGCTGACGCAGGAAGGGGAGAGCCCGGCGCCGTGGGGAGTGGAACTGCGGTTGGATGTCTGAAAAACCATTTGCAGAAAGGATTTTATTATGACTGAATTCAACCCGATGACCGCCGATTCCGTGCGGGAGCTTCTGGAGGGGGCGGGGGCGCGCGTCGCGGCCCGTTCCGGCCGCAGCGAGCACTACGGCGCGCCGCGCGATTTCTCATTCGAGGTAAAGGCCGCCTTTCCCAACGGGATGGGGTTCCATATAGTGGCACGGCAGTTCAACTACCGCGACCCGTGGGAAGCCTCGGGACGGGTCAACGACCTGGTGGACGTGTCGCTTCTGCGCGACGGCAGCTACACCCCGCTGCCGAAGGGATACCCCTTTTTCCAGGGGGAGGATCTGGAAGAAGGGGTGGACGAGGCACGGCTCAGGGAGATAATCGCCTGCGTCAAGGACATCAACCCCAAGATATATCTCCTGCAGGAGCTGACCGGGGATATGTAGCTCCGGATCGCCTCCTGCAAGCATCTGCATATCTCTTTACCCGTTCCCGCCGATTCCATCAGTTAAACGGCTACCGTTGCCTTTAGCAAATGCCTGCCCTGCCAACCTGCCAACCGTTCATGCCGACCCGATAATCCTAAAAAGCATTTTTGAACACGGATCAAATCTGATTTTCACGGATTTAAACCACTGAGAGCATTAACCCCCGGAGGATAGGCATCCTGCCTGTCATGACGGCACAGCCGCCAACGCAGGCGAGACGCCTACGCTCCGTATAAGATGTTTTTGCAAGAATTGGTCAGAGATCGGCTATTTAAGGAAGGGCGATGATGCGAATCTTGGCGGGGGTGGTAGAATAGATTATATAAACAAAAAGGAGGTGCTATTTATGGTGCTTTTCTACGATCCGAAAGATGCGTCCGACCTGGCCCGGGTGGAGGCCGTGCTGAAAAAGGGGGGGATTGAGTATTTCCTGCGCCGCGAGCCCGAAGCGGGGATAGGGCCGATGCAAGTGCACGTAGCGGAAGAGGATATGCCGAAGGCGGAAAAGCTGGTCCGGCTGGAGGCGTGCAGGAAATGAAAAGCATGGCTTACTCTTCCACTGATTTGTATCCGCTGAAAATGCCCGAGATGACGCCACCCTTCACCCTGATGTCAACCAGCCAGGCGCTGTAGATATGGTTGATGACAAAACCGATGAGGAGCCACATGGCCAGATGATGGGTAAGCCGCAGCCACTGGGCGGGGATTATGGGGAGTAACCAGCCGAACAGCGCGTGCATGAAGGAGTGCGGGTCGTACTGGACATAAAGGGCAAAACCGGTCACGATCATGAACAGATAGAGGAGAAATACGATCAGATAAATGGTGGCGGCCATGGCGTTGAGCCCCACATCCGCAGGGAGCCGCCGGCTCAGAAAGACATACCAGCGGGAGACCTCCCACATCCTGCGGCGTCCCTCAGAGGTCAACCAGGGTATGAATACCCGCCACCGGCTGTACTCATTGCCGACAAAGGCCCAGTAGATGCGGGCAAGGACGCTGACGGTGAATGTGTATCCTGCAACAAAATGGAGAAACCTGGTCCATCCCATGATGTACTGGGAAGGGTTGAGGGCCAGGGTTTTCGGGGAACCGATATAGAGGCCGGTGAAACAGAGGGTGATGATGCAGAGGACGTTGATCCAGTGGGTGACCCGCACCGGAATTTCCCATACGTATTTGATCACTACCTTGCCCATTTGCCGCCTCCCGGTGGTCGTGATATACCCATTAAACCACAGATTGTGAAAATTTAAAGTAAGGGTGCTGCCAGATTTTCAACACATTTCTCGCTAAAATTGCCAACCCCCCTGTCTTATTCAATCTTTATGATAAAATTAAAACTACGGTTTCTTTCCTGCCGGCTTTAACGGTAAGGGGAAGGGCGGTGTGAACCGAAAAAGCCTGATTTTGCTCAAGGTCTATCATGGAAAAGGACATTCTGACTGCCATCGTTGACGTGGAGAAGGAAATCCGGGAGCGGCTCGCCGCCGAGCGGAAAAAGGCGGAGGAGCGCCTTGCACAGCTCGGGCGGGAAAGGGAGGAAGAGATCGGGAGAGAGGAAGAGCGGTTGGAAGCGGAGCTGCGGAATGCGCTGGCGGTCGCCAATGCGGATGCGGAGAGGAAGGCCGCCGCTCTTGTGGAGGATGCGGCCGCCCGGGCGGAACGCCTCACCCGGCTTGACGAAAAGACCCTCCAGGAGGTCATAACGAGGCACCTCATGGGGATACTGCCGGGGAGAGGCGATGATCGTCAGAATGTCCAAGGTTGAGATTTTTGGACCGAAAGATCAGCTCCTGCAGGTCCTCTCGCTGGTCCGGGAACTGGGCGTATTCCAGGTCGAGCCGGAAATTAAGGGATATATCGAGAAAGGGGAGGATACGGAGGTCAGGTCGGCCGTGCTGGACAAGGAGACCCTTGCCGAACGGGTCTTTCTCGAAGACCTCCGTCTGAAGATCGATGAGCTCTGCGCCTGTCTCCCGAAGCTGTCGGTGAGAGAGAGTTACCGTGATCGACGCCATCGCCGCAACCGTGGAGAAGCATGGCGCGGCATGCCGTGAGCTTAGCCGGAAAAGGGAAGCCTTGCGCAGAGAGAAGGGGGAGCTGGAGCGGCACACCGTTTTCCTGGGTGTCCTCGACGAACTCCTCGCAGGGGTGGAGGCGAAAACCGGGCTCGACTTCATCGGGGTGACGATAAAAGACCCGGCCGCCATGGAGCACCTTATGAGGCTTGTTGCCCGGCTGACCGACGGAAAGTTCGAAATCCTGACTGCCACCGCGTCGGACGGCACGGTCATAGGGTTGATAACCATGGCAAAAGAGCAATCTGACAAGGTAAAGCGGGCCTTGAGCGCGGAGCATGTCCCCGAGCTTTCCCTTCCTGCGTCCTTCAAAGACCTTTCGTTTCCGGAAAAGATCAGGCGGATGAAGGATAGACTGACCGAGGTGTCCGCAGAGATTGCGGTGATCGACCAGGATCAGGAGAGGTTTGCCCGCCGCTGGCTCTCCATCTACCGGCGGGTGCGGGAGTGGCTTGACGACAGGCTCTCCATCCTCAAGACCACCGCCTTCGTCCATGAGACCGGCATGTGCTTTTTCATCCATGGCTGGATCCCCTCAGCGGACGTGGCGCGCGTCGCAGATGAACTGAGAGGGCGGTTCGGCGGGAAGGTGGTGGTGGTGGAGAAGCAGATACTGGAGCAGGAGCTGGAACGGGTGCCGGTTGCCCTGAAAAACTCCCCCTATTTCCAGCCGTTCGAGCTGTTCGCCCGGCTGCTCCCCCTGCCGCTTTACACCTCCTATGACCCCACTACGTTCATCGGCATTTTTTTCCCCCTCTTTTTCGGGATGATGCTGGGTGATGCCGGTCATGGCCTGGTGCTCCTCCTTCTCTCCGTAATCCTGATGAGGCGGTTCAAGGGGAGGGGAAACATCCGGGCCGCGGCGCAGATACTTTTTATTTCCTCCCTCTATGCCGTGCTCTTTGGCGCCTTCTACGGTGAGTTCTTCGGCGAATTCGGCGGGGAGCACTTCGGCTTCAGGCCCCTCATTGCCGAAAGGCGCACGGCCATTGTGCCGACGCTCCTGTTTGCCCTTTCGGTGGGTGTCATGCACGTAGTTCTGGGGCTCTGTCTGGGCGTCGCCTCAGCCATCAGAAGGAAGATAAAAAGGGAGGCTCTGTTCAAGCTGCTGAATATCTTTGTAATCCTTTGCCTGGTGGTCCTGTTCGTCTCGCTGTTCGCACCCGTGCCGCGGCTTCTGACCAGACCGATCATCGTCACTCTGCTGATTGCCATCCCCCTTCTCCTGGTCACAGGCGGGCTGATGGCTCCCCTTGAGCTGGTGAAGAACATCGGCAACATCATCTCCTATGCGAGGATCATGGCGATCGGGCTGACATCCGTTTATCTTGCCACCGTGGCCAACCAGCTTGCCGGGAAGACCGGGGATATCGTGACCGGAACGGTAGTGGCGGTAATACTCCATGCGTTGGGTATCATTATCGGGGTCTTCTCTCCCACGATTCAGTCGCTCAGACTCCATTACGTGGAGTTTTTCAGTAAATTTATGGAGCACGGCGGCAGGAGGTTCGAGCCGCTAAAAAAGGGGTGAGGCGTGAAGGGTGAGGAGTGAGGTTGTTTTATATATTACAAAGAGCATGAGGAGGGTACGTTATGGAGAAGGCGATAATAGCTTTAGCGGCGGCGCTTGCCATTGGACTAAGCGCCCTGGCCACGGGATGGGCCCAGTCTAAGATCGGGTCAGCGGGGGCGGGCGCCATCGCCGAGAAGCCGGAACTGACCGGCACGATGCTCATTCTGCTCGCCATCCCCGAGACCATGGTGATCCTCGGGTTCGTGGTCGCCACCATGATACTCTACCTGTAACGGCCAAAGAGGATGGGATATCAGGAGCTGATAGAAGCCCTCCGCCGGGAAGGGGAGGAAAAGGCCGGGGCGATCCGTCGGGAAGCCGAAGCAGAGGCGGAGCGGACCAGGAGCGAGGCTGAAGCCGGGCTTGCACTGTTGCGGGAAGAACATGCAAAACGCCAGGCCGTGGCCGTTGCGGAGAAAAGCAGGGAGATCCTTGCCGAGGCGGAGAGCAAAGGTCGGCTCATCAGGCTTGCGGCTGAAAGTGTGCTGGCTGAGAGGCTTTACGAGCTGGCCCGTCGCTCCCTGCGGCTTCTCAGGGAACAGGGGTATGAAGCGCTGTTTGCCGCGCTGGCGGAGGAACTTCCGCCCGTCAAATGGGAAACGGTCAGGGTCAATCCCGCGGATGAGGAGCCCGCCGGGCGCCATTTTCCTGCCGCTGAGATCGTGACGGACAACGCACTCACCGGTGGGATGGAGGTGTCGGGAGAAGGAGGGAGGCTCTGCATTGTCAATACCCTGGAAAAGAGGCTGGAGAGAGGGTGGCCCGAGATACTCCCCGGTCTTTTCCGGGACGTTTGCAAAGAGGTTTGAGGTTCGAGGTTCGAGGTTTTAACCCGAAACTCGAAACGGGGTTAATAATGGAACTCCTGCGCACTGTTCATAATAGAGGCTATCCTCAGGAATACCTCCAGGCGAGGATCAGGGGGCGGAGAGCGTACCAGATTGGCGACTGGGAGCGGATTCTCTCCGCTGCCGACCCCCTTGAAGCGGTACCGGCTTCACCCTACCGGGGCGCGCTCACCGTCCGATCGGAAGAGGAGGTATGGCAGAACCTGCTGCGGGAGCTTGTCTGGCTTTACTGCCAGATGGACCAACGGGTCAGAGAGATATTTTCCCCTGTTTTTGTCTGCTTCGAGCTTCGAACCCTGGTCCTCTGTCTGAGAAACAAGGGGGAGAGAAACGACCGGAAGATCGAGGAACTACTGTTTTACAGCCTGCTTGCGGGAAAGGTGCAAAAGGCCTTAAAGGCGGACCAGGACCTCCCCGGGGTCATCGATGCCGTTGCGGGGGTGCTTTCCGCCGGCGCGATGAGATTCGGCAGGCTCAGGAACATTTACCGGGAGCAGGGACTGACCGGGTTTGAACAGGGATTAACGAACCTCAGCCTGGGAGAGGTAATAAAAGGGCCGCTCCATCCTCTGATCAGGGAATTCATCAGCCGCCTCATAGACACAAGGAATGTCATGACCCTTTACAAACATCTGAGATGGCGGATCAAGGCGCCTCCAGCCTTCATAGAGGGGGGAGGGATCAGGGAGTCGGCGCTCAGGGAGATTGCGGAGAAAAACGACATGGCGGAGGTCTCTCCCCTCATCCGGCGGCTGACCGGGGAGGAGGTTGAGGCCGCTTCCGCCGGCAATGTGGAGCGCCTGCTCCTTACGGCGATTACCCGGCTTGTGCGGAGACGGGGGAGGGAGCCGGCAGGTACGGGTCTCATCCTCGACCATCTCTGGCGGTGCTATGTGGAGGCGCTCAATCTGAGTCTCCTCATTCACTGCAGGGATGACCGTGAAGCCGTGAGAAGAGAGCTTGTTCAATGAAAAACATCGTATTCATTACCCCCGATGACGCGCAGTACGGCTTCAGCATCAGCGGCGCCGTTCAGTATGCCGTGGCGCCGGAAGAGGTCGAGGCGACCCTCAAGAAGGTGATGGCCGACCCGGACAGCGGGGTAGTGGTCATAGACGAACGGCTCATCAAGGGGGTCGGCGAGGAGCGCTTTCGGGAGATGGAGAAACGCTGGTACGGCATCCTCATCGTTCTCCCTGCACCGGAAAAGGGAGCGGAGGAAGGGGAAGAAGACTACGCCCTGAGGCTGATCAGGCGCGCGATCGGCTATCATGTGCGGTTACAGCTGTGAGGAGCGAGGAGCTAGGAACGAGGACAAAAAGCCTTTAACCTAGAACCTAGAGCCTAGAACCTCGAACCTTGTTTCCAGGGGGTAAAGTTTGAGCGGTCGCATACTGGGTATATCCGGTCCGACGGTAACGGTCGACCTCAAGGGGCTTAAACTCTATGACATGGTCCGGGTGGGGGAGGCCATGCTCATCGGCGAGGTGGTGAGACTGGAGGAGGACCGGGCGGTGGTGCAGGTCTACGAGGACACGAGGGGGCTCGGCGTCGGCGAGCAGGCCAAGGGGGTGAACGTGCCCCTTACCGTGAGGCTCGGGCCCGGCCTCCTTTCGGGGATGTACGACGGTCTTCAGCGCCCCCTGGAAAGATTGCGGGAGGAGACCGGGCCGTATATCAGCGGAGGGCGGGAACTCCACGCTCTGGACCTTGAGAGGCCCTGGCGCTTCTTTCCCCTTAAACAGGCGGGTGACGAAGTGGCAGAAGGCGATATCCTGGGCCACGTGGAAGAGGGACCGTTCCGGCACCTCATATCTGCCATGGAGAATGGGCGGATCGCCAGCATCCATCCCGGTGAGTTTACGCTGGCCGGGCCTGTAGGGACTTATGCCGACGGCAGGGTAATCCAGGCCCATCAGGAATGGCCGGTGCGCAAGCCGCGGCCGTACCGGAGAAAGCTCTCCCCGCAGGCGCCTCTCGTCACCGGACAACGCTCCATCGACTTTCTCTTCCCCTTTGCCCGGGGTGGGACCGCCATCCTCCCTGGCGGCTTCGGCACCGGGAAGACCATCCTGGAGCAGGCCATTGCCAAGTTTGCCGACGTGGATATCGTGGTCTACGTGGGGTGCGGCGAGCGGGGAAATGAGATGGCCGAACTCCTGGAAGAGTTTGTCACCTTAAGCGACCCGTGGACCGGCCAGGCGCTCATGACGAGGACCATTGTCGTGGCCAACACCTCCAACATGCCGGTGGCGGCGCGTGAGGCGTCCATCTACACCGCGGTCACCATGGCGGAATACTATCGGGACATGGGTTTTCACGTGCTCCTGCTGGCCGACAGCCTCTCCCGTTGGGCGGAGGCGCTCCGGGAGATATCCTCGTCCCTGGAGGAAATGCCGGGGGAGGAAGGATATCCCACCTACCTCGCCTCACGCCTGGCCTCGTTCATGGAACGGGCCGGGGTGGTGGAAACCTTGAGCGGCAGTATCGGGGCTCTTTCCATGATCCTCTCCGTATCACCTCCGGGGGGAGACTTCACCGAACCGGTCACCCAGGCGTGTCTCCGGACGGCGGGGGCGTTTCTCATGCTCGACACCGCGCTGGCCCACCGCCGGCATTTTCCCGCCATCAACTGGTTTCAGAGCTATTCCCTCTATGAGCGGGATATGGTGGAACATTTCTCTGCCACCGTCTCCCCCCGCTGGGGGGAAATGCAAAAGCGCTGCCGGGAGCTCTTGCAGCGGGAGGAGACCCTGCGGGAGGTAGCCGAGATTGTTGGGATCGAGGGGCTGCAGGATGCCGACCGGCTGTTGATGAAGGCGGCGGAGCGGATAAGGCTGGAATTCCTTTCCCAGAACGCCTATACCGAGGACGCCTTTTCCGCTCCGGATAAGACCCTGGCAATGATCGGGGATATCCTGGAGTTTTATGACCGGGCCGAAGCACGGCTCAAGGCGGGGGAATTCCTCGATGATGTACTGAAGGGGTAAAACCTTCAAAACCTGCCACAGAGACACTGAGAAACAAATATAAAAACCGGCTCACGCAAAGCCGCAAAGCCGCAAAGAAAAGGAAAAACCTTAAGAAATTTTTGTTTTGAACTAAAAGACCAAATCCTATGATTTTCCCTCTGCGTCTTGGCGTCTTTGCGTGAAAAATGGTTTGCTTTCTCCGTGTCCGTGGATAAAAAATACTTCTGATTTTAAAGATTATCTGTGACTCCGTGTTTCTGCGGCAGAAGTTAAAGGATTTGACATGCGACTTTCCGAACACATCTACCGCACCGTTTCCTCCATCAGGGGGCCGCTCCTTTTTGTGGAGCAGGTGCTTTCCGTCAGGGTCGGCGAGGTGGTAAGGATCATCCGTCCCGACGGCGGCACCATGGAGGGGGAGGTCCTGAAGATCGACGGCCGGACGGTCCTCATCCAGGTCTTCGGAGAGACCCGCGGTCTCGACGTCAACTCCCCGGTGGTGTTCACCGATGCGGTGAAAAAGGCCCCCCTTTCCGCGGATATCATCGGCCGGGTCTTCAACGGCTCTTTCCTCCCCATCGACAACGCCCCCATGTTCATTCCCGAACGGTGGGGGAAGGTCTCCGGCTTCCCCATGAATCCGACGGCGCGGGCACGCCCCGAGGAGTTCATCGAAACCGGCTTTTCCGCCATCGACGGACTCAACACCCTGGTGAAGGGGCAGAAGCTTCCCATCTTTTCCTGCGCCGGGTTGCCTTCCAAGGAACTGGCGGCCGGAATCCTCGAGAACTCGAGGCTTGCCGGAGGCGGGGAGTTTGTGGTGGTTTTTGTGGCACTGGGGCTTACCCACCACGAGTATTCCTTCTATATGCGGGTCATCGAGCGAATGCGGACCGGCTTTGTCGCCTTTATCAACAAAGCCGACGAGCCGGTGATGGAGAGGCTCCTGGCGCCTCGCTTCGGCCTGGCCTGTGCGGAACACCTGGCTTTTACCCGCGGAATGGATGTTCTGGTGGTGATAACCGATATGACCAATTACTGCGACGCCCTGCGGGAGGTTTCCACGGCGCGGGAGGAACTCCCCGGCAGAAGGGGGTACCCGGGGTACATGTATTCCGACCTGGCCTCCCTCTATGAGCGGGCCGGCCGTATCAAGGGGATGTCCGGGTCGGTCACCATGCTGCCGGTGGTGACCATGCCTGAGGATGACATCACCCACCCCATTCCCGACCTTACCGGGTACATCACCGAGGGGCAGATCGTCCTCTCCCGGGAACTGCATCAGAAAGGGGTGTTTCCGCCGGTGGACGTCCTTCCCAGCCTTTCCCGCCTCATGCAGCGGGGGATCGGAGCCGGGCACACAAGGGAAGATCACCGCGGAATCGCCAATCTCCTTTACAAGCATTACGCAAAGGGGAGGGACCTGCGTCGGCTGGAGGCGATTGTCGGCCGGGACGGAATGGTGGAGAGCGACCGGATGATGCTCGATTTCGCCGACGCCTTTGAACGGGAACTGGTCAATCAGGGGGGTGCGCGGAGGGACATCAACGAAAGCCTCGATACGGGAATAGCGCTGCTGCGGCGGTTCTCGCTGGAGAAGTGATTATGTTTTTGCCACAGAGTCACCGAGATCACGGAGAAAGGCAAAAACACCTTTAGCAGGGGATAGACAGGATTTTAGGAATGATCCATCCGACACGCACAAACCTTCTGCTCCTCAAGGACAAGTCCCGCTCGGTCGCCAACAGCGTGGGGATACTAAAGGCACGGCGGCAGGCGCTGATCCGGGAGTTCCTTGCCGCCACCCTCCCCTTTTTAAGGTCGCGGGAGGAGGTCAAGGGCGCATACGGCAAGGCCGTTGACGAGCTGCGCTTAAGCCTCGGCCATGAGGGGAGGGACTTTGTCGAGTCCATCGCGGCCGTGACGAAGAGGGACCTGGGGGTGGAGATTACGGAGCGGAGCGTCATGGGGCTTAAATACCGGGAAGTGACGGTCCGGGAGACGCCGGTGAGATCCCCTGAGGAGAGAGGATACGACTACCGCTCCACCACCCCCCACATGGAGGAGGCCATCCATCTCTTTGAGACGATTATCGAGGAGATGCTGGAGCTTGCCGCCTTTGAAAGCAAGCTGAAGAGGCTGGGGGATGAGATAACGCGGGTGACGAGAAGGATCAGGGTGCTGGAGGAGCGGGTCCTTCCCGGGCTCCGGGAGAGAATCAGGGCCATTGCCCAGTACATCGGCGAAAGGGAGCGGGAGGCATACTACCGGCTGAAACGGTTCAAGGAGATTACATCAGGCTAAGGGCGAAAGGCAAAAGGCTAAAGGTTTGAATCCCTTAGCCTTTTGCCTTTTGTTATTACTGCTGCTGCGGGGTAATCACGATGGTCACCCGGCGATTGAGCTGGCGGCCGGCTTCGGTGCTGTTGTCCGCGACCGGTTTGCTCTCGCCGTAGCCTATCGCCTTCATCCGTGCCGGATTTACCCCCTCGCCGGTGAGGGCGTTTTTGACATTGGCGGCGCGCTGCTCGGAAAGCTTCCGGTTGAGTTCTTCCGCGCCGGTACTGTCGGTATGACCGCCGATCATGATATTGGTCTGCGGGTACTGGTTGAGGACCCGTGCCACGCGGGATATCTCGTCAAAGGCGCCGGCCTTGAGCGATGCGGAATTCACCCCGAACAGGATGTCGGACTTGAAGGTGACGGCCAGCGTATCCATGTTCCTCTGGATGTTGGCTCCTTCCACATTGGCCAGTTCCTGCCGCATGGCCGCCTCCTGCTTGTCCATGTAGTTGCCGATGGCGCCTCCGGCCATCCCCCCGACTAACGCTCCTACCCCTGCGCCGATCAGGGTCGAACCGGTATCGCGGCCGATGGCCTGGCCAAGGGCCGCCCCGGCGGCAGCCCCGGCACCGGTGCCGATCAACGCGCCTTTCTGGGTTTTGGTCATTGGCGCTGCGCATCCTGCCATGGTTACCGCTGCGATGGCCAACCAGATTAAACCTTTTTTCATTGCATCCTCCCTGTCAAGTTGATTATGCCTGTCTTATAGCACGGCGGAGTGCCGAAAACAACGAGGTTTGTCCAGCAACCTTGCAGATTCATGGTAGAATATGTATCGTATGTTCCGGGTCTGCTGCAAATTTCTCAGGGTGGCGGGAACGATGTCATGATAGAGATTGACGGGAGCTACGGGGAGGGCGGGGGGCAGATTCTGCGGACGGCGCTCTCCCTTGCCTCCCTTTATAACATGCCGTTTCGTATTGTCAACATCAGGAAAGGGCGGAAGAAGCCTGGGCTCATGCCCCAGCACCTCTTCTCGGTCCGGGCTGCGCAGCTTGTCTCAGCCGCGGAGGTGACCGGCGACCATAAG